>JAVEWG010000067.1:5118-10831 GCA_034004685.1 Rhodocyclaceae bacterium | reverse complement strand
CTAGCGGGATTCCTTGATCAGACGATCATTCACCCGCTGGATCGGGCGGGCATTGCGGGGATAGAGCCGGGCGAAGATCCGCAGCTGGTCTTCGGAAATCTGCACCGGCTGCTTCATGACCATCCACAGCACATCCTCGCTGCAGGGCGGCTCGGACAGGGACCCCATGTAGGTGTAGTAATCCCCGCTGCCGGGCAACAACTGGCGCGGATCGATGGCGTCCTGGGGCGCGTACTCACTATTGCGCTCCAGGGGCAGGTTGTTCCAGAGGGTCTGGAGCACCGGGTTGGGCTTGGGCCCCACCTCCAGCAGCACCGCCACCACCCCAAGGCGGCCATCGAGATCCTGGTGCACCAGGTGGGCCACCATGTCGAAGGCCCGGCCTTCGATCCGCTCTTCCGATGGGCGATGGAAGTGGATCTGGCTCAACTCGAAGCGCCGCCCCATGACCGCCAGGGTATTGCCGAAGCCCAGCTTCGCCTGAACCGTGTGACCGTTGTCCATGATCCGGAACTGGGCCGGCCGGTATTCAAAGCGGATCGGCTCCAGATCCACCCGGATGCCATCCCGGATGTCGATAGGCGACTGGCGCTGACCGCTGGCGCAGGTGGACCACTCGGGATTGATGCGCCCCCACTGATCCGGCCCGGTGCCCCCTTCGTAGCTCCAGTGAATCTCCCGGTGGGCCCGCACCGGCGCGGGAATCCCCAGGGCCAAGCCGTTCACGAAGCCATGGCTGTCGGGCTCCGCCACCGTCTGGCGAGGCTTGCGCCGGACCAGGGGCTGGGCCGCGCGGACAGTCGCCGGCGCGGCGCTGGCGCCACTGCCCGCCACCTCCTTCGCCGCCAGGGCGGAGGGCCGGGGGGGCAACTGGATCTGGGGCACGGGCTCCGGAGCCACCCTGGGTTCGGCGGACGCCGCTTCCGAGGCGGGCTTGAGCTGGGGCGCGTCAACGGCCGCTGGACGGAATTCGGCGGTCCGCAGGGGCGGGGCAGGAGTGGCCACGACCTCCGCCGGCTTCACCGCGCTGGTGGCGGCCCGACTGGCCTCCTCGGCCACCTTCTTGAGATCCCTGGCCGAAGGCGGCTTGCAGACCTGCCGCCAGAGGTGCTCATCCACGCTCCCCGGCGTTACCTGGATGGGCTTGGGTTCAGCCACCCGCTCATCCCGGATCACCTGATGTTCGGCATCCAGATAGACCCGCTTGATGGTGTAGAAGGAACGGTTGTTGCAGTCGTAGCGATTGAGTGCCTTGACCGAGGCATAGCCCGTTTCGGCCACTTCCCTTTCGGACATCACGATGCGCCCCCAGGCCACCATGGTGCCCGGATCGGACTGGAGCACGCTGGCCCGATCCAGCTCCACCTGTCGGGTGCGATCCCGCAGTACCGTCTCCCATTCCGCCCCTTGGGCAAAGGCGGAAACCATCAGCAAGGCAAGGGAAAGCAGGCGGGGGCTCATGGGTGGCTCGCGAAGGCAGGCAGACACGCTAAGGATGGTTGTAATTATCGGTCCGACAAGACATTTCTTGAGTTCCGCCGGTCATGGCAAGATCCCGTCCCTGCCCTGGCGGGGCGCACCATTCCCCGCCCCACCGGAGAACCCCATGAGCACCCGCCCCATCCCCAACGTCCTGTCCATCGCCGGCGTCGACCCCTCCGGCGGTGCCGGCCTGCTGGCCGACCTCAAGGCCGTTTCCGCCCTGGGGGCCTACGGTTGTGGGGTGGTCACCGCCCTCACTGCCCAGAACACCCAGACCGTGACGGACGTGCATACCCCGCCGGAAGCTTTCCTGCGGCGCCAGATCGACACCCTCTTCGCCGATGTGTGCATCGACGCGGTCAAGCTGGGCATGCTGGGCACCGCCGGAATCGTGGCCACCGTAGCCGATCGCCTGGCCCATTTCCGCCCCCCCTGCGTGGTCTGCGACCCGGTGATGGTGGCCAAGAGCGGCGACCACCTGCTGGCGAAAAACGCGGTGGGGATGCTCCGGGAGGCCCTGTTGCCCCAAACCTTCATGCTCACCCCCAACCTGCCCGAGGCCGGGGTGCTGCTGGAGCGGCGGGGGCCGGAGAGCGTCAAGGAAATGTACCGGGCCGCCGAGGGCCTGCGGGAACTGCTGCCCCTTTCCTCGGAGCGCTGGGTGCTCCTCAAGGGCGGCCACCTGCCCGGTGGTGAACTGATGGACCTGCTCTTCGACGGGGACCGGATGGTGGAACTGCCGGCCCGGCGCATCGAAACCAAGAACACCCACGGCACTGGCTGCACCCTGTCGTCGGCCATCGCCGCCCTGCTGCCCCAGCAGCGGGGCGGGCTGCGGCCGGTGGAGAGCGCGGTGCGCCAGGCCCGGGACTACCTGCTGCGGGCCATCGCCGCCTCGGGTCAACTTGACGTGGGCAGCGGCCACGGGCCGGTGCACCACTTCCATGCCCTGTGGCAGCGGGCCTGAGCCCACCCCCCGCCACCCAAAAACCCTTTGATTCGTACTGTTTACAGCCCCCGGGCCACAGCGTAATGTTCGGCCTGCTAGGGGTGCTGGCAGGGATTCCAAGACCCGGTCCGGCTGAGAAAAACCCTTCGAACCTGTCCGGGTAATGCCAACGCAGGGAAGCGCGGCCGATCGCTCCTTGTTACCCGTTTCACCCTTCTCGACAAGGAGAATCCATGAACGCCAACGAAAAATTCATCGCCGCCTCCGCCCATGTGGACGAGGCCGCGGTGACCCCGCTGCCCAATTCCCGCAAGATCCATATCCAGGGCAGCCGGCCGGACATCCAGGTTCCCATGCGGGAGATCAGCCAGTCCGACACCCCCACCGGCATGGGCGGCGAGAAGAACCCGCCGATCTTCGTCTACGACTGCTCCGGCCCCTATACCGACCCGGCCGCCAGGATCGACATCCGCTCCGGCCTGCCGGCCCTGCGCAGCCCCTGGATCGAGGAGCGGGGCGACACCGAGGTACTCGCCGACCTTACCAGCCAATACGGCCGTGCCCGGGCCGCCGACCCGGCCCTGGACGAACTGCGCTTCCCCGGCCTGCACAGGAAGCCCCGCCGGGCCAAGTCGGGCAAGAACGTCTCCCAGATGCACTACGCCCGCTTGGGGCTAATCACCCCCGAAATGGAATACGTGGCCATCCGGGAAAACATGAATCGCCAGGCCTATCTGGAAAGCCTGAAGAACACCGGCCCCATGGGTGACAAGATGGCCAAGCTGCTCACCCGCCAGCACAAGGGCCAGGACTTTGGCGCCGCCATCCCCGCCGAGATCACACCGGAGTTCGTGCGCTCGGAAGTGGCCCGGGGCCGGGCCATCATCCCCAACAACATCAACCACCCGGAATCCGAGCCCATGATCATCGGGCGCAACTTCCTGGTGAAGATCAACGCCAACATCGGCAACTCGGCCCTGGGCTCCTCCATCAACGAGGAAGTGGACAAGATGACCTGGGCCACCCGCTGGGGCGGCGACACGGTGATGGATCTATCCACCGGCAAGAACATCCACGAAACCCGGGAGTGGATCATCCGCAACAGCCCGGTGCCCATCGGTACCGTGCCCATCTACCAGGCCCTGGAAAAGGTGAATGGCAAGGCCGAGGAGCTCACCTGGGAAATTTTCCGCGACACCCTGATCGAGCAGGCCGAGCAGGGCGTGGACTACTTCACCATCCACGCCGGGGTGCTGCTGCGCTACATCCCCATGACCGCCCACCGCATGACCGGCATCGTCAGCCGGGGCGGCTCCATCATGGCCAAATGGTGCCTGGCCCACCACAAGGAAAGTTTCCTCTACACCCACTTCGAGGACATCTGCGAAATCATGAAGGCCTACGACGTGGCCTTCAGCCTCGGCGACGGCCTGCGCCCCGGCTCCATCTACGACGCCAACGACGACGCCCAGCTCGGCGAACTGGAAACCCTGGGGGAGCTCACCGACATCGCCTGGAAACACGACGTCCAAACCATCATCGAAGGCCCCGGCCACGTGCCTATGCACCTGATCAAGGAGAACATGGATCTCCAGCTCAAGCACTGCAAGGAAGCCCCCTTCTACACCCTGGGGCCGCTGACCACCGACATCGCCCCCGGCTACGACCACATCACCAGCGGCATCGGCGCCGCCATGATCGGCTGGTACGGCACCGCCATGCTCTGCTACGTCACCCCCAAGGAACACCTGGGCCTGCCGGACAAGAACGACGTCAAGGAAGGCATCATCACCTACAAGCTGGCCGCCCACGCCGCCGATCTGGCCAAGGGTCACCCGGGCGCCCAGATCCGGGACAACGCCCTGTCCAAGGCCCGCTACGAGTTCCGCTGGGAAGACCAGTTCAACCTGGGCCTGGACCCGGACAAGGCCAAGAGCTTCCACGACGAAACCCTGCCCAAGGAATCGGCCAAGGTGGCCCACTTCTGCTCCATGTGCGGCCCCCACTTCTGCTCCATGAAGATCACCCAGGACGTGCGGGACTTCGCCGCCGCCCAGGGCCTCAACGAGACCGAGGCCCTGGAGAAGGGCATGGAAACCAAGGCGGTGGAATTCGTAAAGAGCGGCGCGGAGATTTACCGCAAGGTTTGACCCCCCCCATCCCCCAATGCCCAGGCGGGCCACTTCGGTGGCCTTTTTTTTGCCCCAGAACACTGTCGCAAAGCCGACAAAGCCCGCCCAGGCGGCGCGTCCCCCACGTGCAGGGCCGACCAGCAGCAATCGCAACACATTGATTTAAAAAAATTAAAACACAACCTGGGTCGCCTGTCGGGCAGGCACGGTCCTCGCGTCAGCCTACCCAAGGCCGGACCTGGCCGCTTCGCGTGCTCTCTCCTCGACACACCACGCGGCCGGGCCCCGGCCACCCCTTCGATAGCCGAGGACCGCGCCCCATGACTACCCTGCCCCCCTGCCCCCTCCCTTTGCCCCCGGAACTTGCCGATGCCCTGCCCGCCGCCTTCCAGTCCGGCGCGGTGGTGCCGGTGCTGGGGCCCGCCGTGCTGGCGGAGGTCACCCATGCCGCTGATGGCCGCAAGATCCCCGCCGAATCCACGGAGTTGATCCTGGCCCTCAACAACGGCCAGCCCATGTCGCCCCGCCTGATGGAAGAATTCCCCCGGGCCGCCATGCACGTGGAACTCAAGCGCGGCCGCAAGGCCCTCCAGGGCTTCCTGGAAAAACTCTACGCCGACCCGGCCTGGTCCGAAGCCGCCCTGCACCGCTGGCTGGTGGATCTGAAGGTGCCCTACATCATCGACCTGAACCGGGACACCGGCCTCCAGAAGCTCCTGGCCGCCACCCCCCACACCCTGGTGGTGGGCTGTGCCCGCATCGCTGGCACCGCCTACCGCTTCAAGATCTACGCCCACGATGGCAGCGCCTACCGGGAGGTCCCCCAGGAAGCGGTGGATGACAGCCTGCCGATCCTCTTCAAGCCCCTGGGCACCCCCTTGCCGGAAGCCTCCTGGATCGCTTCGGATGCCGATTACGTGGACTACATCACCGAGCTGATGGGGGGCTTCGCCATTCCGAGCTTCCTCAAGAAGCGCCGCCTGGGCCGCCAGTACGCCACCTTCGGCCTGCGCCTGTCCCGGGACACCGAGCGGATGGTGCTGGCGGACCTGATGTGGGGCGCCGCCGATCCGGCCGGCTGGGCCCTGATCGACGCCCCCACCCCCCGGGAAAGGAAGTTCTGCGCCCGCCTGAAACTGGTCTTGCCCGC
>JAVEWG010000067.1:0-5018 GCA_034004685.1 Rhodocyclaceae bacterium | reverse complement strand
ACGGCACCCTGCTGGACGCCAACCGGCCCTCCCTGGACGAGGCGGGCCTCGCCCTTGAGCAGGTGCAAGGCCGGCCCTTCTGGGACTGCTATTGGTGGAACGACGATCCGGGGCTGCAGGCCCGCATCCAGGCCGCCGTGAGCCAAGCGGCCCAGGGCCAGGCCAGCCGCTTCGACACCCACCGGCGGATGACCGAGCACCTGCGCACCACCGTGGATTTCCAGCTTGCGCCGCTCTTCGACGGCCAGGGGGCGGTGACCCACCTGCTGGCCTCCTCCGTCGACATCAGCGACCGCAAGGCCGGAGAAGCCGCCCTTCATCTGTCCGAGCGGCGCTTTCGCCAAGTGGTGGAAGCTGCCCCCGACGGCATGGCCATGGTGGATGGGGCCGGCCGGGTGGTGCTGGTCAACACCGCCATGGAGAACCTGTTCGGCTACACCCGGGGGGAGATGCTCGGCCAGTCGGTGGAAATGCTCATGCCGGGCCGCTACCGCGCAGCCCACGGGGCGGCCCTCCACGGCTACATGGCCCGCCCGGAAACCCGGGCCATGGCCGATCGGCGGGAACTCTACGCCCGGCGCAAGGATGGCAGCGAGTTCCCGGTGGAGATCGGCCTCAACCCCATTTCCACCGGCGGCGAAACCAAGGTGCTGGCCACCATTCAGGATGTCACCGCCCGCAAGGCCTACCAGGATCTGCTGGAAAAGGCCCTGCGGGAAAAGACCGTGCTCCTCAACGAGATCCATCACCGGGTCAAGAACAACCTCCAGGTCATCTCCAGCCTCCTCAGCCTCCAGTCCCGCGCCAGCGGGCCGGAGGTGGCCGCCGCCCTGGACGAAAGCCGCCACCGGGTGCGGGCCATGGCCCTGATCCACCAGCTGCTCTACGAACGCAACGACTTCTCCCAGATGGACCTGGCGGAATACCTGGGGCGCCTGTGCCGGCTGCTGGCGGATCTGGCGGCCACCACCCGGGGCCGGGTCAGCGTGGCCTTCAGCCCCTCGGCCTCCCGGGTCAGCCTGGATCTCCAGCACGCGGTGCCCTGCGGCCTGCTGGTCAACGAACTGGTGACCAACGCCATCAAGCACGCCTTTCCGGGGGAGCGACGGGGAACGGTCACCGTCTCCCTGACGGCCCTGGAAGACGGCGCCTACCGGATCAGCGTGGCCGACGACGGAATCGGCCTGCCGCCGGGCATCGCCCTGGGCCAGGGTTCCTCCCTGGGCTTTCAACTCATTCCCATGCTGGCGGAGCAGGCGGGGGGCAGCCTCACCCTGGAGCGGGGCGCCGGCACCCGTTTCGATCTATGCTTACAGCGTATCGCCAAGGATTAGCCATGAACGGCCGGATCATGATCGTCGAAGACGAGCGCATCGTTGCCCTGGACCTGAAGCAGAGCCTGGAATCCTTCGGCCACGAGGTGGTGGCGGTGGCCGCCAGCGGCGAGCAGGCCATCGCCGCAGCGGCCCGCCACGTGCCGGACCTCATCCTGATGGACATCCATCTCCAGGGCCGCACCGATGGCACCGAGGCGGCGCTGCGGATACGCGCCGCCCTGCACATCCCGGTGATCTTCCTCACCGCCTACACCGAGGAACCGATCCTGCAGCGGGCCGAGGCCAGCCTGCCCTTCGGCTACCTGGTCAAGCCGGTGGAAGGCCGGGAGCTACAGGCCACCGTGCGGATGGCCCTGGCCCGCCGCCGGGACGAGGAGCGCCTGCAGCTGGCCATCGACGCCGCCGCCCTGGGGGTTTGGGAATGGGATGGCGCCGGCGGGTATTTCCATGCCGGCGGTCACATCCAGAGCATCTTCGGGATACAGCCCACCGCCCTGTGCGACGGGGAGGCCGCCCTCCTCAACCTCATCCACCCGGAAGATCGGCCGGCCATCGAAGCGTCCCTGCGCGGCGGCACCCCCATCGCCACCACCCTTAGAGTCGCGCCCGACCGCCTGCCGGACAGCGCACCGCCCCGCTGGCTCGATTTCAACGCCCGCCGCTACCGGACCGGGCCCCACCCGGATCAGGACCGGATCATCGGCGTGGTGCGGGACGTGACCGCCCTGCGCCAACAGGAGGAACAACTTCAGCAGGCGGCGGTGGTATTCCGCACCACCGCCGAGGGCATCGCCATCCTCGACCCGCAACGCCGGATCGTGGCCATCAACCCGGCCTTCGAGGAGCTCACCGGCCATGGCATCGACGCCATCCTGGGACGGGATCCGACGGAATTCCTGCCGGCCCGCCGCCACGGCGACATCTTCTACCCGGACTTGCCCCTGGCCGGGCGGGACTACTGGAGCGGAGAAATCACCTGTCAGCGGCGGGACGGCACGGTGTTTCCCGCCTGGCAGAACATCTGCGCGGTGCAAGACAACGAGGGCGCCCTCCTCAACTACGTGGTGGCCCTATCGGACATCTCCGCCATCCGCCGGGCCGAGGCTGAGCTCAACCACCTGGCCTTCCACGACCCCCTCACCGGCCTGGGCAACCGCAACATGCTCAAGAACGCCCTGGAGCGGGAACTCCTGCGGGCCGGCGAACGCTACGAGCAGGTGGCGGTGTTCTTCCTGGATCTGGACGGTTTCAAGCTCATCAACGACACCCTGGGCCATGCCGTGGGGGATCGCATCCTCAAGGTGATCGGCGACCGGATCCAGGGCCTGGTGCGGCGTTCGGACACCGTGATCCGCCTGGGGGGCGACGAATTCGTGGTGGTGGTGCCAGACGTGGGCCGCCTGGAGGACTGCGCCAGCCTGGCGGAAAAGATCCTGGCCGAGCTGCGGGCCGGCATCGATCTGGACAGCGAGCGGGTGCTCATCACCGGCAGCATCGGCATCGCCCTCTTCCCGGAAAACGCCGACAACCGGGACGACCTCATCAAGGCCGCCGACAACGCCATGTATAGCGCCAAGGCCCGGGGCCGCAACAGCTACGCCTTTTTCTCCTCCCGCATGGCCGAGCACGCCCGGGCCCGCCTGCAAGTGGAACAGGGCCTGGCCCGGGCCTTGGCCAACGAGGAGCTGGCGCTGTTCTACCAGCCGGTGGTGAGCCTGACGGACGCCCGCCTGATCGGCTTCGAGGCCCTGATCCGCTGGCATCACCCGGAACGGGGCCTGATCCCGCCGGACCACTTCATCCCGGTGGCCGAAACCTGCGGGCTCATCGAGGCCATCGGCACCTGGGTGCTGCGCAGCGCCTGCGCCCAGGGCCGCGCCTGGCGCGATGGCGGCCATCCCGCCCTGCGGCTGGCGGTCAATGTCTCGGTGGTTCAACTACGGGCCGACGATTTCATCGAAACCCTGCGCCGCATCCTCCAGGAAACCGGCTTCCCGCCGGAAGAACTGGAGCTGGAGATCACCGAGAGCACCATCCAGAACACCGAACACAGCAAGGAGATCCTGGGCCAGGTACGCCGCCTGGGCCCCCGCATCTCCATCGACGATTTTGGCACCGGCTTCTCCTCCCTCTCCCTGCTCAAGCACCTGCCCATCGACCGCATCAAGATCGACAAGGCCTTCACCCGGGATCTGCCCCATGATCCCAGCGACGCGGAAATCACCCGGGCCATCGTGGCCCTAGCCAAGACCCTCAATCTGGAACTGATTGCCGAAGGGGTCGAAAACGCCGACCAGCAAGCCTTCCTCCTCGCCCTGGGCTGCCAGGAAGGCCAGGGCTATCTGTTCTCCAAGCCCCTGCCCGTGGAGCAGGCCAGCGAGCTGCTGGCCCGCTCCAGGAGCCCCTGCTAGAGGTCAATCAGGGCCCGGGCCTGGCTTTCGCAGGCCTGGCGGGTGGCCGGCTCCAGACGATCGAGCCAACGCGCTGGCAAGGCCGCCGGTCCATACAGGGCGCCGGCCAGCATGCCGGCGATAGCGCCGGTGGTGTCGGCATCGCCACCCCGATTGACCACCTCCACCAGGCAATCCTCGAAACCCTCGGTGCCTGCCAGAGCCTGGAACACCGCCAGCATGGTATCCACGATGTAGCCGGAGGGATTGGCCATGGGGCGGCCCCGCCAGGCAAAGTCCCGCTGGGCCAGGGCCAGGCGGTCCGCCTGGGCCAGCAGGGCGGCCTTGTCGGCGCCCCCCAGGGCCAGGTCCAGCATGGTCACCAGGGTGCAGGTGGCCTCGTCGGAGAGGGGATTGCGGTGGGTGACCCAGGCCTGGGCCAGGGCCGCCTCCCGCCGAGCCTCGGGGTCGGCGCCCACCCGGGCCAGGGCCACCGGCAGGCAGCGCATGGCGGCGCCGTTGCCGGCGTCGGCCGAAGGCTCCACCCAGGGTTCGCCGGTTCGGCGGAAATGGACGATGCCCCGCCGCACCGTGTTGCCCATATCCACCGGCCGGGCCCGCATCCAGCCATCGAACGCGTTGGCCACCGCCCGGGGCTGCACCCGCCCGCCTTCCTCCAGGATGGCCGCCCCCAGGGCCAAGGCCATGGTGGTGTCGTCGGTCACCTGTCCGGGGCGCAGGTTCAGCCAGCCGCCCCCGGTGATCTCCCGGTGCACGCCCCCCTGGCGGGCGTGGCGCTGGGCGATCTCCCGGGGGGTGAGGAACTCCACCGTGGCGCCCAGGGCATCCCCCAGGGCCAGGCCCAGATAGGCGGCCACCGCCCGCTCCTGCAGGACGGGACGGTTCATGGCCGATGGCGGGGCACAGCCTCCCCGCCGGATCGGGTGGACGGGGGCGCCCAGGGACGCGAGCCCTGCGGGTTGGGCCCGAACTTGCGCAATGGGCGGACCACGGCCCGCCAAGACGGACTGAAATCCGCCCCACGGGGAGGATTGAGCCCCACTGCCCCCGCTGCCGCGCCCCGCGCCTTGCAGTACAAGGGTCTGGGCTCAACCCGATCCCCCGCCGCGGTCAGTGGGAACACGCCCTAAGCTTCCTGGACCGCAACGAAGCAGGCCGAGTAGTCGCAGCAGGCCTCGCAGCTTGGGGAGCGGCAGGCCACCAGGCCTTCCTGCTCGCACAGGCGGCGGTAGAGGAATTTCTTCCAGCGCATGTCCTGGGTATTTTCCGC
>JAVEWG010000027.1:0-49313 GCA_034004685.1 Rhodocyclaceae bacterium | reverse complement strand
GCGTTGAGGCCCATCCGGGTTTTTCTCGGTCGATCTTGGGGGAGCGGTGCGCGAGGGGCTCCTGCTGTCCTGGGCTGCCCAAGTAAAATGTCCGCTGCAAGACAATCCTCCTTCATCCGGACGACGAACCACCATGCAGAAAACCCCTCCCATTCCCTACGATCCGTCGGATTTGCTGGCGACCTCACCCGAAGTGCGCCCCGCCCTGAACGATCACTGGCAGGTCCGGCGGGAGCTGGCCACGGTACTGCGGAACCTGAACAGCGCGCTGTTGACCTCGGACGTGCCGACCGAGCAGCTGAAATCCTTGATTGCCACCCTCCAGGCAGAGCTTGCCCGCATCGAGGCCAATGGGCGACTGTTCGGCAACAAGGCCCAGGCCGAGCATTTTGCGGCGCAAACGGGATATCTCCCCTTCATGTACCACGAGATGAGTCCGGTGATGGGGCAAAGCAATGCCCTGGCGCCCCCCCTGCACATCTGGCAGGCCGATGGGCTCATCCACGGCAGTGTCACCGTCGGCTGGGGCTATGAAGGGCCGGCCGAGAGTGTCCACGGCGGCGTGGTCGCCCTGCTGTTCGACCAGCTCCTGGGCTTTGGCCAACGCATCAGTGGCACTGCGGGTCCCACCGGGTCCCTGACGGTCCGCTACCACCACCTGACGCCCCTCAACAAACCCCTGCGCCTGGTTGCCCGGGTGGACCGGACGGAGGGCCGGAAAAAATACCTGGTGGGGGAAATCTGGGCCGATGAGTTGCGCACCGCCAGTTGCGAAGGGGTGTTCATCATGGCCAGGAATCCGTCTTAGGGCGTGCCTGGGCGCGCTGCCGCCATGGGCGGCGCCAGCGTGGCCAAGAGCCCGCAACCCGGGCCGAAAAAGAGGCTTGCACAGCCCCAATGACGTGGGGCAACATCGGCGATTGGCGCAGAAAACCCCGTGGATTTCGCGGTGGCCGCGCCGTGGTTCGGACGAAGCGCCACTTTTCAGCCCGTTCCCAGGTTTTGTGTCCCCTTGCCATCCGGACGCCAGGAACGCGGTATCGCAAGCCTCCGGATCATTTCCCCGGGACTGCCGGACGCCCTCTCGATCTAGTCTTCATAGGAATTCGCCATGACTCTCTCCCGCCCCCCTCTTTTCCCCGCTGGCGCAGCTTTCGTCGCCGGCGGCAGCGGTGGCATCGGTTCGGCCATTTGCCTGGCGCTGGCGGAAGCCGGCTCCGACGTGGTGCTGACCTACAACAGCAACCGTGGCAAGGCCGAAGACGTTGCCGAAAAGGTCCGGGCCCTGGGGCGGCGGGCGGAAATCGTCCAGCTCAACCTGGAAGATGCCGAATCCGTGAAGCAAGCCGTCGACACCTCCGCCCAAACGGTGGGTGGCCTGCACACGGTGATTTATGCCATGGGCCCCCTTATCGAATTCAAGTTCATGAGCAAGGTTACCCCCGAGGAGTTCAAGCGCTACATGTTGAGCGACTCGGTGGCCTGCTTCAACCTCGTCCATGCGGCGGTGCCCCATCTGCGTCAGTCCCGTGGCTCCCTGGTGGCGATCACCACCACCTGTCTGGAACGGTGGGCGCCCCAGGACGGCTTGTCGGCCGTGCCCAAGGCCGCGGTGGACCGCCTGTTCGCCGGGATCGCCCGGGAGGAGGGGCGTTTTGGCGTGCGCGCGAACTCCGTGGCGCTGGGCATCATCCAGGCCGGCATGTTCAACAAGATGGTGGGTACGGGCGGGATCGACGACGCCTACATTGCAGCGATGAAGAAGAACGTACCGCTGCAGCGCACCGGCACCCCCGAAGAAGTGGCCGATGCCGTCGTCTTCCTGGCCTCCTCCCGCTCGGCCTTCACCACCGGCCAGGTGCTGCGGGTGGATGGCGGTTATTCTCTCTAAACCCAACGGCATCGGTTTCGCTGCCTTGGGCGCGAGACCCCCATGGGCCGCCGCCCATGGGGCCGGGGGACCGGCTCACGCCTGGTGAACGTGGGGGCGTGATCCTCCTCCCCTCGCCCGAGTCCATTGCTCCGGCGAGAAGAGGACGGTCAGCCGGCGGCCCGGCGATCGGGAAAGTCGATCACCGCCCGATAAGTGCGCCGCTCCAGCCTGGCAGCCCGCAAGCCCGCGCCGGCGGGCCCCTGGCTGTAGCCGGTAAGCTGGGCCAAGCGGGCCTGGGCGGAGGCCAGGAGTTCGAAGCCCGCTGCCACCAGGGCCTCCAGCCGCTGGGCGCCCTCGGCGCCGAGCTGGGGCAGGGCGGGGCGGGCGGCGGGGTCGTGGCGGCGGGACATTTCGGCGATGGCCAGGTTGGCCGCCTCGTTCTGAACCTGGAGGATCCGCTCCCGCAGGGACAGGAGCAGGGTGTTCATGGCCATGATGGTCCGCACCGAAGGCTGCTCGCTCTCCAGCCTGTTTTCCCGGGCCCAGGCGGCCTCCACGTCCGCCAGGGCGTCCTGCCAGGCCTCCTGGGCCGCCAGATGCTGTTCCCAATGGATGCCCCGGTGTTCCTGGGTCAATTCCTCCCCGAGCAGGGGTGGAATGAACTCGCACTCCAGGGTTTCGACATGGATGGTTTCCGACCAGGCTGCGTTCATCATGGTGGCGTCTCCTCAGGGAATGGGTAGGACCGGCCGGAGCCGGGCTGGGCGGAGGGATGGATCCACCCGCGCGGGGCCGGGCGAAGAGTATGGATGGATTTGGTTACTGAAGTGTGTCACCCGGGCCCGTGGCCTCCCCCGGCCGCCTCGACCCTCCCGCCCCGCCCAATACTGAGCCGTCTTTGCTGGTGGGGGATCCCCCGGGTTGCCCTCCAGGGCCAAGGGGGTGGTCAGGAAGGCAGTGAGGGCCACGGGAGGCAGGCTCGCCCCCGCGGTGGAGGCTTCAGGATTTCTGAGGATCCCTGATGCTTCTTCAACGGAAGGCCCGCAGGTAGTGCCCTTCGAAGTAGCGTTTGGCCCAGTGGAAGAGACGGGAGGATGGCAGGGTGAAATTGCGCCGGAGGTCGCGATACACCAGGGTGCCGGCATTGACGCTATCGACGATGCAGATGAGTTCGGGCCTGGGGCGGGCGATGGGGGCTTGGCCAGCCAGGACCCGCAACAGGTTTTCCGCTGCGGCCCGGGCCTGGAGATCGGCCATGTGGGCTTGCTTGGGCAGCCAGTCCGGGCCGGGGTAGCTGCCGGCGTCCCCGGCCACGAATGCGTGCTCCAGTCCTTGCGCGGCGCAGAACTCGTCGGCCGGGAAGAAACCCCCCGGGGAGAGGGGAATGCCGCACTCGCCGGCCCAGTCCGGGCCGGCGAGGCCGGGCATGAAGAGGATCAGGTCCGCCGGGATATCGCCCTGCGCTGTGATCACCGCCTGGCGGCTGAAGCCCTTGATGGGTTGGCCCAGATGGGTGGCGATGCCCCGCCGGGCCATTTCCCCCAACAGGGCCGCCACCGCCCTTTCCCCCAGGCGCTTGCCCGGCTCGGCGGCAGCGTTGAAAAAACTGAGCTGGAAGCGCTGGCGCTTCCCCTGCTGACGCAGCCAGGTATCCACCCCGAAGAGCAGTTCGAACATGGGGCCGCCTCGCATGGCGGAGGGTTCCTGGGGGTTGCCGCCAAAACCGAAGGCAATGGCCCCTTCCTCCAAGGCCAATAAGCGCGCCCGGATAGCTTGGGCCGCCGCCACCCCTTCGCACAGGGTGAGGGCGTGCTCGATGCCTGGCATTTTCTTCAGGAAGCGGCCGCCGGTGGCGATGATGAGGCCGTCGTTATCCACGGGCCCCTGGTCCGTGAGCACCCGCCGCCCATTGTTGGACAGGCCGGTGACGGTGGCCGCCAGATGCGTCAGGCGGTGGCGTTGCAGGTAGCGCTCCAGGGGAATCACCAGCTCCGGACCCCGGCGGATGCCGGGGGGCACCCAGATCAGGCTGGGCAGGAAGACGAACTCCGCCTTGGGGGAGACTAGGGTGATGGTAGCCCGGGGGGCGCGGCGGCGAACCTCCCGGGCGGCGGTGAGGGCGCCGAAACCGGTGCCGAGGATCAGGATGCGGGGGGCCGTGGCAAGTTGTTGGGGCATGGATGTGGGGCGTCAGGGGTTGGCGATCTTGAGGAGGGCCAGGGTCAGGGCCAGCAGGCAGGCCCCGCCGGAGAGGAGCATGCGGGGCAGGCGGTGGCAGGGGATGAAACCCACCCCCCGCACGAAACCCGCGCTCATGGCCCACATGGACAGTAGGGCCGCGCCATGGTCGGCCTGGCCGCTGGCGTCGGCGAGCACTTGGGGATAAGCCGTCAGGCCCAGGGTCAAGGCGATGGCGGTTACTAGGGGCAGCCAGGCCAGCCCGGCTGGGCGGGGGGCGTCAGTCCCCATCGCCTTGCCGGCGCGCTTCTTCGTTTTCGCCCCATAGGGCGTTGAGGATGGCCAGCAGCACGGCAAAGCCGATGCCCAGGGCCCAGGCGAAATACCACATGGGGGGTCTCCTTGCCCTCAGGCGGTGGCGTCGGATTCGTCCGCGCCGACGCGCAGCCGGGTTTCCGACAGGTATTGGTGGGGAGGCACTTCCAGATTGGTCGGGGCGGGTTTGTTGCGGAACACCCGGCCTGCCAGGTCGAAGGTGGAGCCGTGGCAGGGGCACAGGAAACCGCCCGGCCAGTCAGCCCCCAGGGCCGGATTGCCGGCGGTCAGGACTTGGGAAGGGGAGCAGCCCAGGTGGGTGCAGATGCCCACCGCCACGAAGATTTCCGGTCGCCGGGAGCGGTGGGGGTTGCGGGCATAGGCCGGCTGCTGGGCCGCCACCGCCGAACCCGGGTCCGCCAGATGGGGTTCGGCCTGGCTCAAGGCGGCGAGCATTTCCGGCGTGCGATGGAGGATCCACACCGGCTTGCCGCGCCATTCCACCACCATCATTTCACCCGGCGCCAGTTTGTCGATGTCCACCTCCACCGGGGCGCCGGCAGCCCGCGCCCGTTCCGAAGGGGTGAGGCTGGCCACCATGGGCACCGCTGTTCCCAGGGCCAAGGCGCCCCCCAGGCCGGCGGTGGCGATCAGGAGCTGGCGCCGATCGGCCCGGGTGGCGGGGTCCGGCAGCAACAGGGAGGTGGAATGGGTCGTGGTGCTCATGGCTTGCTCCGTGGAAAGGATGGCCGGCGATCAAGCCGGTTGGCGGGCGCAGCCCCAGGCGTGCTGGGGGGCCGGCTGACTCGGGTCGGCCCGGTTGCGCAGGTGATCGGCCATGGCCTGGAACTGGGCCAGCAGCAGGGCATGGAGTGCCGGGGCCGTTACCGTTTCATCCAAAGCGCGGCGGAAGGCCGCCATCCAGGCGTTCCGGGTGGCGCTGTCGATGGGAAAGGCCATATGGCGACGGCGCATGCAGGGTTCGCCGTAGCGGGGGCGGAACAGGTCCGGTCCGCCGAGCCAGCCGCTCAGGAAGGCTTTGAGGCGGGCTTGTACTTCCCGGGTGTCCGGGCTGTGCAGGCGCTGGGCGGACTGGGCCTCGGGCAGGATGGCCATCCAGTGGTAGATGCGTTCCACTAGGCGGGCGATGCCCGCTTCGCCCAGTTGTTCATAAGGGCTTGAAGTCGGATTCATGGTGCATTTTCCTGGGTTCGCGAGCCGCCGGCCTCAGTAGGCCGAGTGGCTGTTTTCCCGCACGTAGGCGGTGGTGACCTTGCCGGCCATCACCTTATAGGCCCAACCCGTGTAGGCGACGATGATGGGCATGAAGATCAGGGTGGCGAAAAGCATGATGGTCAGGGTGAGGTGACTGGAGGTGCTGTCCCACACGGTGAGGCTGGAGCGGGGGTCGGTGGACGAGGGCATCACGAAGGGGAACATGGAGACCCCGGCGGTGCCGATCACGCCGGCGAGGGCGAGGGACGAGGCCACGAAGGCAGCCAGGGTGCGGCCTCGGTTGAGGAGCGCCAGGGCGGCCAGGGCTCCCAAGTAGGCGAGGGCTGGCACCGCCAGGGTGGCAGGCATGGCCCTGTAGTTGTGCATCCAGGCGCCGGCTTCCCGCGCCACCGTCTTGGCCAGGGGGTTGGGCAGGGCGGCCGGATCCAGGCCGGCGGTGATGGCGTAGCCGGGGATCCATTGCAGCCACACCCCGGCGGTGGTGAAGCCCGCCAGCAGGAGCAGGCCGAAGAGGTTGGCGGCCCGCCGGCTGCGTCGATACAACTCGCCCTCGGTCCGGTGCATGAGATAGACCGCGCCATGGAAGGTGATCATGGCGGTGCTCACCACCCCGCAGAGCAGGGCGAAGGGATTGAGCAGCCCCCAGAAGGTGCCGGTGTACCAGGACAGCAGGTTGTCGTCGAAGTGGAAGGGCACGCCCTGGAGCAGGTTGCCAAAGGCCACCCCAAAGATCAGGGGCGGCACCGCGCCCCCCACGAAGAGGCCCCAATCCCAGGTCTTGCGCCAGGTGGGGTTGTCGATCTTGCTGCGGTAGTCAAAGCCCACGGGGCGGAAGAAGAGTGCCCACAGCACCGCCAGCATGGCCCAGTAGAAGCCCGAGAAGGCGGTGGCGTAGACCAGGGGCCAGGCGGCAAAGATGGCGCCGCCGCCGGTGATGAACCACACTTGGTTGCCGTCCCAATGGGGGCCCACGGTGTTGATGACCACCCGCCGCTCCACATCGTTCTTGCCCACGAAGGGCAGGAGGGTACCTACGCCCATGTCGTGGCCGTCCATGATGGCGAAGCCCACGAGGAGCACGCCCACCAGCAGCCACCAGATGATCTTGAGGGTTGGATAGTCGAGAATCATTATTCTGGCTCCAGTTCAGGCGTGGGCGGGTTCGTGGTCGTAGCGGCCTGTACCCAGGCTGCCCGGCCCCTGGCGGGCGAACTTCACCATCAGGTACATCTCCACCACCAGCAGCACGGTATAGAAACCGGCGAAGCCAGCCAGGGAGCCGTAGAGGGATTCCACCGTCAGGGTGGATACGGACAGGTGGGTGGGCAGCACGCCGTAAATGGTCCAGGGCTGACGGCCGTATTCCGCCACAAACCAGCCCATCTCGCAGGCGATCCAGGGCATGGGCAGGCTCCACAAGGCCCACTGCAGGAGCCACGGCCGGCGGGCGAAGCAGCCCTTCACGGAATACCAGGTGGCCAGGCCGAAGAGGGCTACCATGGCGAAACCCAGGACTACCATCAGACGGAAGGTCCAGAACAGGGGCGTGACCCGGGGAATGGTGCCGGCAGCGGCCCGGTCGATCAGCGCGGGGGTTACCGCGTCCATATCCCTGACGTATTTCTTGAGGAGCAGGCCAAAGCCCAGGTCCGGCTGGTGGGCCAGCAGGCGCGCCCGGGCGGTCTCGTCCGCCGGATCCCTGCGGACCTGCTCCAGGGCCTTCACCGCCTCGATGCCGGAGACGATGCGTTCCCGGTTGAGGGCAATGATCTCCTTGATGCCCGGCAACTCCTTCGTGACCGAGCGGGTGCCGATGAGGCCTAGCAGCCAGGGGATCTCGATCTCCCAGTCGTTCTTCATGGCCGGCTCGTTGATGCCGGCGAGCAACTTGAGACCGGCCGGGGCGGGCTCGGTTTCCCACATGGCTTCCATGGCCGCCATCTTGGTCTGCTGGGCTTCCCCCACGGTGTAGCCGGATTCATCCCCCAGGACGATCACCGACAGGGCCGAGGCCAGCCCGAAGGCGGCGGCGATGCGGAAGCTCTTCTTGGCGAACTCCACGTTACGTCCCTTCAGCAGATACCAGGCAGAGATGGAAAGCACGAACATGGCGCCGGTCACGTAGCCTGCCGAAACGGTATGGACGAACTTGGCTTGGGCGTCCGGGTTGAAGAGCACCGCCCAGAAATCCACCATTTCCATGCGCATGGTAGTGGCGGAGAACTCCGCCCCCACCGGATTCTGCATCCAGCCGTTGGCAATGAGGATCCACAGGGCCGACAGGTTGGTGCCTACCGCCATCAGGATCGTTACCAGAAGATGCTGGCGCCGGGAGAGGCGCTCCCAGCCGAAGAAGAACAGGCCGATGAAAGTGGATTCCAGGAAGAAAGCCATCAGCCCTTCGATGGCCAGGGGGGCGCCGAAGATGTCCCCTACGTAGTGAGAGTAGTAGGCCCAGTTGGTGCCGAACTGGAATTCCAGGGTGATGCCGGTAGTCACCCCCAGGGCGAAGTTGATGCCAAAGAGCTTGCCCCAGAAGCGGGTCATGTCCTTGTAGATGGTCTTGCCGGTCATGACGTGGACCGACTCCATGATCACCAGGAGCCAGGTCATGCCCAGGGTCAGGGGCACGAACAGGAAGTGGTACATGGCGGTGACGGCAAACTGCAAGCGCGATAAATCCACCAGTTGTTCAGTCATGTTGGGGCTCCTTGGCCTCTCTAGGGGAGGCGATTTGTTGAGCCGCCACCTGGGCATTCACCGGGACGGCGGCATCCCGCACGAAAAACCACCACAGCAGGGCCAGGGCGGCGATCTTGAGGGCCACCACCCACAGGAGGTGGCGGCCCAGGGAGGCCGTTCCGGCCGGGGAGGCAATCTTTGGCGTTTCTTCCATGGGCTGTCCTTGCCTATACAATTTCCGTGCCTGGCGAGAGCGCTGGATAAACATTTATAAAACAACAGGATAGAGTGCGTCGCCGGACGTAGTGGCAGGCTTTTCAAGCTGAATGACTGCCAATGGCGGAAATTGGCAGTGCCTTCTGGCAGAATGTGGCAGTCATGGCGCTCACGTCTCCTTCCTTGCCGGAACTGCTTTCCTTTCTGGAAAGCCTGCCCGAACCCCACATTCTGTGCGACCGGGATTACCGGATTCTGGCGGCCAATGCTGCCTACCGGGCCAACTGTGGGCAGCCCGAGGCCTTGATCGGGCGGACCTGTTTCGAGGTGTCCCACCACTATCCGGTTCCCTGCGACCAGGCGGGGGAATCCTGCCCCCTGGCCCGCAGTCTTCACTCGGGGCAGCGGGAGCGGGTGGTACATCTGCATCGCACGTCCGGCGGGGAGCGCTACGAGAACATCGAGCTGTCCCCCATCCGGGACGGGGCGGGAGAGATTGCCTATTTCGTCGAAAAGCTCGAATCCCTGCCCGTGGCCCGGGGCCTGGCCCACGCCCAGGGTCTGATCGGCCGCTCGCCGGTCTTCCAGGCCATGCTGGAATTGGTCGCCCGGGTGGCCCCCTCCGGTGCGACGGTGCTGCTCCAAGGGGCGTCGGGCACCGGCAAGGAACTGGTGGCCCAGGCCATTCACGATGCCAGCCGGCGGGCCCAGGGGCCCTTTGTGGCGGTGGATTGTTCCGGCCTGCCCGAAACCCTCTTTGAAAGTGAACTCTTCGGCCATGAACGGGGCGCTTTCACCGGCGCCTCGGTCCGCAAGCCTGGGTTGGTGGAGGCAGCGGCGGGAGGAACCTTGTTTCTCGATGAACTGGGGGACATTCCCTTGTCCATGCAGGTGAAACTCCTGCGCCTGCTGGAAACGGGTACCTACCGGCGGGTGGGCAGCGCCGAGTTGCAACGGGCTGACATCCGGTTGATTTCCGCCACCCATCGGCCTCTGCGGGCCCTGGTAGAGCAGGGGCGCTTTCGCCAGGATCTCTACTACCGGGTCAATACCTTCCCCATCAGCCTGCCTCCCCTGCGGGCGCGGCGGGAAGACATCCCCCTCCTGAGCCAGGCCCTCCTGGCCCGAGTGGCGCCAGAACGCGCCCTGGCCATCGCCCCGGCGGCCATGGCCTTGCTACGGGCCCACGATTACCCGGGCAACGTGCGGGAACTGCGCAACATCCTGGAGCGGGCGAGCTTGCTCTGCGACGGAGACCAGATCCTGCCTGGCCACCTGCCCAAGGATTTGCTGGAAGCGTGCCTGGCCCCCTCCCCCGGCTCCGCCCCGGTTGCGCCGGCGCTTCGGGGGGCCGGGCCATCGGACGCGGAATTGCGGGCCGCCCTGCAGGCCCACCGGGGAACCCGCAAGGCCCTGGCGGCTCGTTTCGGGGTAAGCGAGCGGACCCTTTACCGGCGCATCAGGGGCCTGGAAGATTCCAGCCAGGACGCCAGCGGGGGCGAGTCCCGGCCTGCCGCCGAACAGTGACTAGAAAAGCCCGGACACGCTCTTTGTATTTCTCCCTGTGTTCCCTGACTTCGGCTCGCGGTGGTGCAACCGAGGTTTTGCGCTTCAGTGGAAGATCGACGGACTGGCGGGGGCGTGGTCCAGGTCGGGCCGGCGGTGGGGGTCCATGTGGGTTAAGAGGTTGAGCACCCGGTGGCGCTGCATCACCCGCTGGCGGGCCGCCACGGCGATGTTGTGGCCGGCTTCCACGGTGAGGCTGGCATCCACTTCCAGGTGGGCGTCCACCACGATCATGTCTCCCATCTTGCGAGTGCGCACGTCGTGCACGTCGATTACCCCCGGGGTGTCCATGAGGGTGCGGCGGATGGCGGTTACCTCCGCCTCGTCCACCGAGCGGTCCATCAGGTCGTGGAAGGCGTCCCAAGTGAAGGTCCAGCCCATCCGGCTGACCATGAAGCCCACGATCAGGGCGGCGATGGGGTCCAGGATCGGATAGCCCGCCAGGTTGCCCAGGATGCCCACCCCCACCACCAGGGAGGAGGCGGCATCCGAGCGGGCGTGCCAGGCATTGGCCACCAGCATGCTGGATTTCACCCGCTTGGCCGCCGCCAGCATGTAGCGGAACAACAGTTCCTTGGCCGCCAGGGCGCCGCCGGCCACCCACAGGGCCAGGATGTGCACCGTGGGCACCGAGCCCGGATCCTGCAGTTTGAGAACGGCCGACCACAACATGCCGATCCCCACCGCCAGCAGCAGCACCCCCAGCACCAGGGAGGCGGCGTTCTCGAAACGCTGGTGGCCGTAGGGGTGGTCCTCGTCCGCGTCTTTCTGGCTGTGGTGGCTGGCGATCAGCACCACGAAATCTGCCACCAGGTCGGAAAGGGCGTGGATTCCGTCGGCGATCAGGCCCTGGGAGCGGGCGGCGACGCCCGCCGCGATCTGGCCGCAGGTGAGCACCAGATTGACGGCGACGCTGACCCAGGTGCTGCGTTTGGCCGCCTTCGCCCGGGCGGCGATGGTGCCATGGGCGTCATGGGCATTATCTTCGAAGTCGTCGAAATTCATGGGAGAACGGGGGTTTGGCAAACGGCTGGAAGGATAACCCCAAAGGCCTCCTGGAAAGTTTGAGGCGACGCAAGCCAGGATCCGTGGCGGGCGCCTGGAAATGGCTCTAACCTACTGTTTCAGAATTGGAAATCCGTGGAACAACACTGCGGAACCCTAGGCTTCAGGGTTGCAAGGGCGTAGAATTCCGCCCCTTTCCATCGCGTTGCACGCGGGGTGCGCCATGTTCTATCCCACCCGTTTCGAGGTCATTGTTATCGGCGGCGGCCATGCCGGGACCGAGGCCGCCCTGGCCGCCGCACGGATGGGCGCCAAGACCTTGCTGCTGACCCATAACATCGAGACCCTCGGCCAGATGAGCTGCAACCCGTCCATTGGCGGGATCGGCAAGGGCCATCTGGTGAAGGAGGTGGATGCCCTGGGGGGCGCCATGGCCCTGGCCACCGACGAGGGGGGCATCCAGTTCCGCATCCTCAACGCCAGCAAGGGGCCGGCGGTGCGGGCCACCCGGGCCCAGGCGGACCGGGTGCTGTACAAGGCGGCGATCCGCCGGCGCCTGGAGAACCAGCCCAACCTGTGGTTGTTCCAGCAGGCGGTGGATGACCTGATGGTCCAGGGGGACCGGGTGGTGGGGGTGGTAACCCAGATCGGCCTGCGTTTCGAAGCCCCGGCAGTAGTGCTCACCGCCGGCACCTTTTTGAACGGCCTGATCCACGTGGGCATGGAGCATTACGCCGCCGGCCGGGCCGGGGATCCGCCGGCGGTCAGCCTGGGGAGCCGCCTCAAGGAGCTGAAGCTGCCCCAGGGGCGGCTGAAGACCGGTACCCCGCCCCGCCTGGACGCCCGTTCCATCGACTTCTCGGTGATGCAGGTGCAGCCGGGGGACGACCCGGTGCCGGTGTTCAGCTTCCTGGGCTCGGCCAGCCAGCATCCGCGCCAGCTGCCCTGCTGGATCACCCACACCAATCCGGCCACCCACGACATCATCCGCGCCAACCTGGACCGCTCCCCCATGTATTCCGGGGTGATCGAGGGGGTGGGGCCCCGCTACTGCCCCTCCATCGAGGACAAGATCCACCGCTTCGCCGACAAGGACAGCCACAACGTCTTCCTGGAGCCGGAGGGCCTGGACACCCACGAGATCTATCCCAACGGGGTATCCACCTCCCTGCCCTTCGATGTCCAGCTGGCCCTGGTGCGCTCCATCCGGGGCCTGGAGAACGCCCACATCCTGCGGCCGGGCTACGCCATCGAATACGATTTCTTCGACCCCCGGAATCTCAAGGCCAGCCTGGAGACCAAGTCCATCGCCGGGCTGTTCTTCGCCGGCCAGATCAACGGCACCACCGGTTACGAAGAAGCTGCCGCCCAGGGCCTGCTGGCCGGGGCCAACGCGGCCCTCCAGGTCCAGGGCCGGCAAGCCTGGTGCCCCCGGCGGGACGAGGCCTATCTGGGGGTGCTGGTGGATGATCTCATCACCCGGGGGGTCTCCGACCCCTACCGGATGTTCACCTCCCGGGCGGAATTCCGCCTGTCGCTGCGGGAAGACAACGCCGACCTGCGCCTCACCGGCAAGGGCCGGGAGCTGGGCTTGGTGGATGACGCACGCTGGGCCGCCTTTGAAGCCAAGCGGGAAGCCATCGAGCGGGAGAGCGCCCGCCTCAAGGCCGCCTGGGCCCGCCCGACGGCCCTGCCGGCCCAGGACGCGGAGCGGGTGCTGGGCAAGGCCATCGAGCGGGAATACAGCTTCTTCGACCTGTTGCGCCGCCCCGGGGTGGGCTACCCGGCCCTCATGACCCTGCCCGGCGCGCCAGAGGCACCCGAGACCGATCCCCAGGTGGTGGAGCAGCTGGAGATCGCCGCCAAGTACCAGGGTTACATCGATCGCCAGCAGGGGGAGGTGGCCCGTCTGGCCCAGGCCGAGACCACCCGCCTGCCGCCGGACCTGGACTACGCCACGGTGCGGGGTCTCTCCAAGGAAGTCCAGACCAAGCTCAACTTGCACCGGCCGGAAACCCTGGGCCAGGCCAGCCGCATCCAGGGCATCACCCCGGCGGCCGTTTCCCTGCTGCTGGTGTGGCTCAAGCGTGGCGAGCTGGCCCGGGAAGCGGAAGGGCGCGCAGCCCCATGAGTCGCCAGGAACTCCTCGATCACGGACTGGCGTCCTTGGGGCTGGATCTGCCCCCCGCCGCCCGCCAGCAACTGCTGGCCTATGCTGAACTGCTGCTGAAGTGGAACAAGGTCTACAACCTCACCGCCATCCGGGAGCCAGACCAGGTGATCACCCACCACCTGCTCGATTCCCTGACGGCGCTGCCCCATCTGGCGGGCATCGCCACCTTGGCGGACGTGGGCTCCGGCGGAGGGCTGCCGGGCATCCCCCTGGCCATCGCCCGGCCGGACCTCCAGGTGATCTCCATCGAGACGGTGAACAAGAAGGCCAGCTTCCAGCAGCAGGCCAGGATCGAACTGGGCCTGGCCAACTTCGAGCCCCGCTGCGCCCGGGTGGAGCAGGTCAAGCCCGAGCTGCCCTTTGACGCAGTGATCTCCCGGGCCTTCTCCGACCTGGCGGATTTCGTCGCCTGCACCGGCCATCTGATCGGCCCGGAGGGCTGTCTCTTCGCCATGAAAGGCGTATATCCTCAGGAGGAAATCGCCGCCCTGCCGCCAGGCTGGCGGGTGGCCGAGAGCATGGCCCTCCAGGTGCCGGGGCTGGACGCCCAGCGTCACCTTCTTGTGTTGAAACGGAACCCCTGATGGCCCGAATTTTTTGCGTCGCCAACCAGAAAGGCGGGGTGGGCAAGACCACCACCACCGTAAACCTCTCCGCGGCCCTGGCGGCGGCGGGGCAGCGGGTGCTGCTGGTGGATCTGGACCCCCAGGGCAACGCCACCATGGGCAGCGGCATCGACAAGCGGGCCCTGGAAAAATCCGTCTACCACCTGCTGGTGGGCCTGGCGACCCTCCCCGAGGCCCGGGCCACCAGCCCCAGCGGCAAGTACGACCTGCTGCCCGCCAACCGGGATCTGGCCGGCGCCGAGATCGACCTGGTGGCGCTGCCCCGCCGGGAGAACCGCCTGCGGGACGCCCTCAAGACGGTGGCGGCGGATTACGACTTCGTCCTCATTGATTGCCCCCCCTCCCTGTCCCTGCTGACCCTCAACGGCCTGTGCAGCGCCCATGGGGTGATCATCCCCATGCAGTGCGAGTATTACGCCCTGGAGGGCCTGTCCGACCTGGTGAATACCATCAAGAAGGTGCACGCCAACCTCAACCGGGATCTCCAGATCATCGGCCTCCTGCGGGTCATGTTCGACCCCCGGGTGACCCTCCAGCAGCAGGTTTCGGCCCAGCTGGAGAGCCACTTCGGCGACAAGGTATTCAAAGCCATCGTGCCCCGCAACGTGCGCCTGGCCGAAGCCCCCAGCCACGGCCTGCCCGGGGTGGTGTTCGACCGGGCCGCTAAGGGCGCCCAGGCCTACCTGGCCTTCGCCAAAGAAATGATCGAGCGGGTGAAGACCCTTTGACATGAGCACAGCCCTGGACGATCTGCGCCGGCAACGGGACGCGGTGCTGGCCTGCCTGGCCCGCCACCGGGCCTCCAACCCCCGGGTGTTCGGCTCGGTGGCGCGGGGGGAGGCGGTGGCCTATGTGGGCTGTGGCAGGGGGTTTTTGTTGGCCGACCGGATGCGCCAGCGTGCGGTGATCCAGTGCTTTGAGGTGATTGGCAAGGCCACCAAGAAGCTGCCCGGGGAGTTCCGGGCTGACCATCCGGAATTGCCCTGGCGTTACATGGCGGCTTTTCGGGACAAACTCATCCACGATTATTTCGAGGTGGATCTTGCCCTGGTGTGGACCACCGCTCATCGGGAGCTGGGGGCCCCTCTGCCACAAATCGAAAAACTCATTTCCCAAGCTGATCCAACTTCCACGCCATGACCCCACCCAAACTCAAAGGCCTCGGCCGGGGCCTGGATGCCCTCCTTTCCGGCAACCGGGACGATGACACCCCCCAGGGGGAGCTGCGCCGGCTGGCGGTGGATGAACTCCAGCCCGGCAAGTACCAGCCCCGCACCCGGATGGACCCGGGCTCCCTGGAAGATCTGGCGGCCTCCATCAAGAGCCAGGGGGTGATGCAGCCCATCCTGGTGCGCCCCCTGACCGCAGGCCGCTTTGAAATCATCGCCGGGGAGCGGCGCTGGCGGGCCGCCCGGATCGCCGAACTGACCGAGGTGCCCTGCCTGGTGCGGGAGATCCCGGACGAGGCGGCCCTGGCCATGTCCCTCATCGAGAACATCCAGCGGGAGGACCTCAATCCCCTGGAAGAAGCCGCCGGCATCCAGCGCCTCATCGACGAATTCCGGATGACCCACCAGCAGGCCGCCGACGCGGTGGGCCGCTCCCGCCCGGCCGCCTCCAACCTGCTGCGCCTCTTGCAACTGGCGGCACCCGTCCAGGAACTCCTGATGGCCGGGGACATCGACATGGGCCACGCCCGGGCCCTGCTGCCCCTGGACCCGGCCGGCCAGATCCAGCTGGCCAATCAGGTGGCGGCCCGGGGCTATTCGGTGCGGGAGACCGAGCGGCTGGTGGCCCACGCCCTCAACCCGCGCCCGCACAAGCCCGCCACCCCGAGCCGGGATCTGTTGCGCCTGGAGGAGGAGATTGCCGATCGCCTGGGGGCCACCGTCAAGATCAAGGCCAACAAGAAGGGCGCCGGCACGGTGACCCTGCACTTTGGCAATCTGGACCAGCTCGATGGTCTGCTGGGGCGCTTCCGGGAGGCGTGAGGCGGCCGGCTGAAGCCGGCCCTACGATGATCGGGGGTGCGCGTCGTAGCAGGGCAGGCTTCAGCCCGCCAACCCCCGCTGGACGGGCCGGGGTGCCGGCAGGGGAACGCCAGGGTCGGATCCACGTAGCACCCATGTGCTACATTGTTCTCAGGAACCCATCCCCAGGAGCGTCCATGTCCACCACCACCATTCGCCTGCCAGAAGACCTGAAAGAGCGCGTCGCCCGCGCCGCCAAGCACGCTGGCACCACCCCCCATGCCTTCATCCTCGCCGCCATCGCCGAAAAGGCCGAGGACGAGGAGCGCCGCAACGATTTCCACGAGACTGCCGAGGGGCGCTACGCGGAAATCGCCGCTTCCGGCCAGACCATCGCCTGGAACGAGATGCGTGCCTACTTGGAGGAGCGGTTGGCCGGCAAGGCTCCTGCCCGTCCGGCGCCCCGGAAGCTGGCCCGCTGAGTAGCCGGCCGCATGTCCCGCATCGAACTCGCCCCCGAGATCGCTGAAGACTTCGACCGCATCCTGGACCACTTGCAGCGCCACGAGGTGGCCGATGCCGCGAGCCGCATCGACGGCATCATCCAGGCCATCGCCGTGCTGGACCACAACCCCCTGATCGGCCGACCGGCGCGGGGCGACCTGCGGGAACTGGTCATCGGCCGCCATTCCAGGGCTTACGTTGCCCTCTATCGCTACATCTCCGAGATCGACACCGTGTTCGTGCTGGCGCTGCGAAGCCAGCGGGAGGCGGGGTACACGCGGCGGTGATGGGCCGGCTTCAGCCCGCCAGCCCGCGCCCCTTCACCAGGGCGTAAATCGCCGGAATCACCGCCAGGGTCAGCACCGTGGAGGAGATCATGCCCCCCACCATTGGGGCGGCGATGGGGCTCATCACTTCCGAGCCGGTGCCGGTGCCCCACAGGATGGGCAGGAGGCCCGCCATGATGGCGGTGACGGTCATCATCTTGGGGCGCACCCGCTCCACCGCCCCTTCCATCACCGCGTCACGCAGGTCGGCGGCGGTGGGGCGGGCCCCTTCGGCGCTGCGCCGTGCCTGGACAGCCGCCCAGGCGTGGTCCAGGTAGATCAGCATGATCACGCCGGTTTCCGCCGCCACCCCCGCCAGGGCGATGAAGCCCACGGCGGCGGCCACCGACAGGTTGTAGCCCAGGGCCCACATCAGCCACACGCCCCCCACCAGGGCGAAGGGCACCGAGAGCATGACGATGAGGGTTTCGGTGATGCGCCGGAAGTTGAGGTAGAGGAGCAGGAAGATGGTCAGCAGGGTCACCGGCACCACCACCTTGAGCTTTTCCGCCGCCCGTTCCATGTACTCGAACTGGCCGCTCCAGGTTACATAGGTGCCGGGGCTGAACTTCACTTTCTCGTTCACCGCCCGGCGGGCTTCGGCCACGTAGGCGCCGATGTCCCGCTCCCGGATATCCACGTAGATGTAGGCGGAAAGCAGGGCGTTTTCGGTGCGGATGGCGGGGGCGCCGGTGGTGATGTGGATCTTCGCCAGCTGGCCCAGGGGGATCATGGTGGCGCCCATGGCGCCGGTTCCGCCGGGCAGGGGCACCAGCACTTCCCGGGCGATGCGCTGGGGGTCGGAGCGGGCGTCCCGGGGGTAGCGCACCACCACGTCGAAGCGCTCCCGGCCTTCCACGGTGGTGGTGACCCGTTCGCCCCCCAGGGCGGTGGTGATCACGTCCTGCACCGCCCCCAGGCTGAGGCCGTAGCGGGCCAGGGCCCCCCGGTCCGGCTCGATGTCCAGGTAGAAGCCGCCGGTGAGTCGCTCGGCGAAGGCGCTGCTGGTGCCGGGCACCGCCTTGACCACCGCTTCGATCTCCTTGGCCAGGCGCTCCATCTCCGCCAGATTGGTGCCGAACACCTTGATGCCGATGGGGGTGCGGATGCCGGTGGACAGCATGTCGATGCGGGCCTTGATGGGCATGGTCCACGAGTTGGCGACGCCGGGGAATTGGAGGGCCCGGTCCAGCTCGGCGATGAGCTTGTCGGTGGTGAGGCCGGGCCGCCATTCGGACTCGGGCTTCAGATTGATCACCGTCTCGAACATCTCCAGGGGCGCAGGGTCGGTGGCGGTCTGGGCCCGGCCGGCCTTGCCGTACACCGAGGCCACTTCCGGGAAGCTCTTGATGATCTTGTTTTGGGTCTGGAGGAGTTCTGCCGCCTTGGTGACGGAGAGCCCCGGCAGGGTAGTGGGCATGTAGAACAGGGTGCCCTCGTTGAGGGAGGGCATGAATTCCGAGCCTAGCCGGCTGGCGGGGATGGCCGAGATTCCCAGCACCACCAGGGCGGCCAGGAGGGTGGTCTTCTTCCAACCCATCACGGCGGCGATCACCGGCCGGTAGAGCCGGATCAGGAAGCGGTTCACCGGGTTTTCCGCCTCGGGCCGGATGGGGCCCCGGATGAACCCCAGCATCAGCACCGGCACCAGGGTCACCGACAGGAAGGCCGCCGCCCCCATCGCCAGGGTCTTGGTCCACGCCAGGGGTGCGAACATGCGGCCCTCCTGGGCTTCCAGGGTGAACACCGGCAGGAAGGAAACGGTGATGATCAGCAGGCTGAAGAACAGGGCTGGCCCCACCTCCTGGCAGGCGGCCACCAGGGCCGCGGTCCGGGACTGGCCGGGCTGGAGGCGCTCCAGGTGCTTGTGGGCGTTCTCGACCATCACGATGGCGGCATCGATCATGGCGCCGATGGCGATGGCGATGCCCCCCAGGCTCATGAGGTTGGCGTTGATCCCCAGGGCCTTCATGCCGATGAAGGCCGCCAGGATGCCCACCGGCAGCATCAGGATGGCCACCAGGGCCGAACGCACGTGGAGCAGGAACACGAAGCACACCAGGGCCACGATCAGGCCCTCTTCCATCAGGGTGCGCTGGAGGGTGGCGATGGCCCGGTGGATCAGTTCGGAGCGGTCATACACCGCCTCGATGCTCACCCCCGCGGGCAGGCCGGCGGATAGTTCCGCCACCTTTTCCTTGAGGCCGTGGATCACCCCCAGGGCGTTCTGGCCGTAGCGGGCCATGGCGATGCCGGAGACCACCTCCCCTTCGCCGTTGAGTTCGGTGAGGCCCCGCCGCTCGTCGGCCACCAGTTCCACCCGGCCGATGTCCCGGATCAGCACCGGCGTGCCGGCCTCGCTCTTCACCACCAGGTTCTCGATGTCGGCAGCGCCCCGCAGGTAGCCCCGGCCCCGAACCATGTACTCGGTTTCCGCCAGTTCCAGGGTGCGGCCCCCCACGTCCCGGTTGGCGTCCCGGATCACCCGGGACACTTCCATCAGGGGGATGCCCTGGGCCTTGAGCTTCACCGGGTCCACCGTGACCTGGTACTGCTGGACGAAGCCGCCGATGGAGGCCACCTCGGCCACCCCGGGGGCCTTGGCCAGCTGGTAGCGCAGATACCAGTCCTGGAGGGTGCGCAGCTCGGCCAGGCTGCGGTCCTTGGCCAGCACCGCGTACTGGTACACCCAGCCCACCCCGGTGGCGTCCGGGCCCAGGGTGGGGGTCACCCCCCGGGGTAGCTTGCCGGCGGCGGCGTTCACATATTCCAGCACCCGGGAGCGGGCCCAGTAGATGTCGGTGCCGTCCTCGAAGATCACATACACGAAGGAGGCGCCAAAGAAGGAAAAACCCCGCACCACCCGGGACTTGGGCACCGACAGGAGGGCCGTGGACAGGGGATAGGTGACCTGGTCCTCCACCACCTGGGGGGCTTGGCCCGGGTATTCGGTGTATAGGATCACCTGGGCATCGGAGAGGTCGGGGATGGCATCCAGGGGGGTGCGCAGCATCGACCAGACCCCGGCGATCACAACAAAAACCGTGGCCAGCAGGACCAGCAAGCGGTTCCGGGCGGACCAGGCGATGAGGGCGTTGAGCATGGCTAGCGCTGGCGGGCTGCGGGCTTCATGGCGGTGATCACCCATTCCCCGGGCTGGCGCTCCACGAACTCGATGGTGACCTGGCTGCCCGGGGCGATGCCCTGGATCAGGGCCGGATTGGCCAGGGCGAATTCCATCTTCATGGCCGGCCAGTTGAGGCTGGCCACCGGGCCGTGGCTCAGGGTCACGGTGCCGGCGGCAGCATCCACCGCCTTGAGCACGCCCTCGGCCCGGTGGCCCACCCGGGCCGGCCCGGCGCCTTCGGGGGCCTGCATGCCCGCCAGGGCCGCCTTCAGGTTGCTCTCCGCGTCAATCAGGAAGTTGGCGGCGACCACCACGGTCTCCCCGTTCGTCACCCCGGCGAGGATCTCCACCCAGTCCTGGCCCCGGCCGCCCAGCTTCACCTCCCGGGGCTCGAAGCGGCCTTCGGCCCGCTGGACCAGCACCACCTGGCGGCGGCCGCTGTCGATCACCGCGGAAGCCGGCACGGTGAGCGCCGGCGCAGCACCCCCCACCGGGATCTCCACCTCGGCGTACATGGCCGGTTTCAGTCGGCCCCCCGGGTTGGCCAGTTCGATGCGTACTGGCACCGCCCGGGTTTCCGGGTTGAGGGTGGGGTAGACGTAGGCGATGCTGCCTTCGAAGACCTCGCCGGGATAGGCGTTGATCCGCACCCGGGCCTTCTGGCGGGGGCGGACCAGGGCCAGATCCTGCTCGAAGACTTCCGCCTGGACCCACAGGGCGGACAGGTCCGCCACCTGGAACAGGGTCTCCCCGGCCATGAAGCGCATGCCCTCCACGGCCTTCTTTTCCATGACCACCCCCGCCACCGGGGAGTGGAAGGTGAGGGTGCGCTTCGCTTCGCCGGACTGGGCCAGGGCCTTGATCTGCGCTTCCGAGATATCCCAGTTCCTGAGGCGCAGCAGGCTGGCCTGGGCCAGTTGCGCCATGGCCTCCTGGGCCTGGGGCCCGGCGCCGGCCAGGCTGGCCGCCCCCTGGGCAGCCAGGGCGTACTCCTGCTGGGCGGAGACCAGTTCCGGGCTGTACACCTGAAAGAGGGGCTGGCCCCTGACCACCGGCTGGCCGGTGGTGTTGACCAGCAGACGCTCCACATAGCCCTCGAACTTGGCAGTGATGGCGTGGGTGCGGCGCTCGTCTACCTCCACCCGGCCGTTGGCCCGCACCACCCGGTCCAGGGTCTGGAGGCGGGCATGGGCGGTTTGCACCCCGAGTTTCTGAATCTTCTCGGGGCTGATCCGAAGGCCCTTGTCCGCGCCCGCATCCTCTCCTTCATGGACCGGGATGTAGTCCATCCCCATGGGGTCCTTCTTGGGCACCGGGGAGGTGTCCGGCAGGCCCATGGGGTTGCGGTAGTAAAGCAGCTTCCGGGCGGGCTGGCCGGCGGCGGGGGGTTGGGCGGTGGGCAGGGTGGCCGGGGGCGCGAACTGGTAGCCGATGGTGGCGCCCAGGGTGGCGGCCACGGCCAGGGCGATGAAGGCGGTGCCGGTCTTCACAGGTCTTCCCCGATCAGGCGTTCGATTTCCGCCAGGCGGATCTGCCGGGCGGTCTGGGCCCGCAGCAGGGCGAGGCGGGCGTTGCGGATCTGCTTCTGGGCTTCCAGCAGGGTGGCGAAGTCCACCTGGCCGGTCTCGTAGCCCGCCAGGGCGGCCTTGAAACCTAGTTCCGCCTGGGGTAGCAGACGGGTGGCGGTGAGGGTTGCGGTGGCCCGGGCGGCTTCCAGTTCGGCCAGGGCGGCGCTCACCTCTCCCACCAGCCGGTGGCCCAGGGCCTCCCGGCGGGCCTGGGCGGCCTCCACTCTGCGCTCCGCTTCCCGCTCCTGGCTCTGGCGGCTGTTCTGCTGGAGGGGAATGTTCATCTCCAGCATCAGATTCCAGGCGTCCACCCGGCTACCCACCTGCATGGGGGAGACCCCCACCGTGAAATCCGGGTAGCGGTTGCGGTAAGTGAGATCCCGGCCTTTCTCGGCGGCGGTGAGCAGGGCGGCTTCCGTGGCCAGCAGGGGGTTGCGCTCAGCCAGGCGCCCGGCCAGGGCGGCGGGGTCGAGGCGGGCGGGCTCGGGCTCGGGACGGAGCACGGTGGGTTCCGCCAAGGGCGCGTCGGCGGGCCGGGCCAGCAGGGTGTTGAGGTAGGCCATCTGGTGATGGCGCTCGCTTTCCATGGCCAGCAGTTCCGCCTCCAGATTGGTGCGTTCCACCTGGGCCCGGATGGCGTCCTGCTGGGGGGCCAGGCCGCCGGCGTAGCGGGCCTGGGCGATCCGGGCCAGGCGGGCGGTGAGGTCCAGGTTCTGGCGGGTGAGGTCCAGGGCCTGATGGGTTTGCCAGCGCTGGGCGTGGAGCAGCTTGATGCGAGTGGCCAGGGCCAGCCAGGTGTCGCCGGCCTGGCCCCGGGCGGCTTCGGCCTCGGCGGCGGCCTGCTCCCTTTTCAGATCCCGCTTGCCCCAGTAGGGCAGGGGCTGGATCAGGGTGTATTGGGTGTCTCCCACCTGGCCGGGGGCCAGGGTGGGGCTCCTGGAGCCGTTCCGGGTGATGTTCTCCAGTTCCAGGCGCACCATGGGGTCGGGCAGGGCGCCGGCGGGCAGCACCCGCTCGGCGGCGGCTTCCGCCTCCAGGCGGGCCATGCGCAGTTCCGGGCTGGCTTGCCGGGCGGCGGCCAGCAGGCTGTCCACACTGGCGCCGGGTAGGGGGTCGGCCCGGACCGGTCCGGCCAGGACTGCCGCCAAAAGGGCTAGGATCAGGGGGCGCATGGGGGCGCTCCGGGCCCTACCGGGCGAGTTCGTAGCGGCTGACGATGGGTGTGTCGCCCTTCATCTCGGCAGCGAAGCGGATCTTGTCGCCGGCCTTGAGCGTGGCGAGCCAGGCCTTGTCCGCCACGCCGAAGGCCATGGTCATGGGGGGCATGGCGATGCTGTCCAGGGGGCCGTGCTGGATCACTACTTCGCCGGCGGCCCGGTCCACCTTCTTCACTAGGCCATCGGTGAGGGGGGCAGCCTGACGTTGGGCGCCGGGCATGGCATGGCCGCTGTGGGCGGCGCCGGATTGGGCCAGGGCGGGGAGGGCGAGGCTGGCGAGGAGGGAGAGAACCAGGGGTAGACGGCGCATGGCGGGTCCCGATCAGGAAACGTTGGCCGCCATCATACGTGTCCCGGGGGGACGCCAGGCTGACTGGACGATTACATCTTTGTAATGTTGGGTGGGCACCGGCGGCTCGTCCGGTGGGCAGGGCGGAGGAGGCTAGTCCAGCCCTGCCGAGGCCGCCGAGGTTCTCGATTCCCGCCGGCCGGATGAATCCGGCCCTACCGCCCATCGAAGGCTGCGCAGGGCGGGATTTATCCCGCCTCACATTTCAGGAGCCCTTGGCCAGCTCGGCTTCGATGGCGGCCACCACTTCCGGGGCGTCGGGGGCGGTGTCGGGGGCAAAGCGGGCCACCACCTGGCCCTGGCGGTTCACCAGGAATTTCTCGAAGTTCCACAGCACTTCGGGGGCTGGGGTTGTGGCAATCCCGAAGCCCTTCAGGCGGCTTTCCATCCGCTCCCGCTGGGGGGTTTCGGGGATGGCGGCGGTGAGCCGGGCGTAGAGGGGGTGCTTGGCCGGACCGGTGACGGGGATCTTGCCGTAGAGGGGGAACTGGACGTTGTAGGTCAGGGTGCAGAAGGACTGGATCTCCTCGTTGCTGCCCGGTTCCTGCTCCTTGAAGTCGTTGGCGGGAAAGCCCAGCACCGCGAACTGGCGATCCTGGTACTGCTCGAAGAGCTTCTCCAGGCCTTCGTACTGGGGGGTGAGTCCGCACTTGGAGGCCACGTTCACCACCAGCAGCACCTTGCCGGCGTGCTCCTTGAGGGTGGCGGGAGTGCCGTCGATCTTGGTGAGGGGGATGTCGTAGAGGGTTGTTGTCATGGTGTCACCTCGTGTTGGGTTGGGGGTTGGAGGTCGAGAGCAAGCCTAGCGCGAAATGATGACGGGGGGCGTGTCCGCGTTCCTTGGACTCAGGCTTCCTGCTTGGGCCCGGTGTAGAACGCCGGCCACAATTCGTTGACGATGGGGTTGTCGGTGGCATAGCTGTGGCAGCTCTCCAGGATGGCCGGCCGCGCTCCCCGGTCGCCATACATGGCGGTGGCGTTGCCCAGGCTCTTGTTGACGTGAGTGTAGTTGACCCCCAGGGTCTGGATCGCCACCGAGCCCAGCACCCGCAGCAATTCGGTCTGGTGGGTGCAGCTGGTCCGGGCGCCCACGCGCTCCCGGGCGCGCTTGGCAAAGCCCGCGCCAATGTTCAGGCCCACCAGGTTCTGGTAGCTGGCCACCCCATGGGGGCAGGAGTCGGGGTAGGGCGCCACGTCGGTGACCACCTCCACGGCCTGGATGATCCGGTCTTCGCTGAAGGTGATGCGCATCCACATATCGTGGACGGGCTCGCCCTGGGGGATGAGGCCGCGCCAGGGGGTGTTCACGTCGAAGCCGCGGGTGTCCTTGAGGTGGCCTTCCACTTCCCAGAGGCCGTCTTCCCGTTGATAGCCCTGGCAGTTGATGCCGCGAATATGGAAGGGTTTGCGAGGGGCGGGGGATGAGAGGGGCATGGCGGGGCGTCCGTTGATGGGGTTGGCGGAAATGGGATGAAGTGGGGATCAGTCCTTTGCTGAGGGGCGGGCGGCGTGCCTGGGCCAGATGGCGGCGACGACGGGGCTTTCGGGGGCATAGGCATGGCAGCTGCCCAGCAGCATGGGCTGTTCCGCCTGGCGGCTGAACACGTTGAAGCGGCTCCCCTCATCCTTGCTCACATAGGTGTGGTAAGCCCCCAGGGTCTGCATGGCCACCGCGCCCAGCACCCGGAACAGTTCAGTCTGATGGGCACAGCCGGCCACCCCCCCCACCAGTTCCTGGACCCGCTTGGCGAAGCCGCCGCCGATGCGCAGGCCCACCAGGCGCTGGTAGTTGTCCGTCGCCTTGGGGCAGGTGTCTGGGTAGGGGGCGGTGGCGGTGACCACCGCGATCTGGCGGATCACCAGATCGTCGTCGTAGGTGATCCGCGCCAGCATGTCGTGGAAGGGGCTGCCCTGGGGGATATCCCCGCGCCACTGGGTATGGATATGGAAACCCCGGATATCCCGTAGCTGGCCTTCCACCTCCCACAGGCCATCGTCCCGCTTGTAGCCGTCGCAGATGATGGCGCGTTGGTGGATGGGCTGGCGGGGGTCGGCGGGGGGCAGGGTCATGGCAGGCGCTCGTTGAGCTGGTGACGGGTGGCGCGATTAGACTGAGTAGTCTACTAGGGTATGTAATCCGGCCGGCCGTGTAAATCGGGATTGGCGGGGCCACTCTTCCTAGGCACCGCCGACATCGGGTTTCCAGCAACGGCCCTGGACTAAGTTAGTATTGTCCCATACCTTGCCTGTTGAAAGCCCCTAGCGCCGGAGTTCTGCCGATGCACCTGACCAAGCACCACCTCGATGCCGACCGCCACCTGCAATTCCAGGGGGCCACCAATTTCCGCGACGTGGGGGGCTATGCCACCCAGGACGGCCGCCGCCTGGCCTGGCGCCGGCTGTTCCGCTCCGATCACCTGGCGGCCCTCACCGAGGCGGACCTGGCCCAGGTGGCGGCCCTGGGGATCCGCGCCGTGTTCGACCTGCGCCACCACAACGAGCGCACCCGCTGGCCGGACCGCCTGCCCGCCGCGCCGGCCCCCCGGGTCTATCCCCTGGGTTTCTACCCCAAGGGGATGCGGGAGATGTTCGCCGGCTTCAGCAAGCAGACCACCGCCCTGGAGGTGGATCGCGCCCTGGAGGCGCACTACCGCCACTTTCCCCTGGCCCACGTGGACGAGTTTCGCCAGATGCTGGCCGCCCTGCTGGAAGCCGACGGGGTGCCGGCCTTGGTCCATTGCGCCAGCGGCAAGGATCGCACCGGCTTCGCGGTGGCCCTGGTGCTGATGGCCTTGGGGGTGCCCCGGGCCACGATTCTTGAGGACTTCCTCCTGTCTAATCGCAGCCCCCGGGACTTGAGTGCCCACGTGGCGGCGGATTTCCCCCGGGATGCCCTGCAGGTGCTGATGGAAGTGCGGCCTGGCTACCTCCAGGCGGCCTTCGGCGTCATCGACCGGGAGTGGGGTTCGGATCAGGCCTATCTGGCGGAAGTCCTGGGGGTCGGCCCCCGGGAGCGGGAGCGGCTGGGGGAGGTTTTCCTGGAACCGGCGGCGGGCTGAAGCTTGGGTGGCGCGGGGGCGTCGGTAGGGTCGGCTTCAGCCGACCAGGGCGCGCCTGGCGCCTTGCCCGGGTTTGTGATGTGGCGGGCTGAAGCCCGTCCTACCGCCCGCCCTGGTACCCCGGCCGGGTCATGGCCAGGGGTACCACCCAGCGGTCGAATTCCTCGGCGCTGACCTGCCCGCTGGCGATGGCTGCTTCCCGCAGGCCCAGGTCCGCCTGGTGGGCGTGTTCGGCGATGGCGGCGGCCCGGTCGTAGCCGATATGGGGCGCCAGGGCGGTGACCAGCATCAGGTTGTCCGCCAGATGGGCCTGGATGCGGGGCAGATCGGGCGCTATGCCCCGGGCACAGTGGAGGTCGAAGGCGTGGCAGGCGTCGGCCAGCAGTTCGATGCTTTCCAGCACGTTGTGGGCCATCACCGGCTTATAGACATTGAGCTGGAAGTTGCCCTGGCTGCCGGCGAAGGCCACCGCAGCGTCATTGCCGTAGACCTGGACGCAGACCATGGTGAGGGCCTCGCACTGGGTGGGGTTCACTTTGCCGGGCATGATGGAAGAGCCCGGTTCGTTTTCCGGGATGCGCAGTTCGCCGATGCCGCAGCGGGGGCCGCTGGCCAACCAACGCACATCGTTGGCCATCTTCATCAGGCCGCCGGCCAGGGTGCGCAGGGCGGCGGAGGTGTTCACCAGGGCGTCGTGGGCGGCCAGGGCGAAGAACTTGTCCGGCGCGGCGCGGAAGGGGTGGCCGGTCAATTCCGCCAGGTGGGCGGCGGCCCGCTCGCCGAAGCGGGGGTGGGCGTTGAGGCCGGTACCCACGGCGGTGCCGCCGATGGCCAGGTCCAGGAGCCCCGGCAGGGTACCCCGCAGGGTGGCCAGGCCGAAGGCCAGCTGCCTGACCCAGGCGCCGATCTCCTGGCCCAGGGTGACGGGGGTGGCGTCCTGGAGGTGGGTGCGGCCGGTCTTGACCACCTCCCGAAAGGCCTCGGCCCGCCCGGCCAGGGTGAGGATCAAGGCCTCAAGCGCCGGGAAGAGCTGGCGGTGGAGGCCCTCCACGATGGCCAGGTGCATGGCGGTGGGAAAGGTGTCGTTGGAGGACTGGCCCCGGTTCACGTGGTCGTTGGGATGCACCGGGGTCTTGCTGCCCTGTTCCCCGCCGGCCAGCTCGCAGGCCCGGTTGGCGATCACCTCGTTGGCGTTCATGTTGGACTGGGTGCCGGAGCCGGTCTGGAACACCACCAGGGGGAAGTGCTCGTCCAGCTTTCCCTGGGCCACTTCGCTGGCGGCTTGCTCGATGAACCGGGCCAGCTCGGCGGGTAGCTCCCCCAGTTCTACGTTGGCCCGGGCGGCGGCCAGCTTGAGCAGCCCCAAGGCGCGGATCATGGGGCGCTGCCAGCGGAAACGGGCCACCCCGATGGGAAAGTGTTCCATGGCCCGCTGGGTCTGGGCGCCCCAGTAACGATCGGCCCGGACCTGGATGGCGCCCATGGAGTCGGTTTCGCGGCGGGTGTCCATGACGCTGCTCCTTCGCGGAATATCAAGGACGTTAGGGTCTGCTGATCAACAGACCCTAGATCCGGGGAGAGATTCCCGTTCCCCAGCTGGGCCGGGCAAAGCGTGCCGCCAGAAAGTCCACCAGGCTGCGCACTTTTACCGAGAGGTGCTGGCGGGAGGGGAACACCGCGTGGATGCCCACCGGCGGGCTGGCCAGCCCGGGCAGCACTTCCACCAGCCGGCCCTGGGCCAGGTCTTCCCCCACCAGGAAGTCCGGCTGGCGGGTGATGCCGCCCCCGGCCAGGGCGATGGCCCGACAGGTCTCCCCGTTGTTGACCCGCACCCGGGGCCGGGTGGCCACGTCCACCGCCCCCTCGGGGCCGGCAAAGCGCCACACGTCGCCATCCTGGGCGTAGCTATAGCCCACGATGGCGTGGCGCGCCAGTTCCGCCGGGGAGCGGGGGGCGCCATGCTCGGCCAGGTAGGCGGGGCTGGCGCACAGCACGATGCGGGTGGTGGCCAGCTGGCGGTGCACCAGGGTGGAATCCTGGGGCCGGGTGACGCGGATGGCCAGGTCGAAGCCTTCCTCCACCAGATCCACCCGCCGGTCCGAGAGGGTCAGATCCAGCTCGATGGCCGGATGCTGGGCCAGGAACTCCCCCCACAGGGGCGCCAGGTGCAGGATTCCGAAGGACACCGGGGCATTGACCCGCAGCAGTCCCATGGTCTGGCCGGTAACGGTGCCCACCGCCCCGTCGGCCTCCGCCAGCTCCGCCAGGATCTGCCGGCAGCGGCCGTGGTAGGCCCGCCCCGCCTCGGTGAGGGACAGACGCCGGGTGGTGCGCTGGATCAGCCGCGCCCCCAGGCGGGCTTCCAGATCCGACACCGCCCGGGACACGGCGGCCTTGGAAAGGTGCAGGGTTTCGGCGGCGGCCACGAAGCTGCCGCTATCCACCACGGCCACGAAAGCACTGAGTTCGCGGAATCGGTCCATGGTGGATTGTTGTGGAAATCGCAACAGTAAATCAATGAAAAGACGGTTTATGGCGACCGCTGCATCCAATATCGTGGCGGCATGCCTGTTGCCATGTCCTTGCCCACCCTGTTCATCTCCCACGGCGCCCCCACCTTCGCCCTGGAGCCGGGCCGCCTCGGCCCCCAACTGGCGGCCCTGGGGCGGGCGCTGCCCCGGCCCCGGGCGGCGCTGGTGATGTCCCCCCATTGGATGACCCGGGAGCTGGCGGTGCAAAGCGGCGCCATGCCCCGGACCGTCCATGACTTCGGCGGCTTTCCCGAAGCCCTCTACCGTCTCGACTACCCCGCCCCCGGCGCCCCCGCGGTGGCCGACGAGGCGCTTGCCCTGCTGGCTGCCCAGGGCCTCGCCGCCCGGGCCGATCCCCAGGCCGGCCGGGACCACGGGGCCTGGGTGCCGCTGCGCCATCTCTACCCGGCGGCGGATGTGCCGGTGCTTCAGCTGTCCCTGCCCGTGGGGGCCGATCCGGCCCAGGTGCTGGCCCTGGGCCGGGCCCTGGCGCCCCTGGCGGCCCGGGGCGTGCTGATGATCGGTTCCGGCAGCCTGACCCACAATCTGGGGGATCCGGCCCTGGGGCGGGCCGGGGTACCGGCCTATGTGGGCGCCTTCGCCGAATGGGTCTGGCAGGCCCTGGCCCGGGGCGACCAGGCCGCCCTGCTGGATTACCAGGCCCGGGCGCCCCATGCCGTGCGGGCCCATCCCCAGGCCGACCATTTCCTGCCCCTGTTCTTCGCCCTGGGGGCGGCGGGAGCCCAGGCTGGCCAGGTCCGCCGCCTAGCCGGCGGGGTGGATTACGGCGTCATTTCCATGGATAGTTTCGTCCTGGGCGAACCTTCTTCCATCGCCGCCCCTCTCACCCCCCAAACCCCCCGTCCCTGAGGGCCGGGCCAACCCTGGAGACCCCATGTCCGCCACCTCCCCATCCCGCTATTCCGCCCCGGCCATCGGCCTGCACTGGCTGATGGCCATCGGCTTGGCCGGCGCCTTCGCCCTGGGGGTGTATATGCACGAACTGCCCCTCTCCCCCACCAAGCTCCAGCTCTATTCCTGGCACAAATGGGGTGGGGTGACTCTGTTTGTGCTGGCCCTGCTGCGCCTGCTGTGGCGGGCTGGCCATCGCCCGCCGGCCCTGCCCGCCGCCATGCCCCGCTGGCAGCGGATCGCCTCGGTGAGCATCCACCACCTGATCTACCTGCTGCTCCTCGCCATTCCCCTGTCGGGCTGGCTGATGAGTTCCGCCAAGGGCTTCCAGACCGTGTGGTTCGGGGTGTTGCCCCTGCCGGACCTGGTGGGCAAGAACCCGGCCCTGGGGGATCTCCTCAAGGAAGTCCATGAGGCCCTCAACTTCAGCCTGCTGGCCCTAGTGGCGGTCCATGTGGCCGCCGCCCTCAAGCACCACTGGATCGACCGGGACGATGTCCTCACCCGCATGCTGCCCGCCCGCAAGGCGGGCTGATCGCGCCATTCCAACCCCCAACCCCCAACCCCCAACCCCCAACCCCCAACAGGACTCCACGCCATGCATAAATGCCTCGCCACCCTGGCCCTCGCCGGCCTGCTCGCCACCCCCGCCCTGGCCGCACCGGACACCTTCGCCCTGGACCCCAATCACACCTTTCCGCGCTTTTCCTACAGCCACTTTGGCTACTCCACCCAACTCTCCCGCTTCAACAAGACCACCGGCACCGTCACCCTGGACGCCGCCGCCCGCACCGGCAGCGTGGATGTGGTCATCGACATGAAATCGGTGGATACCGGCTCGGAGCTCTTCGACGGCCACATCCAGGGCCCGGATTTCCTGGATACCGCCCAGTTCCCCACCGCCACCTACAAATCCACGGCGGTGAAGTTCGAAGGGGACAAGCCGGTGGCGGTGGAGGGTAACCTCACCATCAAGGGCATCACCCGGCCGGTGACCCTCACCGTCACTTCCTTCCAGCGCCTGCCCCACCCCATGTTCAAGAAGGACGCCATCGGCGCCAACGCCACCGCCGTGATCAAGCGCAGCGAGTTCAACGCTGGCAAATACGCCCCCAACGTGGGGGACGAGGTGACCCTCTCCATCGCCATGGAAGGCGTCATCAAGCAGTAAGCCGCCTCCCGTTGTCACGCCGTATCCCTTATCTCGCTCAGCCTGGGCCCGACTGCTGAATTTAAGGCGATACCGCTCCCGCGCAGCATTGCGTTGCCAGGTTTGCAATTGACATAGCCCGAATTTTCGTCAGACTGATGCTTTTGGCATTTTCAATGCCATTCGGGAATAAGGCCTATGCAGGGAGCGCAGTTGGACGCAGCCGTTCGTTCACCAGGACGGCTGGATACACCATCGGCGCTGTGGCTACTGGGCAGTCTAGCCGGCTTTTACCGCCGGCCTTTCGATGCTGCTCTGGTGCTACAGCGCTTTGCGCCGCCGTTCGATTTTCCTTCGCTGATCGAGGCGCTCGAAGCTCTGGGGCTCAAAGCAGGGCTGTCCTCCTGGCCGGAGGAGGACTGGTCGAGCCTGCCGCTGCCTGCGGTGGTCTTCCTGCCGGAGGCGGAAACCGATTCGTCGTCCACCGACTTCCGCACCGTCCCCGAGACTGCTTCGGGCGATGCGAATTCCACCCTTGCCCCGGCGCTGATCGTCAAACACAGCGACCATACCCTGGCCTGGGTGCGCCCCGGCCAGACCAGTCCCGAACCACTCTCCGCCGAAACCGCCCGCACGCAATGCCTGCCGCTCATGCTGCTGGTAGCCGAGGCCGAGCCGCCGATCAGCGAGTCGGTCGGCGAAGCGGCCAGCCGGGTGCCGGAGGATTGCAATACCAGCAAACCCTTCGGCTTTTCATGGTTCATCCCCGAACTGCTGCGTCACAAAACCATCTGGCGGGATGTCCTCCTCGCCAGCCTCGCTATCCAGCTCGTTGGGCTGGCCACGCCCCTGTTCACGCAGGTGATAATTGACAAGGTCATCGCCCATCACTCTGAGAGCACCCTCCTCGTGCTGGGCGTAGCCCTGGTGCTCTTCATGTTCTTCACGAGCGGCATGAGCTGGCTGCGCCAGTATCTGGTGCTGCACACCGGCAGCCGCATCGACGCCGTGCTGGGCGAGAAGGTATTGCGCCACTTGCTGCACCTGCCGCTGCCGTACTTCGAGGCCCGCCCCACTGGTACCCTGGTCGCCCGCCTGCATGGCGTGGAGCAGCTGCGCGAATTCATCTCCGGCGCGGCGGTGAGCCTGGTGCTGGACCTGCCTTTCCTGCTCATCTTCCTTGCGGTGATGTTTACCTACAGCTGGCAGCTCACGCTGATTGCCGTGGGAATCATGGCGCTGATTGTCGCGGCCAGCCTGTTCATGGTGCCCATCTTCCGCGAACGGCTGGACAAGCAGTTCCTGCTCGGTGCACGCAACCAGGCCTTTCTCACCGAATACCTGGCCGGCATGGCCACGGTGAAATCCCTGCAACTGGAGCCAGACGTAGGCAAGCGCTACGGCACCTACCTGGCCCAGTACCTCTCGGCAGGGTTTGCCACCAAGCAGGTCGGCAACACCTACAACGTCGTCGCCAACGGGCTGGAACAGGTGATGACGCTCTCCATCCTCATCGTCGGCGCGTGGCTGGTGATGCAGCCCGACGCGGGGATGACCGTGGGCATGCTGGTGGCCTTCCAGATGTTCGCCAGCCGCATGAGTCAGCCCCTGCTGCGCCTGGTCGGGCTATGGCAGGAGTTTCAGCAGGCCAGCATTTCCGTCAAGCGCCTAGGCGACATCCTCGATATGCCGCAGGAGCCCTTCACCCTCACGCCCCAGCGTGCTACCGGCGGCGAAGGTCGGATCGACATCCGTGGCATCGGCTTCCGCTACTCCGACCAACACCCCTGGCTGTACCGCAACCTGAGCCAGGCCATCCACACCGGCAAGCTCACCGTCTTGATGGGGCCTTCCGGCTGTGGCAAGAGCACGCTGGCCAAACTGATGCAGGGCTTCTACTGGCCGCAGGAGGGGCAGATCACCCTGGACGGGCGCGATATCCGGCAACTGGCGGCCAACGAACTGCGTGCCACTTTTGGTGTGGTGCCGCAGGAAACGGTGCTGTTTTCCGGCACGGTCTACGACAACCTGGCCATGGCGCACCCGCATGCGAGCTTTGAAGATGTGATCGCTGCGTGCAAGGCGGCAGAAATCCACGAGGTGATCGAGAAGCTGCCGCAGGGCTACCAGACCGAGATCGGTGAGCGCGGCACCGGGCTATCGGGCGGGCAGCGCCAGCGCATTGCCATTGCCCGCGCATTGCTCAAGCGGCCCAAGGTATTGATCTTCGACGAGGCGATTTCCAATCTGGATCAGCAGACCGCCGAGCATTTTGCGCAGACCATCAACCGGCTCAAGGGCAAGGTCACGATGATCTTCATCACGCACCAAGTGCCCAAGGGCTTACAGGTGGATGAGGTGGTGAATATGGGGCAGCATGCCATGCACATGAGTTTGGTGAAGGAGTAATGATGACCGCTTTGCTCAACGTAACAAAGACGAGTGGAGGAGCATGTCATGCGTGAGATACGAGGATTCCCCGCAACTTCGAAAAACATGCAACGCCTTGCCGTGCTGGCTTGCGTTGTGCTGACTGTACTTCTTTGTCAGAAACAAGCCATCGCGGAAGAAGCGACGCCGCTGGAATCAGTCCAGATCATGTCGGGAAACTACCTGAAGGGAGGCCGCGTAGGCGTAGTCGGCCATCTGGGCGGAGTGCCGGTGTCGATACCGAAGGAATTTGCCAACTTCGTCGAATATGACAACGACCCAGGTTTTCTGGAAAAACGAAGCGGGCCAATACCGAAGAGGACATTCGAGTCTGGAATACGAAGCTTCGGTTTTGAAATCCGCTACCCGGACATGGCGCCAGTGAACGAGCAGAACTGGAAGGAAAAACGCAAGGAAAGCATTTACACGACCACTTGGATGAGAGTCGGAGTGTTATCCAATTCGTATTACCAAGACAGAAGCAAAACCCGGTTTGCTGAATTGTCAAAGGCTTGGCTGAAGAATGCTTCGATCTTTTATCGATACGAGGAGCAGCCGGGAAAAGTCTACGGCCTGTCAACCTACATTCCCGTTAATGCAGATTTTTCACGCCGGGAAATGGGCACAAACAGTCTCAGCGACAGAAATATCTACATCCATCATGTGACGAATAACGCTGTGGATGCCTATATCGACTGCTCGAACAGAAACCATGAGGCCGCTCAATGCAATCACAGTTTTGGATTGGAGCCAACATTGAAAGCTAGCGTCAAGGTGAGTTATCGCAAGGGTCTCTTGCCCCACTGGCAGGAAATTCAGGGCGGAATCACCAAAGTACTGCTCGGTTTCCGCGCCGATCCTTCAAAGCCGTTCTCGACACAACCCCAGCCTTCCTCATCCACTCTTCCCAAGATATCGGAGTAAGCCATGCCTTCCGTTTCCGTGACCCAATTGCAACAACTTCAACAGCGAGTGGCCGGGTTGTCGCCATCGGACTCATCTACCGTGAAATCGACGCTCGGAGAAGTGTATGGCGCCTTGCAAAACGCCGGTTTCACCTACGCTGGATGGGCAAAAGGCGTCGTTGAACAAAACACGATTGCTGGAATTTCTGCGATGCAGTTCCTGACGGGGACGGCTTTGGCAGGCCTGGATTCGAACACGTGCAAGTTCTTGACACAACCCCAGATCGACCAGCTAAAGATTGACTTGGCCGATGCTTATCTTCGTCAGTTGACCAGAATCGCCGATGGATCTTCGTCAGTTGATCGCGATATTAACGCGCAAGAGGTCTGGGATATTCACCAGCAGGGCTACCAAGAAAACAACCTCCCCCTCTCAAGCTGGACGCTGGATGCGGTGTTTAAGGCGTTCTTGCAAAAGGGAGGGCAAGAGGCGCTGGAAAAATACTGGGCGGGTCTTCGGGACACGGAAGGCGACTATTTTGATGCCACGCTCTTCAACATTGCTACTTGGCAATTCATGAAGAACCAAGCTGAAACATCGCCTGATCCTGAGGTTCGAGAACTAGCGAAGGAGTGGTTGAAGCATGTGCCGGACCCTAGTTTGTTTGAAGAAAAGACGCAGGATGTGCTTAAGAAATGGCTTGCCTTTGCCGACATCGCCGATCCCACCTTGGGCGATAACGTGGTCAACGCAACAGGAGAGGAGTTGCCATGGGGCGGCGGATTGGACATCCCGATCGGGGAATCTATTGGCGACCTCCCGATGGGCGGAATTGAGAGCGAGGTCGGCAGAGCCTCCACTATCCCTTCCCCGATAGCCCTTGATCTTGATGGGGATGGCGTTGAAACACTCTCTCTCGCCAATAGCGCGCACTTTGACCATGCGGCCGACGGTTTTGCCGAGTTGACTGGTTGGGTTGCATCTGACGATGGGTTGTTGGTGCGTGATCTCAACGGCAATGGGCGGATCGACACTGGCCGCGAACTCTTCGGCTCTGAAACCCTGCTGGCCAACGGGCAGAAAGCTGCCAACGGTTTTGATGCCCTGGAGGAACTCGACACCAACGCTGACGGCGTGATCGACGCCAATGACACGGCCTTTGCCGAACTGCGCATCTGGAAGGATGGCAACGGCAACGGTCGCACCGATGCCGGTGAACTGCTTACCCTGACCGAGGCGGGCGTGCAGAGCATCAACGTCAGTTATACGAACTCCAGCCACGTCGATGTACAGGGTAACGCTCACAAACAGGTGGGCAGCTACACCACTACCGATGGCCAGTCCCGCGCCGCCGCCGACGTGTGGGTCCAAACCGACACCACCTACAGCGTGCCCACCGAGCGGGTGGAGGTGCCCGAAGACATCGCTGCACTTCCCAACGTCAAGGGCTACGGCAAGGTGCGCGACCTACAACAAGCCATGGCGATGGATGCTACGGGCGAACTCAAACGCTTGGTCACAGCCTTTACCCAAGCCAGCACACCCGAAGACCGGGATGCGTTGGCAACACAGATCATCTACCGCTGGACAGGGGTACAGGACGTAGATCCAACCAGCCGCGCGTCGCGCATGATCTACGGCAACGCCATAGGCGATGCCCGCAAGCTAGAAGCTCTGGAGGAGTTCATGGGCGAGGAATGGGTCGGTGTCTGGTGCTGGGGAACGCGCGACCCCAACCCGCACGGCAGAGCAGCGCCGGTACTGCTCAAAGCCTGGGATGAACTCAAAGCCTTGGTCTATGGCCAGCTCATAGCACAGAGTCATCTCAAAGAACTGTTCCATCAAATCACCTACCGCTGGGATGAGGAACTGGATGGACTTGTTGGCAATCTTTCCGCCGTGGCGGATACCTTGACTGAACAGATTCAAATAGATCGCGAGACAGGTCTGACCAAGCTGGGTGATTTCCTTCATTCTCTCAAGGGGATGGGACTGCTCCATCGGCTTGACGTGGAAGACTTCAAGGCCAAGCTGCTGCCATTGGGCACGGACGTGGCGCAAACCATGGAGACAGCACTGGTTGGTTGGACTCCCGGCGGCATTCCCACGGAAGGCTACGACGTGCTGCGCGGCAGCGATTTCGATGACGTATTGGACGCCCGGGGCGGCAACGACCAGTTGTTTGGACGCGGGGGCAAGGATACGCTGATCGGCGGCGCCGGAAATGACGTACTGGACGGTGGCGCGGACAACGATGAATTGCGTGGTGGTATCGGTTCGGACACCTACCGCTTCGGCCGGGGCGATGGGAACGACACCATCCTCGAGGACTCCTGGCAACAGGGCGAGACCGACCGCATCGAGTTCAAGGCAGGCGTGCTGCCTGCCGATGTGCAGCTGGAGCGGGTGCGCGCGGTCAACGGCTGGCAGGTCAGCGACGACCTGAAGATCACCATCCGCGACACCGGCGAGACGCTGACCATCAAGAACCATTTCAATGAGAGCAACCGGTTCGCCGTCGAGGAGATCGCCTTTGCCGATGGCACACTGTGGGATGCGGAGACGATCAAGTCTCGCAGCCTGCTGGGTGAAGCCGGGGATGACGTACTGCGCGGCTTCAATGGTCGCGATGACGTGATCGTTGGCGGCGCGGGCAACGACACGCTGGAAGGCGGCTCGGGCTCCGACACCTACCGCTTCGGTCTGGGCGATGGCCAGGACGTGATCAACGAGGGCTACACCGCTGGCGTGGACACGGTGGAACTGGCCGCTGGCGTGACGCCTCTTGGCGTGACCGTGCGCTGGACGCTGCAAGGCGACATGGCCGTCACGCTGCCTGATGGCAGCAAACTCACCGTGCGCGGCCAGGGGGATACCTGGTCAACCGAGCGGGGTATCGAGCAACTGCGCTTTGCCGACGGCACGGTGTGGGATCGCAGCGAACTAGCTACGCGCGCGCTGGCGGCTTCTGCCGGGGACGACGCCATCGTCGGCGGTTACCAGGACGACACGCTCGACGGTGGCACCGGCAACGACCAGTTCCAGGATCTGGGTGGTTACGACACCTATCGCTTCGGTACCGGCGATGGCCAAGACACCATTGCCGACAACTATGGCCGCGTGCTGTTCAAGCCCGGTATCGGCCAGAACGACGTGAGCTTTACCCGTGACGATAACGATCTGATCGCCACCGTCACTGCTTCGGGCGACGCGGTGCGTATCAAGGATTGGCTGGGCAGTGGGCAGCGCATCGACCGCTTCGATTTCGACAACGGCGCAAATCTGAACGTGAACGACGTATTGGCCAAGCTCAACGTCAGCGAAGGCGCGGAAATCCTCTACGGTTCGCCGGGTGAGGACGCACTCGTCGGCACCGAGAAGGACAGCACGCTCTATGGCCATGAAGGCAACGACATACTCACCGGCGGCGCGGGCAACGACCAACTCTTCGGCGAGGCCGGTGATGACCCGCTGGATGGCGGTGCCGACCGCGACTGGCTCTACGGCGGCGAGGGCAACAACCGCTATCTCGTCACTCCAGGCATGGGGCTGGATAACGCCATGGGCGCGAATCTTAATGCGGCCAACGACACCGTGGTCTTCGCACCAGGCATCCGGCCAGAGGATGTGTCGGTGCAACTGGGTGAAATCGGTGGGATCGGCCAGGCAGGTGATGTCGGCTATTCCAGCCTGGTCATCGGCATTGGTGGCAATGACGCCCTGATCGTGCGCACCCAGAATCTGGATGATCTGGGACGCGGCGCGCTCCAGCGTTTCCGCTTCGACGATGGCACCGAATGGACGCTGGCCGATGTGATCGCCCGCGCCGATGGCGGCAAGTACGGCTGGCAGCAGCGCTACTGGGGTGATGCGACCACCGTCGTCGGCAGCCAGGCCGACGATGACATCTACGACTACACCGGCCAGTCCGTCACCGTGCAGGCGCGCGGCAATAACGACAACATCCATCTGGAAGCAGGCAACGATCGGGTTTCCGCTGGCAGCGGTGACGACAATGTTTACGCCGGAGCGGGGGAAGATCTGGTTGCCGGAGAAGCAGGCAACGACAACATCAACACCGGCGCAGGTGACGATGTGGTCGTTTTCAACCACGGTGATGGCAAGGACACGCTGCGCGCTGGCGAAGGTATCGACACCCTGTCCTTCGGCGCAACGGTGACACCGACGATGCTTTCCGCAGCATTGGATCGCGATGGACGGGTGGTATTGCTGCTGGATGCTGGCGCAGGCGGTTCCATCACGTTCGACAATACCAACATCAATCACCTGCCAGGCGATCTGGAGCGCATCCAGTTCATCGACGCGGATGGCAAAACGCGCGTCTTCGACTTGGCGGGCTGGCTGCAGGCCAACGCGGGTGCTTTGCTGTCGGCAACGACCGATGCGCCGCTGGCTTTTGACGGTGCGGGCTTTGAGCTGACCGGCACAGTGGCTCCGGCGGGTGGTCTGGAAGCGGTGGCGTATGCGCAGTCCGGCGATCTGTTCGCTTCTGCCAACCTCGCCAACACTATCCCGACCGACGGCGATGATGTGCTCTACGGCACAACCGCAGGTGACACGCTGGACGCGGGTGCGGGCAACGACATGGCGCTGGGGCTGGCCGGGGACGATGTCATCCTAGGTGGTGACGGCAACGACCTGATCCACGGTGGCGATGGCGATGACGTGCTTGACGGCAATGCCGGAGACGATGAGATCTGCGGCGGCTGGGGTGCGGACCAGCTTACCGGCGGCACCGGCAACGACCAACTCTACGGCGAATGGGGTGGTGATACCTACGCGTACCAGCCCGGTCATGGCGTAGTCATCATCGACGACGATCACCGTGTGCTCACCTGGGGCAATGATGGTGTGCAGGGCTATGGGAGGGTTGCCATTCAGGTTGTCGGAGGGGGCGGTTCCGGCGGCACCATTGTTGATGAAGCCCCCAACATCCTGAATTTTGGCCCCGGCATCCGTCCGGAAGACCTGCGCTATTCCGAGCAGAACGGAGACTTGGTGATTGAGTTCGCCAACCAGCCCGGCGACCGGGTGATCCTGAGAGGCTATGAGCCGAATCGGGCCACGCAGACCCGCTCGGTGGACATCATCCGCTTCGCCGATGGCACTGAGATCGTGGCCGAGAACATCGAACCCACGGGCAAGACCGAAATGGCGGGCGATGAAGGTGGTTGGCTCGACGGTACGCCGTTTGCCGACACGCTGATCGGCGGCGACGGTGATGACACGCTCAATGGCCAGGGTGGCACGGACAGGCTGGTGGGTGGTGCAGGCTCGGACGCCTACCGTATTCACAAGGAATGGGGCTCTCGCCCAATCGAGACGCTCATTGCTGAGACCTGGCGTGAGCAGGACACGAACCGCATCGAGATCACTGGCGAAATCAATGCCGACGACCTGCGCCTGGAGTTCGACGGTCGTGATCTGCTGCTGCGCCTGACCGAAGAGGGCGATGCCATCCGCTTCGCTGGGTTCGACCCACGTGCAGAGGGCATGCAGGCACCGGTTTCGGAAATCAGCCTGCCCTGGTGGGGCGTCAGCCTGTCATTCGATGAACTGATGGCGCGCGGGGTGCGCTATGGCGATCACACCCAGGATATCTACGACGTCAACATTGGCGACGGTGAGGTCTTTATCGAGGATGTCGCCGCCCCGGATGCTGGCAACGTGTTGCGCTTTGGGCCCGGCATCGACCCGGAAGCGTTGCGCACCAACCTGCGTTTTGAGGAGGACGGCAATGGTGGTCATTTGCTCCGTATTTCTTATGGTGGCGACGGCGACAGGTTGCTTTTGACCGGATTCAATCCGAACGACGTGCTCGGAGGTGGTCATGCCGTTGATCGCTTCGAGTTCGTCGATGGCACGGTTTGGGATTACGCCACCCTGGTTTCGGGTGGTTTCCTGGTTGAGGGCGACGAACAATCGAACGACCTGACCGGGACAAACCTTGCTGACAGGCTCCATGGAGGCGGCGACAACGACGCGCTCCATGGAGGCGCTGGTAGCGACGAGTTGCACGGCGGAGTGGGCAACGACGCGCTCCATGGAGGCGCTGGTAGCGACGAGTTGCACGGCGGAGTGGGCAATGACGTGCTCACCGGTGGCGCGGGTGACGATGCCTATGTCTTCAACAAAGGCGATGGCGTCGACACGATCATCGACAGTGGTGCGACCGATTTCAATTACATCCGCTTCGGGACTGACATCCGGCCCGAAGACATCCGCCATGAATGGGATGGCACCACTCTCGTCTTGCATTACAGCGCTGACGATGCGGTGCGGATCGATAACTACTACGGTTCGGAAGGCAATCCGGTCATTCTGGCGCTCGCGTTTGAAGACGGCACGGTGGTGTCTCTCACCGAACAGATGAACCGTGCTCCCGTGGCAATCCGGCAACTGGACGACACGGCAGCGACCGAAGGTCAGGACTTCAGCTTGATTCTGCCCGCCGACCTGTTTAGCGATCCAGACGCATCCGACGAAATCCAGGTGGTGGTGCGACTGGCCAACGGCGAGCCGCTACCGGCATGGCTGAGCTTCGATCCCGTATCCAGAACATTGAGTGGCAGGCCGACGAATGATCACGTAGGCGACATTGAGATTGTGGTGGAAGGCAGGGATCATTTCGGTGCTTCCGCCAGCACAACCTTCAATATCTCGGTGCAAAACACCAACGACGCGCCCGAAGTTGGCACATCCCTGTCCGACCTGGGCGCCCTCGAAGACAGCGCCTTCAGCTTCACGCTGCCCGCAGGCAGCTTCTGTGACGTCGATGTAGGCGATGCGCTCACCTACACGGCCACGCTGGCGAACGGCGATCCACTGCCCGATTGGCTCGCATTCGACGCGCAGGCCGTTACCTTCTCCGGTACCCCTGCCAACGGCGATGTGGGTGAGTCGCGGCTTACCGTGACCGCCACCGATCTGGCGGGTGCATCGGCCAGCCAGATGTTCGCCCTAGAGGTGATCGACACCAACGACGCACCGACGGTCGGCGTGGCGCTGGCCGCGCAGACCGTAACCGAAGACGTCGCCTTCATGTTCGCCTTGCCGACAGACGCCTTTGTTGACACCGATCTGGGCGACCGCCTGAGCTATTCGGCCACACAGGCCGATGGTTCCGCGCTGCCTGATTGGCTGGTTTTTGATGCGGCTACCAGCAGCTTCAGCGGCACTCCGGCCTCGGCGGGCGACTATACCCTACGGGTTACGGCAACTGACCAGGCAGGTACGCAGGCCAGCCAGACCTTCACCTTGGCGGTCGAGTCCAGCAGCGGCAATCTGACGCCGATCTCTACGCCGGATGCGGCCGAGGTGATCGAAGATCGCAAGCTGCTGGCCTGGGGCAATGTGTTGGCCAACGACAGTGATCCGGAAGGCGAACGCCTGTGGTTGGCCGATGCGGGCATCCGGCGCGGCGAGTACGGCGTGTTGACCTTGCTCCCCAGTGGCGACTATGCATATGTGCTCGACGACTTCTCGTCCAAGGTTCAAGGCTTGGGTATCGGCGAGACGGCCTCCGAGGTCTTTGCATATCTCGCCAGCGACGGCACGCAGCGCAGCAACGGCGCATTGACGGTAACCATCCAAGGCGCCAACGATGCGCCCGATCTCGTTCGCTACCTTGCCGATGTGCGCCTTGCCAAGGGCAATGCCTTCTCGTGGCAGATGCCAGCGGGCAGCTTCCGCGATGTCGACCGTACGGATACGCTGCGCTACACGGCAACCTTGTCCAACGGCAAGGCGCTGCCGACATGGCTCAAGTTCGACGCCGCAACGCAGACCTTCAGCGGCACTGCACCGGCCAATGCCTCCGGCAGCATTAATGTGCACATCACGGCCAGCGACGATCACGGTGAGAGCTCGATCGCTTCGGATGTTTTCAAGATCAGCTTCGGCAACAAGACGGTTGTTCCTGCTAGCCAGCAAGGTAGCGAAGGGGTGGGCAATGGTACGGATGCGCCGCCGCTTGGGCTTGCGGCCAACCTCGGTGAAGGCGACGGCCCGTTACCGGGTAATCCAGATCGCAACCAGGAAGCGGAGCGCGACGATGATCCCCTGGGCCGCTTCCTCGACGGATTCAAGCGCAATGCGGAGCCCGCCGATTCGGCCTTCCTTGCGCTGGATCGCCAGTGGTTTGAGCAATGGGGTAAGTGGTATTCCACCTACGAGGAAACCACTCATAGCCAGACAGGCCATGATATGGAACGCCATTGGGCGGTGCTGACCCACGCCCTGAACCGGCTCGACGCGGAGCGCCAGAGTGCGCCTGCCTGGAGCCATGCCAGCCAGGGTGCGGACCTCGTCGGCTTGACGGGCTGGATACAAGGCGGTGCGCGGGGCGGTGTCGATACTGTGACGCTCCCCACCGGTAGCGGCACTCACCTCAAGGGCTTTACGGGCATCAAGGAAGGGGTGGGCACGCTGTCATGGTAAGCAGTCGCTCCTGCCGAAGGCGCGGGTGCTGATCGCGTTGGGATTGGGCGAGGTCTTCGGTCACCTCGCCCGGTGCCTGTGGCTGGCTGAAGGGCTCGCGGGCGCGTAGAGGTGCTGGCACTCAGCATCATCGTGTTACCCGCAGGTTTGATTTATGCCTACAGCATTGCTCCCGCATTGCAGGACCTGCTTGGCAGCCAAACGCATCGGCAGGCCGCCCGCTCCGAGATCGCCGCCGCCAATTCTCGGGCGGGCAGGCGATGGAGCATGGTCTGTCCCATATTGAGCGGACTTTCCTTGGCGGTTGGCCCACTTACCGTATCCAAAATACCTAAAAGCCTCAGGAGAAATTCACGGAATGCGCTCTTTGAAATCCCTTGTTCAGCACGTCCATGTCGACCACCACGCGTTTCATCCGCCGCTCATACGCTTGCAACACGTTGCGCCCCATCCGCAGGGGCGGCGGGTGTTATGGGCGCTGCTGGCTTTGCTGGCGTTCCTGCTGGTCTGGGCTCTCGTCGGGCGCCTGGACATCGTTGCAGTCGCGGATGGCAAGTTGGTGCCGGCGAGCTATCTCAAGATCGTGCAGCCATCGGAGGCTGGCGTCGTAAAGGAAATCTTGGTGCGTGAAGGCGAAGCGGTGCGCGCGGGGCAAGTCCTGATGCGCATGGATGGCCTCATCACAAACGCAGATTTGGAAGCCATCACGACTGAACACGTGCGCAAGCAGCTTCAGCTTGCCCGCATTGATGCAGAGCTTGCCGGTAAACCGTTCCAACCGGATGTTCAGGTTCCGGTGGTGCTCGTTCAGGAAACCGCCGCGCAACACCAGGCCAACTGCGACGCCCTGGCGGCTGCGCTGGCGGAGGAACACAGCCGCTTGGTCAAAGCGCAGCAGGAGTTGGCGGCTGCCCGCCAGCAAAAGGAGCGGATTGAGGCTGTACTGCCGCATTATCGCGAGCAGGACAAGGCCTACGCACGGCTGGTCAAGAATGGCTTTGCCGGGGCCTTGATGGGCAGCGACAAGCAGCGTGAGCGCATCGAGAAAGAACAGGAATTGGCAACGCAAGCCCACTTGATCGCCTCGGCTCAGGCGTCCATCGACCAGTCAAAGAAGAAATTCAAACAGATCGAGGCAGACTATTTTCGCCAATTGCATGGGGAGCGCAGTGAGGCGCAAACGCAGATCGACAAACTGGCCAAGGAACTGGAGAAGCAGCAGCACCGGCGCGAACTCCTGGAACTGAAGGCACCGCAGGACGGCGTGATCAAGGATCTGGCCACCCATACAGCGGGCACCGTGGTTCAGTCTGGCACTGTGCTGGCGAGCCTCGTGCCCCGAGAGGAAAAACTCAAGGCCGAGGTGTGGGTCTCAAATGAGGATATCGGTTTTGTTCGACCGGGCCAGCCCGTGAAGCTGAAATTCGCCGCTTACACCTTCCAGAAATATGGAATGGGGTACGGCTCGGTCGAACACGTCAGCGCCGACGCACAGAGCGAGGAGGAGGCTCGCGATAAGGGGCAGACCGGAACCGGGCAACGCCCGTTGCGGTACAAGGCCTTGGTGACGCTTGCAAGGAATACCCTGGAGACCGATGGCGTGAAGTATCCACTATCCGTCGGAATGCAGGCCACGGCGGAAATCTTGTTGGGAGACCGCACGGTGGCTGAATATCTGCTCTCGCCTGTGCAGAAGGCATGGCACGAGGCGGGACGGGAGCGATGAGCGCCAACGCCACCGCCGTGATCAAGCGCAGCGAGTTCAACGCTGGCAAATACGCCCCCAACGTGGGGGACGAGGTGACCCTCTCCATCGCCATGGAAGGCGTCAAGCAGTAACTGCCATCCCCAACCGCCTTGAGACCATCATGAGTCAGATTCCCGATATCGCCCAGAAAGGCCCCTTCGCCGTGGACGTGGAAGCGGGCGAGGATTCCTGGTGGTGCGCCTGCGGCAAGGGCGCCAGCCAGCCCTTCTGCGACGGGACCCACGCCACGCTGCCGTGAGCCCCGCCCCGCTTTTCGGCGGGGGCTTCTGGCGGTGATAGCATCGGCGCTTTACCTGCTCCGACCCCGGTCATGACCGATTCAAGCTGTGGGGGCCACTGTGGCTGCGCCAGCCAGGTGGCCTCAAGCCCCGCTTCCCGCCCTGTCGCCCCTGACCCTTTCCCCGGAGCGGCCCTGTATTCCGAATTTCGGGTGCCGGGCATGGATTGCCCCGCCGAGGAGCAGCTCATCCGCCTGGCTTTGGGGGGGCTGGCCGGTGAATTGCGCTTCGATCTGGCCGGCCGCCGCCTGGGGGTCGGCCACCAGGCGCCCGTGGCGGAAATCCTGGCCCGCCTGGCGGAACTGGGCATGGGTGCCGAGCTGCTGGCCAGCGGCCCGGCTGGCGCGGCGGCCCCGTCCCCTGCCCCCCAGAGCGGCCGCCAGGCCCGCGCCCTGGTCTGGCTGTTGGCCATCAACGCCGCCATGTTCCTGCTGGAAGGCCTGGCCGGCTGGTGGGCGGACTCCTCCGGCCTGCTGGCCGACGCCCTGGACATGTTCGCCGACGCGGCGGTGTATGGCACCGCCCTCTACGCCGTGGGCCGGGGCGGCGCCGCCCAGCTCAAGGCCGCCCGGCTGGCCGGGGTGCTGCAACTGATCCTGGCCCTGGGCCTCTTCTGGCAGGTGGGGCGCCACATCCTGCTGGGGGCCGAGCCCCTGGGCCCGGCCATGATGGCCGTCTCCTGCCTGGCCCTGGCCGCCAACCTGGCCTGCCTGATGCTCTTGGCCCCCCATCGGCATGGGGGGGCCCACCTCCAGGCCAGCTACATTTTCTCCGCCAACGACGTGCTGGCCAACCTGGGAGTCATCCTGGCCGGCGCCCTGGTGTGGTGGACCGGCGCCCAATGGCCGGACTGGCTGGTGGGCAGCCTCATCGGGCTGATGGTGCTGGCGGGGGCGGTGCGGATCCTGCGGCTGGGGAGCTAGGAGTGTTCCCGTTCCACCCGGCGGGGAATCCATCCATTCCGGCAGGCCCGGCTGCCCTTCAGGTCGGGCCAGGCGGCTGGGGCCGGCGGAAGAAGCGGGCCTTGCCGATTTCCGTGCTGGCGACGTAGCCGCCGACGATCAGCAGCAAGGCCAGGAGCAGTGGCGCCGGAAGGGGCACGAACCCGAACACCCGGGCCATGGGCGGGAAATAGGTCAGCCCGAGGGTAGCGGCGGCCACCGCCAGGGTGGCCCATAGCAGCAGGGGGGCCGGGGTGCTGCGGAGCAGGGTTTTTTCGGTGCGGAGCACCAGCAGGACCGCCAGTTCGGTGACCAGCGACACCACGAACCAGGCGGTCTGGAAGGTGGCTTCGTCGGCGTCGAAGAACCTCAGCAGCACCAGGAAGGTGAGCAGATCGAAGGCGCTGCTGATGAGCCCGAAAACGACCATGAAGCGCCGCACCGAGCCGATGTCCCAGCGCTGCACCTGAGTAATGTGATCCCGATCCACCCGGTCCGTGGAGATGGCCATGGAGGGCAGGTCCGACAGGAAGTTGTTGAGCAGGATCTGCTTGGCGGCCAGGGGCAGGAAGGGCAGCAGGGGCGTGGCCAGGGCCATGCTCACCATGTTGCCGAAGTTGGCGCTGGTGGTGATGGAGATGTACTTGAGGGTGTTGGCGAAGGTGCGGCGGCCCTCTTCGACGCCGCTGCGCAGCACGTCCAGGTCGCTGTGGAGCAGCACCACGTCGGCGCTGTCCCGGGCCACGTCCACCGCCCCCTGGACCGAAATACCCACGTCGGCGGCATGGAGCGCGGCCGCGTCATTGATGCCGTCCCCCAGGTAGCCCACGGCGTGGCCGGTGTGTTGCAGGGCCCGAACGATGCGCTCCTTCTGCTGTGGATCGACCTCCACGAACAGGTCGGTGCGTTCGGCAAGATGCCACAGGGATTCGTTGCTGAGCCGGGCGATCTGCTCGCCGGTGAGGAGCGCGGCCGGGTCCAGGCCGATGCCCCGGGCGAGGTGAGTGGTGACGAAGCGGTTGTCGCCGCTGATGATCTTGGTGCGGCAGCCCAGCCTGGCCAGATCCTGGATGGCGCGGCCGGCATCGGCCTTGGGGGGGTCGGAGAACAGCAGGAAGCCTGCCAAGCACATGCCGGTTTCGTCCCCGTGGCCATAGCTGGCCTGGGCTGGCACATCCCGGGTGGCTACCGCCAGCACCCGGTAGCCCTCTTCCCCCCAGCGCTGGAAACGGGCGTCCAGGGGCGCGCGCCGGCTTTCGTCCAGGGGCTGCGCCTGGCCGTCCTGATGCACATGGGTGCACACCGCCAGCATGTTCTGGTAAGCGCCCTTGGTGACGATGCGGTGCCGGCCGGCGGCGGCGTTTTCGGTGAGGACGATGGTCAGCCGCTTGCGGATGAAGTCGTAGGGGATCTCGTCCACCTTCACCCAATCGGCGGTGGTGAGGCCTGCCTGCCGGCCGGCGCTGACGATGGCGGCATCCAGGGGATTGGGGATGCCGGTTTCGAAGGTGGCATTCAGCCACCCCAGGTAGCCCACGCCGGCTGAGTCGGCCCCGGCGGGATCGACAGCGGACACCAGGGAGACCACCCCTTCGGTCAGGGTGCCGGTCTTGTCGGTGCACAGCACGTCCATGCTGCCCAGGTTCTCGATGGCCTCCAGGCGGCGCACGATCACCCCCTGGCGGGCCAGCACCCGGGCCCCCCGGGAAAGGGTGACGCTGACGATGGCCGGCAGCAGCTCCGGAGAGATGCCCACCGCCAGGGCCACGGCGTAGAGCAGGGATTCGATGAGGGGGCGGCCGAGGGCCTGGTTCACCATCAGCACGAAGACCACCATCACAATCATGATGCGCACCAGCAGGTAGCCAAACTGGCGTACCCCCCGGGCGAATTCCGTTTCGGGCTGGCGGACCTTGAGACGCCCGGCAATGCCGCCGAATTCGGTAGCGCGGCCGGTCTTCAGGACCAGCACCGTGGCCGTTCCGCTGCGCACCGAGGTGCCCAGGAACACCGTGTTCAGGCGGCCCGCCAGGGGCGTGTCGGCCGGGACGGGGCCGGGGCGCTTTTCCACTGGAAAGGATTCGCCGGTCAGGCTGGCTTCCGTCACCAGGAAATCCACCGCCTCCAGGATCACCCCGTCGGCCGGCACCAGGCTGCCGGCCGCCAGGTGGATCAGGTCGCCGGGGACGACATCCCGCGCTGCGATGGTGGCGGGGTAGCCATTGCGCAGGGCCTCCACCGTCAGGGCCAGGCGCCGGCGCAGGGCGGCGATGGCAACCGAGGCCCGGTACTCCTGGGCAAAACCCAGGAGTGCGCTGCCCAGCACGATGGCAAGGATGATCGCCGCGTCCACCCAGTCCCGCACCCACAGGGAAACCCCGGCGCCGAACACCAGGATCAGCACCAAGGGGCTTTCGAACTGGCGCAGCAGCAGGCGCAGGGCCGGCTGCTCGTCCCCATCCTCCACCGTATTGGGCCCGTATTGTCCCCGGCGCCGGGCGGCTTCCAGGGTGGTGAGTCCTCCCGGGCCGCTGCCTTGCTCGCCCATCAGTTCGGCGACCGGGCGGCTCCAGTAAGGCGTGGTGGACGTTTGGTTCGGCATGGACCCTCCTGACGACGGACCCCGGCAAAGCCGCCCGCCAGGGACAAGTATCCATAGTGCAAGCATCCCGTCCCCCTTGCCAGTAATGGATGGGTGGCGCCGGCGACAAGACGCCACCCTGGCCCGGGTTCTGCGAAAATCAACAATCAGGCACGCAACGCGGCAACTCATGACAACGATCTGGAAACAACCCATCTCCCTGGCCGCCCTGGCGGCCGTCAGCGCCGATACGGCGGCCTCCCACCTGGGCATCGAATTCCTCGAGATCGGTGACGACTTCCTGCGGGCGCGGGTGCCGGTGGATGGGCGCACCCGCCAGCCCATGGGCATCCTCCACGGCGGGGTATCCGTGGTGCTCGCCGAAACCCTGGGATCCTGCGGCGCGGCCTATGCCTCGCCCCCGGGCACCCGGGTGGTGGGCCTCGACATCAATGCCAACCATATCCGCAGCGTCCGGGAGGGCTGGGTGACCGGCACCGCCCGTCCCATTCACCTGGGGCGCACGACCCATGTCTGGCAGATTGATCTGCATGACGAAAAGGGTCGGCTCACCTGCGCATCCAGAATCACCATGGCCATATTGGCCGACCAGGATCCGGAAACCAGGGCGGGCTGAGCCTCTTTGGGGTGTTCCCCGGTGCCCCTGTTGTGGTGGGTCTCTTCGGATCAGAGATCCAGTTGCAACGCCGCCAGCCGGGCGTAGAGGCCCCCCTGGTTGCGCAGATCCTCCGGGGTGCCGGTTTCCACGATGCGCCCCCGCTCCATCACCACGATGCGGTCCACCTTCTGCACCGCGGCCAGGCGGTGGGCGATCACCAGGGTGGTGCGGCCGGCCATGGCGGCGGCCAGGCCCTGCTGCACCAGGATTTCCGATTCCGCGTCCAGGGCGCTGGTGGCTTCGTCCAGGAGCAGCAGGCGCGCCCCCTTGAGGATCGCCCGGGCGATGGCGATGCGCTGGCGCTGGCCGCCGGATAGCCGGGTGCCCCGCTCCCCCAGGAAGGTTTGGTAGCCCTCGGGCAGGCGGTCGATGAACTCGTCGGCCACGGCGGCCCGGGCGGCGGCCAGAACTTCAGCGTCGGTGGCTGCAGGGCGGCCGTAGCGGATGTTTTCCAGGGCGTTGGCAGAAAAGATCACCGGGTCCTGGGGCACGATGGCGATGTCCTGGCGCAGGTCGTGGAGGCGCAGCTGGCGGATGTCCTGGCCGTTGATGCGGATGGCGCCGCTGGAAACTTCGTAGTAGCGCAGCAGGAGCTGGAACAGGCTGGTCTTGCCGGCGCCGGAGGGGCCCACCAGGGCCACGCTCTCGCCGGGGGCGATGGCCAGGCAGATATCGTCCAGGGCGCGG
>JAVEWG010000066.1:0-11114 GCA_034004685.1 Rhodocyclaceae bacterium | reverse complement strand
AGAAAGGAGGAAATTCAGGACAGCGATTCCGCTACACTTATCCACAGCTGCAGCAATGACAGGCAGCTACCGCCCCTGGCCAGAATTCAACCGGTCCACCTGGTCAGTTTTAAACCGGCGCCGACATGCAGGAGCAGGCAAGACGACGACGGCATCTGAAAAAGCCCTGCACCGCCCTTATCGTCGTCAGCGGGACCGGAATCAATCATCGCAAGACGGCCGGCGTACTGGCCGAGGATGTGCTGCACCATCGCGCAAGCGCCGTGCTGCACATCCCAAATGACAAGCCGCATCTCCCCCTGTAAGGCCATACGTTCCCAGATCCCCAGTTCAATCAACGACATATGGGGATGCCTTTGCAATATTCAAGGCATCCTGCTCGCAGGCGTTGGGGTGGGCTATTTACGGTGTGTTTAAGGGGTGAAGAGTCGCCACTAACGAAAAAGCCCCGACGAGCGGGGCTTTTCGTTGCTTGCATCAAGCACTTTGCATATCGACAGATCTGCGCTAAATGCTTGTTTTTATTGGCGGAAGCGGTGAGATTCGAACTCACGGAGACATTCCTGCCTCGGTGCTTTTCAAGAGCACTGCCTTAAACCACTCGGCCACGCTTCCAAAATTTGCCCGGATTATGCCGGGGTTGCGGAGATCGTTTCCGCAAGTTGCGGAGATTGCAAAACAAAATCCAATTAAATCAACACGTTACGACACGATGCAACTGCTTTCAAGACCGGTGCATTCAACCGCTCTGCCACACCTCCTACAATTACTTTCTAGACCGTTGCAATCAAGCGCGGCCCCGTCTCCCGGAAAGCGGAGCGCATTCTATCATGTTAGATTCGGTCGCCTCAGCCTCGCTCGAACAAGGCAATGGACTCCACATGGGAGGTCTGGGGGAACATATTGACGATCCCTGCTCCGATTAGCCGGTATCCTTTTTGGTGGATGAGTACTGCCGCATCCCGCGCCAGAGTGGCTGGGTTGCAAGAGACATAGACAATCCTGCGAGGGGCATCCGGCCCCAGGGCCTTGACCACTGCAACAGCGCCTTCCCGGGGCGGATCGATGAGGAGTTTGTCCAGACGCCCCAGGGCCGCCAGGCTGTCCTCGGTGGTTTCAAAGAGATTGGCGGCATGGAATTCGCTGCAATCGCTCAAACCGTTCTTCCGGGCATTCTTTCTGGCCCGGGCAACCAGGGCCTCGCTCCCTTCGACCCCCACCACGTGGGCACCACGGCGAGCAATGGGCAAGCTGAAGTTACCCAACCCACAGAACAGATCAGCGATCCGCTCACCCGGGCGAGGAACGAGCAATTGCATGGCGCGGCGGATCAGCAGGCGGTTGATGGGAACATTCACCTGGGTGAAGTCAGTGGGACGGAAATCCAGGGTGAGATCGAATTCCGGCAAAGCGTAAGCCAAGCCTGGCGCCTCCTTCGGGTAGAGCCGACAAGCGGAGTCCGGCCCGGCGGGCTGGAGCCACATTTGCGTCCCGTGGAGCTCCCCAAAGGCAGACAGGCTCTGCCCGTCCGCGGCCGTCAAGGGCAGCAGGTTGCGGAATACCAGCACCGTCACGCCCTCCCCCTCGGCAATCTCGATCTGGGGCACGCGGTCGGCGATGGATAGTCCGGCAATCAACTCCCGCAGGGCCGGCAACAACCTGGAAATGTGGGGCGGAAGGATCTCGCAGGAGGTCATATCGACGATATAGCTCGACCGGCGCTCATGAAAGCCGATCAGGACACCGCCCTTGCTGGGTACCTGGCGCACCGCAACCCGGGCCCGGTAACGGTAAGCCCAAGCCGGACCATAAATGGCCGGATAGAGGGTTTCCGCCTTGACCCCGCCGATGTGCAGGAGGGCATCTTCCAGAACCCGCTGCTTGGCTGCGACCTGGGCACGGGAATCAAGATGCTGCATGGTGCAGCCACCACAGACCCCGAAAAACTTGCACTTGGGCTCGACTCTTTGGGCGCTGCGCTTGATGATCCGGACGACCTCGGCCTGATCGTACCTGGGCCGGGCGCGATAAACCGCGTATTCCACTTTTTCGCCGGGCAGCGCCCCTTCGATGAAGACCGTCTTGCCGTCCACATGGGCAACCCCCCTTCCCTCGTGGTCCAAAGACTCGATCTGCGCTACCGACATGGTCATTCCAACCCTAAAGGCCGCCATTTTAGCCCCGGGCGTGGCGAATTCAACGGGCGCCGGCGGATATAATCCGCTCATGCTCAATACCCTTCTTGGGGGCCTGTCCCCCGCCCGATTCCTCGATGAATACTGGCAGAAGAAACCCCTTTTGGTGCGCCAGGCGGTACCCGGTTTTACCGGCGTGGTCAGCAAGGAAGAACTCTTCTCCCTGGCCTGCGACCCGGACGTGGAATCCCGCCACATCCGGCATTCCACCACCGAATGGGAGGTCCACCACGGCCCCCAGCGCCCTTCCCGACTGAAGGGCAAGCAGCCTTGGACGGTATTGGTCCAGGGGGTGAATCTGTTCGTGCCGGAAGGCGACGAGTTGCTGCATCGCTTTGACTTCATCCCCCAAGCCCGGCTCGATGATCTGATGGTGAGCTACGCAGTGGACGGGGGCGGCGTGGGCCCGCACTTCGACAACTATGATGTGTTTTTGCTCCAGGGCCGTGGCAAGCGGCGCTGGCGAATCGGCAGCCAAACCGACCGCAGCCTGGTGGAAGGCGCGCCCTTGCGCATTCTCAGCAACTTCACCCCCAGCGAAGATTGGGTGCTGGAGCCGGGGGACATGCTCTATCTCCCACCCCACTGGGCCCATGACGGCGTGGCGGTAGGGGAATGCATGACCTACTCCATCGGTTTTCGCACCCCAACCGGCGCCGAACTGGGCAACCAGTTCCTGGCCTACCTGCAGGACACCATTTGCCTGGAAGGCGTCTATCGGGATCCGGACCTGGCCCTTCAAGCCAATAGCGCGGAGATTGGCGCCCCCATGATCGACCAGGTTGCGCAGATGCTGGCCGCAATCCGTTGGGATCGAGAGATGATCACCGATTTTCTCGGGCGCTATCTGAGCGAACCCAAAGCCCACGTATTTTACGAGCCCCCGGAAACGCCCTTAACCCGGCAGCGATTTGCCGGCCAGCTCAAAAAAAACGGTTTTCGCCTTGATCCACGCAGCGTGCTGCTATTTGCCGACGGGCGCTTTTTCCTGAATGGGGAAGCGGTTGAGGGCTCCTTGCCATGCCAGTCCCAGTTGGCGGAACTTGGCCACCATCGCCGGCTCCCCGCAACCGACCATGATGCCGCCCTGGTTGATCTGCTGTATGGCTGGTACCTCGACGGCTATGGCAATCCAGCCTGAATAGCGCCGGCATCAATACCCAGACTCACCCAGCCCTTCGGCGCCATGCCCCACGACGCCCTGGTCATCGCTTACCAAGACGAGGATCTGCTTGCCCTCGTCAAACCCAGCGGACTCCTGTCGGTGCCAGGCCGGGGCCCGGAGAACCAGGACAGCTCGACATCCCGGGTACAGAGCCAGTTTCCGGCGGCGCTACCGGTCCATCGACTGGACATGGACACCTCGGGGCTGCTGCTCTTCGCCCTGTCCAAGGCCGTCCATCGCCAACTCAGTATCCAGTTTCAGGAAAGGGGGGTGTTCAAGCGCTACATTGCCCTGGTGGCCGGATGCCCGGCGGCAGCCAGCGGCGTCATTGAACTGCCCTTGATCTGCGACTGGCCCAATCGACCGCGCCAGAAGGTGGATTTCCTGATGGGGAAGCCTTCCCTGACCCATTACCGGGTACTCGCCATCGAGCCGGGGAAGAACGCATCCCGCCTCGCCCTGGAACCCCTGACGGGACGCTCCCATCAGCTCCGGGTTCATCTCATGGCCCTGGGCCATCCGATTCTGGGGGATCCCCTTTACGCCCCGGAAGGCTCCCGGCAAGGCGCACTTCGCCTCATGCTCCACGCCGAAGCCCTTGCCCTGCCCCACCCCGTGACCGGAGCCCCCCTGGAAATCCTCGCCCCATCGCCGTTTTGAGGTGCCAGCTGGCACCCCGATCGCTGCGCCAACAAAGTGGCCAGGATTTGAACCCGCTCCCGACATGACCGGCTGAAAAACGGCGAAGCCACCCAAAGGTGGCTCTTGACCCCGCCATTCCAGCGGCGAAACGAGGATGGGCCGGGTTAGTGGGCTTGCTGGCCAGGGTACTTCTTGTGCTCCCGCAGCCAGGCCCGCATGGCTTCCACGTCACCGTTGGCCTTTTTCTTCATTTCGGCCCATTGGCGCATGTCTTCCTTGGCGGCCTCTCCCAGCTCCTGCCAGGAGTTGTCCACGCTGCAGGTCAGCTCCAGGCGGTTGCCACTGGGATCATGGAGGTACAGGCTGTAGATGATGCCATGGTCCTTGATCACGTATTCGACAGCCAGGCTGTCCAGGTACTTGGCCCAGCTATCCACCTGCTCCCGGGATCCCACATTCAGGGCCAGGTGATTGAAGATGCTGTAGGCGACATTGGACGGGGGAGACGGCGGGGGCAGCCCGGGCGACTCGAAAAAGGCGATGCAGGAGCCGTCCCACATGCGGAAGAACAGATGCATGTAGGGAAACGGCTCGTTGGTGACAGCGATCTCGGTGTTGATCACGGTGGCGATCAGGGGCATGCGCAATACGCGGGTGTAGAAATCCACAGTCGCAACGGCGTCCTGGGTGACGAAGGCAGTGTGGTGCAAGCCCAGGGGCGTCGCGGGAAGGTCAGTTTGGGCGGGGGCCGAAGTCGATTTTTCAAGCATTGGTGATCCTCCAATTTTGTGTTGATCCTGACTGACAAAGCTCTCGGGGCGGCGCTCTTCTCACCAGGCTGCAGCGAACCATCCCACGCCAAAACGCTCGTCCCCTGGCCCAGGCGCCAGAGGGGGACGCGCACCCGCAGTGGTGATGGCTTGCAGCCCTTCAGACCGGATCGGTCAAGCGCATTCACCTATTCAGTTTAGCCGAACAAGTTAAACCATCCGCACTTGAATTACGCATTGTTGAAGAGTACACTATTTTCGGATGTTGCTTCAATAGGCTCGTACCAACACCCAACAAGGTGCTGCGGCACTGAGTTCGCAGTGGGACCAGCGCCCCGCCCTCAGCGCCGCCAGTTCAACGAGGAGATGGAGAAATTATGGTTGCTACGATTGAAACGCCGGTTCTGATCGCCGGGGGCGGCCCGGTGGGCTTGGCGCTAGCGCTTGATCTGAATTTCATGGGGACCGATTCCCTGGTGGTCGAACAGGATGCGGGCACCGCGCTGGTGATGCTCGCCAAGGCGGGCACCGAGAATGAGCGCACCCTGGAGTTCTGCCGCCGCTGGGGCCTGGTGGACAAGATCGCGGCCTGCTTTCCCGACGACTACCCCCGGGACAACATCTATATCGCCGGCAGCATCAATGGCCCCCTGATCGGCCGTTCCCCGGTGCCCTCCACCAATGATCGCGGGGTGCCCCTGGTGGGGCCGGAGATGCTGCGCCGGTGCGGCCAGCACCTGTTCGATCCGATCCTGGCCGATGCGGTCAAGGCCAGCAAGCACGGCAAGCTGCACTACAACACCCGCTTCGAGAGCTTCGTCCAGGATTCCACGGGAGTCACCTCGACCCTCACTGACGTGACCACCGGCGAGAAGATCATCGTGCGCTCCCAGTACCTGGTGGGTTGCGACGGTGCAGGCAGCAGCGTGCGCAAACAACTGGGGGTGCCCTTCCCGGTGATCGCCCAGATGGACTTCTCCCTCAGCGCGATGGTGCGCATTCCCGGCCTCGAGAAGCACCATCCCCACGGCAAGGTCGAGCGCTTCATGTTCATCGGCCCCAATGGCACCTGGGCCAACATGACCATGGTGGACGGCATCGATATCTGGCGCTTTACCGTGGTGGGGTCCGAAGAGGCCCTCAACCCGGAAACCTACGATATCAACCCAGTCATCCAGCGGGCCTTGGGCAGGGATGTGCCCTATGAAGTCCTCCGTCTGGTGCCCTGGCGCCGGGCCCAGTGCCTCGCCGAAACCTACCGGGTCGGCCGGGTGCTGCTGGCGGGCGACACCACCCACACCACCTCCCCTACCGGCGGCCACGGCTTGAATACCGGCATTGGCGACGCCACCGGCGCCAGCTGGGTTCTCAACGCGATGGTCAACGGCTGGGGCGGCGAAGGCCTCCTGGAGGCCTACTCTACCGAGCGCCGCCCGGTGGCCCTGCGCAACTTCTCCAACTCCACCCAGAACTACAAGGCCTGGGTCGGCAGCGGCATGGCCAACGTGGAGAAGGATGGCCCCGAGGGTGAAGCAGCCCGCCGCAACATTGGCAACCACCTGGGGATCGCCCTCCATCAGGAATGGTTCTCCCAGGGCATCGGCATGGGTTATCGCTACGAAGGCTCGCCAGTCATCGCTCCTGACGGCACGCCGGAACCCCTGGATCACCCGATCTTCTACTACCCCACCTCCCGCCCCGGCCATCGGGCGCCCCACGCCTGGCTCGCCGACGGCCGCTCGATCCTTGATCTGTTCGGACGGGGCTTCGTACTGCTTCGCTTTGGCTCCGATGGCCCCGACACCGGCCCCTTGGAGGAAGCCGCCCGGAAGGTCAGGATGCCCTTCACGGTACACACCATCGATCAACCCGAAATCGCCGCCCTTTACGACCGCAAGCTGGTACTGGTGCGGCCCGACGGCATGGTGGCCTGGCGCAGCAATTACCTGCCAGGCAATATCCCGGGCCTGATCGACAGGGTTCGCGGCGCGTAATAAGGGCTCAGCAGATCCCAGTGGCAGGCCTTGCTGAGCCCAGCCACCGCCAAGGGGCATTCAGGTTCACGGCCAGTGCGGATACCAGCCTGGAGAACTGAATGCCCCTTGTCCTTCTGGTGCGCCGTGAAACGGCATCCCGGGGCTGGGCCAACCCTGCTCGCCGTGCGAAAAAGCAAATCGCCGCATCGGCCAAAGCCGGAAGGCCCTGACGGATGCGGCGACGGGATGGAGCCCGGGCTGCGGCTGGCGCAGCCCGATCCCTGTCAATCCCGGCCCAGGATCATGGTGCCACTGGAGCAGAACCAGCCGCCGGAGCCGCTGACGCAGGCCAGCTTGGCGTCGTTGACCTGACGCTCACCGCACTCGCCACGCAACTGCTTGACGGCTTCAACGATCAGGAACATGCCCCGCAAGCCGGGATGGCAGGCGGAGAGGCCGCCACCGTCGGTGTTGGTGGGCAGCTCGCCGCCGATACGCAGACGCCCGTTCTCCACGAAACGGCCGCCCTCCCCCTTCGGGCAGAAACCCAGATCCTCCAGGGATACCAGCAGCATGTAGGTGAAGGCGTCGTACACCTGGGCCACGTCGATTTCCGAAGGCTTGATGCCGGCTCGTTCGAAAGCCAGACGGCCGGACACTGCTGCCGGGGAAACGGTGAAATCGTCCCACTGGCTCATGCTCACATGGGAACCGAATTCGCCGGTGCCCAGCACCCAGACCGGCGGCTTGGGCAGGTCGCAGATGCGGTCCTCGGGCACCATCACCACCGCGCAGCCGCCGTCTGAGCGGATGCAGCAATGGAGCTTGGTGAAGGGATCGGCCAGCATCGGGCCCGACAGCACCTCGTCGATGGTGATGGGATCCCGGTAGAAGGCTTCCGGGTTGAGGGCCGCGTTGGCCCGGGCCGACACGGCCACCTCCGCCAGCTGCTCGATGGTGGTTCCGTACTGGTGCATGTGGCGGCGGGCCGCCATGGCGTACTTGGAAATCAGGGTATGGCCGAAAGGCACCTCGAAGGACAGGGCGCCCCGGGAACCCCAGTCCAGGCCGGCGCCCCGCAGCTTCTTCTTGATGTCGGCCCGGGCGGTGGAGCCGTAGGCGAGCAGCACGCACTCGGCGTGGCCCATGGCGATAGCGTCCGCCGCATGAGCCGCCATGACCTCCCAGCAAGCGCCGCCGGGACTGGTGGAATCCATCCAGCGCGGACGGATCCCCAGATACTCGGCGATCTCGATCGGTTGCAGCGCCCCCATGCCAGCGGAACAGAATCCATCAATATCCGACGGCTTGAGCCCAGCATCAGCCAGCGCCCGGCGGGCGGCCTGGGCATGCAGCGCAAAGGGCCCCATGTTATCGACGCGACCCACATCGGACAGCGCCACACCGGCAATCACAACACGCCGACTCATATTGCATACCTCCTTAGGCTGTGCTCAAAGCACATGGCGGAAAATCATTTGCGCGATGCACGCCGGCTTGGCTGCGCCTTCGGCCTCGATGGTGAATTCCATGATGGTCTGGATCCCGTTGGGAATGTCTTCGGCGGAAACGATCTTGGCCCCCAGGCGGATCTTCGAACCCACCGGCACGGGGGAGGGGAAACGGATCTTCTCGTAACCGTAGTTCACCCCCATCTTGAAGCCCTCGAACTTGAAGATCCCCCTGTTCAGGGCACCAATCATGGAAAGGGTCAGCAATCCGTGGGCGATGGTCTTGCCGTAGGGGCCGGTCTTTGCACGCTCCACATCCACGTGGATCCACTGATGATCCCCGGTGGCTTCGGCGAACTGGTTGATGCGCTCCTGGGTGACTTCCAAGTATTCACCATAGCCCAGGTGCTGACCGATATGGCTGCGAATACCTTCAACGCCGGATAGTACGACGGTCATGAACGGACTCCTGTCAGGCCGGCCGGAACACCGGAATGCTCAGTTCCGGAGTGACTTCGCGGTAGGCAACGCTCACCTGCATCCCGATCTTGAGATCGGCCGGATCGCAATCGATGATATTGGTGGACATGCGGACGCCTTCCTCCAGATCCACCATGGCGGCCACATAGGGCAGGCGCTCGTTGAAGGGCGGCATGTCGTTGGTGAAGATGGTGGAATAGGTGTACACGGTGCCGCGGCCGCTGGCCTCCTTGAGCACCACGTCCTCGCTCCAGCAATGAGGGCAGAAAGGACGCGGGTAGTAGTGGGGTTTGCCGCAGCTATTGCATTGGCCAATCATCAACCGCCCTGCGCGGGCGGCATCCCAGAACGGCCGGGTTTCTTCGTCGATGACGGGCAGGTCGAAACGGGGGCCCTTGGTTACAGCGGGTGCAGTCATATCAATACCCCTTGAATTGCGGCTCGCGCCGCTCCATGAACGACGCCACGCCTTCCTTGGCGTCGAACGACATCGAACAGATCTCCTGGGCGATGGCCTCGTCCAGAAGACAACCATGCAGATCCTTCTCGTGGGCGCGATTGAGCTGACGCTTGGAGAGGGAGATGGCCAGGGTCGGCGCCTGGGCCAGGCGCATGGCGATCTTCTCGGCCTCAACGGCCAGCTGGTCCTCCGCCACCACCCAATTCACCAGCCCCAACGCCTTGGCTTCGGGCGCCGGCAACTTGTCGCCGAGGAAAATCAGCTCCTTGGCCTTCTGCAGGCTCACCCGGCGCGGCAGCAGCCAGGCGCCACCCGCATCTACCGTCATGCCCCGGGGCACGAAAGATTCGACGAAGACCGCCGTCTCGGCGGCGATGACCAGGTCGGCGGCATAGGCGATGTGAGCGCCCAGGCCCGAGGCCGTGCCCTGCACCGCGCAGACGATGGGCTTGCCGCATTCCACCAGGGCGGGGATCAGGCGGGGGGCGCCGTGCAGCAGCTTGAGCATCCCTTCGCCGGCCCGGGGCGGGAGCGGCTTGCCATCGGGCCCGGTGGCCCGGGTCAGTCCGCGCACGTCGGCGCCGGAACAGAAATGCTTGCCGTTGGCGGCGATCAGCACAACACGCACTTCCGGATCCCGGTCGGCCTTGGCGAGCAGCTCGATGAGGGCCTCCCGCTGATCCGGGGTAATGGCATTGGCGGCGTCGGGGCGGTTCAGGGTAATGCGATAGATGCCCCCCTCAAGGGAGGTCAGGATCGGACTCTCTGCCGCGGATTCAACTTTGGACATTTCCGACCTTCCCTTAGCGCGTCACGTCGATCACCACCCGGCCGCGGGTTTGCCCGGCAAGAATGGTCGCGGCCAGTTCGGGCAGTTTCGACATGGGTTCGACGGTGGTCATTTCGGCCAGCTTGGCCTGGTCCAGATCCCGGGCCAGGCGAGCCCAGGCCACCTGCCGCTTGGCCAGGGGGGCCATCACGGAATCGATGCCCAGCAGGGTTACGCCCCGCAGGATATGGGGCAGTACCGTGGCCGGCAGATCGGCGCCGCCGGCCAGGCCGCAGGCCGCCACGGCACCGCCATAGACGGTCTGGGCCAGCACGTTGGCCAGGGTGACGCCCCCCACCGAATCCACGGCGCCGGACCAGCGTTCCTTCTGCATCGGGCCGCCCTTCTCTTCCAGGGTCTTGCGGTCGATGAAGGCACTGGCGCCCAGGTGCTTGAGGTACTCGTGGGTTTCCGGGCGACCGGTGGAAGCGGTCACGTTGTAGCCCCGGGCCGCCAGCAAGGCGATGGCCACCGAGCCCACTCCGCCGGCGGCGCCGGTGACCAGCACTTCACCCTGGCCCGGCTTGATGGCACCCCAGTTTTCCAGGGCCTCCACGCACAGGGCGGCAGTGTAGCCAGCGGTGCCGATGGCCATGGCCTGCTCCAGCGTAAACGCATCCGGCAGGCGCACCAGCCACTCGGATTTGACGCGCTGGTAGCGGGTGTAGCCACCCCACTGGGACTCGGACATTCCCCAGCCATTCACCACGACCTTGTCGCCCGGCTTCCAGGCTTCGGAACGGGATTCCACCACGGTGCCGGCAATGTCGATGCCCCCCACCATGGGGAGCTTGCGGGCCACCTTGTTCTTGTTGCCCGACAGGGCCAGGCCATCCTTGTAGTTGAGTCCCGAATAGGCCACTTCAACCAGTACGTCGTTATCCGGGAGATCAGCCAGGGAGAGCTGCTTGAAGGATGTTTTGGCCTTCCCTTCCACATCCTCGATGACCACCGCCGTAAATTTGTCTGCCATCACATCATTCCTTCACCGAAAAAACGTCGCGAATCTATGGACAAGACCTCCACCTCGCGGAGGTACCTCGACCCTGCGGAAACTTATAGTATACTATTTCAACTCAATAGAGCTTCGCAAGGACCGTATCGGCACGGAGCCTTGCCTGATGCGCCTGACCCTCGGTGTATTTG
>JAVEWG010000065.1:0-11522 GCA_034004685.1 Rhodocyclaceae bacterium | reverse complement strand
CCGAGAAGGACCTCTCGGTGCTGGACAAGCCGGACAGCGAGGAAGCCACTGTGCTGTTCGCTTCCATCAAGGCCAGGCTCGCGGTGGATAAGACCTGGTATTCGACCCGTTTGGCGAAGATCAAGGGTGTCACCGAGGAAACCACCACGGGTGTGCATCGCCTCTACCAGATGTTTGATCGCGGCGAGCTGAAGATCCCGGCCATCAACGTGAACGACTCGGTGACCAAGTCCAAGTTCGACAACCTCTACGGCTGCCGCGAGTCCCTGGTGGACGGCATCAAGCGCGCCACCGACGTGATGATCGCCGGCAAGATTGCCCTGATCGCCGGCTATGGCGATGTGGGCAAGGGTTCGGCCCAGGCCATGCGCGCCCTCTCCGCCCAGGTGTGGGTCACCGAGGTGGACCCGATCTGCGCCCTTCAGGCGGCGATGGAGGGCTACCGCGTCGTCACCATGGACTACGCCGCCGACAAGGCCGACATCTTCGTCACCTGCACCGGCAACGTTCATGTCATCGACCACGCGCACATGGCGAAGATGAAGGACCAGGCCATCGTCTGCAACATCGGCCACTTCGATTCCGAGATCAACGTCGCCTCCCTCGAAAAATACCAGTGGGAGGAGATCAAGCCCCAGGTGGACCACGTCATCTTCCCTGATGGAAAACGCATCATCCTCCTGGCCAAGGGTCGCCTGGTGAACCTGGGCTGCGGCACCGGCCACCCCAGCTACGTGATGTCGTCCTCCTTCGCCAACCAGACCATCGCCCAGATCGAGCTGTTTACCCGCAACGCCGACTACCCGGTGGGCGTGTATACCCTGCCCAAGCATCTGGACGAGAAGGTGGCGCGCCTGCAGCTGAAAAAGCTCAATGCCCAGCTCACCGTGCTCACCGACGAGCAGGCCGCCTACATCGGCGTACCGGTGCAGGGGCCCTACAAGGCCGAGCACTACCGCTATTAACCGAGTGCCTGGAGGACATGCCCATGTCCATGAATTCTTTTCACGCTCGTAAGCCCAAGGCAAAGCCCCCTGAGCATCCCAAGGGGCCGGGGCCGGCCCACTCCGATCCCCGGCCCCATCACGGACTGGTGCGGGCCGATGCGCTGCTGGTCAGCCAGGGCCTGATGCCTTCCCGGGCCGCCGCCCAGCGGGCCATTGCGGCAGGGAGGGTCAGCTGGCGCTGCGCAGCAGGGTTCGAGCGGGTGGGCAAGTCCTCCTTGCAGCTGCCGCCCGACAGCGTGCTGGTGCTTGCCCGGGGCGATGATGGGCACTGAGGTGGTGTGGAGTGCCGCACCAGGGGCCCTTTGTCCCGGTCCGCCATGGCATGGTCCCCGTCGGACCGTGAGGGTAGCGGGGATGGCCCGGGGGCAGTTGCCCGTTCTTAATTTGGATTTGCCATGAACAACACTGAAATATCCATCGAATTCTTCCCGCCCCAGACCGCCGATGGCATGGACAAGCTGCGGGTTGCCCGGGCTCGCCTGGCCGCCCTCAAGCCGGCCTTCTTCTCCGTGACCTACGGGGCGGGGGGCTCCACCCAGGAGCGCACCTTCGAGACGGTGTTCGAGATCCAGGGGGAGGGCCATGAGGCAGCGCCCCATCTTTCCTGCGTGGGCTCCACCCGGGAGGGCATCCGGGCCATCATCCAGCGTTACCGGGAGGCGGGCATCCGCCGCATCGTTGCCCTGCGGGGCGACCTGCCCTCGGGCATGGCCGATCCGGGGGAATTCCGCTATGCCAACGAGCTGGTGGCGTTCATCCGGGCCGAGACCGGTGACCACTTCCATATCGAAGTGGCGGCCTACCCGGAATGGCACCCCCAGGCCAGGAGCGCCCGGGACGATCTGCTGGCCTTCAAGCGCAAGATCGATGCGGGCGCCGACTCGGCCATCACCCAGTACTTCTACAACGCTGACGCCTACGAGCACTTCCTGGATGACTGCACTGCCGCCGGGGTGAACACCCCCGTCGTGCCGGGGATCATGCCCATCGGCAGTTTTTCCAAGCTGGCCCGGTTTTCCGATGCCTGCGGCGCCGAGATTCCCCGCTGGATGCGCAAGAAGTTCGAGGGCTTCGGGGACGACGCCGAATCGATCCGGGCCTTCGGCCTGGATGTGGTGACCGAACTGTGCGAGCGGCTCCTGAAGGCGGGTGCTCCGGGGCTGCATTTTTATTGCATGAACCAGGCCGGACTCACAACTGAGATCTGTAAACGACTCGGATTTAAGTAACTTTCGTTGTAGTGCAAGGCCATTCAAGGGGAAGGCTCTTTAACAAGGGCTTTCCTCTTTGCTTTTGTGGAACAGCCTTTCAGCCGTATGGTGGGTTACTTGTGGGTGAAACCGGGTTTGTGATACTGGATGTTTCCCACCGAGTCGGTCTGATAGACCCGATCGCCTTTGATCTGGTACTGCTGCTTGTGGTACTGCTTGTTGCCGACAGAATCGGTTTCGATGATGCGCCCGTCCTGCCGAACCGTGTAGGACGGCTTGTGGTATTGGATATTCCCGACTGAATCGGTTTGGTAAATCCTCTTCTCGTCTGCCGATGCGGTAGTCACAGGCAGGATCGAGGCAACCGTTATGCAGCAGGGGAGCACCCATCCCTTCATCAAAGACTGCTTGCGAGGGGTCATTGCGGTCTCCTTTCCTGCTGAATTTTAGTCGGCCAACTCCTTGCAGAACTGCTCGACTCTCTGTGTCCTGATTCTCGGCTCAAGTCGGTAGAGGCGCAACAATAAGTCTGCCACTTGATCATCCTCGCAGTAGAGGTAGATCAGTGGAACCCCCATCGCTTCTGCAATCAGCTTGACGGTCGGTAGAGGCGGTTCATGCACGCCAAGCTCATACCGACTGATCCGCGCTCTGGCACTGGATTCGTCGATCCCGATCGCAACCCCCACTTTCTCCTGAGACCAGCCAAGTTCCTCCCGTAGCCGCCGTATCCGGCGGCCAACGACGGTAGGCGTTTGGTGGAGTTTTGCACGAGACATGTTGCGAGTCTCGTGACAAAATACCGTTGTGTTGTCACGTTATTCGTGACTTCTAAGCGGGTATCGGCAGGGGTGATTGCTCGCCAATGAAAGGAAACCATCGAAACAATGTCGATATTGCTCACTCTTACAACCATGTTCGGCAAACCTATTGCCGAAAGCCTCATCAATTCACTGAAATCCAAGAAGAACGGTCCTCAAAAATTAGAGGATGCGGCCAATGCGATGGCTACCGGCCTGACTGCAGTCGAGGCGCTCAAAAAATGCTTTGGAAAAGACTTCTTGGCAACGCTGAACGACGCACTGGGTACCACTAGCCAATTCAAGTTCAGCTACGAAGCCGGGACACAGAGCTATATCCGGCTGGATAACACGGATGTCTCGCCAATTCAAATCTTGCGAGACGAACTGAACGTCAATCTTGATCGTCTATCGGTACTGGATGCTAAAGGAATAGAAATCAAGAATCAGTTCCGTGGGCTGATTTCGGTCTGGAAAGAGCGTTGTTTCCAGTTCTACGGTCAATCTCACAAAGCCGACGTTGCATCCACACTGGCTACGATCGACAAGCTACTCAGTGGCGAGTCGCGGAACTATCGGCAGATCTACGAAATGCTAAGTTCGACCACGTTGGGCGGTATCGGCACCCTCATGGTTATAAGCGGCGTGTTTGCCGCAACCGGGACCGGCGTTGGCGTGATCTCGGCAATTTCCCTTGCTTTGTTCGGCATCCCGTGGCTTGCCGTAGGTGCGCTGGTGTTGCCGGGATCGCTGTTAGTAGTCATGGCCGCTAAAAAGACTCGGCCAATCGATGAGATATCGCTGGCAATTGCCATGTTGTACAAACTTTTGGAGCGCCTAGAGGTATTGCAGCGCTTGGAAAATGACCATTGTAAAAGGTGAACTGATGAATAAAACCAAGCTTACAGCGGCCATCGTGTTGTTGGTGGCTGCCATTGCCTCTTGGCAGATATTTGAATTCAATATCGCTAACAAAATCGTCGATGGCTTAATTCAAGCATCCAGTTCCTGTATCGCTGGGAATGAGTCGATTTGTAGTGCAATCCCGCCCACGAAAAGAAATTTAGATAGTCAGCTTTCAAAACTGCTATCTCCTCTTGCTGAAAAGGTTGGAGATGATGGACGTTACACCCAGATGCAAACGTTACTAGCACAATCGGCATCCCAAGCTCAGGAGGCCCGTAGGAAGGAGGATGCCAAGATGAATGCCCAAATGGAGGAGATTCGCCAAATTAAAGATGATTTGGATCAAGCTGCCCGCCGCTCCACCCAAAATCAGGCAGAAAGGGCAAAAGAATTCGAAAAGTTCTCCGAGGAATATGAAACCTTGGCCCCACCCAAGATTCTATATTCATGCGATGGAAAAGTGTCCTTCAGGGCGTCACGAGGCATTTCAAATTTCAATGACCTTTATATGAAGGCAAAGAGTGAATGCCCGGAGAATTGGGAATTCAAGGTGATCAAGAGCAGCAAGTAATTCCAGCCAACCCCAGCAACGCCCCGTGGATAACTCGGGGCGTTTTTTTTTCGTCCACTTTTTTTGGAGCAAGCCATGCAACCGACCAGCATCACCAATCAACCGCTTCAACTCACTCACCGGAGAAATCGCCGTAATCACCTCCCCAATTACCAACGCAGCAATCCATACGCGGAGTCGAACCATGATCGTCATCGCTGACCGAAAACAGATCACAGAAATTGCCGAGATTCCGCTACGCCAACTGATCGAACAGCGGATTCAAGGCATTGAGGAATCTTGCCCTTGGGATGCTGAGGAGCTTGGCCCATTGATCGTCATGGAGCCTGGAGACAGCGCCGATGATTTAGAAACCGTCATGGGCTTCTCGATCCTTGAAAGTATTTTCGACGATTCACGGTTTGGCGATGAAGACTTTGCCCCTTCGTTTGAGGTTGCCGAAGTGATTGGCGACGACCTGTTCGAGCTGGTGTATGTCATCAACGATGGCGGATACGGCTACGACATTTTCATCATGAATCGTCCGGGCATCGATCCCACAATTCTCGCCTTTTGCCAGACCTATGTCGTTCCTGCACCGTAGCACCCGAAGTCCGCCACGCATTTTCTGTTCCCAACCCAAGCCACCCTGATCAATTCGGTCTCGGTGGCTTTTTTCTTTTATGGAGATCGCTATGCAATTCAAATTTATCGCTGTGCCCAAAGCCGTCATGTCTCTTGCCAAGCGTTTCGGACTCATTCGCCAACCCAAGCAAGAGGTCTGCTGGCTGCTGCTGTCACCACATCAACGCTTTTTTCGGAGGTTCATATGAGCCTGATCACTGACCTGCTGGATCGGCTTGATGCTGATCGCCGGGAAGCCTTTGAGGAAAGGGCTGGAGTGATGGAATTCGATGCCGGATTGGATCGAGCACATGCCGAAGCGCTGGCCTTGCTCGATGTGATTCGCCGTCACCCTCTATGTCTCTCAAGCATCACCGTACTGCAAATCGAAATTGATGGCGCAACCGAATGGCTGCTGACCACCGATGTTGAGTTTGCCCGACAGCATCTGGCTGACATTTTCGCCTATGAAATCCGTGTGGTGAATCTCATTGATGTCCTGCACGAGCAGTACGGAGGCATTGCCACTCTGGGAACCTTGGGCTGATTCGCGGCAAGGCTACCACCTTATATGAAGGCCATTTTGGCCCAACCAATGAAAGGAAATCTGTATGAAGAAGGAATCCATACCCGAACTGCCGATTCGTGTTCTGAAAATCGGTACCTGCCCGACGCTCTCAGGTCGATCGGAACTGACGTATCAGCTTGGCCGTCACGAGGATGACAGTATCCATCTGCGCGTTGTCCAGAATACCGGCAACGGCCAGTTCAATCCCGACTGGATCGCACTGATGCAAATCGAGAAGCTGCTTGCCGAGCATCCGACCAACCAAGTCATGAGTTCCACGGTCATGCGTCCGGTCTTCCAAGGAAAGTCATCCAACTCCCCGGCCTTCCTGTTCGCGGTCCTCAAAGCCGAAGGGATGGTCAAGGCCAGCGAGGACAAGGACGGTGGCTATCTGCTAGGCGATATCGAAGCCTTCAAGAGTATGGCAACCAAACTGAAAGTTGATGCACCTGCCAGCCAGCCGAATGCCAAGCAGACTCACCGTAGGAAAGCGGAGTACTGATTGGCTGGAAGCATGACTGCCGCTTTGGTCACGGCTGCCGTATTGGGGATGTGCTTCGGCCCGACCCGCTGGCTGGGTATTGCAGCAACCGCATTACTGGCTTTTGACCGCCCCTGGATTGCAGTCCTTGTCGTGATTGCTGCCGGGATTCTGTTTTACATCATCAAACTGAGGAAATGAAATCATGGATATGCACATCATCAATGCTATTGACACCATCACGATGTGGGATCAGGACACGGCTTTTTCTTGTGTCACCGCCTTGGCAGCATTGCGTTATCGAGATTGAGCCGTTCCTTGTAACGCCCAAGTCGGCCATTCCCAACGCCGAAACCATAGCATTCGCAGCATCCGCCTGACACAGCAGCAGGCAATTTCGCCGAAGCTGCCCTCCCTCCTCCCCCTGTAGCGCCTACTCCAAGTTCCACCCTGAGCCTGTCCGGTTTCGTCCGGAGGCATGCGCTCGCCTTGGATTTTCCGCTGGGGTGCAGGAGGGGAGCAGTTCCACCAAAATTCATGGAGTCTCTATGCAACGCCAAAACCACATCATCACCGCTACCCTCGTCCCGGAAGCTCAACGCCTGGACACTGCCGACCAGCATTTCGGCATTCGCTATCCGCTTGTCGTCGAACCGATGGTGTATCAGTTTGCCGAGCAGTTGGCGGAAAGCTATACCGGCGGTTACTGGCATTTCTACCGCCTGAGCAATGGCGGCTTCTACATGGCGCCGAATCTGGATGAGACCTTCAAGATCGTTGCCGACAACGGTTATGAGGGCAACATGACCGCCGATGCCTTTGGAATAACTGCCTGCTTGTATGCATTCAGCAATCTCTCATTCAATGAAGGTGCATTTGGCGAGAACTGCGCACGGCATTACCACTGGCTGTTGAATTTTTCTCTGCTGCAACCAGAGGCCAAGGAAATCAGGGCTGTGATCGACTGACCCGGAAGCCCTCCTGGCGCTCACCATGATTTTTGGGTGATCTTGCTTTCGTGACAGAAAAGCCCCGATCTTGCCCACCGGGGCTGTGACTGAGGCCCCACCATTAACGCCCTCTGAAATGGCTCGTCTGCGGCCAGACTGCCCATGACGCCCCTGATCCGCCGATGGGCGGAGGGGTTCGTGTGTCTGGGTGCGGGAGGGGGGAGGGGGAGGGGGAGGGGGAGGGGGAGGCATTTTTTATTTTCGCCGACGCTTGGCTGCTCAAAACCCGGCCACAAAACAGCAATAACCCCAAAAAAATATGCTATTAGCAAATTGTTATCGCTCATATTTTCCTTCGATAGATCAGATGGTTATGAACCCGTTTAGTTAACGTACTTCTAGGTTCAAGGAAGTACCACTCTGAACAACATCTGGAAGGAGAAGAAATGAGCACAGAAATAGAGGAGCGGTCCCGTTTGATCGACCCTCGGGCAATACGCATCACCAAGCCAATACAGGACTCGCAAACTAACAGCGCACAGCAGCAAATCGTGCCAGATCTTCACAAGGAACCACCGCCTCCTAGAAAGCGGCCCAAAGCCCTGGACCTCGATACCTTTCCGCATCGGCGCTGGCCCGGAACTACTCAACTGCCGGGTACGATTGAGAATGTGGATCACCTGCTGCAGGCATACAGCGTGACGGTGCGATATGACGTCATCCGGAAACGACTACAGATTCGCTACCCAGGACACCAAGGAAGCTCCGATAACGCCGACAGTGTGGCAATGACGTTGATCGAAAGCCTTGCTGCACTTAATTGTCTGCCAATCAGCTGTGTGGCTCGCTGCGTCGAAGTACTGGGCGACCGGCACCAATACAACCCCATCGCCGACTGGATCACCAGCAAGCCTTGGGATGGCGTGGATAGGTTGGGGGCAATTTACGCGACCCTCGAAATCCGTGAAGGCTATCCGAAGCACCTCAAAGAAATCGTGATCTACCGCTGGCTTCTCAGCGCCGTGGCAGCAGCCCTCAAACCTTACGGCTTCAAAGCGCGTGGCGTGCTGACCTTGCAAGGACCTCAGTCGATCGGCAAGACCTCATGGATAGCATCACTTGTCCCGGATGATGGTCTGCGTGAATTCGCGGTCAAGTTAGGCCTTCACCTGGACGCAGGGAACAAGGACACCATTCTGACAGCAATCAGCGCCTGGATCGTGGAAATCGGTGAGCTTGATAGCAGTTTCAAGAAGGATGTCAGCCGCCTCAAGGGATTCCTGACCAATGATCGAGACAGACTACGAAAACCCTATGGTCGTGGAGACTCGGAATATCAGCGGCGCACCGTCTTCGCGGCCAGCGTCAATGAAGAGGACTTCCTCATCGATTCGAGCGGGAACACGAGGTTCTGGACCATCGCGGTGGTGCGAATCAATTACGACCATGGGATTGATACCCAGCAATTGTTCGCTCAGTTGGCACTTGACTTTCAAAAGGGAGAACGCTGGTGGCTGAACTCCCATGAGGAGGCCTTGCTGGAATCCCATAATCAGAACCATCGCAAGACTGGCTACATCCATGAGCGCCTTTTGGCTCGGCTGGACCTGGACCGGGTCGGGCAAGAAGATATCCCACTCATGACCGCCACTGCGGTACTGACTGCCTTGGCCATTCTCCAGCCCACGAATCTCCAGTTCAAGGAATGCCATACCGCCCTCCGGGAAATTCTCGGGGAACCCACCCGCAGCAAGGGTCTGACGCGATGGCGGGTGCCGCTAAAGAAAACACAGGATAAGTTTTCTGAAGTGTTGCCGGAGCCGGAAGACGGTATCTATTGATGTCAGGTCGCTCCCTTCCACTCTAAGCGATGGCACGCCCCCTCGCCACGAGAGGGGGAGGGGGGATGCATTCCACGCGAGTTGCTAAGAGATCGTTGGGCATTAGCTCTCAAATTCGAAGCACCGTCGAATTTGGGGGCTGGCCCCTGAGGTTTGCCGTTTTGCACTCCCTCCCCCCCTCCCCTGGGAGCCCTTCTCCCTCTTCATTCATTGGTCTTTAGATATTTCTTGATTCCCGTCACTTGATCGACGGATTGCAGGTTTCGTTAGCCAATTAACTATTTGGAGATTCAAATGTTTAGTCAGATCAATGCCAATGCAGCTTTCCACCTCGCTAACCAAGATGAGGATATGGTGACCGTCCTCGGAAAATTCCGGGTCGATGGCTACCTCCATGACTCGGTGAAGCTGCGTGTTCAGGAGATTCATCGGCACCTCCTGCCGGATATGCCCTACAGCCCCGAGGAATTACTTGGTGCGGATTACTGGTCAAGTTTGAGTGACATTGGCCAGCGGCTGGTGACGCTCTGCCTGGAGAACCTTGCGCAGCAAGGAGTGATGCAGTTGGGCGTGGCGTGCTGCGACCACTGCGGCGACCTTCGCTTCTACATCGATTGATTCCCCCTCCCTTCATCATCGTGGCTTTCGGGCCACGGTGGCTACTACAAATTGGATATCGGTCGCCAGATTTCACCCACGCGAATTCTTCGTGGCCTCCCGCCTCCTCGATTTTCCCAACCGTGACCCCCGAGCAGATGCCGCGTGTCGCCCCTCCCCGGAGCGCCCAATATCTCTCTGAAACTAATCGGATTTTTGAATCATGAAGACAAATTTGAATACTGCATATTCGTTTGGATGCGCTGACCTGCCTGCGTATTCATTTCATCAACAGTCTCGCGTCACCAAGGAGCATCAACATGCCTAAAGTCAGTCTGGATGCCGCCTTCGTCCGCAGCGCCAAATGCCCAGAGGGGAAAAACCGCATCGAGTATTTCGACACCAGCATCAAGGGCTTTACGCTTGAAGTCCGCATCTCAGGTGGTAAGACCTACTACCTGCGATACCGCGAGCGGACAATTCAACGTATGTTCAAGATCGGCGACGCTCAATCCATCAGTTTCGACAAAGCACGGACAGCCGCTGAAAGGCTGCGTTCCCGTGTGGTTCTTGGTGATGACCCCGTCGAAGAACGAAAGATCAAACGTTCGACCCCGACAATTGCCGAGTTTTATCGTGATACCTATCTGCCGTACCTGCAGAGCTATCGGCGCAACATGCAATCCGACTACAGCTTCCACCAGACGCATTTGTTGCCTCGTTTTGGCTCCAAATTTCTTGATGAGCTGACCCAGCAGGATGTCATTGATGCCCAGCAATCGATGCGTAAGGCTGGCTATGCAGCAGGCACCGCAAACAAGTTCATCGTCCAGATTCGCTATATGTACAACGTCGCAAAGAAGCGGGGCATTCCCGGTTCAGACGTCAATCCTGCCGCTGGAGCGAAGCAATTCCTCGTCGAAGGCCGTGAGCGTTTCCTGACTCAGGAGGAGATTCAGCGCTTGCGCGTTGCCGTTGAAAAAAGCATCAACAAGCAGTTGAAGTACATCGTTGCGCTGCTTCTGATGCTGGGTTGCCGCAAACTGGAACTACTGAATGCCAAGTGGGAGCATTTTGATCTCGATCGCCGTACGTGGAAGATTCCCCTCTCCAAGTCAGGCAAGATGCGCCATGTGCCACTTTCCACCGATGCAGTCGAGTTGCTGAAAGGGCTGCCCCGTTGGAAAGGGTGTCCCTATGTCTTGCCCAACCCGAGAACCTTGAAGCCCTATACGGATTTTCATGAGCCTTGGCATACGGCATGTCGGAGGGCTGGATTGAAGGATGTTCGCATTCATGACCTCCGCCACACCTTCGCCAGTAATCTCGTGAATGCAGGCCACTCCTTATTTGTGGTCAGCCGCGCACTCGGGCATGCCAACATCGTTCAGACAGCCAGGTACTCACACCTTGCCGACGATACCTTGCTGGCTGCTGCGGATGCTGCTGCCAACGCGATGGGCAACACCTGGAGCGACCTGAAAAAGTCGAGCGCACAGCCCTGAAACTTGGCAGAATTTGTCTCCTGACCCCTGCTCAGCCATCAATTCTCTATGGATGGTTGGGTAGGTGGTGGGACGAGAAATTGCATCGATACGAGCGAAAAATTTTTCAGCAATTCAATGTCAGCCCACCATACCTTGTGCCGGTGGGAATTTGGTGGGTGACGTCAAAATGGTCGGTCCAAAATTCCTGATAAACCCAGTAACCAAGGGCAGCTCAGCGTTTTCCAGAAGAAATTGCATGAACCAGGCCGGGCTTACCACCGAGATCGTCCGCCGCCTGGGGCTGTAAATGAAAATGCCGCCCCGGTGGGCGGCATGTGGGGGGCTGCCGGGTGCTCAGGCGATGGCGCCCTGAGCCCGCAGGGCGGCGATGGCCCCGGCGTCCAGGCCGGCTTCCCGCAGGATTTCATCGGTGTGCTGGGCGAAGGCCGGGCCGCTGCGCAGGGCCCCGATGGGTTGCTCGTCGAACTGGGCCGGGGATA
>JAVEWG010000064.1:0-11746 GCA_034004685.1 Rhodocyclaceae bacterium | reverse complement strand
TTGCCGGCGGAGCCCAGCAGGGCTTCCAGTTGCCATTTCATGTCTTCGATATGGATGGGGCTCTGGGGATTGGGGTCGTGGGGGGCGGGGAGGGTTTCCCCCGCCAGCACGGAGCGGATCACCATGGCGGGCATGCAGCGGTGGGTGCCGAAGTAGGTGTTGAGGCGGGGGATCACCACCGGCAGGTCGAAGGCCCGGGCGCAGAAGCGGGCCACGGCTTCCACCCCCAGCTTGGTGGCGGGGCTGGTGGGGGCGTAGGCGGTGGCGCCCCGGCCGATGGGGTCATCCTCGTGGAACAGATGCCAGGGGTCGGGATGGGGGGAATAGATCCCCATGCCGGACATGACCAGCGCGGCCTTGGCCTTGCGACAATGTTGCAGGAGCAGCCCCGGCCCTTCCACGTTGGTGCGGATGGCCTGTTGCAGTTCAGGCAGCCCCGCCCGCATCCAGGACAGGTGGAGGACGTAGGTGAAATCGGTGGGGAGTTCCGAGAAATCCCCTGAGCCGATGTCCACCGCCCGGGTGGTGATGCCCATTTCCTCGTATTGCCGGCGCTGGGCCGGGTCCTGGAAGCGGGCGATGCCCCACACCTGGTTGTGCTGGGCCAGGAACTGGGCCAGAGGGGTGGCCACCATGCCGGTGATGCCGGTGATGAGGATTTTTTCGTCGGTCAGCATGTTGGTCCCCGGGTTGGATCAGCGCACGTTGAAGCGGTCGATGTAGCCGCGATAGCTTTCCCGGATGCGGTGCTCGTCCAGCCCGAACTGCTGGGCGGTGTAGGTGTGGACGCCGTGCTTGGTCTGGGGGTTGTCCGTCACGAAGCGGCGGATGTTGGCCCTGGAGGCCTCCGACAGGCTCAGGCCGAAGTGCTGGAAGGCGGCGTCGATGGTTCCCACCGGATCCTTCATTACGTCGTTGTAATGGATGTCCCAGACCTGCCGCGGATCGGCCCGATAGTCCCGCACTGCCAGGCCCCGGTGCAGACCCAGTTCCTCGAAGGGGGCCCAGGCGCGCCCCAGCTGGATCGGGTCGTAGCCGGGGGTGGGCTTGCGGAAGGTTTCGATCAGGCTGATCACCGAGGGGATCACCTTGCCCGGATCCCGGTGGGTCCAGATCAGCTTGGCGTCGGGATAGGCGGCCAGCAGCGCGTCCAGGGTGAGCATGTGCTTGGGGTACTTGAGCACCCATTGGCCGGGGTGGCGCCATTGCAGATGCTGAAGGGTTTGCTTGTGGGCCTGGTAGGACGGGGTGTGGTCGGCGGTGAGCAGCCAGTCCCGGTAGCTGGGGATCTCGAAGGAGGCCAGCAGGGACCAGTTCATGAAGGCATGGTCGTTGAGCATGTTGCATTGCTCGGGCCGGCTGGCGCCCACCGGATGGCGGGCCATCAGCTCGGCGGAGGTGGTGGCGACGATGCCCTTGTGCACCAGCTCGATGCGGGGGTCGGTCTCGTAGGTGGCGGCCGTGGGCGGGGGGGAAGGCACCGTCATTTCCCACAGACGGGGCGCCCGGATGCCTTCGCACTGGGCCATCAGGCCGTGGAGGTTGGTGGAGCCGGTGCGGGGCAGGCCCACGATGACGATGGGGGCCTTGATGACTTCCCGGGCGATTTCCGGATGCTTCTTGCGATCCGCGGCCAGCTGCAGGCGCTTGACCAGGGGTCCGATCAGGGCCCGTTCGGCCTCGGGGCGGCGGGCGTCATCCAGTTTGGCCTCCCGGTTGAGGGCGTCCACCAGCACGTCCAGCGCCTCCATGAACGGGGTGTCGCCAAAGTCGTTCAGGCCGGTGGCCTGGGCGGCCTTTTCCATCAGTTGCTCGCGGTGGATCCGCTTTTCCATTTTGTCTCCCCTTCTTCCTGGTTGAGGGTGCTACCCAATTCGATGTTGCTGCCGCGCGGCGCCGGGAGCCTGGCGGATCCGCCGGGCGTTCGAGGCTCTGGGGGAAGCTAGCTTAAACCCTTGTAAAAAAATTTCAAGAGCTTATTATAAGCCTGGCTCAGGTTCTCCCGACCGGGATCCTGGGTGGGTTCTAACTGCATAGGCATGGGGTCTGACAGCGCGTCAGCCGGGGTCCTGGCCATGTCCAACCTGAAGGAGGAAACCAATGAGACTGCAAGGCAAGGTTGCACTAGTGATGGGTGGCACCCGGGGCATCGGCGCGGGGATCGTGGAGCGTCTGGCCGAGGAGGGCGCCTCGGTGGTGTTCACGGGCCGGGGCGCTGACACGGGGGGCGTCCTGGAGCAGAAGCTGCGGGGGGCCGGGCTGGAGGTGAGCTTCGTCCAGGGCAGCATCATGGAAGAAGCGGACGTGAAGGCGGCGGTGGAATTCACGGTGGAGAAGTATGGTTCCCTTACCACCCTGGTGAACAACGCCGCCGCCACGGACGTGACCGGCCCGGGGGGCACGGACACCCACATCGCCGAGATCTCCAATGAGGCCTTCGAGAAGGTGCTGCGCACCGGGGTCCATGGGGTGTTCTGGTCCAGCAAGTATTCCATCCCCCACATGAAGAAGGCAGGGGGCGGCGCCATCATCAATATTTCCGCCGCCTCCAGCTTGCGGGCCATCGACGGCCGCCCGGCCTACCAGGCGTCCAAGGGGGCGGTGAATGCCCTGACCCGCCAGATCGCGGTGGACTACGGCCGGGATCTGATCCGCTGCAACGCCATCATCGTGGGCTTCACCTTCACCGGTGGCGAGGTCATGCAGAAGCTGGTGAATAACCCGGCCTTCATCGACAAGCTCAAGCCCATGATCCCCACCCCCCGCCTGGGCCTGCCCCGGGATATCGCCAACGGGGTGCTGTTCCTGGCCTCGGACGATGCCCAGTATGTCACCGGCGTGCTGCTGCCGGTGGATGGGGGGCTGACCTGCCGTCTGGGCATGCCTGACACCACCAGTGCCAGCGCCCTGGGGGAGAACCCCGGAAAGTAAGGGGGCCGCCCGGCATTCCGGTCACGGCCGAAGTGCCGGGGAAGGCCCGTCTCCGCGTAAAATGCCTCATGGAACTTGAAAACTACGGCTATCTGCTCGGAGAGACCGCACGCATCCTGGTGCAGCGCTTTGACGAGTATGCCCGTGCCAACGGGATCACCCATACCCAGTGGATGCTGCTGATCGCCCTGCTGCGTCAGGAGGGCATCAACCAGACCCAGCTGGCCCGCTATATGGAAGTGGAACCCATTTCCCTGAGCCGGATGGTGGATCGCCTGCAATCGGCCGGCCTGGTCCGCCGGGTTGAAGACCCCAAGGATCGCCGCATCCGGACCCTCTATCTGACCGATGAGGCCGGGGTGGTGCTGCAACGCCTGCGCAGCTTCGGCGCCCAGGTGCTGGGGGAAATGAGCGAGGGGGTTCCCCCCGAGGAAATCCAGCAGTTCGAAAAAACCGTCAGCCGCTTTCGCGCCAACCTCCTCAATGCCACCGGGCGCCCGGTGGCGGTGACGCCGGACCCGGCCGCTGCTGGTGAGGGCTGAAAGCAGGTTGATTCCAGACTCGCAACTTTGCTGAGTCAGGAATACCCGTCATCGGAACGAGCCTTGAAGGAGTTCGTCAAGTTTGAATAGCTTGTCGAAGCCACTGCCTTCACGCGCCATCAGCTTCCGCTCGTGGAACCGCCGGGCCAAGTGCTCGTTGCGTCGCAGGGTGGTGTGCAGCACGTTCTGCGGCGTGACACCCGGTGGCAGCGGGCCAGGGCTGCCCCCCATCGGCGGTGAATGAGCGCACGCCCTAGTCGCAGACCGGCGGGCGGATCTTGACGTCGTCATCCACCACCAAGGCGCGGAGGAGGGCGGGGATGCGGGGATGTCGCTGGGGCGGCGGTGGTTCGGTGGGGGGAATGGGGATTGTCCGGGCTTCCCGGGTCCGCGCGGGCTTTGTATCAGCCTTGGGGCCTGGCCCGGGGGGCCAGGGTGACATATGGCTGCAACGGAAGGCGGCAACAATCCGGCCGATGGTCCGCCCCCGGGGCGGGCGCGTCTTCTTCCCAGTCCACCGATATCCACCGGAGAATCCCCATGAGCAGCAAGCTCCACCCCGATGGCAAGCTCAATCCCTGTGTCCAGGACGTCAATCCGTCCGGCAATGAATCCATCCTCGACCTCATTGAACAGCGCGGCTTCAGCCGCCGGGGTTTTTTGAAGAGTTCCGTGGGCGCTACCGCCGGCGCCACGGCCATGGCGGTGCTGGGCGGCGCGGTGGTGGATGGCCTGACCAACCATGCCCAGGCGGCGCCGACCCCCCTGGGGGGGATCGGTTTTTCCGCCGTGCCCCCCAACGTGCTGCCCATGACCGACGGGGTGACCGTGCCCGCCGGTTATCGCGCCGAAGTGCTGGTGGCCTGGGGCGATGCCCTGGTGGGCGGGTCTGCCTGGGATCCGGCCGGACCCATGACCGAGGCGGCGCAGATCCAGGCCTACGGCGCCCACACCGATGGCATGCACTACTTCCCCTTCCCCGGCAAGCAGGGCAACCACCGGGGCCTCCTGGTGACCAACAGCGAATACTGCGACCCGGGCCTGGTCAATAGCACCGCCACCTACGCCAGCGCCGCCCTGACCCTGGACATGGTGCGGGCCCAGCAGGCCGCCCACGGGGTGAACGTGGTGGATGTGAAGAAGCAGCGGGGCGAGTGGGGCGTGCATGAGGATTCAGCCTTCAACCGCCGGATCACCGGCAACACCCCCTGCCGGGTGAGCGGGCCCGCCGCCGGCCATGCCCTGATGCGGACTGCCGCCGACAGCACCGGCAAGGTGGTGCTGGGCACCCTCAACAACTGTTCCATGGGTTACACCCCCTGGGGCACTTACCTCACCTGCGAGGAAAACTTCAACGGCTATTTCGGCGCCAAGGCGGCCCTCAGCCTCACCAGCCATGAAAAGCGCTACGGCCTGGCCGCCGCCGGCTTCGGCTATCGCTGGCATGAAGTGGATGGCCGCTTCGACATCAACGAGCACCGCAATGAAGCCAACCGCTTTGGCTGGGTGGTGGAGATCGACCCCTGGGATCCGGACAGCACCCCGGTCAAGCGCACCGCCCTGGGCCGCTTCAAGCACGAGAGCGCGGGGGTGGTGGTGGGGGACGACTACCGGGTGGTGGTGTATATGGGAGACGACGAGCGTAACGAGTACGTCTACAAGTTTGTCTGCGCCAAGCGCTACAGCCCCCGTAGCCGGGCCCTCAACCGGGATCTGCTGGATAGTGGCACCCTGTACGTGGCCAGGTTCAACGCCGACGGTTCCGGCCAGTGGCTGCCCCTGGTGTGGGGCCAGAACGGCCTCACCCCGGAGAACGGCTTCGCCGACCAGGGGGAGGTGGTGATCAAGTGCCGCCAGGCCGCCGACCGGCTCGGTGCCACCATGATGGACCGCCCCGAGTGGGTCGCCATCCACCCCACCACCCGGGAGGTGTACCTCACCCTCACCAACAACAGCCGGCGTGGCAATACCCCGGTCTCCAGCAACAAGGCCGACGGCAGCTCCACTGCCGCCAGCGCCAACCCGCCGGTGGACGCCGCCAACCCCCGGCCGGATAACGACTACGGCCACATCATCCGCTGGCGGGAGAGCGGTGGCAGCGTGGCGGCCACCACCTTCCAGTGGGACATCTTCGTCCAGTGCGGCGACAGCGCCACCAGCAAGACCCTGGGGGCCAGCTATACCCCTGGCGAATACGGCGGCCAGAGCGTGGGCTATTCCGGCAACATCAACGGCGACGACTACGGTGCCCCGGATGGCCTGTGGTTCGACCAGAACGGCCGCCTGTGGATCCAGACCGACCAGCCGGGCGACGCCAAGGGGGACTGGGGGAACATCGGCGGCAACATGATGCTGTGCGCCGACCCCTCCACCGGGGAGACCCGCCGCTTCCTCACCAGCCCCCCCAACTCCGAGGTCACCGGGGTCACCGGCACCCCCGACGGGCGGACGATGTTCGTGGGCATCCAGCACCCGGGGGAGGACTGGAGCGGCAGCTTCACCGCCAACTCATCCTGGCCCGACAACGGCGCCAACGGTGCCACCGTCTATAGCGCAGGGGGTGTTCATAAGCCCCGCTCCGGGGTGGTGGTGATCACCAAGGACAACGGCGGGGTGATCGGGACCTGATTCCTTGCGTGTTGCGCCCCCTGCCCGGGGCGGACGCTTGACCCGGCCCCGGCCGGGTTTTTTTCTGGGGCGAGCTCCCATCCACCCCTGGTCGTGGTCCGAGCCCATTGGGGGCGAGGACGGGGATTTCCTTCAAGATTTCACGGTGCCGGCCGATACCATTCCGACCCTGCTGAACCCGAGGAAACCCATGACCGCCCGCAATCCCCAGGAGCGCCGACTCGACCGCCGCATTCCCCTAGGCTGCCCAGCCCTGCTGCGCCCCCGGGTGGGGCAGCCGGTGATGGCCCAGTGCCTGGAGCTCTCGGTGGGCGGGATGACCCTGGTGACCGCCTATGTGCCGGGGGCTGGAGAGGTGCTGGAGGTGGAGATCATGCCGCCCCAGGGTTCCCGCACGCCGGCCCTGAAGGCCAAGGTGCAGGTCAAGCGCTGCCACCAGGCCGGGGTGGGGCGCTATGAGCTCGGGGTGGCCATCGTCCAGGTGCTGGCTTAGGGCGTGCTCCCATCGACCGCGGGGGATCGCGTCGAGCCCGAACGCCCCCGTCGGGCGGACGTCGGGCGGGCTTCAGCCCGCCTGGTGCGCAAGCGCACCCCTGGTGGCATTGGGTTCTTCGGCAGTCCGTGGCGGGCTGAAAGCCGCCTTGCATTGCAGAAGTCCTGGACCAATCGGTCCGGTTCCACGGTTCCTGGGGGCCAGGAATGAACGCTCGGATGGGTTTGTCCCCATGGCCGCTGGTGGCTACCCTGTGCCTCATCACCGCCATCAACACGGGCTTCACCTATTTCGGTGGCAGCATCATGAACAGCCATATGGCCGCCGCCCTGGATCTGGACCGCAAGTCCCTGGGGCTGGCCTTCGGCGCTTACGGCTTGTCCCTGGGACTGGCGCTGCCCCTGGTGGGACTGTCGGTCACCCGCTGGGGCGTCCGGCGCAGCTTGCTGGCGGGCTCCTTGCTGGCGGCTTGCGGCGCTCTGGGGATGGGGCTTTGGGTCAAGGACATGATCGGGGTCTTGATCGCCTATGGCCTGGTACTGGGCGTCGGCGCCGCCCTGGGGGGGCTGCTGCCTGCTGAAACCCTGGTGGCCCACTGGTTCAGGCGGCGCCTGGCCCTGGCCATCACCGTGATGCTGAGCGGTACGGCCCTGGGGGGCTTCATCGCCGCCCCGTTGTTCGAAGCGGTGATTGGCGCCTTCGGCGGCAACTGGCGGGCGGGTTGGCTGGCTCTGGCCGTGGCCTGCCTGCTTGCCGCCGCCCTGGCGGCCTTGTTCGTCACCGACCCCCCGGCCGATTCGAGCCCGGCTCCGGATGGGGCCCCGGAAGCGCCCCCCGCCAGCCAGCCGCAACGGGAGGCCGGGGAGCGCCAGGGGATTTATCGGACCACCGTGGACTGGCCAGTGCGGGAGGCCCTGGGCCACCCCTGCTGGTGGCTGGTGGCCTTGGCCACCGTGTGGGCCCTGGCCACCTTCGGCATGATGGCCGGCCATGGGGTGGTCCATTTCAGGGATCTCGGCCATGACCCGGGCCGGGCCGCCCTGTTCCTGGCTTTCCTGCCCCTGGCGGGGTTTGCCGGCAAGCTGGTGGTGGGGACCCTGGGGGACCGGGTGGAGCCGCGCTTCATCTGGGGCGGCGCCATGGGGCTGATGGCTGCCGGCATGGCCCTGGCGGTGACGGCCACCAGTGCTCCGGCCCTGTACGGCGCGGCCTTCCTCCTGGGGGTCGGGGATTCGGCCGCCTATCCGTGCATGGTCACCTTGCTGGTCAACTACTTCGGCCGGGCCGCCTACGCTTCCTTGATGGGCATCATGCTGCTGCTGGGCACCCTGGCGGCGGCCATCGGGTCGCTGCTGGCGGGCGTGGTGTTCGACCACTTCGGCAGCTACGCCTGGGCGTTCTACCCCACCGCCGCCCTCTGCCTGCTGGCCGGCTTGATGCTGCCCTGGGTGGGGCCGCCCCGGCCAAGGTCAACCGACCTTCGGGTTTGATCCGGGCGCCGGATTCCCGGGTTTTTGCTAAAGAGAATCTTTAGCCAGAGTCTATTGTCCCGGGCCGGCGGCAACGGGATAGTGGTTGTCCGTCCCGTGACCGTGGCGCCGATGGCGTGGCAAACCCGTCCGGCAACGGCCCCGATGGCACAACGGCGCGACAGGCTGCTGAAGCGCCAACTTCCGAACGAGGATGACCGCAATGCCCCACACCGATCTGGAACTGGCCGCCCGCTATGAATTTGGCGGCCAGGACATTCCTGCCTTACTGGCCCGCACGGCCCAGGGGCGGGGCAACCACCCCTTCATGATCTGGGAGCCGGGGTCCGGTCGGGACCGGACCTGGACCTACGGCGCCTTCTGGCGGGAGGTCCAGGCGGTGGCCGCCGGGCTGGCCGGCCGGGGTGTGGGAGTGGGAGACCGGCTTCTGATCCATGGCGACAACAGTCCGGAAATGGTGATCGCCTGGTATGCCAGCGCGGTGGTCGGCGCCACCGCCGTGACCACCGGCACCCACAGCACCCAGACGGAACTGGACTATTTCATCGAGCAGGCCGAGCCGGTGGCGGCCATCACCCAGCCCCGCTACGCCCACCTGCTCAAGGCCCACGCCAGCCGGCTGGCCTGGATCGCGGTGACCGACAACGATGCCGGCGATCCCCCCGCTCCGGCCGATGCCGACCATGGCCAGGCCACCTTCGAGGCCTTGTACGGCGACCCGGCGCAGGCACCCCGGCGCAAGCCCGACCCCCTCCTGCCCATCGGCATCGTGTTTACCTCCGGGACCACCAGCCGGCCCAAGGCGGTGGTCCATACCCACGCCAATATCCTGTGGGCGGCGCGCCTGCTGCCGCTCCAGTTCGATTTCAAGCCGGAGGACGTGCATCTGGCCCAGATGCCCTTCTACCACCTGAACGCCCAGACCTGGACCATCGCGGTGGCCCTGGGGGCGGGGGGTGCCTTCCTGCTGCTGCCACGCTTCACCGTCACCCGCTACTGGGAGGTGGTCGCCAAGCATGGGGTCACCCACTCCGCCGTGATGCCCTTGCTGGTCAATGGCGTGGGCCCCCGGCCGCCCCTGGACCAGCTGCGTCTGAAGGTGTTTACCGGCTCCGGGGACTACGCCGAGGCCTTTGCCCGCAGCTGTGGCGCCCGCCTGATGGGCTGCTACGGGATGAGCGAGCTGGTGGCACCGGTGCTGACCACCGGTTTCTCCGATATCTGGGCCCCCAACACCCTGGGCCGGCCGACCCCCGGCTACCAGGTCATGGCGGTGGACCAGGACAGCGGTCGGCCCTGCGGCTTTGGCGAGATTGGCGAACTGCTGGTGCGGGCGACCCGGGGCGTGCGCATCTTCAGCGGCTATTTCCGCAACGATGAGGCCAATGCCAAGGCGTTTACCGAAGATGGCTGGTTCCGCACCGGGGATATCGTGCGCCTGGGAGAGGATGGAGATTTCTATTACCAGGACCGGGGCGCTGACCGGCTCAAGGTGGGAGGCGAAAACGTCTCTGCCCTGGAAATCGAGCGGCTCATCGCCAGTGTCCCCGGGGTGGGCGAGGTGGCGGTGGTGGCCAAGCCCGATCCGGCCCTCTTCGAGGTGGCGGTGGCTTTCGTGGTGCGGGGGGAGGGGGCGCCCCAGGAAGGGGCGCTGCGGGAAACGGTGCTGGCCCTGTGCGGCGAGCGCCTGTCCCGCTTCAAGGTGCCCCGCCGGGTGTACTTCCTGGCGGCCCTCCCCAAGCTCGCCATCGCCGGCAAGATTGCCAAGCCGGAGCTGAGGAAAATGGCGGCGGCCCTGGATTAGGGGCTTTCGACATTGGAATCACCCGCCCCGAATTCAAGGTCAACCGACCCTGGGCGTGCGCCCTCCCGCCCCGCCGGCGGGGTTGCCGGCCCGCGCCGCAATTTGCATAGCGTTTCAAGCCGTTGCCGGTGATGCCGGACGCACGGCCCGGCGTGCTCGCCATGGGCGCAGGCGGTGCCTGCCACGAGGGGGTTGGGCCGGCTTGAGCCCGCGCCGGCGGATCGTCGCAGGAAGTCGTCCAGGCCGGATTCCATGACTTTTGCTAAACAATGTTTTTAGTCCCTGTCTATTGCTCTTGATGCGCGTCAACAGGATAGTGGGCCCAGTCCAATGATCCTGGTGCCCCGAGAGGGGTGCGGGTCTTGGCAAAAAAATAGGCCTGTCTGGTCGCGGGATTGCGGCACAGGAGCCAAAAACACAAGGAGGAGACTGTCTTGATGAACAAACATCATGTTTGTTGCGTCCCCATTTCGCGTCGCCGGATCCTGGCCGCGATGATCGGGGCCGGCTTTTCCATGGGTATCGCGGGGTCGGCGCAGGCTTTCATCGTCGATACCGGCAACCCGGATTTCGCGGTGCGCCTCGATACCACCGTGCGCTACAACCTGGGTTTCCGGATGAAGGACCGGGATCCCGATCTGGCCAACAACCCGAACTACGACGAGAGCGACTTCCTCTTCGACAAGCACGACGTCATCACTAATCGCCTCGATCTGCTGGGCGAATTCGACATCACCTGGAAGGGCATGGTCGGCGCCCGGGTCAGCGCGGCGGGCTGGGTGGATGATGCTTACGGCAGCAAGTCGGCCAAGAATCCCAACATCGCCGCGGTGAGCTACAAGAACCAGGAATTCACCTCCGATGTGACCCGCTATTACCAGGGTCCGTCGGGGGAGTTCCTGGATGCCTTCGTGTTCTTCAACGTGCCGGTGGGCGAGGCGGGTACCGCCAACATCAAGCTGGGCCGTCATGCGGTGGTGTGGGGCGAGGGCCTGTTCGGCAGCACCAACTCGGTGGCCTACGGCCAAAACCCCAGCGATGGGCGCAAGAGCATCGCCAACCCCGGGGCCTCCGCCAAGGAAACGGCTCTGCCGATGACCCAGTTCTCCGCCGTGCTGCCCCTGTCCACCGAGCTGACGATGCTGGGTCAATACACCTTCGACTGGAAGCCCAATCGCCTGGCCGAGGGTGGCACCTTCTTCGCCGGTGCCGACATCATCATGGAAGGGCCCAATATCGGACGTGGTCCGGCCCAGGAGGGCGACAAGGGCGACGTGGGCCTGGCCCTGAAGTGGAGCCCCGCCTGGCTCGATGGCACGCTGGGCGTGTATTACCGCAAGTTCGACGACAAGGGCGCCTGGGCGGCCCAGCCCAATTTCGTCCCGCCCCTTTACGGCGTGGGCTTCGATACCCGCGCCGTCTATGCCACCGACGTGGAGATCCTGGGGGTTTCCCTGGCCAAGAACATCGCCGGGGTTTCCGTCGCGGCTGAATTGAGCCAGCGCCGCAACGGCGCCCTGACCAGCGTCACCTCCAGCTCGGCCGGCCCCGCCGGTCGCTGGGAAGGCGCCCGGGGCACCACCTGGCATGGCGTCCTGAACGCGGTTTCCACCTTCGGCGAGTCTTTCCTGTTCAACAGCGCTTCCCTGGTTGGCGAGCTGGGCTGGAGCCATCTGGACAAGGTGACCAAGAACGAGCGCCTCTACCGGGCCAAGGGGACCGCTGCCACCTGCAACACCCTGGCGGAAATCAAGGGTTGCGCCGACGACGACTTCTACACCGCCGGCGTCTCCTTCACCCCCACTTGGCTGCAGGTGATGCCGGGCATCGATCTGTCGGCGCCCCTGTTCGCCTCCTA
>JAVEWG010000026.1:0-53641 GCA_034004685.1 Rhodocyclaceae bacterium | reverse complement strand
GACTGGGCCTTGATGATGATGACGCCGTCCTTGCTGATGCGCTGGTCGCCCAGGTGCAGGAGCCGTTCCCGGATGGCCTCCGGCAGGGACGAGGCCGCGATGTTGAAACGCAGGTGTACCGCGTTGGAAACCTTGTTGACGTTCTGCCCGCCGGCCCCTTGGGCACGGATGGCGGTGATCTCCACCTCCTCGGGGGCAATGGTGAAACAGGGGCGCATGGGGGCCTCCCTTCAGGCCTCGGCGGCCGCGGCCCGGCCCGCTTGCCGTGCGTCCTCTTCCTCCCGGGCCGCCTCGATGATCCGCAGGACCTCGCCCAGATCGGAAACCGGCTGGTCCGCCCGGAAAACCCCGGTGAGGGGGCTGTCGGGATGGAGCTTGCCGGATTCGTAGAGCGCCCAGATTTCCTTGCCGTAATCCTTACCCAGCAGATCCGGGGCAAATTGCCCGAAATAGGCGGCCAGGTTGGCCACGTCCCGCTCCAGGATGCGGCGGGCGTTGTTGTTGGCGGCCGCATCCACCGCCTGGGGCAGATCGATGATCACCGGCCCATCACGATCCACCAGCACGTTGTACTCGGAGAGATCCCCGTGCACGACCCCTGCGCACAGCATGCGGACCACCTGGCGGACCAGATCGGCGTGGTAGCGCCGGGCGGTATCCTCATCGAGCACCACGTCATTGAGGCGGGGGGCCGGTTCGCCATCCTCATCGGCCACCAGCTCCATCAGCAGCACGCCTTCGTGAAAGTCGTAGGGAGTCGGCACCCGCACGCCCACGCCGGCCAGCAGGCGCAAGGCGTCCACCTCGGCGTGCTGCCAGGCCATTTCCTGCTCCTGGCGGCCGTAGCGCGAGCGCTTGGCCATGGCCCGGGCCTGGCGGCTGTTCTTGGTCTTGCGGCCCTCGGTGTAGTCGGTCGCGGTATGGAAGCCACGCTTGTTGGCCTCCTTATAGACCTTGGCGCAGCGCAGTTCCTCTCCGCACTGGACCACATAAACGTTGGCTTCCTTGCCGCTCATGAGCTGACGCAGCACCTGATCCACCAAACCTTCGGTCACCAGGGGTTCGATCCTGCCGGGGGTTTTCATGCCTGGGTTCCGCTCTTGTGAAATCCGCCTTGAGGGGCGCCGGGCCGGGAGGTGCCGCCGCCCAGCCCTTGCAGATAAAGCGCCTCGACCTGCTCCCGGGCCCAGGGGGTACGGCGCAGAAACTTGAGACTGGAGGCGATGCTGGGTTCGTGGTTGAAGCAGCGGATCTCCACCCGTCGCCCCAACTCGGCCCAGCCAAGGCGGGCCACCAGCCCGGTCAGGAGCTTTTCCAGGGTGATGCCGTGGAGGGGATTGTTGGGCTGGGGTTCGGTCATGGGCAGGTATCCAGTGGGGGCGGGCGAACAATAACAGTCGCCCAACCGACTGCCCACGGTTTTAACAAGTGCTTTCAGGCTGCCAATGGGGAAGTGGTGGCTGATTCCATGCCCGGAGAGGGATCGACGTAGAGCAATCCCCCACCCGATGGGCGCCAGGTCCGTTCGGGTCCCTCACACAATGGAGGGGCCATTCACGATGGCCACGGCCTCCTGGGGCGACAGAGGCAGGGCCGAGCAGGCCACCACGTGGCCCGACAGCCAGCCCCGCAGGCGCGCCAGGCCATCACCGCCAAAGCTCACGAAGCGGCACCCCACCAGGCCCGACCCCGTCCATCGCTGAAAATTCACCGCCCGGGCCCACCCGGCGATCTCCCCGGGACGGCCCTCGAAACGCAGCACGAACTCGAATTCCGCCTCGGCGGAGGGCGGGGTGGAAAGCTGCAGGGAAAAACCCTCCACGGAAAGATCGTCCAGGGGGACTTCCGAGCCGTTCAGCCACATCCGGAAGGGCGAATCGCCTGCTCGCAGGGTGATGAAGCGCTGCCGCGCACGGCGCTCAAAGGGGGCTGCTGCCATGGAAAACTCCAGGGATCGGGCTTGTCGGATAAGCCCGTCAACGGACGACCCCACTTTAACTTGAGGGCGCCCGGACTATCCTCACAGGGGCAAGCCCCGGGGCTTGCGGCCGGCCCGGGCGAACAGGCGGTCGTACAGACCGTTGGGCAACGCCCCCAGAATCCGCGCCACCAGGGCCATCTGCCAGGGCACCACCCCATGGGCCCGGCCCGCCTCGATCACCCGGGCCATCCGGCGGGCGGCGTCATCGGCCTGGAGCAGGAAGGGCATGGGGTAGGGATTGACCGCCGTCATGGGGGTCGCGATGTATCCCGGCGCCAGGGTTACCACCTTCACCCCGCTGCCGTGCAGCTCCACCCGCAGGCTTTCCAGATAACGCGTTAGCGCCGCCTTGGAGGCGCTGTAGGCCCCGGCGCCGGGCAGGCCCCGCACCCCCGCCACCGACGCGATCCCCACCAGTCGCCCGCTGCCCCGCGCCCGCATGGCCTCGACGAAGGGCTGGAAGGTGGCCACCACCCCCAGCACATTGGTGCGCAACACGCGGTCGAAAGCCGCCAGGTCCTCGGCCCATTCGGTGAGGGTGCCCACCGACACCCCAGCATTGGCAATGACAATGTCCGGCACGCCGAAGCGGGCCATGAAATCACCGGCCGCCCGCCCCAGGGCCGGGGCATCCGCCACATCCACGGCATACCAGCGATGGCTGCCGGGCAATCCCGCCGCCAGTTCCGCCAGCCGCTCCCCGCGCCGGGCCACCAGACCCAGGGTCGCGCCCCGGGCGGCGTAGTGGCGGGCGAAAGCCTCCCCCAGGCCGCTGGACGCACCGGTCAGAAAAACCAACGGCCCGCCAGGCGGGCCGTCCTGCTCCCGGGAACCCCCCACCGGCTCAGCTCCGGCCCTGTTCCTTGCGGGCCTTGAGGATCAGCTCGTCGGCCACCTTGAGCATGTTGTCGAACCCCTTGGCGCCACTAGCAGAAATCATCCACTTGCCATCCACCGCCAGGAGCGGCACGCCCGTCACCTTGTAGGCGGCGGCCACCTGGAGCGCCCTGGGCATGCGCGCCTGCAGGACACCGTAGGAGCGAAGGGTCTCGGCCAGCTTCTTGCGGTCCACGCCCTTGCTGGCCGCCCAGTCCAGCAGGGCGGCTTCTTCATGGATGGGAATGTGGGATTCGTGGAGGGCCTTGAAGACTTCCGGGTGGAGCCGGTCTAGCTCACCCATCGCCTCCAGGGCGTAGTAAATGCGACCGTAGGCGGCCCATTCGGGGCGATTGAAGGTGATGGGCACCCGCAGGAAATTCACATCCTTGGGGAGATTCTTGACCCAGCCAGTGAGCAGCGGATCGAAATCATGGCAGTGGGGGCAGCCGTAGGAGAAAAACTCGATCACCTCCACCTTGCCCTTGGCCTCGGTGGGCTGGGGCGTGGGCAGGACGGTGTAGGGGGCGCCCTGGGCCAGGGCGCGGGAACCGACTAGGGCCAGACCGCCCAGGGCGGCCATCTGCTTGAGAACGAGGCGACGCTGCATGCTGTGCTCCGGATTGATCGTTGAATGACTGAGACGGAGGGGAACACGGGACGTTCCCGCCACCGCGCTCACGGTTTGTTCTTCACCACGGCCACCGGGATGCCCGCCTGGACCAACTGGGCGCGCACCCCATTCAGGGCTTCCACGCTGGCATAGGGGCCGACCCGCACCCGGTGCACCGCGCCCTTTTCCGGCAACTCCACCCGCTGGGAACTGGCCTCGATACCCATCAGGGCCAGGCGGGCCTTGAGGTTGTCCGCCTCGGCGGGATCCTCGAAAGCCCCCACCTGGAGGTAGAGCTTGTCGCTGGGCGCCGCCGGGCGCTGCCCGGAGGGCGCCAGGTGGGCCGCCACGTTGTCCGGACTGGGCTCGGGCACCGAGCTATCCCCCTGGGGCAGGATCTTGTAGAAGTCGAACTGGGGCTTTTCCACCGGCTTGTCCCCAGGCTTGCCCGGCAGGGCCACCGGCGGCGCGGTGGGTTCAGGCGCGACGGTGGGCCGATTGGGCTCGGGCTGGCGCACCGGGGCGGTACGCATGAAATACAGGGCCGCCCCCGCCGCCAGGAGGGCCCCCAGCAGCAGCCCGATGAAAATCCCCACCAGCACGCCCCCTTGGCTTTTGCCGGCGGACTGGGGTTTGGGCTTGGCTTGCGACTTCTGATCCCGGGCCATGACAGCTTCCTCGGATTACATGGATTGGGGCGCGGACACGCCCAGGAGCGCCAGCCCGGTGGCCAGCACCTGGCGCACGGCCGCCGCCAGGGCCACCCGGGCGAGCCTGAGGGCTTCATCATCCACCAGCATGCGCTCGGCGTTGTACCAGCTGTGGAACTCCCCGGCCAGATCCTTCAGATAGAAGGCGATCTGGTGGGGGGCGTAATCCTCGGCGGCGGTCTGGACCACCTCCGGAAAGCCTGCCAGGCGGGCGCACAGGGCCAGCTCCCGCTCCCCGGCCAGCAGGGCAAGATCAGCCCCGGCCAGTTCGGCCGCCTCGCCGCCCCACTGGTTGAGCACCGAGCACACCCGGGCATGGGCATACTGGATGTAATACACCGGGTTTTCGTTGCTCTGGCTCTTGGCCAGGTCCAGGTCGAAATCCAGGTGCTGGTCGGCCTTCCTCAGCACGTAGAAGAAGCGGCAGGCATCGTTGCCCACCTCGCCCCGCAGTTCCCGCAGGGTGACGAACTCGCCGGAACGGGTGGACATGGCGGCCTTCTGGCCGTTGCGGTAGAGCACTGCGAACTGCACCAAGGCCACTTCCAGGCGGGCCGGGTCCAGGCCCAGGGCCACCAGGGCGCCCTTCACCCGGGGGATGTAACCGTGATGGTCGGCACCCCAGATGTCCACGATCCGGTCGAAACCCCGCTGGTACTTGTTGGCATGGTAGGCAATGTCGGAGGCGAAGTAGGTGTAGAGCCCGTTTTCCCGCTGCACCACCCGGTCCTTCTCGTCGCCGAAGGCGCTGGAGCGGAACCACTTGGCGCCGTCCTGCACGTAGAGGTGGCCGCGGGCGTCCAGTTCCGCCACCGCCTGGGCCACCAAACCGGTATCGAACAGGCTCTTCTCGGAAAACCAGTGGTCGAAATGGACCCCGAACTCCTCCAGATCGGCCCGGCCGTCGGCCAGCTGCTCGGTGAGGGCAAACTGGTGGATGTACTCCCAGTCCGGCCCCAGGAGACGCTTGGCGTTGGCGATGAGGGCATCCAGGTGGGCTTCCTTGTCGGCCTCCACGTCCGGCGCATCCGCCAGCACCTGGGCTGCGGTGGCCTTGGCGTAACGGTCCTGGTGGGCCTCCACGATCTGGCGGGCCATGTCGATGACGTAGCCCCCCTGGTAGCCATTGGGGGGAAAAGGCACTTCGATGTCGAAGAAGGCCAGGTAGCGCAGCCAGGTGGACAGGGCCAGGATGTCCATCTGCCGGCCGGCGTCATTGACGTAGTACTCCCGGGTGACATCGAAGCCGGCAAAGGCCAGTACCTCCGCCAGGGAGGCCCCATAGGCCGCGCCCCGGCCATGGCCCACGTGCAGGGGCCCGGTGGGGTTGGCGGAGACGAACTCCACCTGCACCTTCGAATGCCGCGCCGCGCCGCGGCCGAAATCTTCGCCCCGGGCCAGCACGTTGCTCACCACGGCGGTCTTGGCGCTGGAGGCCAGGGTGAAGTTGATGAAGCCGGCGCCGGCTACCTCGGCCTTGGCCACCAGGGCGGAAGGCGGCAGGGCATCCAGGAGGGCCGACGCCAGTTCCCGGGGATTGCGCCGGGCGGGCTTGGCCAGCTGGAGAGCCAGGTTGGTGGCGAAGTCGCCGTGGGAAGCCTGTTTCGGGCGATCCAGGGTGACCGGGGTGTCGATCAGGTCGGGGGCCACACGCTGGAGAGCGGCCCGCAGCAATTGTGCAAGTTGGGATTTGGGGTCGGCGCTCATGGCACTCGAATGAATTCAAAAGCTTGTGATTATACCGGATCGACCGCCCGGCCCCGGTCCGGCAGGTTACGGCGCTTTTCCCCTGGCGGCTTTCCCGCTACATTGCCGCTTTTGCCCCGCCCACCCGCCCCGTGCGTCTCTTTCGCCTTGCCAAGATAATTTCCGTCGGTCTGCGTTTCGGCCTCGATCAGATGGTGGTGGACGCCGACCCCCAGGCCCGCCTGGGGGGGCTGTGGCGGGTGCTGTTCTTCTGGCGGCGTTTTTCCGAACCCCGGGCGGTGCGTCTGCGCCGGGCCCTGGAATCCCTGGGCCCCATCTTCGTCAAGTTCGGCCAGGTGCTGTCCACCCGGCGGGATCTCCTGCCGCCGGACCTGGCGGACGAACTGGCCCTGCTCCAGGATCGGGTGCCCCCCTTCCCCACGCCGGAAGCCATCGCCCTGCTGGAGGCCTTCTACGGCCGGCCGGTGGATGAGGTCTTCACCCGCTTCGAGCGGGAGCCGGTGGCCTCCGCCTCGGTGGCCCAGGTCCACTTCGCTCAGCTTCCCGACGGCACCGAGGTGGCGATCAAGGTGCTGCGCCCGGGCATCGACCGGGTCATCGCCCACGATCTGGCCCTGCTGGAAGTGGGCGCCTGGCTGCTTGACAAGGCGTGGCCGGAGGCCCGCCGCCTCAAGCCCCGGGAAGTGGTGGCGGAGTTTGCCAAGTACCTGCGGGACGAACTGGACCTGATGCGGGAAGCCGCCAACTGCTCCCAACTGCGGCGCAATTTCAAGGACTCCCGCCTGCTCATCGTGCCCGAGGTGTATTGGGATTACTGCGGCCCCTCGGTGATGGTGATGGAGCGCATGCGGGGCATCCCCATTTCCCGCAACGAAGCCCTGCTGGCCCAGGGCACGGACCTGGCGGCCCTGTCCCGGGCGGGGGTGGAAATCTTCTTCACCCAGGTCTTCCGGGACGGCTTCTTTCACGCCGATATGCATCCGGGCAACATCTTCGTGGCCCCCGACGGACGTTACATCGCACTGGATTTCGGCATCGTCGGCACCCTCAATGAAGTGGACAAGAACTACCTGGCCCAGAACTTCCTGGCCTTTTTCAAGCGGGACTACAAGCGGGTCGCCCAGGCCCACATCGAGGCCGGCTGGGTGCCGCCGGGCACCCGGGTGGACGAATTCGAATCCGCCATCCGGGCGGTCTGCGAACCCATCTTCGACAAGCCCCTGAAGGACATCTCCTTCGGCAAGACCCTGTTACGCCTGTTCCAGACCGCCCGCCGCTTCGAGATGGAGGTCCAGCCCCAACTGGTACTGCTCCAGAAAACCCTTCTCAACATCGAGGGACTGGGGCGCCAGCTCGACCCCAACCTGGATCTGTGGAAGACCGCCAAGCCTTTCCTGGAACGCTGGATGGACGACCAGATGGGCTGGCGGGCCCTGCTGCGCCACCTCAAGGAAGAGGCCCCCGCCTGGGCCGCTACCCTGCCCCAGCTACCCCGTCTGGCCCACAAGGCCCTGGCCGCGCCGGAGCGCATGGACGGCATGGCCGCCGAACTGGCCCGCCTGGCCGAACAGCAGCAGCGCACCCGGCGCTGGCTGGCGGCAGCCGTGCTGCTGCTGGTGGGATTGGCCGGCTGGGAGCTGTGGCCCTGGATGATGGCACGCTAGCAACCCGCGGATTCACGCCCGGGGCGGCCCTCCGCCTTGAACGAATCCGGGCCAGGCCCGCTCTAAGTGAGCGTCGGCGGACACAATCCGCCCGGCTTGGTCCATCAAGGAGGTCGTCCCATGGCCATCTCGTCCAGCCCCATCCAGATCCTCAGCGTCCCCTCCAGCCTGGGCGCCCCCCACGCTGGCCCCGCCAGCGGCCCCGTGGCGCTGCAGGACAAGCTGCGAACCGCCCTGGCCCAAGGCGGTCACGAGGTCCGCATTGCCCCCCCGCTGCACTGCGCCCCCTCGTCCCATGACGGCCCCATGGCCGAGCGCCTGCGGGAGGCCGGAGCCCTGGGCCGGGAACTGGCGGACCGGGTGGAATCCACCCTGGCGAGCGGTGCCCTCCCCTTGGTGCTGGGGGGCGACCACGCCATCGCCATCGGCACCTGGCGCGGCGTGGCCCGGCAGCTGGCGCCCCGCGGCGGGCTGGGGCTGATCTGGATCGACGCCCACCTGGACAGCCACACCCCCGACACCACCCACTCCGGCAACATCCACGGCATGCCCCTGGCGGCCCTGCTGGGGGAAGGCGGCCCGGACATGACCGATATCCCCGGCCCCCGCCTGGACCCGGATCACGTCTGCGTGATCGGCGCCCGCGCCTGGGAGCCCGAGGAGCTGGCCCGCCTCACCCGCCTGGGGGTACGCATCTTCGGCATGGACGAGGTGCGGCGGCGGGGCCTGGCCACCATCCTGGGAGAGGCCCTCACCATCGCCCGCAGCGCTACCGTCGGTTTTGGAGTGAGCGTGGATCTGGACGCCCTGGACCCGGTGGCGGCCCCCGGCGTGACCTGTCCCGAACCCCTGGGCCTGGACCCCCGGGATCTGGCCGACAATCTCCACGCCCTACGGGCCTGCGCCGACCTAGTGGCCCTGGAAATCGTCGAGTACGTACCGGCCGCGGATCCCCATGGCCGCACCGCCGACTGGGTGGTGGCCCTGGCGGAAGCCATCCTGGGCCCCACCACCGGCGAACTGCGCCACCTGGAACAAGCCCACGGCGCCCACAACTACGCCCCCCTGCCGGTGGTGTTCACCCGGGGCGAAGGGGTCTGGCTGCTGGACGTGGAGGGCAAACGCTATCTGGACATGATGAGCGCCTACTCGGCGGTGAGCTTCGGCCACGCCCATCCGCGTCTGCTCCAGGCCCTGACCGAGCAGGCCGGGCGCCTGGCCCTGACCTCCCGGGCCTACTCCAACGACCGTCTGCCCCTGCTGCTGGAACGCCTCACCGCTCTGTTCGGCTATGAGGCGGCCCTGCCGGTGAACACCGGCCTGGAGGCGGTGGAAACAGCCCTGAAGGCGGCCCGCAAGTGGGCCTACACGGTCAAGGGGGTGGCCCCTGACCAGGCCGAGATCATTGCCTGCGATGGCAATTTCCACGGCCGCTCCATCGCCATCGTCGGCATGTCCTCGGAAGCCCAGTACCGTCAGGGCTTCGGCCCCTTCCCGGCGGGCTTCAAGCGGATTCCCTATGGGGACGCCACCGCCCTGGAGCGGGCCATCACCCCCAACACCGCCGCCTTCCTGGTGGAACCGATCCAGGGAGAAGGGGGCATCGTGGTGCCGCCAATGGGCTGGCTGGCCCGCTGCGCCCAGATCTGCCGCCGGCACAAGGTGCTGCTGATCGCCGACGAAGTCCAGACCGGCCTGGGCCGCACCGGCAAGCTGCTGGCCTGCCACCATGAAGGGGTGCGGCCCGACGGGCTGATTTTGGGCAAGGCTCTGGGGGGCGGGTTGCTGCCGGTGTCCGCTTTCCTGGCGGACCGGGCGGTGATGGACGTATTCCGCCCCGGCGACCACGGCTCCACCTTTGGCGGCAATCCCCTGGGGGCCAGCGTGGCCCTGGCCGCCCTGGATCTGCTGGAAGACGAAGGCCTGGTGGCGCGGACCGCCGCCCTGGGGGCGCGGCTGATGACCCAGCTTCACCGCATTGACACCCCCTGCATCCGGGAGGTCCGGGGGCGCGGCCTGCTGGCCGGCATCGACCTGGAACCGGCCCTGGCCAGCGCCCATCAGGGCGCGGAATGGCTGCTGGCCCGGGGGATCCTCACCAAGGACACCCACGGCACGGTGCTCCGCCTGGCCCCACCCCTGATCATCGACGAAGCCACCCTGGACTGGGCATGCGAGGTGATCGGCGAGACCCTCTCGGCCCTGAAACCGCCCCTCAGGCGCAGCGCCTGAAGCCCCCGCCCCACGGCCCTTCCAGGGGATCGTCCATCCCTTGGAAGGGCCGTTCGTTGTTACACTCCGGAGCTATCCAACCCCCGCCCGACCACCCTGAAGGCTCCGTCATGCTGATCGGCTTCGTCATCCTCTATCTTCTGGTTTCCATCGCCATCGGCCTGTATGCCGCGACCCGGGTCAAGAACTCCACCGACTACGTGGCCGCCGGCCGTCATCTGCCCCTATACATCACGGTGGCCACGGTGTTCGCCACCTGGTTCGGCTCGGAAACGGTGCTGGGAGTTTCCGCCACATTTCTGGACGAAGGCCTGCGCGGCCTGTGGTCCGACCCCTTCGGCGCCGCCCTGTGCCTGATCCTGGTGGGCCTGTTCTTCGCCCGGCCCCTCTACCGGATGAATCTGCTGACCCTGGGGGACTACTACCGTCAGCGCTATGGCCGCACCGTGGAAGTGCTGTGTTCGATTGCCATCGTGCTCTCCTACCTGGGCTGGGTATCGGCCCAGATCTCCGCCCTGGGGCTGGTCTTCAACACCCTCTCAAACGGCGCCATCTCGACGGAAACGGGCATGTTCGTCGGCGCGGGCGTCGTGCTGGCGTACACCCTGTTCGGTGGCATGTGGTCGGTGGCCCTCACCGACTTCATGCAGATGACCATCATCATCATCGGCCTGGCCTACATCGCCTGGCTGATCGGCGACATGGCCGGCGGCGTCGGCACCGTGGTGACCCATGCCCAGGCGGCCGGAAAGTTCAACTTCCTGCCGGCCCTGGACGGAGCGGACATCATCGCCTTCCTGGCGGGCATCCTCACCATGGGTTTCGGCTCCATCCCCCAGCAGGACGTGTTCCAGCGGGTCAACGCCGCCCGGGATGAAAAGACCGCCGTGCGGGGCTCCATCCTGGGGGGCTCGGGCTATTTCCTGTTCGCCTTCGTGCCCATCTTCATCGCTTACTCCGCCACCCTCATCGACCCGGAACTGGTGGCCCGATACCAGGAGAGCGACAGCCAGCAGATCCTGCCCCAGTTGATCCTCACCCACACCCCCCTGTTCGCCCAGGTGATGTTCTTCGGGGCGCTCCTGTCGGCCATCATGAGTACCGCCTCCGGGACCCTCCTGGCCCCCTCGGTGACCTTCTCGGAAAACATCCTGCGGGGCACCTTCCGCAAGATGGACGACCGCCAGTTCCTGTGGCTGACCCGGGCGGTGGTGGTGGTCTTCGCCCTGTTCGTCACCTGGTACGCCATGCACTCCAGCGAGAGCATCCACGGCATGGTGGAAAACGCCTACAAGGTGACCCTGGCCACTGCCTTCGTGCCCCTGGCCTTCGGCCTGTACTGGAAGCGGGCCTCCACCCAGGGCGCCCTGGCCTCCATCTTCGTGGGCCTGGTAGTCTGGCTGGGACTGGAAACCGTCGCCCCCGAAGCCGTGGTGCCACCCCACTTCGCCGCCATGCTGGCGGGCATCGTGGCCATGGTGCTGGGTTCCCTGCTGCCCCAACGCCTGATCAAGCCCAGCCACGGCCACGCCCATCACCTGGACCTGGGCAGCCCCTGAGGCGGCCCAAAGCGGGGCGTGGAGGAATTCACGCCCCGGAGTATCACTTAAGTCATATCATTCCCGCACCTGCCAACCTCCGGCGCCGTGGCCGGGCATGTGCCATGCTGACCAGAACCTTCGTTTATCTGACCCTCACCGGCCTCATCCTGGGCGTCGTCATCCGCCTGCCCAACCTTTTCTGAGCCTGCACTGACACCCTGACGGCTCTTGACCCCCGTCAAGCCCCCCGCATCCGCCCCGGCCTATCCTCACGCTCTCCCATAACCACCCGAGGATGGCGCGGCCCATGACCCTGCCCCGGCCCGAACTCGTCTGCCCAGCGGGTAGCCTGCCCGCCCTCAAGGCCGCGGTGGACCATGGCGCTGACTGCATCTACGTCGGATTCAAGGACGCCACCAACGCCCGCAACTTCAGCGGCCTCAATTTCGACGAAGCCAGCATGGGGGAGGGCATCCGCTACGCCCACGCCCGCCGCCGCCAAGTGCTGCTGGCCCTCAACACCTACCCCCAGGCCGACAACTTCGACCTCTGGACGGCCGCGGTGGACCGGGCCGTGGACGCCGGCGTGGACGCCATCATCCTGGCTGACCCGGGCTTGATGGCCTACGCCCGCCGCCGCTATCCCGAGTTGCACCTGCACCTGTCCGTCCAGGGATCGGCCACCAATCCGGAAGCCATCAACTTTTACCACCAGGAATTCGGCATCCGGCGGGCCGTCCTGCCCCGCGTGCTGTCCCTGGCCCAGGTCACGGAAGTGATCGCCCGCACCCCGGTGGAGATTGAGATCTTCGGCTTTGGCGGCCTGTGCGTGATGGTGGAGGGGCGCTGTGCCCTGTCGGCCTACGCCACTGGTGAATCCCCCAATTGCAACGGCGCCTGTTCCCCGGGCAAGCATGTGCGCTGGGAACAGACCCCCCGGGGCATGGAAACCCGGGTGGGAGGCGTCCTCATCGACCGCTTCGGGGACCACGAGCGGGCCGGCTACCCGACCCTGTGCAAAGGCCGCTTCGAGGTGGGGGACGAAACTTATTACGCCATCGAGGAGCCCACCAGCCTCAACACCCTGGAGCTTCTGCCGGAGCTCATCCAGGCCGGGGTGCGAGCCATCAAGATCGAGGGCCGCCAGCGCAGCCCCGCCTACGTGACCCAGGTCACCAAGGTGTGGCGCGCCGCCATCGACCGGGCCGTGGCCCAGCAGGCCAATTTCCGGGTGGAGCCCACCTGGATGAACGAACTGAACAAGGTGTCGGAGGGGCAAAGCCACACCCTGGGTGCCTATCACCGGCCATGGAAGTGATCTTCCTCGGGTGCGGAAAGCGGCAGGAGGGCCGGGTCGCCCAACCCCGGGGCGGGGGGCAAGCATCCCTTTCCGCCCCCTCTCCAACTTCCCGATGATTCCATCATGAAACTCACCCTCGGCCCCCTCCTCTACTACTGGCCCCGCCAGGCCACCCTGGATTTCTACAACCGCCTGGCGGACGCCCCGGTGGACGTCATCTACCTGGGAGAAACGGTGTGCTCCCGCCGCCACGAACTGCGGCTGGCAGACTGGCTGGAGATCGCCCGCATGCTGGCAGCGGCGGGCAAGGAAGTAGTGCTGTCCTCCCAGGTCCTGGTTGAATCCGCCTCGGACCTCAAGACCGTGGTGCGGATCGTCGAACAGGGGCAATTCGCAGTGGAGGCCAACGACATGGGGGCGGTGCGCCTCCTCGGCGCCGCCACCCACCGCCGGCCCTGGGTGGCCGGCCCCACCCTCAACGTGTTCAACGCCGCCACCCTGGGCCTGCTCCTGGACAAGGGGGCCCAGCGCTGGGTGATCCCCTTTGAAATGTCCCGGGGCCAGCTCGAGGCCATCCGCGCCCAGCTCCCCACGCCCCCCCAGATCGAGGCCCTGGCTTACGGCCGGGTGCCCCTGGCCATCTCCGCCCGCTGCTTCACCGCCCGCCACTTCAACCTCCAGAAGGACACCTGCGCCTTCCGCTGCATCGACTTCGCCGACGGACTGCCCCTGGCCACCCAGGACGGCCAGCCCTTCCTCACCATCAACGGGGTGCAAACCCAGTCGGCGCGGGTCCACAATCTGCTGGCGGAACTGCCCAGCCTGACAGGCGCCGGCGTCACGCATCTGCGGGTCAGCCCCCAGGGGGCGCACACCCTGGCCGTGCTCGAGCTGTTCCGCCAGACCCTGGATGGCCGGCTGACCCCCGCCGAGGCCTTCGCCGCCTGCCGCCCCCTGATGCCGGAGGAGCCCTGCAACGGCTTCTGGCACGGCCGGCCTGGGCTCGAACAATACGTCGCCGGCTAACCCCCACCCCTGGAGCCGATCCATCGTGCCCACCCTGCCCGCTTTCACCCTCCCCGCCCCCCTGGCCCGCCTGGGCGCCCGCCTGCCGGCCTTGCCCCCCACCTGGCTGCTGACCACCGCCCTCAACCTCGCGCCCCAGCGCATCCTTCCCCGGGACACCCTCGCCCCCCTCACCGACAAACGGGTCCTGGTACGGGTCACCGACGCCGGCCTGACCCTGGTGTTCACCCTGGGCGCCCGGGGCTTCCGACCGGCTTCCGGCACAGGCCCGGCGGATCTCACCCTCAGCGCCACGGTCCGGGACTTCCTGGCCCTGGCCCTGCGGGAAGAAGACCCGGACACCCTGTTCTTCAGCCGCCGCCTGCGCATGGAGGGGGACACGGAACTGGGCCTGCTGGTCAAGAACACCCTGGACAGCGCCGACTGGCCCGCCCTGCTGCGGGATCTCCCGCCGGCGCGGCTGTTCCTGCGCCTGACGGAGCGCCCGCCCCGCCACGACCCGGCCTGAGGCAAGCCGGGCGGGTAAAATCCCCAGCCCTCCATCCACCCATCCCGCCATGCGCCGTCGCCGCGCCGTCTCCGCCCTGCCCCGCATCCTGGCCCTGGCCTACGGCCTGCTGATTGCCTACGCCTGCCTCAACCCCTTCAGCGGCTGGCGCGACCCGGGCCTGCCCCTGCTGGATTTTCTCTCCGCCCCCTGGCCCCGCTACTACACCGGCCTCGACCTGGCCCTCAACATGCTGGGCTTCGTACCCTTTGGCTTCGTCCTGGCCCCGGCCCTGCCCCGCCGCCTGGCCCCCCTGGCCACCGCCCTATTGGCGGCACTCCTGGCCGGAGCCCTGAGCCTGGGCCTGGAAATCATCCAGAACTACCTCCCCAGCCGGGTTCCCTCCAACGTGGATCTGGGCTGCAACACCCTGGGCGCCCTGCTGGGCGCGGTGGCCGGCGCCAGCTGGGGCGATGCCCTCTTCGACCGGCGGGGCGGCCTCCACCGCTGGCGCCAGCGCCGGGTGCTGCCTGGCCCGGTCGGGGATGTGGGGCTGGTCCTGCTGGGGTTCTGGCTGCTGGCCCAACTCCCCCCCGGCGGCCCCCTCTTCGCCACCGGCGACCTGCGGGAACTGCTGGCCCTGCCGGCCCTGCCCTTCGATCCCCAGCGCTACATGCGCCTGGAGGCCGCCGTCACCGCCGCCAGCCTGCTGGCCACCGGCCTGCTGGCCCGCCAGCTGATGCGGGAAGCCCGGCTCCTGCCGATCCTGGCCCTCCTCCTGGCCGGCATAGCCGCCAAGAGCCTGGCCACCGCCAGCTTCTTTCTCCCCGGCGAACCCCTCCACTGGGCCACCCCCGGCGCCCAGGCTGGCCTGCTGGCCGGCGCCCCGGCCCTGGCCCTGGCCCTGTGCCTGCCGGCGGATCTGCGCCAGGGGCTGGCCAGCCTCACCCTGCTGGCGGCCACCGCCCTGGCCAACCTCCTGCCGGAAAACCCCTATCTGGCCAGCGACCATTTGGTCCGGGAAGGCCACTTCCTCAACTTCCACGGATTGACCGAACTGGTGAGCGCCCTGTGGCCCTTCCTGGCCCTGGCCCAGCTCTCGGCCCTGGGACGCCAGGTGCTGGAACGGCGCCGGGACAGCCAGCCCCCACTCCTATAGATTCCCTTCAACTCCCAAACCGGAGACCACCCATGAGCTACTTCAAACACCACGTCTTTTTCTGCACCAACCAGCGCGACCCCGGCCAACCCTGCTGCAACAGCCACGGCGCTACCGAGATGCAAACCTACGCCAAGGACCGGATCAGCGAACTGGGCCTCAAGGGCAAGGGACAGATCCGCATCAACAAGGCCGGTTGCCTGGAACGCTGCGACGACGGCCCGGTGCTGGTGGTTTACCCGGACGAAACCTGGTACACCTATATCGACAAGGAAGACATCGACGAAATCATCAACGAGCATCTGGTCCACGGCCGTGTCGTGGAGCGCCTGAAAATCTGACCCTCCTGCCATCATGACCCGCCCTCCTGCCACCGAACACGCCCTGATCCACGGCCCCGCCGGCACCATCGAACTGCTCGTGGACGCCCCGGCCCAGGTGAAGGGGCTGGCCCTGGTGGCCCATCCCCACCCCTTGTTTGGCGGTACCAATACCAACAAGGTGGTCCATACCCTGGCCCGGACCTTCCGGGACCTGGGTTACGGAGCCCTGCGTCCCAATTTCCGGGGCGTGGGCCAGAGCAGCGGAGAGCACGATCACGGGGTGGCGGAAACCGAGGACCTGCTGGCGGTACTGGCCTGGGCCCAGTCCCGCTGGGGAGCGCTGCCGGTGGCCCTGGGGGGATTTTCCTTCGGCGCCTTCGTCCAGACCCGGGTTGCCCGGCGGCTGGCCGACGGTGCCACCCCCGCCAACCGGATGGTGCTGGTGGGCACCGCCGCCGGCCAGGTGGCCGGCGCCCGGGGCTACGTCACCGAGCCCGTGCCGGCGGATACCCTGGTGATCCATGGCGAGCTGGATGAAACCGTGCCCCTGGCCAACGTCCTGGACTGGGCGCGGCCCCAGAACCTGCCCCTGGTTCTGATTCCTGGCGCCGATCATTTCTTCCATGGCAAGCTCAACCTCATTCGCGACCAGATGCTCCGCAACTGGCACCCCCTTTGACCCCTGCCCCCGACGGGAAGCCTGCTATGAAACTCATCACCTCCCTCACCAGCCCCTTCGGCCGCAAGATCCGGGTTCTGCTGGCAGAAAAGGGGCTGCCCTGCGATCTGGCAGTGGATATCCCCTGGAACGCCGACACCCAGGTGCCCGACTACAACCCCCTGGGCAAGGTCCCGGCCCTGGTGGCCGACGACGGCCGGGTCTGGTTCGACTCCCCGGTGATCGCAGCCTATCTGGAAACCCTGGGCGGCCCGCCCTTTCTGCCGGCCGACCCCCTGGCCGCCCTGGTGGTGCGCCAGACCGAAGCCCTCGCCGACGGCATCGTGGACGCCGCCGTGGCCCACTTTCTTGAAGCCAAGCGCCCCCAGGCCCAGCAGGATCCGGCCAACCTGGTCCGCCAGCTGGACAAGATCCAGCGCGGCCTGGCCGCCCTGGAAACCCGGGCCACCACCGGCGAAGGGATCAACGGCGAGGCCCTGTCCCTGGGGGATATCGCCGCCGGCTGCGCCCTGGGCTATCTGGACTTCCGCTTTGCCAGTCTGGGCTGGCGCCCCACCTGCCCCAACCTGGCGGTCCTGGCCCAACTGCTGTTCGCCCGCCCCAGCTTCGCCACCAGTCTGCCCCCGGCGGTCTGATGCCCCTCGCCATTAACGGCCTCAGGAAGCGCTTTGGCCGGGGCGGCGACGCCCGGGAGGTTGTGGCCGGGGTGGACCTGACCCTGGCCCCCGGGGAGTGCTTCGCCCTGCTGGGGCCCAACGGCGCCGGCAAGACCACCACCCTGCGCTGCGCCCTGGGCCTCACCGCCCCCAGCGCCGGGACGATCACCCTGTGCGGCCACCCGGTACCCCAGGAGGCCCGGGCCGCCCGGGAGCGGGTGGGGGTGGTGCCCCAGATGGACAATCTGGACCCGGACTTCACCTGCGCCGAAAACCTGCTGATCTACGGCGGCTATTTCGGTCTGAGCAAGGCGGAGCTGGCCGCCCGCATCCCGGAACTACTGGCCTTCGCCAGCCTGGAAGGCAAGGCCGACACCCGGGTGCCGGCCCTGTCCGGCGGCATGAAACGCCGCTTGACCCTGGCCCGGGCCCTGGTGAACAAGCCCGACCTGTTGGTCCTGGACGAACCCACCACCGGCCTGGACCCCCAGGCCCGCCACCTCATCTGGGAGCGCCTGCGCCACTTGCTGGCGGGGGGCACCACGGTGCTGCTCACCACCCACTTCATGGACGAGGCCGAGCGCCTGGCCAGTCGCCTGGCCATCATGGATCACGGCAGGATCCTGGCCACCGGCAGCCCCCGGGAAGTGATCGCCCGCCACATCGAGCCCCAGGTGGTGGAAATTTTCGGGGACTGGAGCGGTGGTGGCGCCGCCGGCTGGGCCACCCGCCATGCTGCCCCCCTGTGCCAGCGTTTCGAGGTGAGCGGCGAGACCGCATTCTGCTACACGGAAGACCCGGCGCCCCTGCTGGCCCACTTGGCCCACCAACCCGGCCTGCGCTACCTCCACCGCCCCGCCAACCTGGAGGACGTATTCCTCAAACTCACCGGACGGGAGCTCAGGGATTGAGCACGAACGCCTCCATCTGGCGGGCGCCCCGCCTGTCCTGGCGCTTTGCCGCCGTGTGGCAACGCAACTTCCTGGTCTGGCGCAAGCTGGCCCTGCCCTCCACCCTGGGCAACCTGGCGGACCCGGTGATCTACATGGTGGGCCTGGGCTTCGGCATCGGGGCCCTGGTGCCGGAAGTGGGCGGGGTGAGCTACATCACCTTCCTGGCGGCCGGCACCCTGTGCAGCTCCGCCATGAACAGCGCCACCTTCGAGGCCCTCTATTCAGGCTTTTCCCGGATGCACGTGCAAAAAACCTGGGAGGCCATCCTGAACGCCCCGGTGGAGCTGGACGACATCGTCTTCGCCGAGCTGGTATGGTCGGCCTCCAAGGCCCTGTTGTCGGGCCTGGCGATCCTGGTGGTGGTAGCAGCCTTCGGCCTGACCTCATCCTGGCAGGCCCTGTGGGTGATCCCCCTGGTCTTCCTGGCGGGCCTCACCTTCGCCGCCCTGGGGCTGATCATGACGGCCCTGGCCCCCAGCTTCGACTTCTTCATGTACTACTTCACCCTCTTCATCACCCCCATGACCCTGCTCTCCGGGGTGTTCTTTCCCGCCGAGCAACTCCCTGCCGCCCTGGCCCCGGTGGCCCAGGCCCTGCCCCTGACCCACGCGGTGGCCATCGCCCGGCCCCTCCTGCTGGGCACCCCCCTTCACGATGTGGGGCTCCATCTGGCAGTCCTGGCCGCCTATGGGGTTGTCGCCTTCTGGCTGGCCCTGGCCCTCACCCGGCGCCGCCTGCTCACCTGAGGCACGCCATGTCCGACACCCTGCTGGTTTTCACCAATACCCCCGACCCAACCACCGCCGAGGCCATCGCCCGCCATCTGGTGGCGCACCGCCTGGCGGCCTGCGTGAACATCCTAGCCCCTTGCCGTTCGGTATATCGCTGGCAGGGACAGGTGGAACAGGCCGAAGAGATTCCCCTCCTGGCCAAGACCACCGCCGACCGCTACCCGGCCCTGGAAGCCGCGATCCGCGCCCTCCATCCCTATGAACTCCCGGAAGTGGTGGCAGTCCCATTGACCCAAGGACTGTCCGCCTACCTGGCCTGGGTGGCCGCCGAAACCCGTTGCCTCGACTAATCGACCCACCCCGGGCCCCACCCTATTGGTACCAATGAAGCCCCTCCTCCGCCCCCTGCTTCCCCTGCTGCTCACCGCCCTGACGCTGATCGGCCCGGCCCGCGCCGCCGAAGAACCCCTGCCGCCGGAACAGGCCTTCAAGGCCACCGCCACCGCCCTGGGGCCGGACCTCCTGGAGATCCGCTACCGGATCGCCAAGGCCTACTACCTCTACAAGGACAAGTTCCAGTTCCGGGCAGAGCCGGAGACCGTCCAGTTGGGGGCGCCAACCCTGCCCCCGGGCAAGAAGAAACAGGACGAATTCTTCGGCGAGGTGGAAACCTACCGGGACGAAGTACGCTTCACCCTGCCGCTGCGGGCGCCCGAGGGGCTCAAGGAATTCCAGCTCACCACAGTGGCCCAGGGCTGCGCCGACATGGGGGTGTGCTATCCCCCCACCCCCCAGACCCTCACGGTCTCCCTGTCCTCCAGCGGCGCCCAGGCCCAGGAACGCCCGCCCGAAAGCGGGCTGGCGCCCCCCCCGGGGCAGGGGAATGAATCCTCCCGCATCGCCGGCATCCTCCACGGCGGCAGCCTCCCCTTGGCGCTGGCGACCTTCTTCGGCTTTGGCCTTCTGATGGCCTTCACCCCGTGCACCTTCCCCATGATTCCCATCCTGTCCGGGATCATCGTCGGCCACGGCCACCACATCAGCCGGGGCCGGGCCTTCGCCCTGTCCGCTGCCTACGTGCTGGGCATGGCCCTCACCTATGCCGCCGCCGGGGTGGCCGCCGGGCTGTCCGGCACCCTGCTGTCGGCGGCCCTGCAGAACGCCTGGGTGCTGGGGGGCTTCGCCCTGGTCTTCGTGGTCCTGTCCCTGTCCATGTTCGGGCTCTATGAATTGCAGCTGCCCGCCAGCCTCCAGAGCAGCCTGTCGGACACCGCCAACCACCAGAAAGGCGGCCGTTTCGGCGGGGTAGCGGCCATGGGCGCCCTTTCCGCCCTGATCGTCGGCCCCTGCATGGCCGCCCCCCTGGCCGGAGCCCTTCTCTACATCGCCAAGACCGGCGACGCCACCCTGGGGGGCCTGGCCCTCTTCGCCATGGCCCTGGGGATGGGGGTGCCCCTGATGGTGGTAGGGGTGGCGGCCCGAACGGTGCTACCCAAGGCCGGCCCCTGGATGGAAGGGGTCAAGCAGGCCTTCGGGGTGATCCTCCTGGGCGTGGCGATCTGGCTGGTGACCCCGGTGGTGCCGGCCCTGGTGCCCATGCTGGCCTGGGCGGGACTGCTGATCTTCAGCGGGATTTTTCTCCATGCCCTGGACCCCCTGCCTCCCCACGCCCGGGGCGCCCAGCGCTTTGGCAAGGCTTGCGGGGTGGTGGCCCTGATCGCCGGGGCGGCGATTTTGCTGGGGGCCCTGGCGGGTTCCCGGGATCCCCTCCAGCCCCTGGTCACCCTGCGGGCCCAGGCGGCCCTGGCGGAAGCCCCGCCACGCTTCGAACGGGTCGCCGACCTGGCCGCTCTGGAAGGCCGTCTAGCCTCGGCTGAACGCCCGGTGCTGCTGGATTTCTATGCCGACTGGTGTGTCTCCTGCAAGGAGATGGAGCGCTTCACCTTCAGCGACCCTCAGGTGGCAGAACGGATGAAGGGCTTCGTCCTGCTCAAGGCCGACGTCACCGCCAACACTCCGCAAGACAAGGCCCTGCTGGCCCGCTTCGGGCTGTTCGGCCCCCCGGGCATCCTGTTCTTCAACCCGGCGGGGAAGGAACTCGAAGATCTGCGGGTGGTGGGTTTCCAACAGGCAGCGGCATTCCTGCCCACCCTGGATCTGGCCCTGGCTCCGTTCCAACGGTAGCGCAGCCCCCCACACTTTTGCATAATTGCAAGGCCATGCCGGGGGAATGACTCCCGGATCCCGCCATCCCTGACCGATCTAGGAGCCTCATCTTGAACAAATTCCCCCGCGCCCTCCTTTCCGCCACCGCCCTGGCCATCCTGGCCGGCTGCGCGCAGATGGACATGGGCTCGTCCCAGGCCAAAACCGAGGCCACCGGCTCGGCCGGCGGCGCCAACAGCCAGAACGCCAACGCCAAGCTGGAGCGCTGTGACGCTACCCTGGGCACCCTGGCCATCGTGGAGGACACCTCCGCCCCCTGGTACGGCCAGCTCACCGGCCAGGCCAAGCTGGGTTCCACCGTGCCAGTGCTCAAGCTCCTGGTCCAGCAGTCCAACTGCTTCGTCATCGTGGAGCGGGGCCGGGCCATGAACAATATGATGCAGGAGCGGGCCCTGGAGCAATCCGGCGAGCTGCGCCAGAAGTCCAACTTCGGCAAGGGCCAGATGGTCTCCGCCGACTACTCCCTGTCCCCCTCCATCACCTTCAGCAACAACAACGCCGGCGGCATCGGCGCTGGCCTGGGGGGCATCGGCGGCGGGCTGCTGGGGGTGGTGGCCGGCAGCATGAACTTCAAGGAAGCCAGCACCCTCCTGACCCTGGTGGACAACCGCTCCGGCGTGCAGCTGGCGGCCGCCGAGGGCAGCGCCCGCAACATGGACATGGGCTTCATGGGGGGCCTCTTCGGCGGCGCCCTGGGGGCCGCCGGCGGTGGCTACAGCAACACCGCCGAAGGCAAGGTGATCGTGGCCGCCTTTACCGACTCCTACAACAATGTGGTCAAGGCGGTGAAGAGCTACCGGGCCCAGGAAGTGAAGGGCGGCCTGGGGACCGGCGGCAACCTGCAGGTCCAGGGGGCGGAGAAACCTGCCCCGGCGGCCGCGCCGGCTCCGGCCAAGAAGAAGACCAAGACCAAGAAGCCTGCGACCTCTACCACGACCAGCCAGTAAGACTGGCATCCAGGCTTCAAGAAAGGCCGCGCAAGCGGCCTTTCTTGTTGGCGGGAAAGCGGCCCCGGGTAGAATTATTCATACTTTCACAAGGGGAAAACAGGATGTTCTCGGGAATCATTGCGGCAGTAGGCCGCATCGAGCGGGTGGAGCCCCTGGCCGACGGGGTTCGCCTGACGGTGGACACGGGCGAACTGGGTCTGGGGGATGTGACCATCGGCGACTCCATCGCCAACAGCGGAGTGTGCCTGACGGTCATCGAGATGGACGGCAAGCGGGTCCGCTTCGACGTTTCCCGGGAGACCCTCAACTGCACCGTGGGCCTGGCGGCTCCCGGCGAAGTCAATCTGGAGAAGGCCTTGCGGGTGGACGACCGCCTGGGGGGGCATATCGTCACCGGCCACGTGGATGGCGTTGGCGAGGTGGTGAAATTCACCCCCATCGGCGAAAGCCACGAACTGGTGATCCGCAGCCCGGCGGAGATCGCCGGCTACATCGCCCGCAAGGGTTCCATCACCGTGGATGGAGTCAGCCTGACGGTCAATGGGGTCAAGGGCCGGGAGTTTTCCATCAACCTGATTCCCCACACCGTGGCGGTCACCACCTTGAAGCGCCTGGCTCCCGGCACCCCGGTCAATCTTGAAATCGACATCCTCGCACGCTACATGGAGCGCATGCTGGCCTACCAGCGCGACCCCCTGGCCTGAGCTTTCCCCCGCGCCGGCTCGGCATCGGCAAGACCTTCCCGGGTCGGTTGGGGTAAACTGCCGATCCCCGGAGAATGGGGCAGACCTGCCCCAGATTGCCGATTCCAGTCCCGCCAGCGGCGGCCTGCTGTTCCCAAGGAGCCCAATACCGTGAGCGCACTAGCGCCAATCAGCGAAATCATCGCCGACATCAAGGCCGGCAAGATGGTCATCCTGGTGGATGAAGAGGATCGGGAGAATGAGGGGGACTTGGTGATGGCGGCCGAGTTCGTCACCCCCGAGGCCATCAATTTCATGGCCAAGTACGGCCGCGGCCTGATCTGCCTGACCCTCACCGATGAGCGCTGCCGCCAGCTTGGCCTGCAGCAGATGGTGCGGGATAACCGCACCCCCCATGGCACCGCCTTCACGGTTTCCATCGAGGCGGCCAGGGGGGTCACCACCGGCATTTCCGCCCATGACCGGGCCCGCACCGTCCAGGCCGCGGTGGCCCGCCACGCCAAACCCGACGACATCGTCACCCCCGGCCACATCTTTCCCCTCACCGCCCAGAAGGGCGGAGTGCTGATCCGCGCCGGCCACACCGAAGCCGGCTGCGATCTGGCGGAGCTGGCTGGCCTGGAACCCGCCTCGGTGATCTGCGAGATCCTCAAGGACGACGGTACCATGGCGCGCCTGCCGGATCTGGTGGAATTCGGCAAGCACCACGGACTCAAGATCGGGGCCATCCGCGACCTGATCGAATACCGGGCCGCCACCGAAAGTCTGGTGGAGCGCATCTTCGAAAAGGATGTGGACACCAGCTACGGTCGCTTCACCCTGATCGCTTTCAAGGACAAGACCACCGGCGAAGTCCACCTGACCATGCGCTGCGGCATCATCGACCCCGCCCAGGAAACCCTGGTCCGGGTCCATGAGCCCATCTCGGTCCTGGACTTCCTCGACCCCCACAGCGGCCGCCATAGCGTGCCGGTGGGAGACGCCCTGCGCACCATCACCCAAGCCGGCTGCGGCGTGATGATCCTGCTCTACCGCCCCCAAACCGGACAGGAACTGCTGGATACCCTGAGCAACGACCCTGCCGCCCCCAATCCCGCCGCCAAATGGGATCCCCGGGTGTTCGGCATCGGCGCCCAGATCCTGCGGGATCTCAAGGTGGGCAAGATGCGGCTCCTCAACAGCCCCCGCAAGATCCCCAACATGACCGGCTTTGGTCTGGAAATCTGCGGCTACGGTCCGGTGCCCCCCAATAAACATCGCAAGGGGCGGCACCTGTCCGCGCCCTCTGGAGAACTGCCCCATGGCCCGTTTTGACAACATCCCAGAACTCGAACCCAATCTCGCCGGTGGCGGCCTGTCCATCGGCATCTGCATGAGCCGCTTCAACCAGGACGTGTGCGAGGGCCTGCTATCGGCCTGCACCGCCGAGCTCAAGAAACTCGGGGTGGCCGATGAGGCCATGCTCATCACCACCGTGCCGGGCGCCCTGGAAATCCCCCTGGTGCTCCAGAAGATGGCCGCCACCGGCCGCTTTGACGCCCTCATCGCCCTGGGCGCCGTGATCCGGGGCGAGACCTACCACTTCGAGCTGGTCTCCAACGAGCAGGGTAGCGGCATCACCCAGGTGACCCTGGATGCCGGCATTCCCATCGCCAACGGCGTGCTCACCACCGAGGACGACGACCAGGCCCTGGCACGCATGCAGGAAAAGGGCAGCGATTGCGCCCGGGCGGCCGTGGAAATGGCCAATCTGCTGAAAGCCCTTTCATGAGCAGCAAGAACGCCCGCCGCCGTGGCCGCGAATTCGCCCTCCAGGGCATCTACCACTGGCTGCTGAACCCGGGCAGCGGCTTTGCCGCCATCGAGTCCCACCTCGCCCAGGCCGCAGGTTTCGACAAGGCCGACCAGGAAATCTTCATCTCCCGACTGCGGGGCACGGTGGGCAACGCAAACAGCCTGGACGCCGCCATCGCGCCCTTCATGGAGCGCCAGGTGAACGAGCTCTCCCCAGTGGAGCACGCCGTCCTGCTGCTGGCTGCTCAGGAGCTCACCCATCACCTGGAAGTCCCCTATCGGGTGGTGATCAATGAAGCCATCGAACTCACCAAGGAATACGGCGGCACCGACGGCCACCGCTTCGTAAACGGCGTGCTGGACAAGCTTGCCGCCCAAGTGCGGGCAACCGAAGTGGAAGCGGCCGCCAAGGCCCGCAAGGCACCGTAAACCGCAGGCGACCCAAGTCGGCCGAGCCATAAGCGAAGGGCACCCGAGGGTGCCCTTCGCTTATGGTGCTGCCACCCCACGGTAGGCTAAGCTAGCCCGGTCACCGCCCCCATCCCCGCCCATGCCTTCGGAATTCGACCTGATTCGTCGCCACTTCTCGCCCCCCACCACCCACACCGATCTGGCGGGGGGCGACGACGGCGCCTTGGTGCGGGTCGCCGCCGGCATGCAGCTCGTGGTGTCTACCGACATGCTGGTGGCCGGCACCCACTTCTTCCCGAACACCGATCCGGAAAGCCTGGGCTGGAAGGCCCTGGCGGTGAATATCTCGGATCTGGCCGCCATGGCCGCCACCCCTCGCTGGGCAACCCTGGCCCTCAGCCTGCCCGTCCCTGAGGAAGCCTGGATCGCCGCCTTCGCCCGGGGTTTCCTTGCCTGCGCCGAGGCCTTCGGCGTGGATCTGATCGGCGGCGATACCACCCGGGGGCCCCTCAATCTGTGCCCCACGGTTTTCGGCGAGGTGCCCACGGGCCACGCCGTTACCCGCGCCGGCGCCCGGCCGGGGGACGAGCTCTGGATCTCCGGCCAGCCGGGCCGGGCCGCCCTGGCCCTGACTGCCCTGCAGGGCGCCCCGGCCCTGGCCGAGCCCTACGCCGCCGACTGCCATGCCGCCCTGCTGCGCCCCCAACCCCGGCTCGCCCTGGGGCTGGCCCTGGGGGGCGTTGCCAGCGCCATGCTGGACGTCTCCGACGGCCTGCTGGGGGATCTGGGACACATTCTGGAATGCTCCGGCGTGGGCGCCCGCCTGACGGCCGAAACCCTGCCCCTCCAGCCCCTGCTGGCGGCCTGCGGCGAGCCGGCCCGGGCCCTCCAGGCCCTGCTCCACGGCGGCGACGACTATGAACTGCTGTTCACAGCCCCGCCACACCATCGCGCTACCCTCCAGGGCATCTCGATTCGCCTGGGACTGGCCCTCCACCCCATCGGCACCATCACACCCCGATCAGGCTGTTTGAGCCTGATGAATCAGGCGGGCGAGGAAACCACGCTGGCCGCCACGGGTTACGACCATTTCGCAAAAATCGGGAGCCCGCCCGGCCCGGACAATACCTGTTAATATTTACAGTCAATCTACCGCCTTTGCCCCATGCGCCCAACTTTCCGCTTCCTGATCTCCCACCCCGCCCACTTCGTGGCCTGCGGTTTCGGCAGCGGGCTGTGCCCCAAGGGGCCCGGCACCGCCGGCACCCTGGCCGCCTGGCTGCTCTACCCTGTGCTCGTGGCGGGCTTGCCGACGGGCACCCTGCCCATCTTCCTGGCCCTGGCCTTCCTCCTGGGCATCCTTGTTGCCGGCCGCACCGGCCGCGACCTAGGAGTATCGGATCACGGCGCCATCGTCTGGGATGAGATGGTGCCCTTCTGGCTGGTGCTGATGCTCACCCCCCCCACCCTGCCGTGGCAAGGGGTGGCCTTCGCCCTCTTCCGTCTTTTCGATATCACCAAACCCCCCCCCATCCGCTGGGCCGACAGCCAGATCAAGGGCGGCTTCGGGGTGATGTTCGACGACGTGCTAGCAGCCGTTTACACCCTGCTGGCCCTGGCGATTCTGATCAACCTCGCGGGGTAACACACCATGGACGATGAACTGCGCACTCTCTCGGCCCAGGTCGGGGCATTCCTTCAGGCGCGGGGCTGGCTGCTGGCCACCGCCGAATCCTGCACCGGCGGCTGGGTGGCCGAAGTGGTGACCGCCGTCGCCGGCAGTTCAGCCTGGTTCGACTGCGGCCTCATCACCTACTCCAATGAAGCCAAGCAGGCCCTGCTGGGGGTCTCTGATGGGGTCTTGCACCGCCACGGCGCGGTCAGCGAGGCCACCGCAGCGGCCATGGTGGGCGGGGCCCTGGCCTGTAGCCAGGCCAACTTGGCCCTGGCCACCTCGGGCATCGCCGGGCCCGGGGGCGGATCGGAGGCCAAACCGGTGGGTACCGTGTGCTTTGCTTGGGGGCTACGGGGTGGCCCTTCCCGCACCGAAACCTGCCATTTCAGGGGTGATCGGGAGTCCATCCGCCGCCAGGCGGTGATCCGTGCCCTGACGGGCGTCCTGGCCTGCGATCCGTGACGGATCCCAATAAAAAAGGGCGCCGCAGCGCCCCTTCCTGCCCCGGGCGAGCAACCCGCAGGTCAGAACCGGTAACCCACCCCGATCCCAAACAGCCAAGGATCCACATGGACCGTCGTGATCTTGCCCACTCCGCTCACGCTCACGTCGGTGCCCATCTTCACCTTCTTGACATCCATGTTGAGGAACAGCTTGTCAGCCAGTTTCACATCCACCCCCACCTGCAGCGCCAACCCAAAACTGTCCTTGTCCACCTCCAGGGGCCCCAGATCCACCTTGGAGAAGCGGGTGTAGTTCACACCGACCCCCATGTAAGGCCGAACGGTGCCTTCCGGCAGGAAGTGGTATTGAAGCAGCAAGGAGGGGGGGAGCTCATGCAAGCTACCCAATTTCCCCACCCCCTCGAGCTTGATGTCGTGCTTCTGGGGATAGGTCAGGATCAGCTCCGCAGCGATGTTCTTGGTGAAGAAATAGCTGATGTCCAGTTCGGGAATGGTCTTGTTGCTGACATGCACCGCGTCGGAAGGCAGGGCGAGGGGGCCACCACCACTGGATTCATTGGCGGTATCGATTTGCACGGCCCGAAGCCGCACCAACCAGTCCCCTTCCGGTGCGGACTGGGCATAGGCCCCCCAGGAAAATCCGGTGGCAATCAAAACTGCAACAAGTTTGGCGTTCATGGATAGCTCCTCTAGCGGTTGAAAGTGCGTGCAATCCGACTCGCGGAATATATCCACACTACAAACATGGTTTTTGACCCAACTCAAGGCTTCGTCAGGTTCCCGCCGCCTGGGCGGGAGGTCGGCACAGGCAAAGTCTGTGCCATAATTCACCCAACGTTTTGGAGGACATTTCATGGATGACAACAAGGCCAAGGCCCTGGCCGCCGCGCTCGCCCAGATCGAAAAACAGTTCGGCAAGGGCTCCATCATGCGGATGGGTGACGGCAATGTGGAAACGGACATCCAGGTGGTCTCCACTGGCTCCCTCGGCCTGGACATCGCCCTGGGCCTGGGGGGCTTGCCCCGTGGCCGGGTGGTGGAAGTCTACGGACCGGAATCTTCCGGCAAGACCACCCTCACGCTCCAAGTCATTGCCGAGATGCAGAAGCTGGGGGGCACTGCCGCCTTCATTGACGCGGAACACGCCCTGGACGTGAACTACGCCCAAAAGCTCGGGGTCAGTATCGAGGATCTACTGATCTCCCAGCCCGACACCGGCGAACAGGCCCTGGAGATCGCCGACATGCTGGTGCGCTCCGGCGGCGTGGACATCGTGGTCATCGACTCGGTAGCCGCCCTCACCCCCAAGGCGGAAATCGAAGGCGAGATGGGCGACCAGCTCCCCGGCCTGCAGGCCCGCCTGATGAGCCAAGCCCTGCGTAAGCTCACCGCCAATATCAAGCGCACCAACACCCTGGTGATCTTCATCAACCAGATCCGCATGAAGATCGGCGTGATGTTCGGCAACCCGGAAACCACCACCGGCGGCAACGCCCTGAAGTTCTACGCTTCGGTCCGCCTGGATATCCGCCGCACCGGCACCATCAAAAAGGGAGACGAGGTGATCGGTTCAGAAACCAAGTGCAAGGTGGTCAAGAACAAGGTTGCCCCCCCGTTCCGGGAAGCCCATTTCGACATCCTCTACGGAGAAGGCATCTCCCGGGAAGGGGAAATCATCGACTTGGGGGTGGACCACAAGATCGTGGAGAAATCCGGTGCCTGGTACGCCTATGGGGGCAACAAGATCGGCCAGGGCAAGGACAACACCCGGGAGTTCCTGCGGGCCAACCCGGATCTGGCGCGGGAGATCGAAAACAAGGTCCGCCTCGCCATGAACCTGCCCGAACTGCCCCCCCTGGCGGCCGCCGTCCCTGCAGCCGCCTGACCCGCTCGGCCATGCCCCTCAGTCTGCGGGAACGTGCCCTGCGCTACCTGGCCCAGCGGGACCACTCCCGGGCCGAACTGATCCGTAAGCTGGCGAGCCATGGGGAGGAGGAGGAAATTTCCCAGGTGCTGGCCCGCCTGGACGAGTTGGGGCTGCTCTCCGATACCCGCTTCGCCGAGAGTTTCGTTCGGAGCAGGGCCAATCGTCTGGGTAACGGCCGCCTGCGCCAGGATCTGGCCCGCAAGGGGGTGGATCGGGACACCATTGAGCTGGCCCTGGCCGGTGAACACTGCCAAGGCAGCGAGCTTGAGCGGGCCTGGGAAATCCGGGCCCGAAAATTCGGCGAGCCCCCGACCAATGGCCGGGAATGGGCCCGCCAGGCCCGTTTCCTTCAAGGCCGCGGGTTTGCCACCGATATCATTCGCAAGGTATTGAAAGACTGGAACGATGAGCCTGCTTAGCGTCACCGGGCTGCGTAAGCGCTACAAGTCCCGCACCGTGGTGCAGGACGTTTCCTTTTCCGTAGGCAGCGGCGAGGTGGTGGGCTTGCTCGGCCCCAACGGCGCAGGCAAGACCACCTGCTTCTACATGATCGTCGGCCTGGTGGTGTCCGATGGCGGCGAGATCACCCTCGACCAACAGCGCCTGACCCACCTGCCGATCCATGCCCGGGCGCGCCTGGGCCTATCCTATCTGCCCCAGGAAATGAGCGTCTTTCGCAAGCTCACGGTGGCGGAAAACATCCAGGCCGTGCTGGAACTCCAGGGCCAGCCGGCAGCCAGGATCTCCAGCCGGCTCGACGAACTCCTGGAAGAACTGGGCATCGCCCACCTGCGTGACAATCCGGCGGTTTCCCTGTCCGGCGGCGAGCGGCGGCGCTGCGAGATCGCCAGGGCCCTGGCCACCGATCCGCGCCTGATTCTGCTGGACGAGCCCTTTGCCGGGGTGGACCCCATCGCCGTGCTGGACATCCAGAAGATCATCCGCTTCCTCAAGGAACGGGGTATCGGCGTTCTCATCACCGACCACAACGTCCGGGAAACCCTGGGAATCTGCGACCGGGCCTACATCATCAACGCCGGGGAAGTGCTGGCCAGCGGCCGCCCCAATGAAATCGTGCAAAACGAGCAGGTTCGCCAGGTTTATCTGGGCGAGCATTTCCGACTCTGATCGGCGCCATGAAGCCCACCCTCCAGCTCAAGCTTTCCCAGCACCTCACCCTGACGCCCCAGCTGCAGCAGTCCATCAAGCTGCTGCAGCTATCCACCATCGAGCTCAACCAGGAGATCGAGCGCTTCCTGCTGGAAAATCCAATGCTGGAGCGGGACGAAGGGCCGATGGAGATGGGCAGCACCCCGACGCCCACCGAAGCACCCGTCCAGAATGAGGCCCCCGCCGAGCAGGGCGACTCCGACCGTAACGACTCGGAGCGGAGCGATTACGAAGAGAGCGGCGAATGGAGCAGCACCGGAGCCAGTACCAGCAACCGGGACGATGACGACGACACCGACTTCCAGGAATTCCGGGCCGCCGAAATCTCCCTGCGGGAGCATCTGAACCAGCAGGTGGCCCTGACCCCCCTGTCGGACCGGGACCGGGCCCTGGTGCGCTTCCTGATCGAGGCCCTGGATGACGACGGCTACCTCACCCAACCCCTCGAAGAGCTGCTGCCGCTGCTGCCCGAGGAGCTGGAATTCGACCTGGACGACCTCCAGATCGCCCTGTGCCACCTTCACAACCTGGAGCCCGCCGGCATCGGCGCCCGCAGCCCCCAGGAGTGTCTGGACATCCAGTTGCAAGCGCTACCCCCCAGTCCGGCTGGCGCGATTGCCCGGGAAATTGCCCAAAAGCATCTGGAACTCCTGGCCAACCGGGATTTCACCCGCCTGAAGCGCCTGCTCCAGTGTGACGACGACACCCTGCGGGAAGCCCACGCCCTGATCTGCAGCCTCAACCCCCGCCCCGGCGCAGCCTACTCGCCCTCCGATGCCCGCTACGTGATCCCGGACGTGGTGGTGAAGAAACTGCGGGGGCGCTGGATGGCCAACCTCAACGCCGAAGCCATGCCCAAGCTGAGGGTCAATCAGCTCTACGCCCAAATCCTGCAACAGAACCGGGGCAGCTCCAGCGGCCTGTCGGGGCAACTGCAGGAAGCCAAGTGGCTGATCAAGAACGTCCAACAACGTTTCGACACCATTTTGCGGGTCTCCCAAGCCATCGTTGACCAGCAACGCCAGTTCTTCGATTATGGCGAGGTGGCGATGCGACCGCTTACCCTGCGGGAGATCGCCGACCAGCTCGGTCTTCACGAATCGACCGTGTCCCGGGTCACCACCCAAAAATACATGGCCACTCCCCGAGGGGTCCTCGAACTCAAATATTTTTTCGGCAGTCACGTCGCCACCGACACCGGTGGGGCGGCCTCCTCCACGGCGATTCGTGCGCTACTTCGTCAACTGGTGGAAGCCGAGGACAGGAAAAAGCCCCTGTCCGACGCCAAGATTGCCGAACTACTCGGCCAGCAGGGTATCGTCGTGGCCCGTCGGACGGTTGCCAAGTACCGCGAGTCCCTCAATATCCCGCCGGTCAGCCTGCGCAAGACCATCTAAGAAGGAGCAATCATGAATCTCACCATCACCGGCCACCATGTCGAAGTCACCCCCGCCATCCGTGAATACGTCAATACCAAGCTGGACCGGGTCATCCGCCACTTCGACAACGTGACCAGCGTGAATGTCATCCTGTCCGTCGAAAAGCTCGACCAGAAGGCCGAGGTCACCGTGCACGTGCGGGGCAAGGACATCTTCGTGGAAAGCCACGATCCCGACATGTACGCCGCCATCGACGCCATGATCGACAAGCTCGATCGCCAGGTTCTCAAGTACAAGCAGAAGAACAACGATCACGGCCACGACGCCCTCAAGCGCCAAAGCGCCGAATCCTGATCGCCCTGTGAGCCTTTCCGCGCTCAGGCGGGCCGGGCTTGTGTTTATAATTCGCGCACCTGACGGAACCACGTCCTCCAGGTGCGCCCCGGCCAATCACCCCCAGGGGTTCCGGCGGCCCGCCCGAGGCCCCATTGCATGAATCTCATCGCCCGCCTCCTGCCCATCACCAACGTGGTCACCGATCTGGACGCCAGCAGCAAGAAGCGCGTCTTCGAACAGGCTGGACTACTCTTCGAGAACAACCAGGGAATCGGCCGGGCTATCGTCTTTGACAGCCTGTTCGCCCGGGAGCGTCTCGGCTCCACGGGTCTAGGCCAGGGCATCGCCATTCCCCACGGCCGGATCAAGGGCCTCAAGGAAGCCACCGGCGCCTTCATCCGCCTGGCCACCCCGGTGCAGTTCGACGCCCCGGACGGCAAGCCGGTGAGCCTCCTGTTTGTATTGCTGGTCCCGGAGCAGGCCAACGAGCAGCATCTCCAGCTGCTCTCCGAACTGGCCCAGATGTTCAGCGAGAAGAATTTCCGGGACGCCCTCGGCGCCGCCCCGGACGCCGCTACCATCCACAACCTGTTCGCCAACTGGGGGCCCCATGCGCCAGACCAGCGTCGAGCAGCTGTTTGAAGCCCACCGGGAAAAGCTCGAGTTTCGCCATCTTTGTGGTCGTCTCGACGTCCACATCTCCGTCGTCGAAGAACGCATCTGGCCCGCCGACCTGGTGGGCCATCTCAACCTGATCCATCCCAACCGGCTCCAGATCCTGGGGGCCGCAGAACTGGCCTGGGCCCGCCGCCAGTCCCAGGAGAAGGTCTCCCACCACATGACGGAGATCCTCGCGGCCAGTCCGCCCGCCCTCATCGTGGCGGACAACTGCGAGGTTCCCACCTTCATCCACAAGTTGTGCGAACAACGCCAGGTTGCCCTGATCACCACCCCCAAGCCTTCCGCCGGGGTGATCGACCTGCTCCGGCTCTATCTGTCCCGCCAGCTGGCCGACAAGATTTCCCTCCACGGGGTGTTCATGGACGTGCTGGGAATCGGGGTCTTCATCACCGGTGACTCCGGCGCGGGCAAGTCCGAACTGGCCCTGGAACTCATCTCCCGGGGCCACGGCCTGGTGGCCGACGACATCGTGGAGTTCTCCCGTATCGCCCCCACCGTACTGGAGGGACGCTGCCCGGAGATGCTCAAGGATTTCATGGAGGTGCGGGGACTAGGCATCCTCAACATCCGCACCATCTTCGGAGAGACCGCCTGCCGGCGCAAAATGCGCCTCAAGCTGCTGGCCCATCTGGAACGGCGGAACCCCGGGGCGGGGGATCCGGATCGCCTGCCCACCCAGGTGCTGACCCAGGAAATTCTCGGCGTCCCCGTGGAACGGGTGGTGCTCCCGGTGGCGGCGGGGCGCAACATCGCCGTGCTGCTGGAGGCAGCGGTGCGGGCCACCATCCTGCGCCTGCGGGGCATCGACTCAACCCAGGAATTCATCGATCGCCAGCAGGCGGCCATGAACGCCGAGCCCCCGCGCCACGGGTGATCCATTTTGCATAATGCCGCCGATCAGGGTAGTCTCAGAGCCGTCTATCGTCCCACCACGTCAGGAGGAAACATGAAACATCGTGTTCTTACCGCCGCCGGCCTGCTGCTGGCCCTCTCCATCGCGCCCCCCCTTGCCCACGCCACCACGCCCCAGCAGGAACGCATGAAGAAGTGCAATGCCGACGCCAAGACCCAAAGCCTGGCCGGGGACGCACGCAAGGCCTTCATGAAGGACTGTCTGTCCAACAAGGGCGCCGAGGCGGCAGGGGCCGGCACCCAGCAGGAAAAGATGAAAGCCTGCAATCAGGAAGCCAAGACCCAGGATCTCTCGGGAGACAAGCGCAAGGCCTTCATGAAGGACTGCCTGTCCAACAAGAACTGAGCCAGGCCGACCAAGAAACACAACGGGGCCAGACGGCCCCGTTTGTTTAACCCGCCCTCGTCCGGCCTAGCAAATCTCGAAAAACACCAGATCCCGCTCCACCTCATTGGCTGAGAAGCCGCAGCCGATCCGCCCCTGCCCGGACAGGTTGAACTCCCCGTGCTTCACGCAGCGCTCGGCCGCCCCTTCCTGGACTACGAAGGTACCGTTGGTGCTCTGATCCACCAGCACGAAACCATCCCTGCGCCGCTCGATGCGAGCATGCTGGCGAGACGCCCGGGGGTCGATCACCACCACGTCGTTGCCCAGCTCCCGCCCCAGCAGCAGAATCGGCCGATGATCTTCCACCACATGGAAATCCTGCTGATGCCGAACCTGCAAGCGCTGGGAAAGCCGGGTGGCCGGCGGCAGGGAGGTGGTGACCCCCCCCCGGTTGCCGAGGGACGACACCGGCCAATCAAGCCCGGCCCCGTCGATGATCCGCTCCGGCCCTGCTCCCGCGAACTGCCGGGTGGCCGGCGACAGCAACATCACCACCGGCCCGCTGGCCAGGGCCTCGCCGGGGCTGGCCAGGGACATCAAGCGGCCCGCCAACTCCACCCCTTCACCCTGGGGGGGCAGGCCATCGTCCACCGGCCCGTAATGCACGCCTACCCGGATCTGCAGGTGAACCCCGCTGATGGGAGGCAGACTGGCGACCCGCTCAAGCATCTCACAGGCGGACTGAACCGCCAGATCGCAACGCTCGAAGCCGGCCAGCAGGCCGGCCGGCTGGGCCTTCAGGAGGGTGCCGCCGTGGGAGTCGAGCACCCGCCCGACCCGGTTCATGCACCGCTCCACCGCCCGCCGGGCCTCCCCCTCCCCGATGCGCTGATCCAGCCGCTCGCCGCCGATCACTTCGGCTTGCAACACGCAGAGATTACGGCGCAACGACATGGAGGGAAGCGTCTCTCGAGGGGAAAACCACGGTTTCCGGGATGGACGATGATGCGTTAACGGCCCGCGCCACGCAAGGGAATCAGCCTGCCAGGACTTCCACGGCCCCGAGGGGACCGCCCTGGGGCGGAAGTTCCACGGGATCGAAGACGGTATCCCCCTCCACCACCACGGTATCCCGGCTCAAGCCCCGGAAATCGAACAGCTGATTGTCCGCCAGATGGGAAGGCACCACGTTCTTGAGGGCCGTGAAGATGGATTCCACCCGTCCGGGATAGTCCTGCTCCCACTGGGCCAGCATGGCCTTGATCTGCTTGCGCTGGGCGTTCTCCTGGGAGCCGCACAGGTTGCACGGGATGATCGGGTACTCCATGGCCCGCGCAAATCGCGCCACATCCCGCTCCGCGCAATAGGCCAGGGGGCGGATCACCACATGCTGACCGTTATCGCTCACCAGCTTGGGGGGCATGGCCTTGATCTTGCCGCCGAAGAACATGTTGAGGAACAGGGTCTCCATGATGTCTTCCCGGTGGTGGCCCAGGGCGATCTTGGTGGCCCCCAGCTCCCGGGCGGTGCGGTAGATGATGCCCCGGCGCAGGCGCGAGCAGAGGGAGCAGGTCGTCTTGCCGGCGGGAATCTTGTCCTTGACGATGGAATAGGTGTCCTCGTTGACGATGCGGTATTCCACGCCGATGGATTCGAAATAGGCGGGCAGCACCTCGGCGGGAAAACCGGGCTGCTTCTGATCCAGGTTCATGGCGATGACCCGGAAATCCACAGGTGCGCGCTCCCGCAGGGCTAACAGGATGGACAACAGGGAATAGGAGTCCTTGCCGCCGGAGACGCACACCAGCACCGTGTCACCGTCCTCGATCATGTTGTAGTCGGCGATGGCTTCACCCACGCTGCGCTCCAGCTTCTTTTTCAAGCGCAAAAAAGTGTTGGAGAACCGGTTCTCCTGGGACTCGGGGGTGGCGGCTGACGGGGTCACGGCAAGGCTCTGGCAAATTATCCAGTGGAATTATACCCTTGGAGCAGGACCAAACCCGCCCCGTTCGCAAGGGACGGAGCCAGGACCACGGCTTTGGATGCCCTGGGGCCGCTGCCCGGTTCAGCCCCCGCACCGCTCCAGGATGATCCGGGCGAGCTCGACGGGTTCGCTGATCATCGCGTCGTGGCAGGTATCCAGCGCCACGACCTCGTCCACCCCGCCCAGGTTGGCGATGAAGCTGCGTTGCACCAATGGCCGCAGGGCCCGGTCACGCAGGGTCAGAATCCAGCAGGTGGCGATCCCTGGCAAGGGCTCCCGGAACACGGGCTCCACGGTCACCGTGGTGCTCTCCGGGCACAGCGCCTTGTGCACCCGAGCCTTCTGCTCCCGACTCATGCCGTTGGCGAACACCCAGCTGGCCAGGGCGGCTGGCAGAGGCGGGGCTACCGGGTTGCGCCGCGCCGCCCGTCGCGCGATGAAGCGCATCGGCTGGTGCAGGGTATCCAGCACCGTCTTCCCATTGGGAGGAATGCAGCAGGCCAGGAAGATCATCCGCCGCACCACCCCGCATCCCAGCCTCGCCGCCACCCCGGGCATGGTGATGCCCGCCATGGAATGGCCCACCAGTACCACTTGCCTGGCCTTAGCCGCCTGGATCCGGGTCACAACACTCTCCACGCACCGGGCGATGGTCAGGGTCCCCAGATCCCCCGGCTCATCTCCGTGGCCCGGCAAATCCAGGGCCAGCACCTTCGCCCCGGGCCGGATGGCGCGAAGGGCCTCGACGGTAGGATCCCAGCACCCCTTGGTGTGCTGGCCTCCGTGGATAAAAACGATGGTGGTGTCGGGCATGCAGGGCCTCCTCAAGGGGTGGGGGTGCCTCCCACGGATGACGACTATTATGGCGCGCTCCCATTCCCTCCTGGATAGCGCTGCCAAGCCCTCCACCACTGGCCCCTCCCTCCAAGCCGGCGGCACCCCGCTGGCGCCGCCGGGTTACCATGGGATCACGACAACTGCGCAGGGGAGTAGCTGCATGGAGATGCTGAACGCGGACTTCTTCAAGGGTTTCTGGTCGGCCAGGGAGGTCAGCATCAACGTGGTGGTCTTCATGAACCTGCTGGGCGCCCTGCTGCTGGGACTGATCGTGGGTTACGAGCGCTCCTACCACGGCCGTGCGGCGGGCATGCGCACTTACGGTCTGGTGTGCACCGCCTCGGCCGGGCTGGTGGCGATCTGCGGATTTCCGGAATCCTGGTATGGCAGTCAGAGCCTAGCCCTGGCGACGGGAATGGACCCGACCCGGGTCATCCAGGGCATTGTCACCGGCATCGGCTTCCTGGGGGCGGGGGTGATCATGAAGGAGGGCTTTTCCATCAGCGGACTGACCACCGCCGCCTCCATCTGGTCCTCCTCGGCGATCGGCATCCTGGTGGGCATCGGCTTCTACGCGGCGGCCATTCTCCTCACCCTGCTGTCAGTGAGTTGCATGATGTGGGTGACCAAACTCGAAGGCTGGCTGCCCCGGCGCCACGCAGTCCAGGTGGCGATGCGGTTTTCCCGGGATTTCGTGCCCCGGGAGGACATGCTGCGTCGGGCTGCCCTGGAACGGGGCTACGAAATCGCCCTGGGCACCCTGTCCATCGAATATCAGGACGACCAGGCGGAATGGCGTTACGTGGCGGTGGCGCTGGGCAAGGACCGGGGCGAGTCCATTTCGGCCCTGGCCAACGAACTGACCCACTTCGAAGGGGTGGAAAGCTTCCACCTGGCCCACGCCCGCAACTAGTCCGACAACCCATAAGTTTCGCTCTGCTCGACGCGCCCCGCATCACCGATTGCTTTGTCGCTCATCCTCGCCATGGCGACAGCGATGGCTGTGGTTCGCTTCGCGCACTCGGCGCGCCGATGCGCGTCTCTGCATCGACACAAACTTATGGGTTGGCGTACTAGCGCCTACCCCCGATCCGCCCTCAACTGATGGCGGCCAGGAATTCCCGGCGCCATTGCTCCGAAATCTCGAATTCCCCGGCAAAGGCCTGGGTCACCACCCGCTCGTCGCCCCGCCGGTCCTCCCCCAGGAGCAGACACAGCTGTTCCGCCTCCACCACGCAGGCCGCCCCCCGGGCATGACCGTGGTGGATGAGGGCATCGGCGATGTCCCGGGTCATCCATTCCTGGTAGGTGAAGCGGTGGCCGATGGCATCCACCATCCGGGCGATCCGGCCGAATCCATGGAGGCGCCCGCCGGGCAGATAGGCCACGTGGGCCACTCCACGGAAGGGCACCAAGTGGTGGGGGCACACCCCATGGACCGCGATGCCCCGGATCACAACCATGTCCTGGCGCTCATCGGCGAACCCTTCCCCCAGGGCCAGGGCCGGATCGAGCTCATAGCCCCCCAGCAGCCGGTGCTGCCACAACTCCCGCACCCGCAGGGCAGTCCGGGCCATGTGGGGGGTATCGGGAGCAACCCCGGCGGCCTTGAGCAGCGCCACCACTGCCGCCTCGAAGGCCACGGGATCGAAGGCCCTAGGGCGCGGGATGCCGATGCCGGCGGCGGAAGTGAGTTCGTGATCCATGGTGATCCTCGTTGGTCCTTTTGAGCTGGCGCAGTCCCCATCGAGGCGCACGCACAGGCGTTAGGGTACGCCCAAGGGCGTACCCTGGGCCACGGCCCATCCTCCGGAGTGGACGACACGCCGCCAGGCCGGGCACCATTCCCCTCCCCCAGCTTGCAGGAAAGGCCCGTCATGACCACCGATTTCCTCATCCCGCCCTCGCCCCGCCCGGCCGTGCCGGTGGATGGGGGCGGGCTCTTCCCGGTGCGGCGCATCCTCTGCGTGGCCCGCAACTACGCCGCCCACGCCCGGGAAATGGGCCAGGATCCGGATCGGGAACCACCCTTTTTCTTCACCAAACCGGCCGATGACGTGTTCCCGGTCGCCTTCGGGGAGGAAGGGACCTGGCCCTATCCTCGCGCCACCTGCCGAGTAGACCACGAACTGGAAATGGTGGTGGCCCTGGGAAGCGGCGGCGCGGATCTGGACCCGGTGGCAGCGGAAGCCTGCGTGTGGGGCTACGCCATCGGCCTGGACATGACCCGCCGGGACCTCCAGGCAGCGGCCAAGAGCGCCGGACGACCCTGGGACATGGCCAAGGGCTTCGACGCCTGCGCCCCCATTTCCCCCATCGTGCCCCGCAGCCGCATGGGCCTCCTGGCGGCCGGCACCATTGAACTCCAGGTCAATGGCGCCACCCGCCAGCGGGGAGATCTCTCGGACATGATCTGGCCAGTGGGGGCCATGCTGGCGGAACTCTCCCGCTACGTGACCCTCCAGCCCGGGGACCTGGTGTTCACCGGCACCCCGGAAGGGGTGGGTCCGGTGGAGCGGGGCGACCGGCTGATAGGCCACATCGCCGGATTGGGGGAACTGCGGCTGCGGGTGGTTTAACCCCTAAGCCTTGGCCAACCGCCGCAGGCTGGCGCTGGTGTCGAGCTTGCCGCCGGCCATGAAGGACTCCACGTTGTCCTCGATGCGGGCCGGGTCGTAGAGGTAGTTCACCATCATGCCCCAGGACTGGGCGAGGCCCTTGTCGGAGGTATCTCCCAACCAGTTTAGGCGCTCCACCCGGGCGCCGTTGCCCAGGTGGAAGCGGGCCACCGGATCGGCGGGCTTGCCTTCCCGGCGGGCTTCCAGCAGGTAGCGGGCGGCCACGCGCTGGAGGGGGTCCTTGAGGGCCCGGGCCAGGGCAGGCTGGGCGGACCAGTCTCCCCGGCCGGCCAGGAGATCGGCGAACAGGGGCGCGTCCGGCCCCTCCACCCCCTGAGCCCTGAGACGCTTCCAATCCCCGTCGCTGAAGCAGGCGGCCATCTCCGCCGGGTTGCGGCGTGCCCAACCCACCAGGCCGGGGATGGGCGACAGGGTGGCGAAGGTGGCCAGGCGCGGAAAATCCCGTTGCAGGTCGTCCACCACTCTTTTGAGCAGGAAATTGCCGAAGGACACCCCCCGCAGGCCGTCCTGGGTGTTGTTGATGGAGTAGAAGATGGCGGTGTTGGCCCGCTCCGGATCGAGCACCGGCGCGGCCTCGTCCAGCAGGGGCTGGACCCCCTCGGCCAGCCCGTCCACCAGGGCCACCTCCACGAAGATCAAAGGCTCCAGGGGCATCCGGGGATGGAAGAAGGCATAGCAGCGGCGGTCTGAATCCAGCCGGTTCTTGAGGTCGCTCCAGGACCGGATGGCGTGCACCGCCTCGTACTGGATGAGCTTCTCCAACAGAGAAGCCGGGGACTGCCAGGTGATCCGCTGGAGCTCCAGGAAACCCACGTCGAACCAGGCGGCCAGGCGGGTCTCCAACTCCCGGTCCAGAGCCCCCAGGGCCGGATCGTCCTTGGCGAAGCCGATCAGCTCGGCCCGCAGATCCACCAGGAACTTGACCCCCTGGGGCATGGCGTTGAACTGGGTGAGGATACGGGTGCGGCGAGAACGCAGGGCAGTCCGCAGGGCCGCCTCCGCCTGCCACTGGCCAGGGGTGCCGACGGCGGCCTGCCAGGCGGCGTGGGCGGCGGCCACCTCAGCCGGATCGGGCCCGAAGTCGCTGGCAATGAGGCCCAGCATGGTGCGCCGGCCGCCCTGGTCCAGGCCCAGGTAGGTGTGGGCCAGGCGCACGGCCCGCTGGCGGGCGGAGACCTCTCCGCCGATGCCGGCGGCGCATTCCTGGAGTTGCTGGCGCAGGGCGGGCAGATCCTTGTCCACCAGCCGGCGGGGGCGCTCCCCCCGGCCCACCAAGGCGCGCACCCGGGAGATGCCCCGGGAAACGAGCTTGTCGATCATGCACGGCTCCGGCCATTTACAACCAAGATCAGCCCCAGGGCCACCATGGGCACGCACAGCCACTGGGCGGTGGACAACCCCAGCCCCAGGTTGCTGAAGATGCCCGGGTCGGGAGTACGGAAGAATTCGGCGCCAAAGCGCAGCATCCCGTAACCCAGCAGGAACAGGCCGGAGACCGCCCTGACCGGCCGGGGCCTGGCGGCGAACCACCACAGGATCAAAAACAGCAGCAGCCCTTCCCCCAGGGCCTGGTAGAGCTGGGAAGGGTGGCGGGCCAGTCTATCCACCTGGGGAAAGACCATGGCCCAGGGCAGGGAGGGATCAGCGGGGCGCCCCCACAGCTCGCCGTTGATGAAGTTGCCGATCCGCCCGAAGGCCAGGCCGGTGGGCACCAGGGGGGCGATGAAGTCGGTCACCCGCCAGAAGCCCCGGCCGGTCTTGCGGCCATAGAGGGCCATGGCCACCAGCACCCCCAGAAAACCCCCATGGAAGCTCATGCCCCCCTGCCAGACCGCAGGAATCTCCAGGGGATGAGCCAGGTAATAGGCCGGTTGATAGAACAGCACCTCCCCCAAGCGCCCGCCGATGATCACCCCCAGCACCCCGTAGAACAACAGGTCGTCGATCTGCTGGGCATCCCAGCCCAGCTCCGGACGGCGCCGGGCGTGGAGGCGACCCAGCACCACGAATAGGATGAAGCCGGCCATGTACATCAGACCGTACCAGCGCACCGCCACCGGGCCGATGGCGATGGCCACCGGGTCGAATTGGGGATGGACCCACATCGTCGCGCCCCCTTACTCGAACTGGGCCCGGAAGGCCGCCAGCTCCGCCCGCAGGGCGGCCACTTCCGCTTCCAGGGCCTCCACCCGGGCAGCGAGCCCGCCGGCCCCGCCCGTAGCCACTGCCGGAGGGTTGGCCAGGGCCGCCAGGTCCGGCTCGCCCCCCAACAGATGCATGTGGCGGGGTTCCTTGGTTCCCGGCGCCCGGGGCAGCTGCACCGCCAGGGGCGGATTTTTCTCGGCCAGGTGTTCTAGCAGGGCGTCCACCGCCGCCACATCGGAGAAAGCATGGAGCCGCTCGCAACGGGTGCGGATCTCGCCGGCGGTCTGGGGGCCCCGCAGCAGCAGGATGGCCAGCACCGCCTGCTCGGGTAGCGGCAGGGAATGGCGCATCCGCACCAGGTGTTCGTACTTGGGCACCCGGGCCCCCGCCTGATCCCGCCGGGCGGCCCAGCGCAAGCTGATCAAGCGGTCCAGGGCGGCCTGGATCCGGGCCTCGCTCAGCTGCATCACGGGCTCCCGCCCGGTGAGCTGGTTGCAGCCGGTGGACAGGGCATTGACCGACAGGGGATAGACGTCCGGAGTGAGGAAGGCCTTTTCGATGAGCACCCCCAACACCCGGATCTCCACCGGGTCCAGATCGAAGGGGGCGGGGGCGGATTCCACGGGGGGCACGGCGGTGTCGGTCATGGGGGCAAACAGGGATTGGGGAAGGGCAATGATAGCCCAGGGCTCCTGGCCGACGCTCGGCACGCCTCGCATGTCAAGACCGGCGCCCCGGCCTGGGGGTAAAATGATTCTTTTGTTTCAGCCCGCCAGACACGGAGTTCGCCATGCCCCAATACCGTTCCCGCACTTCCACCGCCGGCCGCAACATGGCCGGCGCCCGCGCCCTGTGGCGCGCCACCGGCATGAAGGACGGCGACTTCGAAAAACCCATCATCGCGGTGGTCAACAGCTTCACCCAGTTCGTGCCCGGCCACGTGCACCTCAAGGATCTGGGCCAACTGGTGGCCCGGGAGATCGAGGCCGCCGGCGGGGTGGCCAAGGAATTCAACACCATCGCGGTGGATGACGGCATCGCCATGGGCCACGGTGGCATGCTCTACAGCCTGCCCAGCCGCGACCTGATCGCCGACAGCGTCGAGTACATGTGCAACGCCCACACGGCCGACGCCATGGTGTGCATCTCCAACTGCGACAAGATCACCCCGGGGATGCTGATGGCGGCCCTGCGCCTCAACATTCCGGCGATCTTCGTCTCCGGCGGCCCCATGGAAGCAGGCAAGGTGAAGTGGGAAGGCAAGGTGATCGCCCTGGACCTGGTGGACGCCATGGTCAAGGCCGCCGACAGCCACTGCTCCGACGAGGAGGTGGAGGCCGTCGAGCGCTCCGCCTGCCCCACCTGCGGCTCCTGCTCCGGCATGTTCACCGCCAACTCCATGAACTGCCTCACCGAGGCCCTGGGCCTGTCCCTGCCGGGCAACGGCACGGTGCTGGCCACCCATGCCGACCGCAAGCAGCTCTTCCTCAAGGCCGGCCGCACCATCGTGGAGATGGCCCGCCGCTACTACGAGCAGGATGACGACTCGGTACTGCCCCGCTCCATCGCCAGCTTCCAGGCCTTCGAGAACGCCATGAGCCTGGACGTGGCCATGGGGGGCTCCACCAACACCGTGCTCCATCTCCTGGCCGCCGCCCGGGAAGCCGGGGTGGACTTCACCATGAAGGACATCGACCGCATCTCCCGCCGGGTGCCCTGCCTCTCCAAAGTGGCGCCGGCGGTGCCCGACGTGCATATCGAGGACGTCCATCGCGCCGGCGGCATCATGGGCATCCTGGGGGAACTCAACCGGGCCGGCCTGCTCCATCCCGATCTGCCCACGGTGCACAGCAAGACCCTCGGCGAGGCCCTGTCCCGCTGGGACGTGATCCAGGCCCACGAAACCTCGGTGTTCGACTTCTTCAAGGCTGCCCCCGGCGGGGTGCCCTCCCAGGTGGCCTTCAGCCAGGACCGGCGCTGGAACGCCCTGGACCTGGACCGCTCCCATGGGGTGATCCGGGACAAGGCCAACGCCTTCAGCCAGGAAGGCGGGCTCGCGGTGCTCCACGGCAACATCGCCGAGAAGGGCTGCATCGTGAAGACCGCCGGGGTGGATGAATCCATCTGGAAGTTCACCGGCCGGGCGCGGGTCTTCGAGAGCCAGGAAGCCGCCGTGGAAGGCATCCTGGCCGACCAGATCGTCCCGGGGGATGTGGTGGTGATCCGCTATGAAGGCCCCAAGGGCGGCCCCGGCATGCAGGAGATGCTCTACCCCACCAGCTACCTCAAGTCCAAGGGCCTGGGCAAGCAATGCGCCTTGCTCACCGACGGGCGCTTCTCCGGCGGCACCTCGGGACTTTCCATTGGTCACGCCAGCCCGGAAGCGGCCTGCGGCGGTGCCATCGCCCTGGTGGAGGAGGGGGACGTGATCGAGATCGACATCCCCGCCCGGCGCATCCACCTGGCCATCCCCGACGCCGAACTGGTCCGCCGCCGGGCCGCCATGGAAGCCCGGGGCAACCAGGCCTGGAAACCCGCCAACCGGCAACGTTACGTCTCGGCGGCGCTCCAGGCCTACGCGGCCCTCACCACCTCCGCCGACACCGGCGCGGTGCGGGACGTGACCCAGGTCCAACGCTGAGGCGGGCCGCCCAGCCAGGCGCGGAAGCCCGGGCATCCCGCCGGACTCCCGCCTGCCCCTATACTTGCGACCGACCGACTGCCCAACCTGGGGCGTCACCAATAACCAAGTAAAAAAGGACACCCATGGGGCCAGTTGGGGAAGGCGCGGACAACGGGTTGAGCGCACCACCGGAGGACGCCCAGGATAGCTGGCGCTATGGCCTGCTGTTCCTGCTGATTTCCGTCCCGACCCTGCTGGTCCTGGCCTACCACATCGTTTCCGCCCGCCAGGCCGCCCGGGAGATCACCGAGGTGGAAGTCCGCAACCTGGCCCTGGCCATGGAAGCTCGGATCCGGGACACCCTGCGGCGGACCGAAGCCGCCGCCACCTACCTGGCGGAACTGGCCAGCGACGGCGTCGTGGAAGGCCCCCTGGCTACCCAGCGGGCCCGCCTGGTGACCCGGGAGATGCAACTGGGTCTGGCGGAATTCCAGGAAGAACCCAGCGCAGCCATGTACGCCGACGCCCGGGGGAACCTGACCTTCACCCTCCCCACGGGAGAGGCGCGTAGCTTCAACATCACCGGCCGGGATTACTTCCAGCACCTGGCCGACACCCCGGAGCCGGCCACCTACTTCTCCGCGCCCTTGGTGGATCGGGTCCGGGGGCACCAGTCCCTGGTGGTCGCCCGCTCGATCCGCGGCGAGGGGGGGCAACTCCAGGGCCTCGCCCTGGTAACCCTCCACGTGGAGGTGGTGGAGGATCTGTTTGCCACCCTGGAACTGGGCCCCAAGGGGGCGGTGGCCTTGTATCACCTGCGGGACAATGCCCTGATGGCGCGCCACGCCCCCCCGGCCATTAAGAAGGACGACCAGACCCAGCCCTCCAATCCGGCCCGGGACGCCATCCTGGCTGGGCGGCCGGCGGGCATGCTGGATTTCCAGTCACCGGAAGACGGGGTGGAGCGGCTCCACGCCTACCGTCAGGTGGGAAACTACCCCTATTACCTGATGCTGGGGGCCGCCCACTCGGATTACATGGCCAAATGGCAGCAGGAACTCCAGCAACTCCTGGCGGCGGGTTTGATCTTCGAGGTGGCACTGGGCCTGGTGGTGGCCGGCCTGGCCCGGGGGACCCGGCGGGTGCGGCGGATGGAGCGGCAGGCCGAGGGGGACCGGATCCGGGCGGAAACCATCTTCCAGATGGCCAGCGACGGCATCCACATCGTGGATGAGGACGGTCTGCTGGTGGATGCCAATCCGGCCTTCCTGGAAATGATTGGCCACGACCGCTCGGCCGTGGGCCGGCTACGGGTGCCGGACTGGGAAACCGCCATTGCGCCGGAAGAAATCCCCGGCACGATCACGCGCATCCTGGCTGGGCAGGGGCCGGTTCGCCTGGAGAGCCGCCATCGCCACCGGGATGGCCACGCGTTTGACGTGGACCTTAATCTTCGCCCCATCACCCTGGACGGCCGCCCCCTGCTCTACGCCTCCTCCCGGGACGCGAGCGCACGCAAGAAAATGGAACAGGCCCTGCGGGAGAGCCTGGCCCGCTTCGACACGGTGTTCCGCGCCAGCCCGGTGCCGGTCTCCCTGATCCGCCTGGCCGACGGCCGCTTCGAGGAAGTCAACGACGCCATGCTGGCCATGCTCGGCTACACCATGGATGAAGTCCGGGGGCGCACCTCCCTGGAACTCAATCTGTGGTGGAACCCGGAAGGGCGCGCGGACCTTTACCAAACCCTGCGGGCCGGCGGCACGGTCCAGAACGCGGAGGAAACCCTGCGCCGCAAATCCGGCGAGCGGGTGGATGGGCTCTATTCAGCGAGCCTGGTCCAGCTGGAAGGGGAGCCCTACCTGCTGGTGGCCATGACCGACATCACCGAGAAAAAACGCATCGCGGAAGAACTCAAGCACCACCGCGACCACCTGGAGGAGCTGGTCCGGGAGCGCACCGCCGAACTGGACAAGCTCTACAACACGGCCCCCTGCGGCTACCACTCCTTGGCGAAGGACGGCCGGATCCTGGCGGTCAACGACACGGAACTCAGGATGCTGGGCTATTCCCGGGAGGAGATGCTGGCCATGAACATCCGGGACGTGCTGGCCCCCTGGGACATCCCGGTATTCGATCGGCACTTCCCGGCCCTCCCGGGGGACGGCTATTTCCGGGATCTGGAATTCGATGTCCGTTGCAAGGATGGCGCCATCCTGCCGGTACTGATCAGTCTCGAAGCGGTCTTCGGGGATGACGGCGGCTATCTGTTCAGCAGCGCCACCATGACCGACAACCGGGAACGCAAGGCCCACGACCAGGAAATCGCCCGGCTTACCGAAGCGCTGGCGGAGCGGGCCACCCAGGCGGAAAGCGCCAACCGTTCCAAGAGCGCCTTCCTGGCCAACATGAGCCACGAAATCCGCACCCCCATGAACGCCATCCTGGGGATGGCCCATCTGCTGCGCCGGGGCGGGGTCACCCCTCACCAGGCCCAGCAGCTGGACAAGATCGACACCTCCGCCAAGCATCTCCTGGCAGTGCTCAACGACATCCTGGATCTTTCCAAGATCGAGGCGGGCAAATTCAGCCTGGAAGCCGAGCCCCTCCAGGTGGAGCAACTGGTCTCTGCCGTGGCCGGCATGGTGACCGAGCGGGCCCACGCCAAAGCCCTGGCGCTCTCGGTGGACAACGACCCCCGCCTGCCCCCCCATCTCCTGGGCGATTCCACCCGTCTGACCCAGGCCCTGCTCAACTTCGCCACCAATGCGGTCAAATTCACCGAGCGGGGCGGGATCGCCCTGCGCAGCCGGGTGATGGAGGAAAGCCCGGCGGATGTGCTGATCCGCTTCGAAGTCCAGGACACCGGGGTGGGCGTCTCCCCCGAAGCCCTGCCGCGCCTGTTCCAGGCGTTCGAGCAGGCCGACAACTCCACCTCCCGCAAGTTTGGCGGCACCGGCCTGGGGCTGGCCATCACCCGGCGGCTGGCAAACCTGATGGGCGGCCAGGCCGGACTGGAGCGCGTGCCCGGGGGGGGCAGCCTGTTCTGGTTCACCGCCCGCCTCACCCGGGCGGCCGAAGGCATCGACGGGGCCAAAACCAGGCTGCTGGGGGAGGTCCTGGAAGAACAACTGCTCCGCCATCACACCGGCGCCCGAGTACTGCTGGTGGAGGACGACCCCATCAACCGGGAGATCGCCAAGATGCTGCTGGAGGACGTGGGCCTGGCGGTGGAGACCGCCGGCGACGGCGCCGAAGCGGTGGCCAAGGCCAGCAGCGAGCCCTACGCCCTGATCCTGATGGACATGCAGATGCCCGGCATGGATGGCCTGGAGGCCACCCAGCGGATCCGGCTCCAGCCATCCCTGGCCGGGGTGCCGATCCTGGCCCTGACGGCCAACGCCTTCGCCGAGGACCGGGCCCGCTGCCTGGCCGCCGGGATGGACGATTTCGTCAGCAAACCGGTGGAACCGGAGCTGCTCTTCGCCACTTTGCTGCATTGGCTGGAGCAGGGAGCCGCCCGGGCCAGGCGCTGAAAGCCCCCCGCCCCTACCGGGCCGGAATGACCCTTGCTTGAATACCCCCAGGCCCCGCCGGCTACGCGGGAGGACCGGGCATACCCACAGATGGAGCGGGGGATTGCCGCCCCCCGCGCCCTGTCACCTTTGCGACAAAACCGGCCGGGGGAAGCTTTCCAACGGCTTGGCATGGAGGTATGGGGATGGACGCGCGAATGATGCTGCAGGACAAGCACGGCCAGTCCGTGACGATCGGTGACCGGGTACGGGTCCTGGCAGTGAGCCCGGGCCCCGAGCTGGAAGACGATGAACGGGAAATGATCGAGTTCATGGTGGGATCCCTCTGCGAAGTGGAACGCATCGACAGCCATGGCCGGGCCTGGGTGTCCATGTGGTGGAACTGCGGCGAGGGCAACGCCGTCACCAGCGTGGGCCTGGCGGCCCACGAAATGGAGCGGGTGGCCAGCGCCCTTCGCCCTTAGGGCACCCTGCTGACCGAGGTCTGGCGGCCTAGGGCCTGGTGACCTTGGATTCGGGGGCCCAGGAGGCTGGACTCAGGCCCATCAGCCCTGACCTCCCGCCCATTCGCCCCTGCCTCCAGACCGGCCGGGGCGAATGGACGCGTTCCCATTAACCCAAAAGTAGTGCTGACAAGCTTATGATTGAGGTATCTGAATAAATCCAATGCCTTGGCCTACCCTCCAGCGTTCCCAATCCCGACCCCCCTGAGCCCAACACCGCCCGCGAGGCACCGGGCCGGGCTTGCCCTTCCCGCGGGGAAGGGCCACATTGCAACTCTCACCCCTTTTCCGCCAACCCCATGCCACCCTGGATTGCCCGATCTCTCTCGCCCGCCACCGGAGCCCGTGATGCATGAACTCTCCCTGGCCGAAGGGGTGCGGGACATCATTGAGGAAACCGTCCGCCAGCGCGGGCTGGGCCGGGTCCGCGCCATCGTGCTGGAAATCGGCGAACTGGCGGCAGTGGATGCAGACGCCCTGGGCTTTTGCCTGGAAGCGGTGCTGAAGGGCAGCGTGGCCGAGGGGGCCCGGGTAGCGGTGGAGGAAGTGCCCGGCCAGGGCTGGTGCCCGGCCTGCGCCACCAACGTGCCCCTGCACCAGCGTTACGACCCCTGCCCCCGTTGCGGGGCTTACCAGCTTCGCCCGAGCGCCGGACTGGAGATGCGGGTAAAGGAACTGGTAGTAGCGGAAACACCCCCCCCGCCGGATCAGATTTCCCCACCCCGCCCCCGGGTGGACAGCCGAGGAGCTTGAGATGTGCACCGTTTGCGGCTGCGGCGGCCCCGCCGCGCCCCTGGGGGGCAAACCCCGACCCACCCACCCCGCAAGCACGACCCGGGGCTGGCGGCCGGCGGGGACGGCGGCCAGCAGTACCCCGCCCGTCCCCGCCTTCCAGCCCGCCGCCGACCATCCCCAGCATTTCCACTTCGGCAGCGGCCCGGCCCAGGCCCACGCGCCGGGGCTGAGCCAGGGGGAGATGGTGCGCATCGAGCGGGACATCCTGGGGGCCAACGCCGCCCTGGCGGCGGACAACCGGCGCTGGCTGGCGGAGCGCAAGCTGCTGGCCCTCAATCTGGTGTCCAGCCCCGGCTCCGGCAAGACCACCTTCCTGGTGCGCACCATCCGGGAACTGGCCGGCCGCTGGCCCCTGGCCGTCATCGAAGGCGACCAGCAGACCGAGTTCGACGCCGAACGGATCCGCGCCACGGGCGCCACCGCGATCCAGATCAACACCGGCAAGGGCTGCCACCTGGATGCCCGCATGGTGGGGGCGGCCCTGCCCCGCCTGGAACTGTCCGGCCCGGGCGTCTTGCTCATCGAGAACGTGGGCAACCTGGTATGCCCGGCGGCCTTCGACTTGGGGGAGGCCCACAAGGTGGTGATCCTCTCCGTCACCGAGGGGGAAGACAAACCCCTCAAGTACCCGGACATGTTCGCCGCCGCCGACCTGATGCTCCTCAACAAGGTGGACCTCCTCCCCCACCTGGAATTCGACGTGGCCCGGGCGGTGGAACTGGCCCGCCGGGTCAATCCCGACCTGGCGGTGATCCAGCTCTCCGCCTCCAGCGGCGCCGGCTTCCCGGCCTGGCTGGCCTGGCTCGACGCCCACCTGACGGCACCGGGAGCCCCCCATGGCTGAAGAGCTCCGGCGGACCAGCGAACGGCGCTACATCCGGGTGCGGGGCGTCGTCCAGGGGGTGGGTTTCCGCCCCTTCGTGTTCCGCCTGGCCCAGGAGATGGGCCTGTCCGGCTGGGTGCGCAACGACGGCGGCGGGGTGGAAATCGAGGCCCAGGGCCTGCCCGGCAACGTGTCGGCCCTGATCGCCCGGATGATGGGCGAAGCTCCGCCCCTGGCCCGCATCGACGAGGTGGAAAGCTGCCCCTGCCCGCCGGACCCGGACGATTCCGGCTTCACCATCCTGGCCAGCGAGGGGGGTAGCCTGTCCACCACCATCGGCCACGACACTTCGGTCTGCCCGGACTGCCTGGAAGAACTGTTCGACCCCCACGACCGGCGCTGGCGCTACCCCTTCATCACCTGCACCCACTGCGGCCCCCGTTACACCATCACCCATGCCCTGCCCTATGACCGGGTCAATACCAGCATGGCCCCCTTCCCCCTGTGCCCCGCCTGCCGGGACGAATACCACGCCCCCCACGACCGGCGCTTCCACGCCGAGCCCACCGGCTGTCCCCAATGCGGCCCGCGCCTGTCCCTGCTGGAGGGCTACGGGGTCACCCTGGCCACCCGGGACCCCACCGCCGATGCCCTGCTGCGCATCCTTACCGGCGAGGTGGTGGCCATCAAGGGCCTGGGGGGCTTCCACCTGGTGTGCGACGCCCGCAATCCGGAAGCGGTGGAACAGCTGCGCCGGCGCAAGGACCGGGAGGCCAAGCCCCTGGCCCTGATGGTGGCCAATCTGGCCTCGGCCCGGCGCTGGGGGCGCCTCTCCCAGGCCGAGGCCGAACTCCTCGCCTCCCCCGAGCGCCCCATCGTGCTGGTCCCCAAGACCCCGGAGGCGGATCTGGAATGCCACGGCGTGGCCGAGGGCATGCCCAACCTGGGGCTGATGCTGCCCTACACCCCGCTCCACTACCTGCTCTTCCACGACTACGCGGGCCGCCCTGCCGGTACCGCCTGGCTCGAAGAACCCCAGGAACTGGTGCTGGTATGCACCTCCGCCAACCCCGCCGGCGAACCCATGGTCACCGGCAACAGCGAGGCGGTACGGCGCCTGACAGGCATCGCCGACGCCTTCCTGGTCCACGACCGGGACGTGGTCCAGCGCTGCGACGACAGCGTGGCCCGGATCCTGCCGGCCCGCCTGGGCAGCAACGCCGAGGTGCAGATCCTGCGGCGGGGCCGGGGTTACACTCCCCGGGCCATCCGCCTGCCCCGCAAGGGCCCGCCGGTGCTGGCCTTTGGCCCCTGGCTGAAGAACACCCTGTGCCTCACCCGGGGGGACGAGGCCTTCCTCTCCCCCCACATCGGCGACCTCGACAACGCCGCCACCTGCCTGGCCATGGAAGACGCCGCCCTCCACCTCCAGCGCATCCTGGCGGTGCACCCCGAGGCGGTGGCCTGCGACCTTCACCCGGACTTCCCCTCCACCCAGTCCGCCGCCAGCCTGGCCGAACGACTGGATCTGCCCCTCATCGGCGTCCAGCACCACCACGCCCACGGCGCGGCGGTGCTGGCGGAACACGGCTGGACCAGCCCGGCCCTGGCCCTGACCCTGGATGGCGTCGGCATCGGTACCGATGGCCAGGCCTGGGGCGGGGAAATCCTGCGCCTGGAAGCGGGCCGCTTCGAGCGCCTGGCCCACCTCCGGCCCCTGCCCCTGCCCGGTGGCGACAAGGCCGCCCGGGAGCCCTGGCGCATGGCCGCCGCCGCCCTGCACCTGATGGGCGCGGGGGACAGCATCGCCAGCCGCTTTGACCGCCTGCCCGGCGCCAGCCAGCTCCAGGCCCTGCTCCGCAAGGACAAGCTGTGCCCCCCCAGCACCGCCATGGGCCGCTGGTTCGACGCCGCCGCCGGCCTCCTGGGCGTGACCCCCCTGGCTGCCTTCGAGGGCCAGTCCCCCATGCTGCTGGAGGGCCTGGCCACCAGCCATGGGGAAATCCTGGGGGCCCCCCTGGGCTGGTCCATCGGGGCGGACCTGCAACTGGACCTCCTGCCCCTCCTGGCCTCCCTGGTGGATGAAAGGAATCCGGCCCGGGGGGCGGCGGTCTTCCACGCCACCCTGGCAGCGGCCCTGGAAGACTGGGTCAGCCGGGCCGCCCGCCAGAGCGGGCTGACCACCGTGGCCCTGGCCGGCGGCTGCTTCCTCAACCGGCTGCTGGCGGTGAATCTCTCCAGGCGGCTAGCCGCCCGGGGCCTCACCGTTTTCCAGGCCCGCCAGGCCCCCCCCAACGACGGGGGCGTGAGCCTGGGTCAGGCCTGGGTGGCCCTGCAACAACTGCAACAGGACTAAGCGCTATGTGCCTTGCCCTTCCCGCCCGCGTGGTGGAACGTCTGGAAAACGACCTCGCCCGGGTGGACCTGGGGGGGATAAAGAAGGAAATCTCCCTGGCCCTGGTGGAGGATGTGGCGGTGGGGGACTACGTGATCGTCCACGTGGGCTACGCCCTCACCAGACTGGACCCGGGGGAAGCCGAAGCAACCCTCGCCCTCTTCGCCGCCGCCGGCCTGGATCGCCCCCCCGCCGGGCCCACCCCATGAAATACGTGGACGAATTTCGCGACGGCGCCCTGGCCACCCGCCTGGCCACCGCCCTGGCCGCCGAGGCCGACCCGACCCGCCGCTACGCCTTCATGGAATTTTGCGGCGGTCATACCCACGCCATCTCCCGCTACGGCATCCTGGACCTGCTGCCCGCCAACGTGACGATGATCCACGGCCCGGGCTGCCCGGTGTGCGTGCTGCCCATCGGCCGCATCGACATGGCCATCCAGCTCGCCCTGGCCCGCCCCGAGGTGACCCTCTGTGCCTACGGCGACTGCCTGCGGGTACCCGCCTCGGAGGGTCTGTCCCTCCTCAAGGCCAAGGCCCGGGGGGCGGACGTGCGGATGATCTACTCCCCTGCCGACGCCCTGACCCTGGCCCGCCGGCAGCCGGCGCGGCAAGTGGTGTTCCTGGCCATCGGCTTTGAAACCACCACCCCCCCCACCGCCCTGGTGATCCGCCAGGCCCGGGACGAAGGCCTGGCCAACTTCAGCGTACTGTGCAACCACGTCCTCACCCCGGCGGCCATCGTCGCCATTCTGGAGGCGCCCGGCGGGGTGAAGCTGGACGGCTTCGTCGGCCCCGCCCACGTGTCCACCATCATCGGCGCCCGCCCATACGACGTCCTGGCCCGCCGCTACAACAAGCCGGTGGTGATCGCCGGCTTCGAACCCCTGGACGTGATGCAGGCCATCCTGATGCTGATCCGCCAGGTCAACGATGGCCGGGCCGAGGCGGAGAACGAATTCACCCGGGCGGTCACCCTCGACGGCAACCCCAAGGCCCAGGCCCTGGTGGCGGAAGTGCTGGAAGTACGGGAGTCCTTCGAATGGCGCGGCCTGGGCAGCGTGCCCCGCTCCGCCCTGGCGATCCGGCCGCAATTCGCCCGGTGGGACGCCGAACAGCGCTTTAGCCTGGCCTACCGCACGGTGCCTGACCACAAGGCTTGCGAATGCCCGGCGATCCTGCGGGGGATGAAATCGCCCACCGATTGCAAGATCTTCGGGACGGTGTGCACCCCGGAAAATCCGGTGGGCGCCTGCATGGTTTCGTCGGAAGGGGCTTGCGCCGCCCATTTCAGCTATGGACGGTTTCGGGATGGGGCCACCTTGCTCCGGACCTGACGAAGGTGGGATGAAAAAAGCCTGGGAATATCTGGGAGGGCAAAGACACAGATGCCAATGCACTTTTTAGCAACCTGCTGAGAATCGCGAATTTGAGCAATTCGAGGGGGACTGCGTAAGCTGCACGACCGAAAGGCGCAACGAGGCGTTTCCGGCTCGAAGCATGGGCAATTCAGAGCGAATTGAAAATCCAATTCTCGCGACGAAGTCACCACGAAAATTTATCCAAACCCCCTGCTTGGTCTGCCATACGGCATTTTTTCATCACCCTGTTAGGGAACGAGCTGGTCTGTGCGTGGCCAGCAGGTGAGCTGCCCCACGAATTTCGTCTTCCAACGTAGTCGTCGTACGATCGACGCAACGAGAGGAAGAACGACGTGAAACGCATCCCGAAACAGGAATACACGGCCGAGTTCAAGGAGCAGGCCGTCAG
>JAVEWG010000025.1:5097-55801 GCA_034004685.1 Rhodocyclaceae bacterium | reverse complement strand
CCATCCTGGTGGTGGACGACATGCCGGAAAACCTGCACGTGCTCGGGGGCCTGCTGAGCCCCCAGTACCGGGTGCGGGTGGCCAACTCAGGGATCCGGGCCTTGCAGGTGGCCGCCAGTCCGCCTCGTCCAGACCTGATCCTGCTGGACATCATGATGCCGGACCTGGACGGCCACGGCGTGCTGGCCCGCTTACGGGCGGATCCCCAGACCCGGGACATTCCGGTGATCTTCGTCACCGCCCTGGACGGCCAGCGGGAGGAGGAGCAGGGGCTGCGGGAAGGGGCGGTGGATTACATCACCAAGCCCATCCAGCCGGCCATCGTGCTGGCCCGGGTGCAGGCCCAGCTGGAACTCAAGCACGCCCGTGACATCCTGCGGGATCACAATGCCTTCCTGGAGACGGAGGTGGCTCGCCGGATGCGGGACAACCTGATCATCCAGGAGGCCGCCATCCGGGCTCTGGCTAGCTTGGCGGAAGCCCGGGATCTGGAAACGGGCAACCACATCAGCCGGACCCAGGCCTACGTGCGGGCCCTGGCCCAGCACCTTGCCGGCGTGGCGCCCTGGGCGGGCCAGCTTACCCCGGCCCGCATCGATATCGTCGCCAAGGCCGCGCCCCTCCACGACATCGGCAAGGTGGGCATTCCCGACGCCATCCTCCTCAAACCCGGCCGGCTGACGGCGGACGAGTTCGAGATCATGAAGGGCCATGCTGCCATTGGCGGGGAGGCCATCGACAAGGTGATGAGCGGGATCCTTTCCGGCCCCGAGGCGGCGGAGCTGGCGGCGCGCTACGGCCTGGGAGGGGGCGAGCTGCGGGCGGCCCTGGTGCGGGACGACCGTTCGCCCCTGGCCTTTTTCGGGGCCGCCCGGGACATCGCCCGCCACCACCACGAATGCTGGGATGGTTCGGGATACCCCGATGGGCTGGCGGGGGAGGCCATTCCCCTGGCGGCCCGCCTGATGACCGTGGCCGATGTGTATGACGCCCTGATCTCCCGTCGGGTCTATAAGGAACCCATGAGTGACGCCGAGGCGGCCGCCATCATCCAGGCCGGCCGGGGCAGCCGCTTCGACCCCACGGTGGTGGATGCCTTCCTGGCCCTGGGGGACAAGTTCCGGGAGATCGCCCGCTGCTTCGCGGACGAGGACGGCGCCCGCGAGCAGGCCTCACCATGAGCACCGGGGAACGCGCCCTGGCGCAGGAACCGTCCGCCGAGGCGGACACCCGGGCGCGGGGCACCCTCTCCGATGCCCGCCTGGAATTGATCCTGGATGCGGCCGAAGTGGGGGTGTGGGAATACGACCACGCTACCCAACGGGTGATCGTGAGCATCGCCCTGGCGCGACTCCTGAGCATCGGGGAGGAGAAGGGTTCCTGGGCGTCCAACTGGGGGCTGAGCCTGATCCACCCGGAGGATCGGGATGCCCTGAGGGCCCTCAGCAAGGGCCTGGAAACCTGGGAGGCGGTGATCCGGGTCAAGGGGCCGGGCCAGGCGTGGCGCTGGATGCGGTTACGCGGCCGGCTCATCAGCCGCGACTCCCAGGGCGCCCCCCGCCTGAGCGTGGGCTCCCTGGTGGATGTGACCGACACCCGCCAGGCCCAGGAGGCCCTGGCCGAACGGGAGGCGATCTTCCGCGCCATCGTGGAACAGGCGGCCGACGCCATCGTGGTGATCGATGCCCGCACCGGGTGCCTGGTGGAATTCAACGCGGCGGCCCACGAACACCTGGGCTATACCCGGGAAGAGTTCGCCGCCCTGAACCTGAGCGAGGTGGATATGCGCCGCCAGGGCCCGGCCCTCCTCGGGGCCCTCTCCATGGCCTGGGAGATGGGCAGCGCGGTGGGCGAAACCGTGCACCGCCACAAGGATGGCAGCCTGCGCAACGTGCGGGTCAGCGTGCGCGCCCTGGATTTGCGGGGCGCCGAGTATCTGGCCGCCATCTGGACCGACATCACCGAGGAAAAGCGGGCCCAGGAGGCGCTGCAGTTCCGGGAGGAGATCTTTCGGGCCATCGTCAGCCAGGCCCATGACACCATCGCCTTGATAGATGTGGCCCTGTGGCGCTTCGTGGAGTTCAACCGGGCGGCCCACGAAAGCCTGGGCTATACCCGGGAGGAGTTCGCCCGGCTCAACCCATCTGTGCTCAACATCGATCCTTCCGAGATCCGCCGGGATGCCGCGGTGGCCCAGTTGCGCCGGAGCGGCCGGCTGCTGGTGGAAACCCAGCATCGCTGCAAGGACGGGGAAATCCGCGACGTGGTGGTCTCCGGAGCCCTGGTGGTGCTGCAGGGGCGGGAGTACATGGCCACCATCGGCCGGGATGTGACCGAGGCGCGGCGTGGCGAGGAACGGCTGCGGCGCAACGAATGGGTGCTGCAGCAGGCCCAGAAGGTGGCCCGGCTGGGGAGCTGGACCCTGGATCTGGGGTCTTCCCGCCTGGAGTGGTCCGACGAGGTGTTCCGCATCTGCGGTCTGCCTCCCAAGGCCGAGGTGGATCTGGAGGACTACCTGGCCCTGGTCCATCCGGATGATCGGGCCAGTCTGCTGCAGGCCTGGAACGACGCCTTCGCCGGCCAGGCATCCGATCTGGAACTCCGCCTGCTGGTTGGGGGGCAACTGCGCTGGGTGCGGGAGAAGGGGGAGGTCATCCGGGACGGGGCGGGCGAACCGATCCAGTTGGTGGGCATTTGCCAGGACATCACCGAGGGCAAGCTGCAGGAACTGGAGCTGGACGCCCATCGCCATCATCTGGAGGCGCTGGTGGCCCAGCGCACCGCCGATCTGGCCCAGGCCAACCAGCGCTTGCGGGTCTCGGACCGGCGCCTGACCGCCATGTTCGACCTGAGCCAGCGCGCTGCCGTCCTGGATGAGCAGGCCGTCATCACGGCGGGGCTGGAGGTCGCCATGGATCTGCTGGAAAGCCCCCTGGGAGCCGTGCACCTGATTGACGAGGATGAGAAGGACGCCCGTTTCCACGCCTGGTCCGGCAAGCCTTCCGAGCCGGACTCCCAGCTGCTGGAAGGCAGCTACGCCGTGGCCGAAGCGAGCTTTGGCGTGGATGCCCTGCGGCTGTGGCAGCCGGTCATCAGCAACGGGCTGGCGGGGCGGGTGGCCTTGAACCGCTCCCCCGGCGGGATGCTGGCCTTGAACAGTCACCTGGGCATCCCGGTAGTGGAGGATGGGCGGGTGCGGGTGCTGCTGACGGTGGCCAACAAGGAGGCCCCCTATACCGATTCCGATGCCCGGGAGCTCCAGCTGGTGGGGGAAGATCTGTGGCGCATCATCCAGCGCCGGCGCAGCGAGCTGGCCCTGGCGGCGGCCAAGGCCGATGCGGAGGCCGCCAGCCGCGCCAAGAGCGCCTTCGTGGCCAACATGAGCCACGAAATCCGCACCCCCCTCAATGCCATCATCGGCCTGACCCATCTGCTGGAGCGGGGGGCTTCCGATCTGCGTCAGCGGGACCAGCTGGCCAAGGTGGCCGATTCGGCCCAGCATTTGCTGGGGGTGATCAACGATATCCTGGATTTCTCCAAGATCGAGTCCGGCCATCTCAAGATCGAGGAAACCGATTTTCAGATGGCCGCCATCGTCAATCGCCTGGAAAGCATGGTGATGGAGCGGGCCCAGGGCAAGGGCCTGACCCTTGCCTTCCAGATGGATCCTGCCCTGGCGGGGGGCCTGCGGGGCGACCCCCTGCGGCTCCAGCAAGTCTTGCTCAACTATCTGTCCAACGCGGTGAAGTTTACCGAGCGGGGCGGCATCCTGGTGCGGGGTTGGGTGGAGCGGGAGGATGAAGCCGGCCTGCTGGCCCGCTTCGAGGTGCGGGACACGGGGATCGGCTTGACCCCGGAGCAGCAGGGCCGCCTGTTCGCCGCCTTCGAGCAGGCCGACAGCTCCACCACCCGCCGCTACGGCGGGACCGGGCTGGGCCTGGTCATCAGCCGCAAGCTGGTGGAAATGATGGGCGGCGAGGTGGGGCTGCACTCCACCCCCGGAGAGGGAAGTATCTTCTGGTGCACGGTGCGCTTGAAGGCCGGCCGGGATGCCCGGGTCTGGCCCGCCCCCCCGGCGGCGGCCACTCCCGGCGTCCAGGCGGACCTGAGGGGCGCCCGCGTCCTATCGGTGGAGGACAACTCCATCAATCAGGAGGTGGCCCTGGCGCTCCTGTATGACCGGGGCCTGGTCGCCGGGGTGGCCGGCGATGGTGCCGAGGCCCTGGCCCGCTTCAAGGCCGAGGCCTGGGATCTGATCCTGATGGACATGCAGATGCCGGTGATGGATGGGCTGGAAGCGACCCGGCAGATCCGGGCCCTGCCCGGGGGGGCCAGGATCCCCATCATCGCCATGACGGCCAATGCCTTCATGGAAGACCGCCGGCGTTGTCTGGCGGCCGGTATGAACGATCACCTGGCCAAGCCGGTGGAGCCGGCCCTGTTTCAGCAGATCCTGGAGAAGTGGCTGCCGGCGGCGGGGCGGGTTGCCTCGCCCTTGGGCGGGAAGGCCGCGCCCCCGGGGCCGGAAGGGGACGGCCCGGCGGATGAGGCCGCCGTGGATGCCCTGCGGGGCTGCCCGGGCCTGGATGTGGAGTACGGCTTGCGTTGCATGAACGGGCGCCATGATCGCTATCTCCATTACCTGGGGCGCATGGTCCGGGAACGCTCTGGCGACCTGGCGACTATCCGGCAGCTCCTGGGCAGTTGTCAGGTGCAGGAGGCCCGGCGGGTGGCCCATTCCCTCAAGGGGGTCGCCGGCACCCTGGGCTTCCAGGCCCTCCAGGAGGCTGCGGCGGTGGTGGAGCAGGGGGTAGTGGAAGGCCGCAGCGGGGACGATCTGGCACCCCACATTAGGGCCGCCGAGGATGTCTTCCTGACCCTGTCGGCCCTGATGGCGCCCGCGCCCGCCTACGCCCTGGCGGGTTCCGCCGCCGGGCCGGATCCGGCGGGTCTGTCCCAGGCCCTGGCGCGGATCGAGGCGCTCCTGGCCATCGACGACATCCAGGTGTGCAACGCCTTCCCGGCCATCGGCCGGGCCCTTGAGGCGGCGGTGGGGGAGCCAGCCCGGGTCATGGGGCAGCGGGTGGCGGTGTACGATTTCCCGGGGGCCCTCCAGGCCCTGGTGGCGGTGCGCCAGGGCCTGGCGGACCTGGCGTGCCGGCGCCCGGAATCGAGGGAATAGAGCGGGGAATCGCCCCCTTTCCCGGCAATGGCCCCTGATGCCGCCAGGGATAATCGACCCCATCGGAGCTTATGCCGATTGCCAGGGGGAGATTGAACCATGAACGTCAAGCGCTACTTCGCCAAGACCGCTCGGGAAGCCCTGCGGGCCTTGAAGGAGGAACTGGGCGCCGATGCCATCGTCCTGTCCAACCGGGCGGTGGAGGGGGGGGTTGAAATCCTGGCCCTGCCCGCTGACGGGGTGGCGGCCTTGCAGGCGCCGGCCCGGCCCGCTCCCGCGGCCCCGGCCGCCATTCCCCCCCGGGTTCGGGAGGTCCTGCCCGAAGAGCATTCCTTTGGCGACGAGGCGGACGATTTCCGGGTCAGCCTGTCGGCCGCCGCCCGGCGCCCCGTTCCCGGGGCGCCTGCGGCCCCGGCCACCATCCGGCCCTTCGACCCCCCGCGGGTCGAACTGCCCCGCTCCCGCACCGGGGGTTCCCCCTATGCGCCCCTTCCCGCCACCCGCCGGCCCGAGGTCCAGCCCGCCCAGGCGTCGATGGGGGCCGCCGAATCTCGTCAGCCGCTGGTCGTCGAGGCCGTCCCGGCCCCCGCCCCCACGGCTGGCCCGGGAGAGGCCCGGATGGAAGCCCTGGAGGCGGCCAACAGTCAGTTGATGGCGGAACTGGTAGGCATCCGGGGCCTCCTGGAGCGCCAGCTCGCCGGCTTTGCCTGGGGTGAAACCCGTCGCCAGGCGCCCACCCAGGCCCAGGTGCTGGGGGAAATGCTGGAGGCCGGCTTCTCCGCCACCCTGGCCCGGGAACTGGCCGCGGAAATCCCCGAGGAAGCCCCCCCCGCCGATGCCCGCACCGCCGTCAAGAACGCCCTCAACCGGCGCCTGCCGGCCCGCGCCACCGACGCCGACATCATCGACCGGGGTGGGGTGTATGCCCTGGTGGGACCCACCGGGGTGGGCAAGACCACCACCACCGCCAAGCTGGCGGCCCGCTGCGTGGTGCGCCACGGAGCCGAAAAGCTGGCCCTGATCACCACCGACGGCTACCGGATCGGCGCCCACGAACAGCTCAAGATCTATGGTCGCATCCTGGGCGTGCCGGTATTCACCGTGCGGGATGCCGCCGACCTGCGTCAGACCCTGGCGGAACTCAAGGGCAAACACATGGTGCTTATCGACACGGTGGGCATGAGTCAGCGGGACAAGCTGGTGGCGGAGCAGGCCGCCATGCTGATGGGGGCGGGGGGGGTGCGCCGCCTGCTGCTCCTCAACGCCACCTGCCGTGGCGACACCCTGGACGACGTGATCCGGGCCTATGACGGGCCGGATCTGGCGGGCTGCATCTTCACCAAGGTGGATGAAGCCGCCTCCCTGGCCCCGGTGGTGGATGCCGCCGTGCGCCGCCGGCTGGAAATTTTCTACGTGGCCAATGGCCAGCGGGTGCCGGAAGATCTCCACCTGCCCAACCGGCCCTATCTGGTCCACCGCAGTCTGCGGGAAGCCGCCGCCGATTCGCCCCATCGCCTGGCGGCGGACGAGGCGGGCCTGATCCTGGCCGGCGCCGGCCTGGGGGCGTGAGATGACTGCCCCCACGCTCGCTGTGCTCGCTGCCCCCCAAGGGGGCGCAGGCCTCCTTGGGGCGGCCCGGCGGAGGCCTGGGGCAACCCCCACGCTCGCTGCGCTCGCGGAGGACCGGCTTGGTAGCGCCGGTCCGTTGCGCGGGCGCGGAGCGGTGCTCCGCGAAGTCCCCGCTGTACCCCCCCGAGGGGGCGTAGGCCTCCCCGGGCTGGCTTGGGGGAGGTTCTGACATGGCCAGCTTTCACGAAGACCAGGCCGCCGGGCTGCGGCGCCTGTTCCGGCGGGCGCCTCCCGCGGTGGTGGCGGTCCATGGCACGGGTCATCACGGACCCCAGTCCACCACGGCCCTGGCCTGCCGGCTCGCCAGGGGGGCGCTGCGGGTGCTGATGCTCGATGAACTCGGTGACGGCAGCGTGAGCCCGGATGGGCAGCCTCGGCTGGAACTGCTCCATGCCCTGGACGGCCGGGTGGCGCCCGCCGATCTCTGCCTGTCCCTGGCGCCGGGCGTGGATCGGGTGGCGGTGGCGACCACCGCCCTGACCCTGCCGCTGCTGGACGATACCCGGCGGGCCCGCCTGGTGAGCGTGCTGGAGAGTCTGCACCGGCACGCCGGTTTCGTCCTGGTGCGGGCCGGCCACGGGCCGCGCCCATCCGCCCTGGTGGAGGCTGCGCCGCGCCAGCTGGTTCTGGCGGAGGCCAGCGGGCGGGGCGCCACCGAAGCCTATGCCGCCATCAAGCGCCTGGCCGCCATGGGGGCCGGATCGGTGATGGTGGCGGTGGCCCGGGCGCGGGGACGACAGGATGCGGCCAGTTTCTTTGAAAACCTGGAAGCGCTCGTCCGCCGCCACGTGGGGGTACCCCTGGTGTGGCTGGGGGAGATGGAACGGGATGATCTGGGCCAGGCCCTGGCCGCGTCCGGCCCGGCCAGCGGGCCCCGGGAAGCGAGCCTGGCCTTTCTGCGCTGGCTTGCCAATCTGGGGGCTCGGCCACTGGTCGGAGCGGATGTTGTTGGAGGAAGACCATGAAGTCCCATCATTGGTCTGGCAATACCGCGCTGCCTGCGGGAAAATGGGAGGCAAAGTCCTTCATTGCGGAGCATGACGATGATTTCGACATGCCCCTGGTAGTGGAGCCTCTAACGACGTCGCCCAGGGCCCCCTCGGGAATGTATACCGCCTCCGGAACCCTCGATAAGAATCAGCTGGTGACCCAGTACGCGCCCCTGGTCAAGCGCATCGCCTATCACTTGATGGCAAAGTTGCCAGCGAGCGTGCAGGTGGATGACATCATCCAGAACGGCATGCTGGGTTTGCTGGACGCCATCAACCGCTACGAGGAGGGGTTAGGGGCCCAGTTCGAGACCTATGCCGTGCAGCGCATCCGGGGCTCCATGCTCGATGGCCTGCGGGAAAACGATTGGCTGCCCCGCAGCCTGCGCCGGGACATGCGCCGCATCGAGGCGGCCATCCATGCCCTGGAGCAGCAGTACGGACGCCAGCCCACCGAATCCGAACTGGCCCAGGCGCTGGGCATGCCCCTGGCCGAATACCAGCGCATGCTGCAGGAGGCGCGGGGCTACCAGCTGGTGTATTTCGAGGATTTCAAGGACGAGGGGGACGACGATTACCTGGAGCGCCACTTCGTGGGCAACGGGGCCGATCCCGTGGAGATCCTGCTGGATGCCAGCATGCGGGAGCAGTTGGTCAAGGCCATCGAGGATCTGCCCGAGCGGGAGAAGACGGTGATGGGGCTCTACTACGAGGAGGATCTCAACCTGCGGGAGATCGGCGAGGTGCTGGGGGTTTCAGAGTCCCGCATCTGCCAGCTCCACAGTCAGGCCATCGCCCGTCTGCGCTCCCGCATCTCGGGGGCCCGGGGGACCATCGCCGGAGCGCCCCGGCGCGGCCGGCCACCCAAGAATTCCCAACCTAAAGCCTGAAGGGCGTTACTGTGGGCCATCGTGGATAGCATCAGCCTGATCGGCGTTACCCTGAGCCTGGCCGCCATTTTGGTGGGGCAGGCCCTGGAAGGGGGGCATATCTCGTCCCTGATCCAGCCCACCGCCTTCATGATCGTGATCGGCGGCACCTTGGGGGCGGTGATGCTTCAGAGCCCCCTGCGGGTGTTCATGGACGGCATGCGGATGGCTCGCTGGGTCTTCCAGCCGCCGGCGGTGACCCACGACAACCTCATCGAACAGGTGGTCAACTGGAGCCATGTGGCCCGCAAGGAAGGCCTGCTGGCCCTGGAGGCGCAACTGGAGGGGCTGCCCGATCCCTTCATGAAGAAGGGCATCCAGTTGCTGGTGGATGGGGTGGAGCCGGAGCGCCTGCGGGAAGTTCTCGAGGTGGAGATCGGCACCTGGGAAAACCAGATGAAGCAGGCTGCCAAGGTTTGGGAAGGGGCCGGCGGCTACGCCCCCACCGTGGGCATCCTGGGGGCGGTGATGGGGCTCATCCACGTGATGGAGAATCTCTCCGATCCCTCCAAGCTGGGTTCGGGCATCGCGGTGGCCTTCGTGGCCACCATCTACGGAGTGGGGTCGGCCAACCTGGTTTTCCTGCCTATTGCCAAGAAGCTCCAGGCCCACATCGGCCGACTGGTGTCGATCCGGGAAATGATAGTGGATGGTCTGGTGGGTATCGCCAACGGGGATAATCCCCGCATCATCGAGAGCCGCTTGCGCGGATACATCGTCCAGTAACCTCAAGGGGGCGGCGCCAGTGCCGTTAATGCCGCCAGGTTACCGGGAAAACAGCATGGCACGACGCCGCAAATCCGAGGAAGAACACGAGAACCACGAGCGCTGGTTGGTTTCCTATGCGGATTTCATAACGCTGCTGTTTGCCTTCTTCGTGGTGATGTACTCCTTGAGTTCCATCAATGAGGGCAAGTATCGCGTGCTTTCCGACTCCATCGTGCAGGCCTTCCGCAACGTGGAGATGAATGCCTCCGGCAACCGCCTGATGATGCCCTCCGGCACCCCCCCCATCATGGTGATGCCCCCCAAGCCCAACGCCGACACCAACACCCGGCCAGACCCCGAAGCCGAAGCCCGCAAACAGGCGGCGGTGGAGCGGATGCGGGGGATGGCGGAGGAAATCAAGCAATCCATGGAATCCCTCTCCAAGGACGGCCAGGTCAAGGTCACCGAGGGCGCCCGGGGCATTACCGTGGAAATCAACGCAAGCCTGCTGTTTACCCCCGGCGAGGCGGTGCTGGGCCCGCCGGCGGTGAAGGCCCTGCGCTCGGTGGCGGAGGTGGTGGCTGGGGCGAGTTTCCCCATCGTGGTGGAGGGCCATACCGACACCACCCCCATCAATACCTATCGCTACCCTTCCAACTGGGAGCTGTCCTCCGCGCGAGCCTCCAGTGTGGTGCGCCTGTTCGTGGAATCCGGGGTCAATCCGGGCCGGATGACCGTGGCGGGTTACGGCGACCAGCGGCCGGCGGCGGATAACGCCAGCGAAGCGGGGCGCTCCCGCAACCGGCGGGTAACCATCTTCATGGAATCCCTGACGGCGGAGGTGGCGCCGGCGCCCCCAGTACGGCTGCGGCCGAACGACACCATCCAGAGCATTCTGCCGGCCGACGCCAATCCCCCAGCGCCAGCGTCCCCCTAGCTACCAAGGGGATATTTACAGGCGCAGGCGGGATAAATCCCGCCCTACTGTCGGCAGCTTATCCTTTGCTGGGCCGTAGGGCCGGATTCATCCGGCCTACCGGAATCGGGCGCCCCGGCGGACTGCTGCAACGGGGCCCCTGGCCGGTCGTGAAGCCCCGGGGCCGGCGCCGGACAGCCGGTTCTCAGCCGGAAAAGCCGATTCCCGATGGCTTGAGCTTGGGTGTGATGCTCATCCCCTTCCTGGCCCGGCGGTGGCGCAGGACTTCCAGCTGGGCGGGCTTGTAGCTGGCCTGGGCGGGCTTGCCGCCTCGGCCAATGCCGTCGATCAACACCGTGGCGGCATTGGGGGGCAGGGCCACGGCGGCCAGGGCTTCCTTGTCCTCCAGGGCCATGATGATGACCCCTCGGCCGCCGGCCTGAACCTTCATCTCCCCCCGGGGGAAGACCAGCACCCGGCCGTTTTCCGAGGCGGCCACCAGCCAGTCTCCGTGGGCCTTGGCCGGGGCCAGGACTTTTTCGCCCTTCTCCAGGCTCATGAAGGCCTTGCCGGCCTTCTGGCGGGAGGTGGCCTCGGCCACGGTGCAGAGAAAGCCGTAGCCCCCGGAGTTGGCGAAGAGGTAGGGGGCGTCTGGGGCGTCGCTCACCACCTGGGCCGGCTTGCCGCCATCCTGGAAGTCCACCAGGGTGGCGATGGGCACGCCATCGCCCCGGCCGCCGGGCAGTTCCGCCACCTTTACGGTGTAGGCCCGGCCGTTGCCGTCAATCACCACCAGGGGCCAGGTGCTGCGGGTTTCCACCAGGGCGAAGGGAAAGTCACCGGCCTTGTAGGACAGGCTGCCGGTGTCGATGCCGTGACCCTGGCGGGCCCGTACCCAGCCATTCCTGGAGAGGATCACGGTCACCGGTTCGTCCGGCACGGAAATCTCCGCCGGGGCCGTGGGGGCCACGGTTTCCAGGAGGGTGCGGCGGTCGTCGCCGTACTTCCTGGCGTCGGCGTCAATCTCCTTGAGGATCAGGCGGGTCATGGCCGGGCGGCTGTCCAGCAGGTGCTGGAGACCGTCCCGCTCTTCCCGCAGGTCCTTGAGTTCCTGCTCGATGCGGAAGCCTTCCAGGCGGGCGAGCTGGCGCAGGCGGATTTCCAGGATGTCCTCGGCCTGGGTTTCAGACAGACTGAAGGCCTGGATAAGGGCCTGTTTGGGTTCGTCCGACTCCCGGATGACCCGGATCACTTCCTCAATGTGGAGGAAGGCGATCATGCGGCCTTCCAGGATGTGGATGCGCCGGTCAACCTCCGCCAGCCGGTGGTGGGTGCGCCGTTCCACCGTGGCGTAACGGTAGTCGATCCATTCCCGCAGGATCTGCACCAGGTTCTTCTGCTGGGGCCGTCCGTCCCGGCCAATCATGGTGAGGTTCACTGAGACGGAGGTTTCCAGCCCGGTGTGGGCCAGTAGCACCGCCATGAATTCATCCCGGCCGATGCGGGAGGAGCGGGGCTCCAGGACGATGCGCACCGGGGCCTTGTCGGAGGATTCGTCCCGCACTGTTTCCAGAACCCCCAGCACCAGCTGCTTGAGGTTCTTCTGTTCCTGGGAGAGTTCTTTTTTGCCGGCCCGGGGCTGGGGGTTGGTGAGGCCCTCGATTTCCGCCAGCACGCTGGCGGTGGAAACCCCGTGGGGCAGTTGGTCCACGATCACCCGCCACTGGCCCCGGGCCATGTCCTCCACCCGCCAGCGGGCCCGCATGCGCAGGCTGCCCCGCCCGCTGGCATAGGCGTCCCGCAGGGTTTCCGGGGGGGAGATGAGCTGGCCGCCGCCGGGGAAATCCGGGGCGGGCAACAGGGGCAGGATCTCCGCCAGGCCCGCCTCCGGATGGCGGATCAGGTGGCTGGCGGCGGCGGCCACTTCCCGCAGGTTGTGGGGGGGAATCTCGGTGGCCATCCCCACCGCGATGCCCGAGGCACCGTTCATCAGCACCACGGGCAGGCGCGCCGGCAGCAGGGCCGGCTCCTGGAAGGCGCCGTCGTAGTTGGGGATGAAATCCACAGTGCCCTGGCCGATTTCCGAGAGGAGCAGCTCGGCGATGGGGGTCAGGCGGCACTCGGTGTAGCGCATGGCGGCGGCCGAGTCCCCGTCCCGGGAGCCGAAGTTGCCCTGGCCATCCACCAGGGGGTAGCGCAGGGAAAAATCCTGGGCTACCCGCACCATGGCGTCGTACACCGAGGCGTCGCCGTGGGGGTGGTACTTGCCGATCACGTCCCCCACCACCCGGGCCGACTTGACGTGCTTGGCGCCAGGGGCCAGGCGCATCTCGTTCATGGCGTGGAGGATGCGCCGCTGCACTGGCTTCATGCCGTCTTCCACCTGGGGCAGGGCCCGGGACTTCACCACGCTCATGGCGTAGGCCAGGTAGGCCTGCTCGGCGTAACGGTCCAGTGGCAGGCTGTCCCCGGTGCCTTCGGTGGAGGGCGGCGCGGGGGGTTGGGGAGGGGGCTGGAACAGGTCTAGGGTGTCGTGGCTCATGGGGGCGATGGGGGCGAGGCCGGGATGGTCATAGTGTGGGCCGCCCGGGGCGGGATTGTCCGGGATTATCGGGGTCGGGCGCCAGCCCCGGCAGCCTGTTGCGCGAAATCGAGCTGGGAAACGTCAGGGGGCTTGAACTATCGATGGGCATCCGCATATTTAAGTTGTGGAAGACAAGGTGGCTTCCTGAACCCGCCCCAGGGGCGAACACATCAATCAAGGAGATAAGCAATGGCCAACATCATGAGGACCGACCCCTTCGATGACATCTTCCGTGGCTTTTTCGTCCGGCCGATGGAATTGGGCTCCGCCAACGCGGAAGCGCCCTCCATCAAGGTGGATGTGAAGGAAAAGCCCGATGCCTATGAAGTCCACGCCGAACTGCCCGGTGTGAAGAAGGAGGATATCCACGTCCATATCGACGGGTCGGTGCTGTCCATCAGCGCCGAGCGCAAGCAGGAAAAGGAAGTGAAGGACGGGGAACGGGTGCTGCGCACCGAGCGCTACTTCGGCAAGGTGTCCCGCAGCTTCCAGCTGGGGCAGGAACTGGATGAAGGGCGAGCCGCCGCCAAGTTTAACGACGGCGTACTGGAACTGACTCTGCCCAAGAAGGCTGCCCCTCAGGCCAGGCGGTTGACCATCGAGTAAGTTCCGGGAAAGGCGTCTAGTCCTGGAGCGCCCGGCAAGGTTTCGCCGGGCGCTCCATTGTTGAATCAGGCAATCAAAGAAAAATCCGTATAGGCCAGATCCGGGTGGATTGTGGTGCCCAGGAGCGCTACCTGGACAGCGGAGGTGCTGCCGATTCCATCGGCATCGTAATACAGCACCCCAGAAGTGGTGTTGTAGATCAGACGGTCGTCGGCGTCATGGGCAGCAGTGATTCCGGCGCCAGACCAGAACTGGGTCTCCTCGAGGGCGCCAGGGGTGGTCCCGAGTCCTTTGAAGATTGCCAGGCTCAGTTGAAGCAGATCTTCTCCGGAAGTGAAATCGGTGATGGTGTCCTTGTTGCTGGCGGTATTGGCGGCAGTGTTGAACACGAAAAAGTCGATGCCAGCGCCGCCGCTCAATGTGTCGTTGCCGAGCCGGCCCATCAGGATATCGATGCCGTCGCCGCCAAGCAGCTTGTCCGCCCCGGATGCTCCGTCCAGGAGGTCGTCGAAGGCTGTGCCGGTCAGGATGTTGGCGCCTGCGTTGCCCACGATATTGAGACCATTGCCAACGGCTGCGGCATTGACATTGAGGGAGACGGTCCCCGTGGTTACAGCGCTTGCTGCGGTTCCTGTGCCAATCACGACCTTCTCGATCCCGGTGTCGTTGGCGTAGAGGGTCAGGGTGCTGGCGCTGGTGGCGGCGAAGCGGACCTCGTCGATACCGCTGGTACCGCTATCGCGGACTTCCGCTGCGGTGTGCTCGGTCGTCAGGGAAATCAGGTAGATATCCGAACCTTCCTGGCCATCCATGATGTCGATGCCCGCTTTGCCATTGAGCAGATTGACGCCATTGTTACCGGTCAGAGTGTTGGCCAGAGTATTGCCGGTAGCATTGGTGCTGGTGCCGCCGGTCAGAGTCAGGTTTTCGACGTAGTTCCCGAGGGTAAAACTTACCGTCGAATTTACGGAATCCGTACCGCCCGTGGAGCTGGTTTCAGAAACCACATCAGTGGTGCTGTCTACGACGTAGGTGTCGTTGCCAGCACCTCCTAGCATTTTGTCGTTGCCAGTGCCGCCATCCAGGTAGTCGTTGCCGGCATTGCCATTTAGGGTGTCGTTGCCACCTAGCCCATAGAGCCAGTCATTCTCCGCCGATCCCGACAGGGTGTTGGCAGTAGCCGTGCCCGTCAGGGTGAGGCCAACGGTGATGGCGTTGAGGGTATAAGCGCCAGTCGCAGCGTAGTAGTCCCAGGCGGCCAGGTAGTAGGTGCCGGATGCAGTGGCGGTATAGGTAATGCGGGAATTGAGGGTTGAGGCGCTAGCGTCGTCGTTATAGGCAAGCCACTGTAGCGAGGGGCTGTATAGCTCCAGGTAGGGGTCCAGGTCGCCAGAGGTTTTGGTGAGATCGAATACATAGGTCTTGCCGGCCACCAGATTGACCTTGAAAAGATCTCCGTCGGAGGCCGCTTCAATGGTGCCCGTCACGGCGCTACCGTTGACGGTCACGAGCCCCTGGGTGCCGGTGTTGAGGGGATAGTCGTCAGTGCCCCCCGCGGTGTCGTCGTTGATGATGGTTGCCGCCGCTGAAGAGGTTCCCAGGGTGAGGCCGGAAGAGGGGTTGGATAGGGAGATGCTGAAAGCTTCGTCAGACTCGATGGTTGTGTCACCGACGATGCTGATCTGAATGGTTTTTTCCGTTTCCCCGGGGGCGAAGCTGAGGGTGCCGGAGGTGGCCCCGGAAAAATCAGTGGCGTCCGTAGCCGCGCTGCCTTGGCCTGCGAGGGTCCAGCTGATCGTTTCGGGGGCGCTGCTCGCGCTGCTCAGGCTCACCTTGAAACTCAGCGCGGTGATTCCACTGTTGCCCTCGGTGGCAGAGGCGTTGAGGGCTTGGATGGAAACCAGCGCTTGAGATGAAGTTCCGCCCCCCGACAACTCGGCGGCAGACTTGGTCACGTCATTGAATACGAACGATTCGACGCTAGAAAGGAGGTCGGTACCAGTTCCCGTACCGTAGAAGGTGAAGCCGGTGCCAGCATTGTAGGAGTAGGTGTAATCCGACCAATTTCCAGAAAATACAACGGAATCACTCCCGTCCCCGCCAAACAGGCTGTCGTTGCCTGCTCCGGAGATCAGGGTGTCGTTGCCGCCTCCTCCGGAGATCAAGTCGTTGCCGCCTCCTCCGTCAAGCCAGTTGTCGAGCAGGTTGCCAGTAAGGGAGTCGCTTCCAGATCCTCCAATGGCATTTTCGATGTTGCAGGAGTAGGCGATGGCGATGTTGTTCGTCATGGAGTTGCATGAGGAATAACTGCCTGGGTTCAGGTCGATCACGCTCGCGGAGGACCACCCGCTCAGATTGAGGGTGTCCTGGCCGCCCGCGTCAAAAAGGGTCAGGATGGGGTTGGCGTTGACCGTGAAGTCATAGATTGCTGCCAGTTGCCCGCTGACGTTGGAGCTGAATCCATAGGTGGTATTACCGGTACGGGTGGTTGTTTCGGCACCATAGATGGACTGGATGGCCATGATGTCGTTGGTCATCGGAGTCTGGGGTGAGTAGGTGCGACCATCGGCCCCGACCCAGTCCGCCCACGCCACCAAGCCTTCGCCCGCGCTCGCGCCGGACCCCCAATTGGGACCAAAGTAGGACATCACGGAAAAAACGCCGCTGTCCTGGTAACAGGACGGGGACCACGTACCGCTTCCGTTATACGCCCCCATGTGGTCCAGCCCCAGGGCGTGGCCGATTTCATGCACATAGGTCAGGAAGGAGTGTTGAGCAACCTGGGGGTTTAGCAGGTCGGAATAGGCCCCGCTGAACCAGACGCTACTGATCGTCGGGAAATAGGCGTGAGCATAGCCAATGCCGGTAGTGGTGATGCCGAATTCGATGTTCGAGGTGGTCGCCGTAGTTTGCTGGAAGTCTGCGGCGATCAGATCGTCCCAGGTCTGAAGGGCAAGGGCGGCGGCAGCTTGCTGGGTGCCGTTGAGGCTTTGGAATCCCGCGGCTTCCTGACTGCCGAAAATGCCGTTCGTGTTGGTTGGGAAGGCATAGGTGATCGCCGCCCCGCTCCAGCTGTACCCGGAGCTGAGTTGATCGAAAACCTGCTGTTGAGTCCAAGTAGTGAGCGCCATTTGCTGCCTCTTGCCGGTTGAAACGCAAAACCGAGGAAGCACAGCGCAGGCGAATGATGGCCAACCTGATCCGATGCAACCCGGCTACCCTTCCGTTGAACAGATTAGGGCCCGTGGTTTTGCGTCCGGAGGTTACCCTCCGTTTGCCTTTGATCTACCTGAGATCTAATTCCAACTCAGGCGGGTTGTCAACCCAATGTTCCGCCAAGCGTTGTTCATGGCCGGGTGCATGGGCAGGTCGAATCGCCGGTCCCGATTATTTATTGCGGCTAACGGTACGAACGGCCTGCATGAAGTTGTCGAAGCGGTTCTCCGCCACCGCGAACCACTGCAGTTGGTCGTCGCGGAACTTCATCCAGTGGTCGAAGACCTTCTTGAAGCGGGGGTTGGCAGCGGCAGTTTCCGTGAAGAGATCCATGGCGGCCTTGTAGCAGGCCGCCATGACTTCGTTGGGGAAGGGGCGCAGCTGGGTGCCGCTGCCCACCAGCTGCTTGAGGGCAGTGGGGTTGCGGGCGTCGTACTTGGCTTGCATCTGCACGTGGGCCTCCAGGCAGGCGGCCTCCAGGATGGCCTGGTATTCCTTGGGGAGGGCCTTCCAGGCCTTGAGGTTCATGTAGGCGCTGATCATGGGGCCACCTTCCCACCAGCCCGGGTAATAGTAGTACTTGGCCACCTTGTTGAGGCCGAGCTTCTGGTCGTCGTAGGGGCCCACCCACTCGGCGGCGTCGATGGTGCCTTTTTCCAGGGCCGGGTACAGATCGGTGCCAGGAATCTGCTGGGGTACCACCCCCAGCTTGGCCAGGATCTGGCCGGCGATGCCGCTGATCCGGAATTTCAGGCCATCCAGATCCTTGACGGTCTTGATCTCCTTGCGGAACCAGCCCCCCATCTGCACGCCGGTATTGCCGCAGGGAATGTTGTGGATGTTGTAGCCGGCGAAGAACTCCCGCATCAGTTCCAGCCCGCCGCCCTGGAGCATCCAGGCGGTTTGCTGGCGGCTGTTGAGGCCGAAGGGCAGCGCTGTGTCGAAGGCGAAGGTGGGATCTTTGCCCACGAAATAGTAGGAGGTGGCCTGCCCCATTTCCACCGTGCCATCCTTCACCGCGTCCAGCACGGCTGGGCCGGGGACGATCTCGCCGGCGGCGAACACCTGGATCTGGAATTTTCCGCCGGTGGCGTCCAGCACCCGCCTGGTTAGGGCTTCGGCGGCGCCGTGGAGGGTGTCCAGGCTCTTGGGGAAGACCGAGGCCAGGCGCCACTTGATGGTGGGCAGCTCGGCGGCCTGGGCCGGCGCAGCGGCGGCCAGGCCGGCGGCAACCCCGGCGCCGGCGTTCTTCAGGAAGGAACGGCGTTCCACGGTGTCTCCTCTTGAGCTGGCGGCGGGGCGTCAGCGCCCGGCCACGGTCATGCGGTCGATCAGCACCGAGCCGCAGCGCTTGGCGCCCCGGGGCAGGGCATCGTTGCCGATGGCCACGATGCCCCGGAACATGTCCTTGAGGTTGCCGGCGATGGTGATCTCCTCCACCGGGTGCTTGATCTTGCCCTTTTCCACCCAGAAACCGGCCGCGCCCCGGGAGTAGTCGCCTGTCACGTAATTGATGCCGTGGCCCAGCAGCTCGGTGACCAGGAGCCCCCGGTCCATCTGCTTGAGCAGCCCTGCCAGGTTCTGGTCGCCGCCCCGCACCAGGAGGTTGTGGGAGCCGCCGGCGTTGCCAGTGCTTTGCATGCCCAGTTTTCGGGCGGAGTAGGTGCCCAGGAAATAGCCCTGGAGCACCCCGTCGATTACCACTTCCCGATCCCGGGTGGCCACCCCGTCATCGTCGAAGGGGCCGGAGGCCATGCCCTTGGGCAGGAAGGGGCGTTCGGAAATCTGCACCACCGGCGAGAACACCGGTTTCCCCAGGCTGTCCAGCAGAAAGGAGGACTTGCGATACAGGGCGCCGCCGCTCACCGCCTGGACGAAGCTGCCGATCAGGCCCGGGGTCAGGGTGGCGTCAAACACTACCGGTACCTCGCAGGTCTTGATCTGGCGGGCCTTGAGGCGGGCTACAGTACGCTGGGCGGCGGTCTGGCCGATGGACTCGGGGCTGGCCAGGTCTGCCGGGTCTCGCTGGGAGTCATACCAGTCGTCCCGCTGCATGCCGTCCCCTTCCCCGGCAATCACCGAGCAGGACACGGAATGGCGGGAGGAACTGAAGCCCGCCATGAAGCCCAGGCTATTGGCGGAGATGAAATGGGATTCCTGGAGGGACACATTGGCCCCTTCCGAATTGGTGATCAGGGGGCTGGCGGCCAGGGCCGCTTCCTCGCAGCGGTGGGCGACCTCCAGGGCTTCTTCCACCGACAGGCGCCAGGGGTGGTGGAGATCCAGGTCGGGGAACCGGGTGGCCAGCTCCGATTGGTCCGCCAGGCCGGCCCAGGGGTCGGGGGCGGTGAAGCGGGCGATGGCCAGGGCCGCCTCCACGGTGGCCTTGAGGGCGGCCCTGGAGAAATCGCTGGTGCTGGCATAGCCCCGTTGCTGGCCCACGTAGACCGTCACGCCAATGCCCTTGTCCCGGTTGTACTCGATGGTGTCCACCTCCGCCTTGCGGATCGACACGGTCTGGCCGAAGCCTTCGGAGACATCCGTCTCGCAGGCGCTGGCCCCGCCCTTGGCGGCGTGCTTGAGCACATCCGCGGCGATATGCCGGAGTTGATCGGGGGTGAAGCTGAAACCTTGTGCTGACATGGAAAGGAGCCTGGCGGCCGGGGGAATGGCGAAGGGCTATAATCTTAACCCTTTCCGATTGCCTGGACCCAGGATGAACCACCACCGCCACGCCCCCGAGGACACCGAGGATCTGGATGGCCGCCCCAGTAAGAGCCACCGCAAGCGGGAGATGCACGCCCTGCAGGATATCGGTGAGCAACTGGTGGCCCTGTCTCCGGAACGGTTGGCAAAAGTGCCCCTGCCGGAATCCCTGCTGGATGCGGTGAAGGAGTGCCAGCGCCTGACCGACAGGCACGAGGCCCGGCGCCGCCAGATGCAATACATCGGCAAGGTGATGCGGGGGGTGGACCCGGCGCCGATCCAGGCCGCCCTGGACGCCTTTGCCGGCAATTCCAAGGAAGAAGTGGCCCGCCAGCACCGCCTGGAGCGGCTGCGCCTGGAATTGCTGGAGGACGAGAAGGTGCTCCACGCCATCGCCACCCAATGGCCGGCGGCGGATCTGCAAGTCCTGCGGGTGCTACGCCGCAATGCCCTCAAGGAGAAGGAGCAGGGCAAGCCGCCCCGGGCCTTCCGGGAGCTGTTCAAGGTGCTGCGGGATCTGGATGGGCCGGCAGAGGCCACGGCCGACCAGCCGGATCAGGACGAATAGCCTCCGGGGGGTTGATTCATGAGCCAAGAAGCGATCATCGGCCTGGTGTCCATCAGTGACCGGGCCAGCAGCGGTGTGTACGAAGACAAGGGTATCCCTGCCCTCCAGGCGTGGCTGGGGGCTGTCCTCACCAGCCCCTGGCGGGCCGAGGTACGGCTGATCCCGGACGATCAACCCACCATCGAGGCCACCCTCAAGGCGCTGTGCGATGAGGCGGGCTGCTGTCTGGTGCTCACCACCGGCGGCACCGGCCCGGCTCTGCGGGACGTGACCCCGGAGGCCACCGAGGCGGTGGCTCACAAGTTGATGCCGGGCTTTGGCGAACAGATGCGCCAGATCAGCCTGCACTTCGTGCCCACTGCCATCCTGTCCCGCCAGGTGGGGGCGATCCGGGGCCAGAGCCTGATCCTCAACCTGCCGGGCCAGCCCAAGTCCATCAAGGAAACCCTGGAAGGGGTGCGGGGGCCAGCCGGGGAGGCGCTGGTGCCGGGGATCTTCGCCGCCGTGCCCTATTGCATCGATCTCATCGGCGGGCCCTATCTGGAAACCAACGAGGCGCTGGTCAAGGTCTTCCGGCCCAAGTCGGCGCAACGGACCAAAGCCGAGTAGGGGCAGGATTCCGTTAGGGCGCGTTTGGGCGCCAGTCGTCCGGGGGTCGCAAGCGCACCCTACCTGGGCTGGATCGGGATCACCTTGCCCCGGGGCTGGAAGCAGGGGGGCCGGGCGGCCAGTTGCCGGCGCCGCTCCTGTTCCCGCCACCAGGCCCGCAGTCCCAGCAGGGAAGCCAGGATCAGGCCGTAGACCAGGGGCTCGGTGATGTCCTTCTTCACCAGCCACCAGAAATGCACTACGCCCAGGATGGCGATGGCGTACACCGAGCGGTGCAGCGCCTGCCAACGCCGCCCGCCGAGGCGCCGGATGGCGGCGTTGGTGGAGGTGGCGGCCAGGGGAATCAGCAGCAGGAAGGCGGTGAAGCCCACGGTGATGAAGGGCCGCTTGAGGACGTCCTTGGCGATGGCGGCCAGGTCGAAGAACTGGTCCAGCCAGAGGTAGGTGAGGAAGTGGCCGCAGGCCCACGCAAAGGCAAAGAGGCCCAGCATCCGCCGCAGCCGGACCAGCCAGTGGAGGCCTGTGAAACGCCGCAGGGGCGTTACCGCCAGGGTGATCAGCAGGAGGCGCAGGGTCCACTCGCCGCTGGACCGGGTGATGGCCTCGATGGGGTTTGCCCCCAGGCTATCCCCCTGCCAGGCCAGAGCCAGCTGGAAGGCCGGCGCCAGGCAGGTCAGGAACAGGAAGGCCTTGATCCAGGCCAGTTGCAAGGGGGTGGGCGCTTTCAGGTTCACGGGGGGTGGGTTCCGGGTAGGGGCGGGGGCGATCAGAAGAATTTTGCCAGATCCATGCCCCGGTACAGGGCCGCCACCTGGTCGCCGTAGCCGTTGAACATGAGGGTCGGGCGTTTGCTGAATTCACCAATGCGGCGTTCCCGGGCCTGGCTCCAGCGGGGGTGGTCCACGGAGGGATTCACGTTGGAATAAAAGCCGTATTCCGCCGGGTTGGCACGAGTCCAGGAACTGACCGGCTCTTTTTCCACCAGGCGGATGGTGACGATGGACTTGGCGCTCTTGAAACCATATTTCCAGGGCACCACCAGGCGCACCGGGGCGCCGTTCTGGTTGGGTAGCACTTCGCCGTAGAGGCCCAGGGTCAGCAGGGTCAGGGGATGGAGGGCCTCGTCCAGGCGCAGCCCTTCCCGGTAGGGCCAGTCCAGCACCGGCCGGCGGGTCATGAGCTTGGGATCATGGTGGGAGACAAATTCCACGTACCTGGCGCTGCCCAGGGGCTCCACCTGCTTGAGCAGCGCTGAAAGCGGGTAGCCCACCCAGGGCACCACCATGGACCAGGCCTCCACGCAGCGCAGGCGGTAGATCCGCTCCTCCAGCGGGGCGAGCTTGAGGAGATCATCCAGGTCGAAGCTGTGGGGCTTGGCGGCCAGGCCCTCCACCCGCAGGGTCCACGGCCGGGTGATCAGGGCATGGGCGTTGGCCGCCGGGTCTTCCTTGTCGGTGCCGAACTCGTAGAAATTGTTGTAGGTGGTCACCGATTTGTAAGGGGTGGGGGTTTCCGTCGCGCTGAAGGGGCTGGGGTTCAGGGGGGCGAGCTTGAGGGGCGCGGCCAGGGCCGGTGAGGCCCAGTTTCCCAGGGCCCCGGTCAGCAAGCCCGCGCCGGTCTGGCCCAGAAAGTGGCGGCGGCCCTCGAAGAGTTCCCGGGGGGTGATTTCCGATGGGGCGACATCGGTGGGTTTGCGGATCAGCATGGTGGTTCTCGCGGCGATGACGGATCTGCTCCATAAGACCGGCGGTCGGGCCGGAAGCTTACAGGCCGGCTAATCCATCGACCCGGCAGGGGGAGATTCGTTCGCCGCAGGGTGAGGCCGGGCCGCAATGGGATTCGGCCGGCGCCGGCCTTTGCGCTAAACTTGAATGCTTTCAAGCTTGTATCTGTCAGGAAAACCATGTCTGCTGCCCACAAGGCCCATATCGACGACGTCCGTATCCAGGAGATCAAGGAGCTGGTGCCCCCGATGCACGTGCTGCGGGAATTCCCCGCCACGCCCAAGTCGGCTGAGACCGCCTTCGAGGCCCGCCAGGCGATCCACCGCATTCTCTATGGCGCGGACGACCGCCTGCTGGTGGTGATCGGCCCCTGTTCGATCCACGATTACGATGCGGCCATGGAATACGCCGGGCGCCTCAAGGCCCAGGCCGATCGTCTGAAGGATGACCTGCTGGTGGTGATGCGGGTGTACTTCGAGAAGCCCCGCACCACCGTGGGCTGGAAGGGCCTGATCAACGACCCTCACCTGGATGGGAGCTTTGCCATCAACGAGGGGGTGCGCCTGGCTCGCAAGCTCCTGTGGGAGATCAACGAGCTTGGGTTGCCCGCCGGCACCGAATTCCTTGACATGATCACCCCCCAGTATATCGCTGACTTCATCGCCTGGGGGGCCATTGGCGCCCGCACCACCGAAAGTCAGGTGCATCGGGAGCTTGCCTCCGGTCTCTCCTGCCCGGTGGGCTTCAAGAACGGCACTGACGGCAACGTGCGGATCGCGGTGGATGCCATCAAGGCCGCCCAGTCGCCCCACCATTTCCTCAGCGTGACCAAGGCCGGCCACTCGGCCATCGTGTCCACCAAAGGCAATGAGGACTGCCACGTGATTCTGCGGGGCGGCAAAGGCCCCAACCATGATGCGGCCAGCGTGGATGCAGCCTGCAAGGACCTGGCCGCCGCCGGGGTGGCGGGCAAGGTGATGATCGACTTCTCCCACGCCAACAGCCGCAAGCAGTACCAGTTGCAGATGGATGTAGCGCGGGACGTCGCGGGCCAGCTTTCCGCCGGGGACGACCGGATCATCGGGGTGATGGTGGAATCCCACCTCAAGGCGGGCCGTCAGGATCTCAAGCCAGGGGTGGCCCTGGAGTACGGCCAGAGCATCACCGATGCCTGCATCGGCTGGGAAGACAGCGTGGCGTTGCTGGACATCCTGGCCGAGGCAGTGCGCAACCGGCGGGTGGAGCGGGCCTCTACCACAGAATGAAAGCATTCCCGACACTGTACAAGGCTCGCGATCGCGAGCCTTTTTTCTTGGCTTGTGTCGTGGATGCGACGATGGGGCGGCCCCTGTCGTCTTGGTGACCTAAGCGTCTTCCATTTCGTCCAGCAGGGCGGCAAGCACCGAGGCGCCGCAGCCGTCTTCCGGGTCCAGGGCCTGGAGCTGGGCCAGGGCTTCCCGGGTTATGGCGGGCTGGCCCCGGCGCAACTGGATGAAGGCGATAGCCTTGAGGAACTGAAGCAGAAAGCGTTGGGGGGCCTCCTGCAAATCCCCCAGTTCAGCGCGCCGCCATAGCCGCCAGTCCGGGGAAACCCCCGCCTGACGGGTGGCTTCCAACAGGCCGGTGGCAGCCACTTCCAGGGCCGCATCGAACTCCCGCAGGCGGTTGAGGTGCTTGAATAAAGCCCGGTAGGCGGGCAGGGCGTCGGGGGCCAGCTGGATGGCGCTGCCAAACAGCGCCCGGGCCCGGGCCGGGTCGCTGCGGTGGCAGGCCACGCCTTGCTGGAGCAGGGCGTTGATGTGGGGGGGCAGGGGGCCGAAGTCCACCAGATCCTCTTGTTCTTCCATTTTTTATGCGCTGTTGGGGTTGGGGTGATGCTGTTACGCAAGAGCTGTTCCAGGAACGGTTGGGGCGGGGTGCGTCGGGGCTGGTTGGGGTTGCCCATCCACCCCCTGGTCCCAAAGTCCCCCGCCGGTCGCCGATTCCCTCACCCCCTCAGACGTCCGCATCCACCGTATCCCCTTTTTCCTCCATCCAGGCTCGCCGGCCGGCGGCTTCGCCCTTGCCCATGAGGAGGGTGAACATCTTGAGGGTTTCGGCCAGGGCTTCGGGGCGCACGGCCACGGGCTGGACGCGGCGGGTGGCCGGGTCCATGGTGGTTTCCCGGAGCTGGTCCGGGTTCATTTCCCCCAGGCCCTTGAAGCGGCCCACCTCGATGTGATCCGGCTTCACGCCTTCTGCTGCGAGGCGGTCCCGCAGGGCGGTGAGCTCCGCTTCGTCCAGGGCGTAGAGGCGGCGGGCGGGGCGTTTCTTGCCCTGGGCGGGGACGTCGATGCGATACAGGGGGGGTTGGGCCACATGGATGTGGCCGGCCTCGATGAGGCGGGGGAAGTGGCGGAAGAACAGGGTCAGCAGCAGGGTCTGGATGTGGGCGCCGTCCACGTCGGCATCCGACATGATGATGACCTTGCCGTAGCGCAGGCCGGAGATGTCCGCCTTGTCTTCCAGGCCGTGGGCATCCACCCCCAGGGCTACGGCGATGTCGTGGATCTCGTTGTTGGCCAGGAGCCGGTCGGCGTCGATCTCCCAGGCGTTCTGGACCTTGCCCCGTAGCGGCAGGATGGCCTGGGTTTCCTTGTCCCGGGCCATCTTGGCGGAGCCCCCGGCCGAATCCCCTTCCACCAGAAAGAGTTCGTTCTCGGTGATGTCTTCGGACTCGCAGTCGGAAAGCTTGCCCGGTAGCACCGCCACCCCGGAGGCCTTTTTCTTTTCCACCTTCTGGGCGTTTTTCTGGCGGGCGGTAGCGGCCTTGATGGCCAGTTCGGCGATGGCCCGGCCGGCGTCCACGTGGTTGTTGAGCCAGATCTCGAAGGGGTCGCGGAGCTGGCTGGAGACTAGCTTGACCGCCTCCCGGGAGTTGAGTTTTTCCTTCACCTGGCCCTGGAACTGGGGGTCCAGCAGGCGGGCGGAGAGGACGAAGCTCATCCGGCCGCACACGTCTTCCTGCTGGAGCTTGAGGCCCCGGGGCAGCAGGGCATGGTGTTCGATGAAGCTCTTCATGGCATCGAAGATCCCGGCCCGCAGGCCCGATTCGTGGGTGCCGCCGGCCACAGTGGGGATCAGGTTCACATAGGATTCCCCGGTCACCGGTTGTTCGAACCAGCCCAGGGCCCAGGCCGCCCCTTCGCCCGGCGCGAAGTTCTCATCGTCCTTGGCGGCGTATTTTTCGGCGCAATACAGGGGCGCTACCGGCTCTTGGTCGCCTGCCTGTTCCCTCAGGTAGCCGGCAAGGCCGTCCGGGTAGCTCCAGGTCTTGGTGAGGATCTGGCCGCTGGCTTGCTCGATATCCAGGCGCACCGCTACCCCGGCCAGCAGTACGGCCTTGGACCGCAGCAGGCGTTCGATTTCGGCCTGGGGCACCTTGGGGTTCTCGAAGTATTTGCCGTCGGGCCAGACCCGCACCCGGGTGCCGGTCTGGCGGCCGCAGTCCCCCACTACCTCGATTTCGCCGATCTTTTCGCCCCCTTCGGCGAAGTCGATGCGGTGGATCTTGCCCTCCCGCTTCACTTCCACTTCCACCCGGGTGGACAAGGCGTTGGTCACCGCCACCCCGACCCCATGAAGGCCCCCGGAGAAGGCGTAGGCGGAGTTGCCTTCCTGCTTGTTGAACTTGCCCCCGGCGTGGAGCCGGGTGTAGGCCAGCACCACCACCGGCACCTGCTCTTCCGGGTGGAGGCCCACCGGGATGCCCCGGCCGTCGTCCGCCACCGTCACCGAGCCATCCAGGTGGAGGGTGACGGAGATCTTCCTGGCGAAGCCCCCCAGGGCCTCGTCGGCGGCGTTGTCGATGACTTCCTGGATGATGTGGGCGGGGGAATCGGTCCGGGTGTACATCCCGGGGCGCTCCCGCACGGGCTCCAGGCCCTTCAGGACCCGGAACGAGGATTCGTCGTAGGTTTTGCTGCTCATGGCTATCCGGACAAAACAAAGGGCCGGCGGCACGGCCGGCGGCGCTCAAGGATAGCGGCTGGAGGGAAAAAAGGAACCCTCGCGGGTTAGCCCGAACCGAGGATGCGGCCCCGGGCGGTGGGGCGGGCGCTACCGTCGGGACCATAGAGCTGGGGCGCATCGGCGGCGGCCAGGAGCACCGACAGGGCGGCCTGGTTGTGCTTCATGCGTTCGGCGATGAGTTGGCCGTTGAGCTGGTTGCGGCGCCGGGCTTCGGTGGCCAGTTCCAGGAACTGGCGCCAGCGGGCTTGGGCCGCCGGCAGTTTCTGGATGGCGCGCTCCATCTCCCCCTGGAGGGTTTCGGCACTGCGGCACGCCAGGGCGCGCATCTGGTCGTCGTGCAGCAACTGCAGGCGCCGGTAGATCCTGGTCTTCTGGTCGGCCAGGGTCATCAGGGCATCGGTTTGCCCCGACACCAGCAGGGACTCTTCCTGCTCCAGCAGCCCGACGAAGTCTTGCAGGAGGGCGGCCTGCTCTTCGATCAGACGGTGGAGACGGGAAAGATCCGGCAAAACGCTCATGCGCGGCTGGCTTGGGCGTCGAGCATCTGGCGGACGGATTCGATCAGGCCGTCGGCGACCTTTTCGGCGTCCACCTTGAAGCGGCCCTGGCTCATGGCCTGCTTGATCTCATCCACCTTGCTTTGATCCACCACCGGCACCTGGGCCATGGCGGTTTCGGCCTGTTGCAGGGTGGAAGAAAGGGAGGACAGTTCTACCTTGTCTCCTGCCGAAGCGGAAGAAGAAGCACCGCCGCCTTGAACCGAGCGGGTTCGGGTGTCGCTGGAAGAAACGCCCCCGACGGTCTTGATTGAATTGTCGATCTTCACGGTATTGCCCTTTCAGATAGGTTCGCCTGCTATATCGGACGCCCTTCATGAAACTTTAGGGATGCCGGTGCCATGTTTGTGTGATCCAGTTCACCCCGATGTTTCGAAGTTTTCTTCAGGGCCGGATCTCCACAACCCCGCCCGGGCGGGCGATGCCGCTGAGCACCTGGCCCCCCACCAGGCGTACCTGAGCCACCTGGCCATCGGCCACGGTATTGAGGGCCACGCCTTCGTTGGATACCTGGAAGCCGGCACCCTGGGAAACGACCCGGACCTTCTGGCCTTGCTGCACCGCAGGCGGCATCCGTAGCATTTCGCTCTTCAGGGGCTGGCCGGCCGCCAGGGCGTAACGGGTGGTCTGGCCGACCGCCCGGGCGGCTTCCTGCATCACCGATTCGGGCAAGGTGGTCAGATCGCCTTGCTCCGGGCGCAGATCCGCCAGTCCGATGGTACGGCCGGCCGGCAAGGGCCGTGCTATCACCAAATACTCCCCGAACACTGAGACCCGTGCCGGGACGAAGATGTTCCAGGGGGAGGGCGCCAGGCAACGCACCCCCACGCTGATCTGGCCCCAGGCCCGCGCCCCTGCCGGAAGAAACGCTTCCAGTTGGCTGCAGGGGGGCAGCTGGTTGCGGGGGTCAATGGCCCCCTGGCTCAGACTGACCCGCCCGGGCAGACCGGAGGTTTCAGCCAGGAGCAGGCGCTCCACGGCCTGACGGACCGGTTCGGGGGCTTGCTGGGCCTGGGCTGAAAGGGCAATCCCCAGACCAAGCACGGCAAGAAGGGCGGGGCGGGGCAGGAAGGGCAGGGTGAGATCGAGCATGGGGGGATTGCACCATGCTCCAGCGCCGGCGGCAATCTGCTCCCGGGGGAAAGCCTCTGGTTGCGCCAAATGGCTGCGAGGGGACGCCGGGGCGGCAAGCATTGCCGTCAGCCTTTGCCGTGGCGGCGGAAATGACCGCGTTTTGCAGGGTTTTTCCCGGGATGGCGGTTTGCTTGGGGGCACTAGGATGGGTGGCACAAAAGGTGCAATGGTCCGTCTGCCTGGCTCGAACCTTTATCGGCCAGCGGCGGAGATTCTTGAGAGGACGCCATGAAAACCCAGCTCGACGACGCACTCGGATTCCACCAGGCTGCCCTGGACGTGCGGGCATACCGTCAGCAGTTGCTGGCTTCCAATATCGCCAACGGAGACACCCCCAACTACAAGGCGCGGGACGTGGATTTCAAGTCCGCCTTGGCGGGCGCCCTGTCGGGGCAGGGGGGCCGCCTGGCCCTGGCTGCCACCTCGGGCAAGCATTTGGACGGAGGCGCGGCCCAGCCCCTGGAAGGTTTTGCCCGGTTTCGTACCGAACAGCAGGCCAGCGTGGATGGCAACACGGTGAACATGGACGTGGAGCGTAGCGCCTTTGCAGAGAACGCGGTGCATTACGAAGCCAGCCTGACGTTCATCAATGGCCTGTTGCGGACCATGCAGCAAGCGGTCCAGGGTCAGTGAGGGGCTGAATCATGAGCATGCTGAACGTCTTCACCATCGCCGGCTCCGCGCTGAATGCCCAATCGGTGCGCCTCAATACCACGGCTTCCAACCTGGCCAACGCTGATAGCGTGGCCGGGCCCGATGGCCAGCCCTACCGGGCCAAACAGGTGGTTTTTGCCGCCCAGCCGGTGGCCGGCGCTAACGCCCAGGGGGTGCGGGTCACCCAGGTGGTGGATAGCGCTGCCCCCCTGCGCACCATCTACGACCCGGCCAATCCGGCTGCCAATGCCGACGGATATGTGTCCATGCCCAACGTGAATGTGGTGGAGGAAATGGTGAACATGATTTCCGCCTCCCGCTCCTACCAGACCAATGCGGAAGTGATGAACACCGCCAAGACCCTGATGCAGAAGACCCTGGCCATCGGCCAGTGATGACTAGGCACCGGAGATTGATCCATGACCACCACCAATAGCACTTCCTCCGCTTCCGCCCAGGCCATTCTGGCGGGATTGCAGCGGACCGCCACCGCCAGCTCCAAGACGGAGGACTCCCAGAGCCGCTTTCTGACCCTGCTGACCGCCCAGCTCAAGAACCAGGATCCCTTGAGTCCCATGGACAATGCCCAGATGACTTCCCAGCTGGCCCAGATCAGCACCGTGGATGGCATCGAGCGGCTCAATGCCACCCTGGCCGGGCTGATCGACAGCCAGCAAGCCTCCGAAGCCCTGCAGGCCGCCTCCCTGGTGGGCCGTGGCGTGCTGGTGCCGGGCACCAAGCTGGCGCTCTCGGATAACGGCGCCATTGGCGGCTACACCCTGGGCGCGGCGGCGGACAAGGTGACCCTCACCGTCAAGGACGCCAACGGCCTGGCCGTGGCCGAGGTGGACCTGGGGGCCCAGGAGGCCGGTACCCACAGCTTTACCTGGGATGGCACCTCCATCGACGGTACCAAGGCTGCCAACGGGACCTACACCATTTCGGTGAAGGCCACCGCAGACGATTCAAAAGTGACTGCCTCGACCCTCCAGCTGGGGGTGGTGAGCAGCGTAGTCCGGGGTGCCAGCGGGACGGACCTGGAAGTGGGTTCCCTGGGCATCTTCCAGATGTCCGACATCATGCAGATCCTTTGAGATAGGGGAGTAGCTTAAATGGCATTTCAACAAGGTTTGAGCGGTCTCAATACCGCATCCAAGGCCCTGGACGTGATCAGCAACAACGTGGCCAACTCGGGCACCGTGGGGTTCAAGTCCGGCCAGGCCTTGTTCGGGGATGTTTATGCCAGCGCCATCGGCGGGGCGGCCTCCAGCCTCCAGGTGGGGATTGGCGCCTCCATCGGCGCGGTCCGTCAGGGCTTCAGCCAGGGGAACATCACCGCCACCAACAACCCGCTGGACATGGCCATCAACGGCAATGGGTTCTTCAGCGTGACCCGCTCGGACGGATCCATCCTGTATACCCGTAACGGCCAGTTCGATGTGGATGAGAACGGCTATGTGGTGACCCCTTACGGTGACCAGCTGATGGGTTTCGGCGTGACCTCGGCCATCGGCGGGACCACCACCTTCTCCGACACCACCGCCGTTCTCCAGATCCCCACCGGCAACATCCCCCCCCGGGCCACCCAGGATCTGGGCGGGTCCAACGGCGTGTCCCTTAATCTGAATCTGGACGCCCGGATCGGTAACCAGGTGTTCGACATCACCGACGCCACCACCTATTCCAGCACGTCCCTCACTGTGTACGACAGCCTGGGCAACGACCACCTCCTTTCCCTGTATTTCAGCAAGACCGGGGCGGGCACCTGGGAGGCCAGGACCCAGATCGACGGTGGGGCCATTTCCGCCCCCAGCGCCCTGACCTTCAGCACCACGGGTACCGTGTCCACCGGTGGCACCATCGCCTTTGCCGCGACGCCCGCTGGCGCCGACCCCTTGGCCTTCACCATCGACCTGTCCCAGGCCACCCAGTACGGCAGCGTCTATTCGGTGAATTCCATCGCCCAGACCGGCTATGAAACCGGCCAGCTTTCCGGCCTCAACATCAGCAAGGAAGGGGTGATCCAGGGGCGCTACAGCAACGGCCAGTCCCAGGCCCTGGGCAAGATTTCCCTGACGGCTTTTGCAAGCCCCAACGGCTTGTTGTCGCTGGGTAACAACCTGTGGGCGCCCTCGCCGGCTTCCGGCCCCGCCATTGATGGCGCTCCCGGCGCCGGGACCCGGGGCCTGATCACCTCGGGGGCGGTGGAAGAGTCCAACGTGGATCTCACCGCTGAGCTGGTAAACATGATCACCCAGCAGCGGACTTACCAGGCCAATGCCCAGTCCATCAAGACCCAGGATCAGATCATGCAGACCCTGGTGAACCTGCGCTAAGCAATGATCCCTAGGCGCGGCCTCCCTGCCGGTTCGGGGCAGGGCGGCCGTACCCGCCACTCTTCGGGACACACTCCATGGATAAACTGATCTACACCGCCATGACCGGGGCCAGCCAGACCCTGAACCAGCAGGCAGCGGTCTCCCATAACCTGGCCAATGCCACTTCCACCGGTTTTCGCACTGAAATGCATCGCCTGCGGGCGGTGCCGGTGGTCTCCGAATCCATGCCCAGCCGGGCCTTCGCGGTGGATGCCAGCGTGGCCAGCGATTTCACGCCGGGGGTGCTGCAAGTGACTGGCCGCTCCCTGGACGTGGCAGTGGAGGGCAAGGGCTGGCTGGCGGTGCAGCTGCCCGATGGCCGAGAGGCCTACACCCGGGATGGCAACCTGGAACTGTCTCCCAACGGGGTGCTCCAGACCCGCCAGGGATTGCCGGTGGTGGGGGACGGGGGGCCCGTCACCCTGCCGCCGGATGACCAGATCGTCATCGGCAAGGATGGCTCCATCTCGGCGATTCCGTCCTCCGGGGCGCTCAATACCGTCAACGTGGTGGGGCGGCTCAAGCTGGTCAATCCTCCCGAGCAGGATCTGGCGCGGGGCGAGGACGGGCTCTTCCGCCTGAAGAGCGGCGAGGCCGCGCCTCAGGACGAGGCGGTCACCGTGGCGGGGGGCTACCTGGAAGGCAGCAATGTCAGCGTGGTGGACCAGATGATCAGCATGATTTCCCTGGCCCGCCAGTTCGAGATGCAGACCAAGATGCTCCAGACCGCCGAGGCCAACGACCAGGCCGCCACCAAGGTGCTGGCGAGCTAGGGCCTGTTGACTGGATTCGGGGGATCGCGTTGAACCGAAACGTCAACAGACCCTAACCGGGATTAGGGCGGTGAATCTCCCTGTATTCCGCCCGTCGGCCCCGCCGCCCCGGACCTAAAGTCCCACCATCGGGATCAGCCCCCATCACCGAACAAGGAAACAGGAGCCCACCATGATCCGCTCCCTCTGGATCGCCCGCACCGGCCTGGAAGCCCAGCAGACCCAGCTGGACGTCATCTCCAACAACCTGGCCAACGTGTCCACCAACGGTTTCAAGCGCTCCCGGGCGGTCTTCGAGGATCTGCTGTACCAGACCCTGCGCCAGCCCGGCGCCCAGTCCACCCAGCAGACCCAGATTTCCAGCGGCTTGCAGCTGGGTACCGGGGTGCGCCCGGTGGCCACCGAGCGGATCCACACCCAGGGCAACCTGCAGCAAACCGGCAACGACCTGGACATGGGAATCCAGGGCAACGGCTTCTTTCAGATCCAGCTGCCCGACGGCACCACCGCCTATACCCGGGATGGTTCCCTCCAGCTGGACAACCAGGGCCAGATCGTCACCGCCAGCGGCTATCCCTTGAGCCCGGCCATCACCCTGCCCGCTGACGCCACGTCCATCACCATCGGCAAGGATGGCACGGTGAGCGTGGTCCAGGCAGGGCAGGCAGCTCCGACCCAGATCGGCAGCATTCAGCTGGCCACCTTCGTCAATCCCGGCGGCCTCCAGAGCGTGGGGGAAAACCTCTATCTGGAAACCGGCTCCAGCGGCACCGCCACCCCCAACACCCCGGGGCAGAACGGCGCCGGGGTCATCAATCAGAAGTACGTGGAAACTTCCAACGTGAACGTGGCCGAAGAGCTGGTCAGCATGATCGCCACTCAGCGGGCCTATGAACTCAACTCCCGGGCGATCCAGACTTCCGACAGCATGCTGGGGCGCCTGACCCAGCTGTGATGAGGGCCCGCGCCATGTTTACGCGCTTCCTGCTCCTGGCCAGCGCCCTGGTTCTGGTGGGCTGCAACAGTCTCTACGGCACGCCGCCCACGGCGGTGCACCAGCCCATGAGCACCCGGCCGGAGCCCCGGCCCGCCGTGGCTCCTTCCGCCGGCGCCATCTACCAGGCGGCCTATGTCCGGCCCCTGTTCGAGGATCGGCGCGCCCGCCTGGCCGGGGACGTGCTCACCATCAATCTGGTGGAACGGACCAACGCCCAGAAGTCCTCCAACGCCAGTGCCAGCCGGCAGGCCGATATCACCGCCGGGCTCACCTCCCTGGCCAAGGTGCCCCTCAAGGGCTTGTCCGGCCTGGACGTGCAGGCCAGCAACGAGACGGACTTCGCCGGCAAGGGGGCGGCGGCGGCCAACAACCTGTTCAACGGCACCATCACCGTCACCGTGATCGAGGTCTATCCCAACGGCAACCTGCTGGTGTCGGGGGAAAAACAGATCGCCATCAACCAGGGCCAGGAATTCATCCGCTTCTCCGGCGTGGTGAATCCCAGCACCGTGACCACCAGCAACACGGTGCAATCCACCCAGGTGGCCGACGCCCGCATCGAATACAAGGGCAGCGGTTACATGGACGAGGCCCAGACCATGGGTTGGCTGATGCGCTTTTTCATGAATGTGCTGCCCATCTGACGACGGAGTTTCGAGCGTGCCCCCAACATCCTGCCGCCCCCGGAGCCAAGCCCCCCGCGCCGGGGATTCCATGTGGCGTCTGCGTCTGGCGGGCTTTTGCCTGGTGATCCTGTCCTTGCTGCTCCTGCCCCTGATGGCCCAGGCCGAGCGGATCAAGGATCTGGCCTCCATCGCCGGGGTGCGCAACAACCAATTGGTGGGCTACGGCCTGGTGGTGGGCCTGGACGGCAGCGGGGACCAGACCACCCAGACCCCATTTACCGTCCAGAGCATCATCAACATGCTGAGCAACATGGGGGTGACCCTGCCGCCGGGCACCAGCCTCCAACTCAAGAACGTGGCGGCGGTGATGGTGACCGCCACCTTGCCGCCCTTTGCCCGGGCTGGCCAGGAGCTGGATGTCACCGTGTCTTCCATGGGCAACGCCAAGAGCCTGCGGGGCGGTACCCTGGTGATGACCCCCTTGAAGGGCGCCGATGGCAAGATCTACGCCCTGGCCCAGGGCAACGTGGTGGTGGGGGGGGCGGGTGCCGCCGGTGGGGGGGCCTCCAAGACCGTCAATCATCTTTCCGCCGGCCGGGTGCCCCGGGGTGCCCTGGTGGAGCGGGAAGTGCCCGGCGCGGTGGGCCAGGGGGAATACATCGCTCTGGAACTGAAGGACACGGATTTCGGCACTGTCCAGCGCATGGTGGAGGCCATCAACCGGGCCACCGCCCCGGATACGGCCCAGGCCGAGGACGGGCGGCGGATCCAGGTGCGCGCCCCTCTGGATGCCACCGAGCGGATCGCTTTCCTGGGGCGGATCGAAAACCTGGATATCCAGCCCATGCAGCAAGCGGCCCGGGTGGTGGTCAACGCCCGCACCGGCTCGGTGGTGATGAACCAGGCCGTTACCCTCCAGGGTTGCGCGGTCGCCCACGGCAGCCTGTCGGTATCGGTGAATACCGAGCAGACCGTAAGCCAGCCTGGCCCCCTGTCCGGCGGCCAGACCGTGGTGGGCCAGCGGGGCAGTGTGGACATCCAGCAAGCCCCGGGCAGCCTGCTGACGGTCCAGGCCGGCGCCAACCTGGCGGAGGTGGTCAAGGCCCTCAACTCGGTGGGGGCCAATCCCATGGACCTCATCTCCATTCTCCAGGCCATGAAGGCCGCCGGCGCCCTGCGGGCCGAGCTGGAGGTCATTTAGATGTCCCCACCCCCACGTCCCTCGCGCCAGGCCGGCCATGAAAAGCCGGCTTGTGCCTTGAACGGGCTGGTTGCGCCGGAGGCCTGAGATGGTTCCGACCGGCCAGATCAATACCCTCGATCCCAAGGCCCTGGGGGATCTCAAGCGCCTGAGCAAGGAAAACTCGCCGGAAGCCCTGGCTGCGGCGGCCAAGCAGTTCGAGGCCCTGTTTCTCCAGATGGTCCTCAAGTCCATGCGGGATGCCACCCCCAGCAACGGCCTGACGGACAACGATCAGACCCGCATGTACCAGTCCCTGCTGGATCAGCAGCTCGCCCAGAATCTGGCTCAGCAAGGGGGGGCCGGTCTGGCCCAATCCTTGATCCGGCAGCTGGGGGGCAACCTGGGGAGCCCCAGCGCCGACCAGGCTGCCCCCAACTTTGACCTGAACGCGCTCCTCCGCGCTCCCGCGGCAAGAACTGCCGCGCCGGCAGCCCCCCAGGAAAGGGCTGCCGTTCCGGCCTTGCCGGTGCCTGCCGGCGACGGGGCTCGCGGGGTGGAGGAGGGGGCGGCCAGCAACCTGCCCGCCGGGGCCCGGGAGTTCGTCAATCGGCTATGGCCCCATGCCGAGGAGGCCAGCCGCGCCACCGGGATTCCGGCCCATTTCATGATCGCCCAGGCTGCCCTGGAAACCGGTTGGGGCCGCTCGGAACTGCGCCACGGGGATGGGCGGCCGAGCTTCAATCTCTTCAATATCAAGGCCGGGCGCAGCTGGTCCGGGGATACGGTGAACGTCGCGGCCACCGAATACGTGGGTGGCCAGGCGGTGAGCGAGCAGGGGAAATTCCGTTCCTACTCCTCCTATGCCGAGGCTTTCCGGGACTATGCCCGGCTTCTCACCAGCAGCCCGCGCTACAACGAAGTGGTGGGCCAGACCGACGCCACCGGCTTTGCCCGGGGCCTGCAACAGGCCGGCTATGCCACCGATCCCATGTACGCCGACAAGCTCACCCGGATCATCGGCGGCGCCACCTTGCGGGGCGCCCTGTCGGGTTAGGGCCGGGTTGGGCGCGGCAAGGCCGGCATGGGTTTCAGCAGGCCGGATGAATCCGGCCCTACGGTGAATCGAAGGATCTTGTAGGGCCGGAGTCATCCCGCCAATACCTCTGGATGGCCGGATGAATCCGGCCCTACGTCCTGGCGGCTGTTGGCCACGGGATTCTTGCGCTGATTCTGCGGTCTAGGCCCCCCAAGCCAAACCTGGCAAAGGACTTGCTAGTCCTTCCCTGACAGCTTCCAAACCAGGGATTGATCATGGGTTTGCTCAACATTGGTATCACCGGCCTCAATGCCGCCCAGGCGGGCCTGGTCACCACCAGCCACAACATCTCCAACGCCTCGGTGGAGGGCTACAGCCGGCAGAGCATCGTCCAGACCACCAATACTCCCATGTTTACCGGGGCCGGCTTCTTTGGCCAAGGTACCCGGGTAGAGACGGTGAAGCGGGCCTATAACGAGTACCTCACCCAGCAACTCCTGGGGGCGGGCACCCAGCAGGCGTCTTTGGCCTCCTACGAAGCCCAGATTTCCCAGATCAACAACCTGCTGGCCGATTCCAGCGTGGGCCTGTCACCAGCCCTCCAGGGGTTTTTTCAGGCGGTGCAGGACGTTTCGGCCAACCCGGCCAGCATTCCGGCACGGCAGTCCATGATTTCCACCGCTGAATCCCTGGTGTCCCGTTTCCAGTATCTGGATGGCCGCCTCGACGAGATCCGGGATGGGGTGGAGCAGCAGATTTCCTCCTCGGTCACCGAGATCAACTCCTACGCCGGGCAGATCGCCGATATCAACAAGCGGATCGCCCTGGCCCAGGTAGGGGGCACCAGCCAACAGGCCAATGACCTGCTGGATCAGCGGGATCAGCTCATTAGCGAATTGAACCAGCTGGTTCGGGTCAGCACGATTCCCGCGGATGACGGCTCCCTTTCCGTGTTTGTCGGCAGCGGTCAGCCTCTGGTGATCGGCGGGCAGGCCAGTACCCTGGCCGCCACCCCCTATGCCTTCGATTCCTCGCGCCTGGGAATCAGCCTGGTGGCGCCCACCGGGGTTACCGTGCAGGTGCCGGAGAGCCTGCTGGATGGGGGGAAGCTCGGGGGCTTGCTGGCTTTCCGCAGGGAATCCCTGGATGGCGCCCAGAATCAGCTGGGCCTGGTGGCGGTGGGCCTGGCGGAAACCTTCAATGCCCAGCATCGGGTTGGGCAGGACCTGGATGGCAACCTGGGGGGGGATTTCTTTACCCCCCCGCAACCCACGGTGCTGGCCCAGGCCGGCACCACCACCGCCGCGCCGGGGGTCCAGTTCGGCAATGTGGCTGAGCTGACGGGGGACGATTACACCCTCACCTTCACCGACGCCGTCGGCGGCTATACCTTGCGGCGCAACGCCGATGGGGTGGCTGTGCTGGCGGCGGACGTGGGTTTGGTGATTACCCCGCCTGGGGCCTCGGTGGTGGGGGATGGCTTCACCATCCAGCCCACCCGGGCTGCCGCCGGCGACCTGGCCCTTAGCCCCCAGCTGGCCGGTAATCCCAGGTTGATTGCCGCTGCCGCACCGGTCATTTCTGCCGCCTCCCTGGCCAATACGGGCAGCGCTACCCTGACCGGCCTCACCGTGAATTCCACGACGGGGCTACCCCTGGCTGGCGATATCACCCTGACGTTCGATGCCTCCACCAACACCTTCAGCGTCAGCGGCGGGGCGCCGGCCAGCTTGTCCTTTGATCCCATCACCCAGGCCAATGGGGCAAGCTTCACCCTGACCAGCGCCGATGTGAGTTTCACCCTTTCAGGCGTGCCGGCCAACGGCGACACCTTCACCCTCAGCGCCAATGCCGGTGGGGTCTCCGATAACCGTAACGCAGTGCTGCTGGGGAAATTGCAGCTGGGCAAGACCATGCTTGGGGGCACCGCCAGTTACCAATCGGTTTATTCCAGCCTGGTGGCCGAAGTGGGCAGCAAGACGCGCGAGGTCCAGGTCAATGGCGCGGCCCAGGCCACCCTGCTGGAGCAGGCCACCGCCGCCCGGGATTCCCTCTCCGCCGTGAATCTCGATGAAGAAGCGGCCAATTTGATCCGTTATCAGCAGGCATACCAGGCCGCCGCCCGGGTGATGAGCATTTCCTCCACCCTGTTCGACGAAGTCCTGGCTATCGGTCGATAGGAGAACGCGCCATGCGTGTCAGTACCGGCATGATCTACAACCAGGGGGTGTCGTCCATCCAGGAGCGCACCGCCGATCTGCTGCGCCTGCAGCAGCAGGTGTCCACCGGCCGGCGCATTCTCGTGCCCTCCGATGATCCGGTGGCCGCCGCCCGGGCCCTGGAAACCACCCAGGCCCAAAGCGTCAACGACCAGTTCCAGATCAACCAGGGAGCAGCCAGCGATGCTTTGGGGCTCTATGAAAACAAGCTGGCGGCGGTGGAGGATTTGATCATCCACATCCGCACCCGGGCCGTGGAGGCCGGCAACGGCGCCTTCAGCCGGGAAGAGCTGGGCTACATCGCTACCGATCTGCGGGGCCAGTTCGATGCCTTGCTTGCCGTGGCCAACAGCCAGGATGGCAACGGGGAGTACATGTTCGCCGGCTACAAGGGGGATACGGAGCCCTTCTCCGCCAGCGTGGGGGGCGCGGTGAGCTACGCCGGTGACCAGGGGGAGCGGACCATCCAGGTCTCATCCTCCCGCATCATGCCCGTCTCCAATTCCGGCGACGAAGTGTTCATGCGCATCGATGGCGCCACTGCCGACATGTTCACCATGATTTCTGATTTCATCACTGCCCTGGAGAACCCCGCCGCCAGCGTGCCGACAGCCGTCTCGACGGTCATCGGCAACATGGATAACGCCCTGGACAACGTCCTGCGGGTGCGGGCTTCGGTGGGCTCCCGGATGAATGAAGTTGAGGCCCTGGGCAATGTGGCCAGCGATCTGTCGGTCCAGTACTCCGAGACCCTGTCCCGTTTGCAGGACGTGGATTACGCCCAGGCGGTGAGCGACCTCACCCTGGAGAAAACCTACCTGGAGGCGGCTCAGCAGTCTTTCCTGCGGATATCCCAGCTGTCCCTGTTCAACTATCTGGGGGGCTGATGAAATCCCTGATCGTTTTGGCGGGGGCCTGCCTGATCGCCGGGTGCGCCAGCCTTCCGGAAAATCCGCCAGTGGCAGGGGCCGTGGGCGCGGTTTCGGGGGGCTTCATGCTTCACAAGGCAGGTTATCTGACCGCCGAATATCTGGCGGGCCTGGGGGTGGCCTACGCCCTCTACGATCCCCTGGCCCCCAACTGGGATCTGGCGGTGACGCGTCTGGATGAGGATCGTCTGCGTTTCGATCTCAAGCTGCGTCTGCTCCACAGCGGCGGGGAAGGGGAGGCGCGGCAGGTGGTGCTGCGCAACGCCGAGCGCCTGATGCGGGAGCAGGGGTATGCGGATTTCGAGCTGATCCGCTTTGGCGAGGGGGTCGAGTCGTCCCGGCCCTTTGCCCAGCGGGTGGCCCAGGCCGAGGTTCGCCTGGTGAAATCCCGGATGTGGCCGCAGCTGTAGGCGGTTATTGACCCTCTTGGGCTTGAGTCGGTCCGGCCCTCAGCCGGCGTGGCGCAGCAGCTCGGAAACCACCCGTTCCAGATCCCGCAGGGAGGCGCAGGTCTTCACCGTGTCGCAGTAAGGCGCCAGGCGGGGCATCTCGCTGTCCCCGCTGCCCCAGCGATAGCGGGGTTCGGGGTTGAGCCAGATCACCCGGCGGGCCCGGGCGTGGAGTTTCTTCAGGATGTCGCCCCGGGGATTGCCGCCGTTGGAGCGGGCGTCTCCCAGGATCAGGAGCGTGGTGCGGTGGTCGATGTCGCGCCCGGCGAGCCGCTCCAAGTCCATGAAGGCCTGGCCGTAGTCGGTGGCCCCCATGCCATGGGTCTTGAGGGTCTGGCCGACGGCCTCCTGGAAATCCCGCGCCTGGTCGAACAGGGCGGTGGTTTCCCCCAGCTTGCCGGAGAAGGCGAAGGTGCGCGCCCGGGGCAGGAGTTCGTGCAGGCTGTGGAGGAAGGTGAGCAGGAAGCCGGAGGCCCGGGCCACCGAGCCTGAAACATCGCATACCGCCATCACCTTGGGGCGGTCCACCCGGGCTTGCTTCCAGAGGGTATGGAAGAGGGGTCCTCCGTATTCCACGTTGGCCCGGATGGTCCGACGCACGTCGAGCTGGCCCCGCACATCCACCCGGCGCCGGCGGGAATGGAGGGCCACCAGGCGCTTGGCCAGCTTGCGAACCAGTTCGTGCATCTGCTTCATGTCCCGCTGGGGGATGTTCTCCAGCCGCAGGCGGGACAGGACCTCTTCCCGCAGCTGGCGGCCAGCGTTGGCGGTAAACAGCTCCAGTTGTTTTTCCACGTAGTCCAGCACCTGCTGGCGCAGGGCGTCCCGCTGTTGCCACAGGCGTTGCCCGGCGGCGGGGCCGCGCTCCCGGCGGCGCTCGATCTCCTCGTCCAGCCCGGCGATCCCCATGGCCTCCAGCATCGCCACCGTGTAACGGCCCCGCTGGGTGAACATCTGGATCTGGTTGAGCCGCACCTGGCGGGCGGCTTCGGCCATGGCCATCTCCAGGGCTGTCTGGTCCCCTGCATCCATGAGCTGGGCGAGGCTTTGGGACGATGGGCCGGTGGGCTGCCCCGCCGCCCCGCCGCCCCCCGCGCCGGAAGGGCCGCCGCCGGCGTTTTGCGGGTTCTGGGCGTCCCGGCTATGGTCGCCCCCGGGCGGTGAAAGGGGGTCGAAGGCCCGGAAGGCAAAATAGCGGTCGAAGACTTCGCCGAAGGCGGCCTTTTCCCCTTCGCTCTTGGCCAGCACCTGGGAGAGGGCGTCCCGCAGCGCCTGGCGCTGGCCAAAGCCCAGCAGGGCCAGGGTCCGCCCGGCGTCGATGGATTCGGAGGTGGACACTCGCACGTCCGCCGCCCGGAGGGCGCGGATGAAGTCGTTCAGGACCTCGGTCATGGCTGCCGCCCGCCAGTTCGCCGCCTCAGCCCGGGCCGGCCAGGGCTTGGTCCGTGAGGGCGGGGATCCGGGCGTCCACGTTCTCGATATCGTCCTGGAATTTGAGCAGCACGTTGAGGGTGGCGCGCACCAGCTCGGCATCCAGCTGATGGGCGTGGAGCAGGACCAGGGTGCGGGCCCAGTCGATGGTTTCGCTCACCGCCGGCAGTTTCTTCAGATCCAGCTGGCGCAGACCCTGAACAAAGGCCACCAGCTGGCGGCGCAAGGCTTCCCCGACCTCCGGCACCCGGGTCTGGATGATGCGCTCCTCGATGCGGGCTTCGGGGAACGGGATGTAGAGGTGCAGGCAGCGGCGCTTGAGAGCGTCGCCGATCTCCCGGGTATTGTTGGAAGTGAGGAAGACGATGGGGGTGGTGCGGGCCTTGATGGTCCCCAGCTCGGGGATGGAAACTTGGTAGTCCGACAGGATCTCCAGCAGGAAGGCTTCGAATTCGTCGTCGGACTTGTCCAGTTCGTCGATCAGCAGTACCGCGCCGCCAGGTTGCCACAAGGCCTTGAGGAGGGGGCGGGGCTCCAGGAATTCCTCGCTGAAGAAGGTGTCGTCGAATTCGTGGAGGCGGGCGATGGATTCCTGCAGGCCCTGGGTCCCCACCATCAGGTCCGCCAGCTTGTCCTTGAGGACCTGGGTGTACAGCAACTGCTTGCCGTACTTCCATTCATAGAGGGCTTTGGCTTCATCCAGGCCCTCGTAACACTGTAGGCGGATCAGGGGTTTGCCGGTGAGCGCTGCGGTGGCCTTGGCCAGCTCGGTCTTGCCGACCCCCGGCGGACCTTCCACCAGCAGGGGTTTTTGCAGCTTTTCGGCCAGGAAGACGGCGGTAGCGATGGCGCTGTCGCAGACGTAGCCGCTTTGTTCGAAGCGCTGCTGGATGGCGGCGATCTGGGTCGTCGCAGGGTTCTGGTCCGGTGGGGTCATGGTGATTTTCCGGCAGGCTGGGGTACGTGCCTGGGGGCGTCGAGGATCGCTGACATCATATCAGTTAGCCAGCCAGAGCCCGCAGAAGCAGGTCGATGGCCTCGAACCCCCCCTCGAAGAGCCGCTGAACCACCGGCCCGAAGGCGCTGAGGGCCAGGATCAGGGTCAGGAAGCCTGCCGTCATGGTGATGGGGAAACCCACCGCGAAGAGGTTGAGCTGGGGCGCTGCCCGGGTCAGCACCCCCATGGCGATATTGGTGATGAGGAGCGCGGCGATCAGGGGCAGGGCCAGCAGGAAGCCGGCCGAGAACACCGTGATGCCGTAGTAGGCCACGAAATGCCAGCCCCGGGCGGAAATCGGGGTGGCCACCGGCAGCCATTCAAAGCTGTGGGCGGCCACCTCCAGGAGCAGCAGGTGACCGTTGATTCCCAGAAAGATCAGGCTGGTGAGCAGCCCCAGGAATTCCGCCAGGACGATGGTCTGTCCGCCGGCTTCCGGATCGAAGAAGGTAGCGAAGGACAGGCCCATCTGGAGACCGATGAGCTCCCCCGCGGCGTCCACCGCCACGAACACCAGGCGCAGGACAAAACCCATGGCGATCCCGATGAAGGCCTCCTGGGCCAGCACCGTCAGGGCCAGCCAGGAACTCAGGGGAACCCGGGGCATGGGGGGCAGCGCCGGCACCACTGCCAGGGCCACCGCCAGACCCAGGGCTAGGCGGATCCGGGTGGGCACTCCCCGGCTGTTGAACAGGGGCGCGGCGGCGATGACGCCCAGGATGCGCGCCAGGGGAAAGGCGAAGGCGGCGATCCAGGCTTCGAGCTGGCCGCTGGAGACAGAAAGCATGGGGCTGGCGCAGAGGGCCTTAGCCGATCATGGCGGGTATGGATTCATACAGCCGGCGCATGAAGTCGGTGAGGATGGTGATCATCCAGGGCCCGGCCAGCACCAGGGTGATGAAGATCGCCACCAGCTTGGGAACGAAGGACAGGGTCATCTCGTTGATCTGGGTGGCGGCCTGGAAGATGCTGATGATCAAGCCGGTGACCAGGGCGGCAAGGAACAGGGGCGCGGCGACCAGCAGGGTCACTTCCAGGGCCTGGCGGCCCAGATCCACGACAGCAGTGGGATTCATGGTGGTGGATTCCTCTATACGGCGAAGCTTTGCACCAGGGAGCCGATCAGCAGGTTCCAGCCGTCCACCAGCACGAAGAGCATGATCTTGAAGGGCAGGGCGACGATTACCGGGCTCATCATCATCATCCCCATGGACATGAGGACCGAGGCCACCACCATGTCGATGATCAGGAAGGGAATGAAGACGATGAAGCCAATCTGGAAGGCGGTCTTCAATTCCGAGGTGACGAAGGCGGGGATGATGACCCGCATGGGCAGGTCCTCGGCCTTGTCCACCTTTGCGGTCTTGGAAAGCTTGGTGAACAGGGACAGATCCGGTTCCCGCACTTGCTTCAACATGAAGCCCTTGACCGGTACCGTGGCCCGTTCCAGGGCCAGTTCGAAGCTGATGCGGTTTTCCGAGAGGGGCAGATAGGCTTCGGAATAAACCTTGTCGGCCACCGGCCCCATGATGAAGAAGGACAGGAACAGGGCCAGGCCGATCAGCACCTGGTTGGGGGGGGAGGACTGGGTGCCCAGGGCGCTGCGCAGCAGGGAGAACACGATGATGATCCGGGTGAAGCTGGTCATCATCAGCACGGCGGCTGGAATGAAGGTGAGACTGCTGAGGAGCACCAGGGTCTGCACCGGCAGGCTGTAGGCCGTGCCGCCCCCCGGTGCCGGAGTAGTGGTGAGGGCCGGCAGGCTTTGGGCCGCGGCCGCCAGGGGTAGCAGGAGGGTGGCCAGCAAGGTCGCGGCCTTCAGGGTCCGCTTCATCCCTTGGCCTCCAGGAATTGGCGCAGACGCTTGTGGAACTCCCCGGCAGGGGGTTCGCTGGCGGTGGCCAGAGCCGGAAGGTCGGTGGCTTCCAGGGTGTGGAGGGCGTTGACCCGGCCGGGGGCCACCCCGAGCACCAAGACCTTGCCCGCCACCTCCACCAGGACCACCCGCTCCCGGGGTCCCACCGGGGCGGCGCCCAGAACCTTGAGGGCGCTGGCCGCCCCCCGGGGGGCGGCCACCCGCTTCAGGATCCATAGGGTGGCCAGCAGCAGGCCCACCACCACGGCCAGTCCCAGCAGCATCTGGCCGATGCTGCCGGCCACTTCGGGGGTATCCGCCGCCCGGGCGGCGCCCGGGGCAAGGAGGGAGATCATCAGGAGGCAGCGCTGTGTCACGATGGGCACCGGAGATTGCATGGTGCCCAGCTTAACGCCCCGGCTTAGGGAGGCAGCGCTGGATAAGGCGGGAAAAGGGCGGGCTTTTCCGGGTTGGGGCAGGCAGAGCCTTCCGGGCGGGGCCTAGGTGCGCAGCTTACGCATCCGCTCGGTGGGGGTGATGATGTCGGTGAGGCGGATGCCGAATTTGTCGTTTACCACCACCACTTCCCCCTGGGCGATGAGGGTGCCGTTGACCAGCACGTCCATGGGCTCGCCAGCCAGGCCGTCCAACTCCACTACCGAGCCGTGGGCCAGCTGCAGCAGGTTGCGGATGGAAAGCTTGGTGCGGCCCAGCTCCACGGTGATCTGGACGGGAATATCCAGAATCATGTCGAAGTCGTTCATGGCGCCGGGCCTGGTGCCGCTGGCCCCGAAATCCGGGAAGAGATGACTGGCCGGTTTGGCCTGATAGGGTGAATCGGCGGACTGGGCCGCCGCGGCCAGGTCCGCGGCCACCTTCTGGGCTTCCAAATCCGCTTCGGAGGTGGCCTGCTCCTGCATGGCAGCAGCCCAATCGTCGTCGCCGACCTGATCGGCAAAATCTTCTGTGTCAGCCATTGTGTGCTCCATGCAAGGGGGAGGTGGCGTCGCTCTCCTCGGGCCCGACGATGCGCTCCACCTTGATTGCGTATTGACCATTCTGGAGGCCGTAGCGGCCCTCCAGGACCGGGACTCCGTCCACCATGGCCTGAATCAGTTCCGGCACCTGGAGGGGAATCACGTCGCCAGGTTTCATGTTGACGATGTCCCGCAGGGTGAGCTGGGTGCTTCCCAGGTTGCAGGTGAGGGTGACCTCGGCGCCCTGCAGCTGGCGGGACAGGGTGCTGACCCAGCGCCGGTCCTGGGTGATGTGGTCGCTCTGCATGGTGGAGTAGAGCAAGTCCCGGATCGGCTCCAGCATGGAGTAGGGGAAGCAGAAGTGCATCTCCGCCTGGGAGCCCCCCAGCTCCAGGGTGAAGCTGGTGGACACCACGATCTCCGATGGGGTGGCGATGTTGGCGAACTGGGAGTTCATCTCGGAGCGCAGGTATTCGAATTGCAGCTTGAACACCGGCGCCCAGGCCTTTTCGTATTCGGTGAATACGGTGTTGAGCATGCCCTGGATGATGCGCTGCTCGGTGGGGGTGAAGTCCCGTCCCTCCACCCGGGTGTGGAAGCGGCCATCGCCGCCAAACATGTTGTCCACCACCAGGAACACCAGATTGGGGTCGAACACCATCAGGCCGGTGCCCCGCAGGGGCTTGGCCAGGATCAGGTTGAGGTTGGTGGGCACCACCAGGTTGCGGACGAACTCGCTGTACTTCTGCACCTTGATGGGCCCCACCGAGATCTCGGCGTTGCGGTGCATGAAGTTGAACAGGCCAATGCGCAGGTAGCGGGCGAAACGCTCGTTGATGAGCTCCATGGTGGGCATGCGCCCACGCACGATGCGCTCCTGGGTGGCCAGGTTGTAGACCCGCACGCCATCGCCGGACTCGTCCGTGTCGGAATGGTCGTCCGCCTCCCCGGTGACGCCTCGGAGGAGGGCATCTACTTCATCTTGGGACAGGAAGTCGGACATGGCGGGCTTTGCGCCTTATTGAATGATGAAGGAGTTGAACAGGACGGCCAGCACCGGCCCCTCGGGGTCCTCTCCCCGCCGCTTGCTGCGCTTGGGGGGAGGGGGGAAGCCCAGCACGTCGTTGCATTCTTCCATGATCTCGTCGGCCAGATCCTCCCGGCCCTCGATGGAGCCCAGGTCGGAGGGGCGCTTGCTGGACAGGATCAGATTGATGCGATGGCGGATCTCCGGCATGAAGAGCTTGATGGCTTCACCGCTCTTGGGATCAACCATTTTCAGCACCAGAATGGCCTGGAGAAAGTGGTCGCCGTTCTCGGGCGCCAGGTTCACCGTGAAGGGATCCAGGGGCGCGAAGGTGGGCGGCTTGGAGGCATCCAGCGTGACCTTGGGTTTGGCGGCCTCGCCCTCATGGGCCCCATCGCCGCCCCCTTCAGCGGGTTTTTTCTTGGACATGAGCATGTATCCCAGACCTCCCGCAGTCAGCACCAGCAGGACCACCAGAACGAGGATGATCAGCAGTATTTTCTTCTTGCCGCTCTTGGGGGCGGGGGCCTCTTCCTCGGCTTCCGGTTTGGCGGGCGCTTTGGCCATACGTCAATTCTCCTTTGTGGCTTTACGAATTATGGGGAGGTACGACGCAGGTCGATGGCAGGAAAAGGGGGACAAGGATCCCCCAATTCCCCCGCGCTTGTGTGTGGGGCGTCCCGCTGGGGGCCCCGCTGCTCACCTTGCCTTGGGCTCGGTTGTGCTGCTTGGGCCTGCCTCGGATCGCCCCCCACGATTTTTCCAAGCGCTAGGCGAAGGTGTCCACCAATCCTTCCCCGCGGCGAACCCATTCGGTCGCTGGGCTGATGGTGGCCGTGCCAGACTCCTGCGTGGCGTACCGCCGACGATTACTCCCGCCATTGTCGCCGGATTGTTGCCCTTGTTGACCAGCAGTATTCACGCTGGCGTCGGTCAAGGTGATGCCGGACTGGGCCAGCGCCTCCCGCAGGCGGGGCAGGGCTTGCTCCAGCGCTTCCCGGGCAGCGGGGGTGGCGGCCACGAACTGGGCGCTGGTCTTGTCGCCATCCACCGAGACGGAAACTTCCAGGCGGCCAAGCTGGGGCGGGGTCAGGATGAGTTCCGCGGTGTTTTCCTGATGCTTGCTCATCCACACCACGCGGTTGGCCACCTCGCCGGCCCAGGCATCGTAGCCCACCGGGGTGCTCACCGACATCTGGGGCAGGCTGGGGGTTGCCGGGGCGGGAGCAGGCTGGTGATGGGTTGCCGTGGCCGACAGGCCCGCCAGGTAGTTCCCCTGGTCAGAGAGGGTGGCCCCCATGGGGGTTTCCATGGCGGGCGTGGTGGCTGCCGGGCCCGGGCTGGTCCCCGTGCCATCGATGGAAGGGGCTGCTGCCCCCAGGCTGGGTGTGGAGGGGGCGTTATCGGTGCCGCTGGAAGCCAGGGGCGCGAGGTTCTGGACCGGGGCCCCTTGATTACCCGATGGCGCTGGGGCCGTGGCCAACGCATGGAGCTCGGTGCCATCTGTTGACGCGGCGGGGTATGCCCCGATGGCCGATTGCCCGCCGAGCAGGGTTGGGGTCGCGGGCAGGCCCGGCTCCGTGGTGGCGACGGCTTGTCCCGTCCCAAGAGCTGATTCCTCCAGGCCAGGCCCGGCGGCCGACGGCAGTGGCGTGGCGTGCCCGGTCGCCAATGTCGGGGCCATGGTCTGGCCGGGGGTGTCCGGCGGGGTGCTCAGGGGATTCCGTGGGAGCGCGGCGGCAATGGCTGCCGGCAAACCGGCAAGGGCTGCCTGGGTGGCGGGATCGGTGGTCCCCAAGTCCAGGAGCGGCTCCTCAGCGCTTGCGGGACGATCGGTCTCGGTTTCTGTGGATAGGGCACCATCCTTCAGGGAGATAGCCTCCACCGTGGCGGTCTCCGGGGCGCCTTCCCCGCTGGTGCCGGCCGGTGTGCGCCCCTGTTCCGCGGGTTGGAGACGCTCCTTGAGTTCTCTGGAGAAAGCCTGCTGGTCGCCGGATTCTTCCGGGGCGCGGGCGCTGCTGCGGCCCTGGGAGGAGCGGGCGGGCGGGGCTTGAATGGCGAGGAGGGATGCTTCAGCCATGGACTCGGTCCTTGCGCGAATGGTTTGACCGGGTCTACGCAAGGCGTATGCCAGGCCCTTCGTCATTCGTCGTCCTGGATCCGTTCCCGGTGGTGCTTGGCGGCGTGCTCGTCGGAGGCCCGCTGTTCCTGCTTCTGGGACTGCTTGACCAATTGAACCTGGTGACGCTGGGACAGGGTATCGAAGGCCTTCAGGCGATTGCGCTGCGCCAGCCAGGCTTGCTGACCGCTGCTGGTGGCCTGGCGGGAGGTCTCCACCGCCAGGCGCTGCGCGGCGATGGCTTCGTCCAGCCGGGTGATGAAGGTCGAATAGTTGCGCCAGGCATCTGGGCCGATGCCGTTGCGAGCGGCTTCGGTGAAGCGGTTCTGGTATTCGGCTCGATAATTTTCGAGCAACTCCAGCTTATGCTGGGATTCCGATTCTCCGGCAATCAGTTCGCCCAAGCGGCGAGCGGCGTCGTCGGTACGGGTCTGGGCCAGATCCAGCAGGGCCTGAAGCGGGAAGGCTTCGCTCATTCAGGGGCTCCCGGGCAACCACCGCCGCACCCTGGATGACGGGTGTCGCCGTTGGTTCGGATGGGGGGTAGGAAGACAATTTACTTTAGGGCAGCAACGCACCCGGGGCGAGAATTTACTTGCTTCCTGGCCAATTGCCTACCGGGAGGAGGGTCATTGGGGAAATAGCTGGAAGAGCTTGGCCACCGCATCGTCGAAATTTTCTTGTTCATCAATGCGTTGCTGGAGAAAGGCCTCGAGCCTGGGGTAAAGGGCCACGGCCTGGTCCAGCACCGGGTCGGAGCCCGGTTGGTAGGCCCCCACTGCGATCAGATCCCGGGAGCGCTGGTAGCGGGAGAAGAGCTGCTTGAAGCGGCGCACCAGGTCAAAGTGCTGGTTCTTCACCAGGTTGTGCATGGCCCGGGAAATGGACTGCTCGATATCGATGGCCGGGTAGTGGCCCTGGTCGGCCAGGGCCCGGGAGAGGACGAAGTGGCCGTCCAGGATGGCCCGGGCGGAGTCGGCGATGGGGTCCTGCTGGTCGTCCCCTTCGGCCAGCACGGTGTAGAAGGCGGTGATGGAGCCGCCCCCGTCGGGGCCGTTGCCGGCCCGTTCCACCAGGGCTGGCAGGCGGGCGAAGACGCTGGGGGGGTAGCCCCGGGTGACCGGCGGCTCGCCGATGGCCAGGGCAATTTCCCGCTGGGCCATGGCGTAGCGGGTGAGGGAGTCCATGATCAACAAGACTTGCTTGCCCTGGTCCCGGAAGTGCTCGGCGATGGTGGTGGCGTAGCTGGCGCCTTGCAGGCGCATCAGGGGGCTGGTGTCGGCGGGGGCGGCCACCACCACCGAGCGGGCCAGGCCTTCGGGGCCCAGGTTGTGCTCGATGAACTCCTTGACCTCCCGGCCCCGCTCGCCGATCAGCCCCACCACGATGACCTCGGCGGCGGTGTAGCGGGCCATCATGCCGATGAGCACCGATTTACCCACCCCGGAGCCGGCGAAGAGCCCCAGGCGTTGGCCCCGGCCCACGGTGAGGAGCGCATTGATGGCGCGGATCCCCACGTCCAGGGATTGCTCGATGGGGGCCCGCTGCAGGGGGTTGCTGGGGCGGGCCTGGAGGGAGCGACTGCTGGTGGTTTCCAGGGGGCCCTTGCCGTCCAGGGGGCGGCCAGCCCCATCCACCACCCGGCCGAGCATCTGCTCCCCCACGGGCAGGTGCTTGGCCCGGTCGGAGGCGCGGCGGCGGGGTTCGATCTGTTCGCCCGGAATCAGGCGGGGCTGAACCGGCTCCACCGGCAGGACCATGGCGCCCGGGGCCAGGCCGAAGACGTCGTCGGTGGGCATCATGTAGAGTTTTTCGCCGTTGAAGCCCACCACTTCGGCTTCCACCGAGCCGCCGCCGGGCACCACGATGCGGCAACCCGAGCCCAGGGGCAGCTTGAGGCCCGCCGCCTCCATCACCAGGCCGTTGATGCGGGTCAGCCGCCCGGCCAGCTGGAAGGGGCCGGTGGCCCCCACCAGCCGGCGGCCGCCGATCAGGAATTCCCGCCAGAGTTCGCCGTGGGGGTTCATGGCTGGTCAGGCTTCCAATCCACGTTGTCACGGCTGAGGTTTTCCATGATCCGGCGCCAGCGGGTTTCCACCGAGGCGTCGATCTGGCTGCCGGAGGCTTCCACCTTGCAGCCGCCGGATTCGATGTGGATATCCTCGATGACGCGGTTGCCAACGTGGGCCAGCTGCTCTCCCAGGTATTGGCGCACGAGCACGGCGTCATCCGGGTGGAGGTGGATCATGGCGTGGTTCTGGGGAAGTTGCTGGAGGGCTTCCCGGACCACCTCCACGATGCCATCGGGCTTGGCGACCAGCTCCCGGCGTACCATCTGCCGGGCGATTTCAATGGACAAGGCGAGGATTTCCTCCGCCACCTCCTGGTCAATGCGGCTCACCGCCTGCTGGAAACTTTCCATCAGGCCATGCAGCCGCATGGCCTCCATGCGGCCCCGGGCGGTGCCTTCCTCGTAGCCGGCGGCATAGCCCTCCTTGTGGGCCTCGTCGTGGATCCGCTCCACGTCCTCGGCGGTGGGCAGGCGTACCGCAGGCTGGCAGGGCGGCTCGGGTTCTGGCGGCAGCTCTGGGGGGGCGGCCTGGGTGGCCGGCAATTCCTTTGGAACGGGCTCGGGATCGGGGGTCGGGGCATCGAAGGAGGGCGGCTCCCAGCGGCGGTAGGCCCCCACGGCCTGGTGACGGGTGATGCTCATGGCTGCCTGGCTCCCCGGCGGGGTTTACACGAAGGCATCGTCGCCGCCCTTGCCGCCCAGCTGGATCTGGCCTTCCTCGGCCAGGCGGCGGACCACCTTGAGGATTTCCTTTTGCTCCGCCTCCACTTCCGAGAGGCGGACGGGACCCTTGGCTTCCAGGTCTTCCCGCAGCATTTCGCCCGCCCGCTGAGACATGTTCTTGAAGATCTTTTCCCGCATTTCCGGGGCCGCGCCCTTGAGGGCGATGACCAGGGAGTCGGACTGGATCTCCCG
>JAVEWG010000025.1:0-4997 GCA_034004685.1 Rhodocyclaceae bacterium | reverse complement strand
GCCAGGTGCTTGAGCACTTCGGCGGCTGCGTCGGCCCCCAGGGTCAACAGCAGCAGAGCGCTTTTTTCGATGCCTTCCTCGACGGTCGTCATTTCTTGGCTTCCTCGTTACCGCCCATCCACTCCTTGAGCAGATTGGCCACCATCCGGGGTTCGGTGCGGGCCAGTTCCCGAGCCCGTTCCAGCTTGGCATCGTAGCCACGGCTGGCAAGGGCCTCGGGGGAGAGCTTGACCTCGGCGCCTTCCTCCCCTTCTTCTCCCTCGGCCAGGAGCGGCTCGGTGGAGGCTTCTTCTTCCGGCGCCGGGGGCGGCGTCACGCTCTTGATGAGCGGGCGGATGATGCCGAAGGCGACGAAGGCCAGTACCCCGGCGAGCACCAGGTATTTGAGGGCTTCCTTGCCCAGATCCTGGATTTCGGGATCCTTCCAGACCGGCGTTTCGGGGGGGACTTCCTTCACCACCGGGGCAAAGGCGCTGCTGGCCACGTTGAGGCTGTCGCCCCGTTGCGGGTTGAAGCCCATCGCTTCCCGGACCAGTTCGTTGACCTGCTTGATCTCCTGCTCGGAGAGGGGCACGGTCTTGGTCTTGCCGGCGGGGTCGGTTTCCGTGCGGTGGTTGAGCACCACCGCCACCGACAGGCGCTTGATGGTGCCCAGGGCCAGCTTGGTGTGCTGGATGGTGCGGTCCAGCTCATAGTTGGTGGTGGTGGCCCGGTTGCTGTTCAAGGGGGGCGGGCTGCCCGGGGCCCCAGGCGCGCCGGCGACCGCCGGGGTGGTGATGGGCGCGGTGGCAGGCACTGGCGGCTGATTGGAGAGGGCCCCCGGCACCCCCTGGGGGCCGGCTTCCCGGGTCTGGCTCTCGTTGTTCTGCTGGGAGCGGATGGCCTGGTCCGGTGAAGGATTGGGCTTGTAGCTCTCGGCGGTCTGCTCGGTCTGGTTGAAATCCACATCCGCCGTTACCTGGGCCTTGAAGTTGTCGGCGCCGACGATGGGGGTGAGGATAGCGTCGATACGCTTGATGTAGCTGTCCTCCAGTTCCTCCACATATTTGATCTGGGTCGGATCCAGGCCCGCCGCCCGCAGGGGATCCTGTCTGGTGGTGAGGAGGTTGCCGTTCTGATCCAGCACGCTCACGTTGTCGTTGGCCATGCGGGGTACCGACGAGGCCACCAGATGGACGATGCCCGCCACTTGGGCAGGTTCCAGATGGCGGCCCGAGTGGAGATTGAGCAGCACCGAGGCGGTGGGCTTTTGCTCGTCCCGCAGGAAGGCGGTCTGCTTCGGAATTGCCAGATGCACCCGGGCCGAGGCCACCGCGGCGATGGCCTGGATGGTGCGGGCCAGCTCCCCCTCCAGCGCCCGCTGAAAATTCACCTGCTCATGGAACTGGGATAAGCCCATCTTCTGGTTTTCCATGAGCTCGAAGCCCACCAGCCCGCCCCGGGGCAGGCCCTGGGCCGCCAGGCGCAGACGCACGTCGTGAACCTGGCTGGCCGGCACCAGGATGGCGCCTCCGCCGGCAGAGAACTTATAGGGCACGTTCTGCTGCTGGAGGGCCGTGATGATGGCACCCCCGTCCCGCTCTTCCAGATTGGAAAAGAGCACTGCGTAGTCCGTCTGGCGGCTCCACAGGAAGATTCCCACCAGCAGCGCGATACCCACGGCCAGGGCGGTGGCGCCCGCCAGCTTCTGGCGCTGGGAGAGGGCGGCAAAGTTCTGGGTTATCTGCTGGAAGGGCGAGGCGGGCGCGGTAATGGTGTCGGCGTTAGCCATGGTGTTCATCGAGCCTTTGACGGATGGCGGCATTGTCGATGGAGTTGCGCCAGGGGTGTGGGGAAATAAGCGGCATTTTTTGCCGCCTATTTGCCGGGTATTCTAGACGCCTCGCGAATAAGCTGCCCCCATGTCGGAAAACGCCTCATCCCTGCCGCCCCCCGCCCTCGACGCCGCCCAGCTGGCGGAGGCTTTTGCGATCTTCAGCCGGGCCTCGGAGGAGTTGTCCCAGGCCTACGGGGCCCTCCAGGGCCAGGTGGCCCAGCTCAGCGAACGCCTCAGCGTGTTGATGGGCGCCTTGCCCGCCGGCGTGGTGGTGGTGGACCGGGAGGGGTGGGTGGTGCAGGCCAACCGGGCCGCTGCGGCTCTGCTGGGGGAGGGGCTGGAGGGCCAGGGGTGGGCTGCGCTGGCAGCCGGCCTGAATCCCACCGATACCCCCGGGGAGTGGATGCGTCAGGTGGCAGGCCTGGCTCGCCGGGTCAGCGTTTCCGAGGCGGTGATGGACTCGGGCGAGGGTCGCATCATCCTCCTTCACGACGTGACCGAGGCCCATCGTATGCGCCTGGCCGCCGAGCGCAACGAGCGCCTGGCGGCCATGGGGGAGATGGTGGCGGGGCTGGCCCACCAACTGCGCACGCCCTTGGCCGCCGCCCTGCTGTACACCGCCAATCTGCGCCAGCCGGAGTTGAGCCCGCTGGACCGCAGCCGGGTGGCGGATCGGGCCATCGAACGCTTGCGCCACCTGGAACGCCTGATCCGGGACATGCTCCTGTTTGCCCGGGGTGACCGCCTGGATCGCCAATCCTTCGGCGTTTGCGAACTGGTGGAGGAGCTGACCCACACCCTGGAGCCGGTGGCCCGGGCCCGCCAGGTCAGCTTCGATGCTTCCTGCGGCTGTGGCGACCACGTCCTGGCCGGGGATCGCAAGGCCTTGGCGGGGGCGCTGACCAACCTGCTGGAGAACGCGGTGCAGGCCAGCGACGGGGGCGGGCAGGTCGTGTTTTCCGCCGAACTGGCGGGGGATCAGGTCCGTTTTCTGGTGCGGGACTCCGGGCCCGGCATCGAGCCGGCCATTCAGGAGCGGCTGTTCGAGCCGTTCTTTACCACCCGGGCGGAAGGGACCGGCCTGGGCCTGGCGATTGCCCGGGGGGTCGCCCGGGCTCACGGCGGGGAGATCGAACTCCGGGAACCCGAACCCGCCGGTGGCGTTGGCACCACATTCTGCCTGACCTTACCCTTGCCTCCGGAAAACGGGGCTTGAGGATCTTGACATGCTTGAAGTGATTCGGATTTTGGTGGTGGAGGACGACGCGGCCCTGCGGGACGCGGTGACCCTGACCCTGGAGATGGCCGGCCACCAGGTGGTGGCGGCCGATGGCGGCCCAGCGGCGCTGGCTGCCCTGGAAGGGGAGCGCTTTCAGCTGGTGGTGAGCGATCTCAAGATGCAGCCCATGGATGGCCTGCAACTGCTGGAAGCCCTGCGCCAGCGCCATCCCCAACTGCCGGTGGTGCTGATGACGGCCTATGGCGACGTGGGCACCGCGGTGGCGGCCATGCGGGGGGGCGCTTGCGATTTCCTGATGAAGCCCTTCGAGCCGGAAGCCTTGCTGGAGCGGGTGCGGCGCTATGCCGCTGTGCCGCCCGGCGGAGAGGACATGGTGGCGGAGGACCCGGCCACCCTCCAGGCGCTGGCCCTGGCCAAGCGGGTGGCCGAGACCGATGCCACGGTGCTGCTCACCGGGGAATCCGGCACCGGCAAGGAAGTCTTCGCCCGCTTCATCCACAATCACTCCGCCCGGCGGGCCCAGCCCTTCGTGGCCATCAACTGCGCGGCCATCCCCGAGAACCTGCTGGAGGCCACCCTGTTCGGCTACGAGCGGGGCGCCTTCACCGGCGCCCAGGCCGCCCAGGCCGGCAAGTTCGAGCAAGCCCAGGGGGGGACCATCCTCCTGGACGAAATCTCCGAAATGCCCCTGGGTCTCCAGGCCAAGCTCCTGCGGGTCCTGCAGGAGCGGGAGGTGGAGCGGGTGGGGGGAAAGAAGCCGGTGGCCCTGGACATCCGGGTGCTGGCCACCAGCAACCGGCGCATGGAACACGAAGTGGCGGCCGGGCGCTTCAGGGAAGATCTCTATTACCGCCTCAATGTTTTTCCCCTGGCCATTCCCGCCCTGCGGGAGCGGCCCCGGGATATCGCCGCCCTGGCCCGGTATTTCCTGGCCCGGCATGGAGAGCGGCTGCGCCGTACCGCGCCCCTCCAGCCCGAGGCGGAGGCGCTGTTGAGCACCTATGCCTGGCCGGGCAACGTGCGGGAGCTGGAGAACACCTTGCTGCGGGCGTTGATCCTGGCGGGAAACGACGGCATCACGCCAGCGGTGCTGGCCCTGTGCCTGCCCCAGCTGGCCGACGTGGCGCAAGCCTTGCCGGCCACCGCCCCGGCGGCAATTTCTGCCGCTTCGGCGGTGCCCGGCAACATGAAGGATCTGGAACGGGAGCACATCCTCTCCACCTTGCAAGCGGTGGGCGGCTCCCGCCGGAAAGCAGTGGAGCGGCTGGGAATTTCGGAGCGCACCTTGCGCTACAAGCTGCAGCAGTACCGGGATGAAGGCTTTGAGGTGTGACCTTAAAATCTCACCACGGAGGCACCGAGGCACAGAGAAAGGCAAGGAATCAAAAACTTACTGGGACTTACCGCGTCAACCGCCGGGTGAGGCGTGCTACCTACCCAATCCCCTGGCTTGTATTTTTTTGTTCCCTGCGGATCCGTGGTTCAACTGAGGGTTTTATGGTGATTCCGGGCCTGCTCCGGGGGTGGCAGGGGGATTTCACCCTTCAGGCACGCCGATTGCTCTGCTAGACTGAAGACAGCCCATCCCGCACCGGGGTGGCGTGGCTGCCATGGGGTTGGAAATGGATAGCAACGGGATCAATAACGTTTTGAATGAACTGCGCTCGGTGGCCCAGGTGGCCGCCGGCAAGCCGGCCGCGCCCACAGCGGAAGCCGGTGGCGTTGACTTCGGGCAGGCCTTGCAATCCGCCTTGGAGCAGGTGAGCGCCGCCCAGAAGGACGCCCAGCAGATGGCCCAGGAATTTTCGTCCGGCGACCCGAACGTCAATCTTCAGGACGTGATGGTCAACCTCCAGAAAGCCAATTTGTCCTTCCAGCAGATGGTCCAGGTTCGCAATAAACTGGTGTCTGCCTATCAGGACATCATGAACATGCCGGTTT
>JAVEWG010000063.1:7388-12733 GCA_034004685.1 Rhodocyclaceae bacterium | reverse complement strand
CGGCTTGCCGCGCATGTAGCGGGCGAGGCCGAGTCCGCCGGCCCGCATCAAGGCGTGGTGGTTCCAACGGAACAGGGGCTTGGCCAGGGGCGCGAGCAGATTCATCCAGTAGCGGGTGGTGCGCACCTTCCATTCGTAGCGCACCACGGTCAGCCCGTTCTCCTGGCCGAAGTGCCAGCAGCCCCGGCCTTCGAGCTCCCCTTCGACCCAGCCTTCCAGCAGGCGCAGGTGTTCGACCTGGGTCACCCGGCCGACGAAGGTCAGGCGGTAGGGCAGCAGGCCCTTCCAGGTGTAGCGCTGGCGGGCGCCGATGCCTTGGGCGTCGCCTTGCTCCAGGCGGATGACGCTTTCGACACCGTGCCACCAGTCGGGCCAGGCCTCCGGGTGGGTGATGGCGTCCCACACCGCGTCGATGGGCGCGTCGAACCGCCACAGGGTGGTCAGGTGGTAGTGGTTGCTGGCGTCGTGGCCCATGGCCCCTCCCTGATTCAGGGTGTAAAGAAGCGCGGGGGGAACGACGGATCCAGTTCGGCGTCCCCCATGTCCACGGTCTCGATCAGCTCGCCGCCTACTTCAAAGCTTTGCACCTTCAGGGGGAACAGGGTGTCCTGGGCCAGCCACACCCGAAAGCGGTGCACCCCGGTAACGGGGGTGCCGTCGGCCCCCGGTGATCTCCAGGGTGGTAGCGGGGCGCCCGGCAATCATGGTTTCGGCGGGCGCGGCCATGCTGCCCCGTTCCCGCAATGCCGTCAGGTTCGCCAGCAGCGCGCCCGCGTCGGAATGGTCAACCTGGTGGCCGCAGGGGCCCCGGATCAGGGGATTGTCTGGGGCCAGGTTGAAGGTGGGCAGGTGCTGGGTGCCGAAGGGCCATAGCTGCACCCGCCGGGCAGTTGGGTCAAGGATCATCACCGTGCCGTTGTGGGGCTGGACGAAATCCATCCGGATCCACCCGGGTTTGCGCCAGGCATAGCGGATGATCTGGCGTTCGCCGTCGGCGGAGGCCGAGCGCAGGGTGACCCGGTAGCCGTCGAGGGCGTGGAATCGGGCCTGGGCCTCCAGGAGCGGATCGGCCGCCATGGCATTAACCGCCAGCAGGACAAGGAGCCAGGATAGCCAAGGCATACCCCCTACTTCCGCACCTGGAGCACGCCGGCCATGCTCCGCGCCCGGGCCGCAACGATCGAACGTCCCATTTCTTGAGCCTCCACCGATAGGGCCATAGGGCTGCCGAAACCTTGAGCCACGCCCCCAATTCCAGGGTCTGGATCGGGATGGGGGTTGCCTGACTGCCCAATAGACTTCGAGGCCGGAAAAAAATTTCCTGATAACCCCAAACCCGGATGACCATCGGTGCCTAAGCGCCGGTGCCGCGCTTCCTTTTCAGGTCTGTTACGGAGGGAAGTCGTAATCCACCACCAGGGGCGCGTGGTCGCTGAAGCGCTGGGCCTTATAGACCTCCGCCCGCCGGGCGGTGGCGGCGATGCCCGGGGTGGCCACCTGGTAGTCAATCCGCCAGCCCACGTTCTTGGCCCAGGCCTGGCCCCGGTTGGACCACCAGGTGTAGGCCTCGCCGGTGGCTTCCGGGTGGAGCTGACGGTAGACATCCACCCAGCCCAGATCTTCGAATACCCGGCCGATCCAGGCCCGCTCTTCAGGCAGGAAGCCAGAGTTCTTCTGGTTGGATTTCCAGTTCTTGAGGTCGATTTCCCGGTGGGCGATGTTCCAGTCGCCACAGATCACGATCTCCCGCCCCTCCGCCCGCAGGCGCGCCAGGTGGGGAAGGAAGCGTTCCATGAAGCTGAATTTGGCCTGCTGGCGTTCTTCGGAGCTGGAGCCGGAGGGCAGGTAGAGGGAGATCACCGACAGGTGGCCGAAATCCAGTTCAAGGAAGCGGCCCTCCCGGTCGATATCCTCAATGCCCAGGCCCTCCAAGATCCGTTGGGGCGCCATGCGGGTGTAGAGGCCCACGCCGCTATAGCCTTTTTTTTCGGCGCAGTGGAAGTAGCCCTGGTAGCCGGGGGGTGCGGCCATGGCCGGAGTGAGGTCACCGGGCTGGGCCTTGAGTTCCTGGAGGCAGACCGCGTCCGCGTCGGTGGTGGCCAGCCAGTCCAGGAAACCCTTGCTGGTGGCGGAACGGATGCCGTTGAGGTTGGCAGAGATGATGCGTACCATCGTTCGGATTTTTGACTCGGGATTAAACCGTGGATTTTAGTCGGGATTTCATTGCCCTGGCCTGCGACAAGGGCGTGCTGCGCTTCGGCGAATTCGTCACCAAGGCGGGGCGCCGTTCCCCCTATTTCTTCAACGCCGGGCTGTTTGACGACGGCGCCTCCTTTGGCGCCCTGTGCGGCTTCTACGCCCGGGCCATCCAGTCCTCCGGGCTGGCCTTCGACATGCTCTTCGGCCCCGCCTACAAGGGCATCCCCCTGGTGGCGGGCACCGCCATGCGCCTGGCGGAGGCCGGCCGCAGCCTGCCCTTCTGCTTCAACCGCAAGGAAGCCAAGGACCACGGCGAGGGCGGCACCCTCATCGGCGCGCCCTTGAAGGGCCGGGTGGTGATCCTGGATGACGTGATCTCCGCCGGCACCTCGGTGCGGGAGTCGGTGGACATCATCCGCGCCGCCGGCGCCGAGCCCGCCGGTGTGGTGATCGCCCTGGACCGCATGGAGCGGGGCACCGGCAGCCAGTCCGCAGTGCAGGAAGTACAAGCCCGTTACGGCATGCCGGTGGTGGCGGTGGCCACCCTGGAAGACCTGATCGCCTATCTGACCGACAGCCCCGCCCTCCAGGCCAATCTGGCGGCGGTGCGTCAATACCGGGAGACCTATGGTGTCTAGAACCCGCCACCGCCTGCTGCTGGGCTGGGCCCTGGGCCTGCTGGCGCTGGGGCCCGTCCAGGCTGGCACCCGCACCATCACCTGTTGTGAGGATGGCAACGGCCAGCGGATCTGCTCCGACGTTTTGCCGCCCGTCTGCTACAACCGGGCCTACCGGGAAATCAGCAAGCAGGGCACGGTCAAAAAGGTCGTGCCCGCCCCCCTCAGTGCCGAAGAGCGGGCCCGCCTGGAGGCGGAGGAGCACCAGCGCCTGGCCCTGCGGGACAAAGCCAGGGAGCAGCAGCGCCGGGATCACGCCCTGCTTCAGACCTACACCAGCCTGGCGGACCTGGAAGCCAGCCGCCAGCGGGCGATGGATGGGGTCGAGCGGGAACTGGCGGCCTTGCGGGATAAGGAGGGGGCCTTGGTCAAGAAGCGGGGGTCCCTGGACGAAGAAGCGGCGGCCCTCCAGAACCGCCCCCGGCCGCCGGAACTGGTGGCCGCCCTGCGAGATAGCGATGGCGAGCTGCTGTCCCTGCGCTCGGTGATCGATGTCAAGCAGCGGGAGCTGGAGGCGGTGAAGGCCCGCTATGCCGAGGACCGGCGACGCTATGTGGACTTGAGCGCCAAGGGGGCCAGCGGACGTTGATCCGGCACCGCTCCCGGCCCGCCAGGCCGGCCTGATGCCCCCCATGGACCAGGCTGCCACCCTCGACGCGGTCGCCCGCCTCATCCACGGGGCGCGGCGCCTGCTGTTCGTGACGGGAGCGGGGGTTTCCGCCGATTCCGGCCTCCCCACCTACCGGGGCATGGGCGGTCTTTACGAAGACGCCCCCACCGACGAGGGCATCCCCATCGAAGAAGCCCTCTCCGGGGTGGTATTCCAGCGCCGGCCCGAGATCACCTGGAAGTATCTGGCCCAGATCGAGCGCACCTGCCGGGGCGCCCGCCCCAACCCGGCTCACCAGGCCATCGCCGAGTTCCAGCGCAGCCATCCCGGCTCCCTGGTGCTCACCCAGAACGTGGATGGCCTGCACCGGGCAGCCGGCTCCACCGACCTCATCGAAATCCACGGCGCCCTGCACCGCCTGATCTGTACCGAGTGCGGCCGCCAGCGCCAGGTGGCGGATTTCAACGGCCTGCAAATTCCCCCCGCCTGCCCGGCCTGCGGCGGCCTCCTGCGCCCGGACGTGGTGCTCTTCGGCGAGGAACTCCCGGCGGCAGGCCTGTTGCGGCTGGAGCACGCCCTGGCTGCCGGATTCGATCTGGTGTTCACCATCGGCACCCGGGCCGCCTTCCCCTACGTGGCCGCGCCGGTCCATTGGGCGCGACGGGCCGGCGTACCCACCGTGGAGATCAACCCGGACGCCAGCGAAGTCAGCGATCTGGTGGATTACCGCATCGCCCTGGGGGCGGCCCAAGCCCTGGGTGAGCTGCTGGCCCGTCTGGGTTCCAAGACGATTTGAATGTTCTGTGTTGGGATGATGTCGGTCATCGCTGACGGGTGAATCATCCCCGGGCCGGCCTGGCCCGCCTCGCGGGCCTCTTCCTTATTGCAATCCACAGCCTGCGCAGCAGAGTGGCGGAGATTGGGTCACGCATCTGGGGGGCACGGCAAGCCGTGAGCCCCGGAGTGCTCAACGCCTTGCGGCATCTGGGATTGGGTCACCACGATCAAACTACCGAGAGCACTCATGCTGCGCTATCCTTGATATGCCATGGTCAAGACGGAAATGATCTTCTACGTGCTGCTCTACTTCGTCCCGACGCTGCTTGCGCCGTGCGGCTGGCGCTTCACTCTGTTCCTGATGAACCTCTACGCGGGCTGGACGGTGATCGGCTGGGCCTGGCTGATTCACTTCGACGGCCAGCTGTTGCGCCAGAAGGTCGCGCGCATGGAGCGCGACGCCGGCCTCAACGGCGACTGAGCGTCGCCAGCGCCTCCCGCTCCATCATCCGAAAATCCCGGAACAGTTCCGGCCACTGCGCCTGCGGCACGCGTGTCATGCGGAGTACGGGCTCGATCGCCGCATAGTCGCGTTTGGCACGGCCCCCACAGAGGGTTTCAATCCACACCCGTCATTGCTGACGGGTGAATCGCGCACCCGCACGCGCTCCGCCACATGTTCGGCACGGTTTCAATCCACACCCGTCATTGCTGACGGGTGAATCAGGAATCGGGATCATTTTGTGTGTCCTTTCGTGGGTTTCAATCCACACCCGTCATTGCTGACGGGTGAATCCTTTGATGGCCTTCGGCGCCTCGCCGGCGGACAGGTTTCAATCCACACCCGTCATTGCTGACGGGTGAATCACCGCACAATGAGCGCCCACGACTTATTCTCCGACGTTTCAATCCACACCCGTCATTGCTGACGGGTGAATCTCCCTTACGGTGACAACGGCTGGCGGGAGGGTCTGTTTCAATCCACACCCGTCATTGCTGACGGGTGAATCTGGCGACCTTGCCCCACTGGGGGGAGACTCCCGCGTTTCAATCCACACCCGTCATTGCTGACGGGTGAATCT
>JAVEWG010000063.1:6672-7211 GCA_034004685.1 Rhodocyclaceae bacterium | reverse complement strand
GTTTCAATCCACACCCGTCATTGCTGACGGGTGAATCCCGGACACCCTGGCGCCGCGCCTCGCCACAGTTTCAGTTTCAATCCACACCCGTCATTGCTGACGGGTGAATCGTGCTCTCCAAGCCAAAGCCCCAGGACGTCGACTGGTTTCAATCCACACCCGTCATTGCTGACGGGTGAATCCCTTTGCAGTGCGGTTGATGGCGAGCGAGGTGGCGTTTCAATCCACACCCGTCATTGCTGACGGGTGAATCCATGCACGACACCATCGAGGTGGCCTATCTCGACGGTTTCAATCCACACCCGTCATTGCTGACGGGTGAATCCGGGTCTCCGTGGAGTTGCGGGACGTTAACAGACAGTTTCAATCCACACCCGTCATTGCTGACGGGTGAATCGGGGGCTTTGCGTGGGGGTCGAAGTCGCCAAGGGGTTTCAATCCACACCCGTCATTGCTGACGGGTGAATCGACCATGGCCGCAAAAGAAGGCGTTCCCCTCGCGGTTTCAATCCACACCCGTCATTGCTGACGGGTGAATC
>JAVEWG010000063.1:4465-6662 GCA_034004685.1 Rhodocyclaceae bacterium | reverse complement strand
GTTTCAATCCACACCCGTCATTGCTGACGGGTGAATCGTCACGGCGGAGAGTTCGAGCCATTCCCACTTGAGGTTTCAATCCACACCCGTCATTGCTGACGGGTGAATCCAGATGATCTCACTCAAGCCGCATCGCTATGCCGGTTTCAATCCACACCCGTCATTGCTGACGGGTGAATCCCATCCCAGGCTTTCGAGCTTTGCCTCGACCTGAGTTTCAATCCACACCCGTCATTGCTGACGGGTGAATCAGTGGCACAGGTGACGCTTTGACGAAGGAGGAAGAGTTTCAATCCACACCCGTCATTGCTGACGGGTGAATCTCGATGCGCTTGGCGTGGTGCTTCCGGCTGAGGATGTTTCAATCCACACCCGTCATTGCTGACGGGTGAATCCCAGGCCAAGCTGGACTATCAGCGCGCCGCAGGCGTTTCAATCCACACCCGTCATTGCTGACGGGTGAATCCCTGGGGAGGTCAGCCGCGACAAATGGGTCAACCGTTTCAATCCACACCCGTCATTGCTGACGGGTGAATCCGAAGGCCACCACGACGGGGAGTCCGGTGGCTGCGTGTTTCAATCCACACCCGTCATTGCTGACGGGTGAATCCGTCGCCAACAAGTCCATGCTCAAGGGCTACGACGTTTCAATCCACACCCGTCATTGCTGACGGGTGAATCCCGCTACGGCCGAGTCATCGACCAGTCCGCCATGTTTCAATCCACACCCGTCATTGCTGACGGGTGAATCCCGCTCGATGCGCTTGGCGTGGTGCTTCCGGCTGAGGATGTTTCAATCCACACCCGTCATTGCTGACGGGTGAATCGTGGGCACCGATTGGCACATGGCCCTCAAGCGCATGTTTCAATCCACACCCGTCATTGCTGACGGGTGAATCGTCGCCATCCCATGTGGCGGGCGAAGTCGGCCTGGGGTTTCAATCCACACCCGTCATTGCTGACGGGTGAATCCCCTGCACAGACCCTGCACAGACCCTGCACAAAGGTTTCAATCCACACCCGTCATTGCTGACGGGTGAATCCCACCCTGGTCATCCACGGCCCCCAGGGCACCGGGTTTCAATCCACACCCGTCATTGCTGACGGGTGAATCGCGCCAGCGCCGGCGCTGCTGATGTCCTGGCAAGGGTTTCAATCCACACCCGTCATTGCTGACGGGTGAATCCAGAGATGTTCGTTCCCCTGGCAAAGGCTTGAAATGTTTCAATCCACACCCGTCATTGCTGACGGGTGAATCCGATGCGGCTGGCCAGGCGAAAGCCCACGGTGCCGTTTCAATCCACACCCGTCATTGCTGACGGGTGAATCGGCCGATGTCGAGCTCGACAACGCTGTCCTTCTTGTTTCAATCCACACCCGTCATTGCTGACGGGTGAATCATGCGTGATGTCGCGTCAGCCCGCGCACCTCGAAATGGTTTCAATCCACACCCGTCATTGCTGACGGGTGAATCCAACCACATCCGCCAGGTCGCCTTCAAGGCCCGAGCAGTTTCAATCCACACCCGTCATTGCTGACGGGTGAATCTGTTTTGATGCTGTTTTTGCAGAAAACCCATGCAAGTTTCAATCCACACCCGTCATTGCTGACGGGTGAATCATTCAGAAAACGAGCGGTGGGCAGTAAAAAACTCGTTTCAATCCACACCCGTCATTGCTGACGGGTGAATCCTCCGTCACCAAGAAAGACGCCACCGCCATGGTGGTTTCAATCCACACCCGTCATTGCTGACGGGTGAATCGCCACGTCGTGGGCGTGCCACACCTCATAAGTGACGTTTCAATCCACACCCGTCATTGCTGACGGGTGAATCCGACGTCGCCAACAAGTCCATGCTCAAGGGCTACGACGTTTCAATCCACACCCGTCATTGCTGACGGGTGAATCCCCTTGGCGGTTTCGGCAGCGTGGCCGGCGCAAGGCGGTTTCAATCCACACCCGTCATTGCTGACGGGTGAATCCGGCAAATGGCGTTGGGGCTGCGGCGGCCCTGGGTGTTTCAATCCACACCCGTCATTGCTGACGGGTGAATCACGGCAGATCCTGCCCCAGCACGTTGCGGTACAGGTTTCAATCCACACCCGTCATTGCTGACGGGTGAATCGCGACGGCCAGGACGGCCCCCCCGGCGAGCGCGGCGTTTCAATCCACACCCGTCATTGCTGACGGGTGAATC
>JAVEWG010000063.1:3915-4455 GCA_034004685.1 Rhodocyclaceae bacterium | reverse complement strand
GTTTCAATCCACACCCGTCATTGCTGACGGGTGAATCGCGACGGCCAGGACGGCCCCCCCGGCGAGCGCGGCGTTTCAATCCACACCCGTCATTGCTGACGGGTGAATCAAAAGGCGACCCCGGCCGCGATGCGGACCCCGATGTTTCAATCCACACCCGTCATTGCTGACGGGTGAATCACCATCTTGCAGACCGACAGCACGCGGGTGGTGAAGTTTCAATCCACACCCGTCATTGCTGACGGGTGAATCTTGTGAAACACAACGCACGAAGGAGTGTAGACGATGTTTCAATCCACACCCGTCATTGCTGACGGGTGAATCGCGCGACCTGGACGCCTACTACTGGCGCTTTGTCGTTTCAATCCACACCCGTCATTGCTGACGGGTGAATCGCTGATTCCGTCACCGTACAAGTTCAGGGCCTCAAGGTTTCAATCCACACCCGTCATTGCTGACGGGTGAATCGCTTCTCGGTCCTGCTCAAGGGCAGCCATGACGGGTTTCAATCCACACCCGTCATTGCTGACGGGTGAATCT
>JAVEWG010000063.1:0-3905 GCA_034004685.1 Rhodocyclaceae bacterium | reverse complement strand
GTTTCAATCCACACCCGTCATTGCTGACGGGTGAATCTTTATCAGCGGACCGTCCTGCGCCAATACGTTGCCGTTTCAATCCACACCCGTCATTGCTGACGGGTGAATCGGCGCATTCGATGCCGGCGGCGACATCCCCGCCGGTTTCAATCCACACCCGTCATTGCTGACGGGTGAATCGCTGCAGCTGCAGCCCGAGGGTCGGCGTGGTGACGTTTCAATCCACACCCGTCATTGCTGACGGGTGAATCCTGGGGCCGTTTTCGCCGGGAAGGCCTGCCGGCAGTTTCAATCCACACCCGTCATTGCTGACGGGTGAATCCCCGCAAGCAGGAGGCCGCGGACAGGGAGGTTGAGTTTCAATCCACACCCGTCATTGCTGACGGGTGAATCCATGGGATTTCCCCGGCCTCCTCAAATACCTCGCCGGTTTCAATCCACACCCGTCATTGCTGACGGGTGAATCACAGGATGATTTGAGACAACACGGCTTGGCCTCTTAAAGTTTCAATCCACACCCGTCATTGCTGACGGGTGAATCTGAGCTACGAAATGCGCCTCGACACCTTTACCGAAGTTTCAATCCACACCCGTCATTGCTGACGGGTGAATCAACAGGCCGGCGGGCACAGTGTTGAGCGGCAAATGGTTTCAATCCACACCCGTCATTGCTGACGGGTGAATCCTCACCGCCGCCACCACCAACGGCTGGCCGGAAGGTTTCAATCCACACCCGTCATTGCTGACGGGTGAATCCATCGGCGCCCAGCTCGCGGCAGGCCTCGATAAAGGTTTCAATCCACACCCGTCATTGCTGACGGGTGAATCTACCGGCACCAGTCCGACCTACACCACCATCGACGTTTCAATCCACACCCGTCATTGCTGACGGGTGAATCGATCGCTGGCTCAAGGCTGCTGAAGACAACATCGTGTTTCAATCCACACCCGTCATTGCTGACGGGTGAATCGGAATGGGCCAGCCTTCCAGGCAGCCCCTACGGCGTTTCAATCCACACCCGTCATTGCTGACGGGTGAATCTATTTATCGGTCATGAACTGCGCTGCCACACGTTGTTTCAATCCACACCCGTCATTGCTGACGGGTGAATCGGCCTTTGCCTGGTCCGAAAAAGTGGGAATTGCGCGTTTCAATCCACACCCGTCATTGCTGACGGGTGAATCGGAACGTTGGGGGCCGCGGTGACGCGGCCGTCCTTGTTTCAATCCACACCCGTCATTGCTGACGGGTGAATCACCCCCACGCAAAGCCCCCCATGACCGCAGCAAAGGTTTCAATCCACACCCGTCATTGCTGACGGGTGAATCTGCTGTCGAGCGTTTCGCGTCAAGGGGGCGAAACGTTTCAATCCACACCCGTCATTGCTGACGGGTGAATCGTTGATCTTTCCGCCGACCGGTACAAACCGGCACGGTTTCAATCCACACCCGTCATTGCTGACGGGTGAATCATCAACCACGCCCGGCGGAACGCCGGCCTGCTGCGGTTTCAATCCACACCCGTCATTGCTGACGGGTGAATCTCCCTATTTCTCAAACGTCGTTTTGCTTTCCCTGCTGGTTTCAATCCACACCCGTCATTGCTGACGGGTGAATCCTTTCTGTACGAACTGTATTCCTTGGGGCAAAAAGTTTCAATCCACACCCGTCATTGCTGACGGGTGAATCGCTTCACAAGCAACTGTCTGATCTGTCACCCAAAAAAGCCCGCATTGCGCGAACTTGCTTGTGAAGCGTGGTGGCAGATGATTGTTTGGTGGGATGTAAAACAGTATTCATTTTTAAATCATGGGGTTGGATCTTGCGCGAAACCTCTTGGGGCGTCGTGTTCGCTTGGGGTTCGCGCTTTTGAGATGTTATAGCACCAGAGGGCCGTTGAAGTCGGTAGCTCGAAAAATGCCATGTTCGCGGACTTCTGCGCCGCGACTATCAGGCAGGCGGTAAAGGCGCAGGTTGTCCTCGCTAGGCTCAATCTCGGCGAGGAGGTCCCGTTCAAGGGTTTCGAGCTGCATCAGATTGACTTGGCACTCAAATACGGATTGCTGCACCCGCTGGCCCCAGCTCTCGCATACCTTGGCGACTTGCCTGAGGCGGCGCCGGCCGGCCTTGGTTTCGGTATTCACGTCGTAGCAGACGATCACGAGCATGGCGGCTTGTTCTCAGCGGATGGTGAACGGAAGATATTCGGGGATTTCGCCGCGGAGGCTGCGAGCAAGGAGGCGAGCTTGGACAAGAGGAACGATGCCCAGTGGCACGGCCTGCTCCAGCAGTGGGTGGGTCAGTTCCTCCTGCTTGCGCTCTTGCCAAGCTACGACCACCGCTTTGCGGGCGTCGCCTTCCAGTAGCACGGCGCCACCCTCCCGCTCGACGAAGTCTCTCGCGCCGATCTGTCCCCGGTTGATGAGGGTGAGAGCGAGGCGGTCGGCGATGGCGCGGAATTCCTCCATCAGATCCAGCGCCAACGCGGCACGGCCGGGTCGTAGTGTGTGGAGGAAGCCGACCTGGGGGTCGAGGCCAGCGGCCTCCACCGCCGAGCGGCAGTCGTTCATCAGCATCGAATAGAGGAAGGACAGCAGGGCGTTCATCCTGTCCCGGGGCGGGCGGCGGCTCCGGCCATCCATCTGGAAGGCCATGCGGGCCTCGGGGCGAACGATCTTGTTGAGGCCGGCAAAGTACTGGCGCGCGGCTTCGCCTTCGATACCCCTCACCATGTCCAATTCATTTGCCGCGGAAAGGGCTCGTAGGGCGGCGGCCAAGTCGTCGGTGGCGCGAGTCAGGCAGTTGGCGTCCACCGGGTCTTTTGCCTCACGGGCACCCCGTAGGAGCACTTGGCGGGCATTCTTGATCTTGCCGGCAACGCAGGATCGGGCGATGCCCAGGGTAAAGCCGGTGTCTCGGCTGCGCTCGTGTTGGGCTTGGCGGAGCAGTACGTTTCCGGAAACCGGGCCTTCTAGCCGCGCCTTGAAGCGGCCATTGCCATCAAGCAGCACCAGCCCGATACCGTTATCGGCCAGCCGGTGCATCAGGGGGGTGGAGAGCTTCACGTTACCAAAACACACCACGCTGCCCACGTGGTGGAGAGGCACCCGCAAACGGGTTTCGTGTTCCACCTCGATGCGCACCGTGTCGTTCTCCAGGTGCAAATAGCTCTCGGGCGTAGTCACGTAAAGGGTATTGAGTAGTTGCATCGGTCAGGCGTCCGGATCGTAGAGGGCCGTGTGGAGGGTCGCGAACTCCGCCGTGTGGGCGAGGGCCTTGGGCTGGCACAGATCCCGCAGGGAGCAGGCGCGGCAGCGTTCGTCGTTCACCGGTAACGGTGTGCGGCCAGCGGCGAGCATGGTGCGAATCGCCGTGACGGCGGTTTCCACGCTAAACCGTAGTTCCGGTGTAATGGATACAAGTCGCCGGCGCTTGGAGCTGGCGTAATAAAGGGCGCCTTCGGGCACGGAGCGGCCGCTCATCTCCTCCAGGCACAGGGCCTGACCAGCGAGTTGAAGATCGTCGCAGGCTGCGATGGCTGCCTTTTTGTTGCGGGAGCCGTGCTTGTATTCCACCGGGTAGGGCGTCCCGTCAGGGAGGAACTCCACCACGTCGGCCTTGCCGATCAAGCCCAGTCGATCGCTGAACACCGGCAGGGCACGCTCGATCCGCAAACCGGCCCGGGTTTCCAGTCCGGGCTTATCGGCCCGGGAATGGACGGCTTGTCCGCGCAAGGTAAATACGTTGTCCTCGAAGGCTTGCTCCAGGTGGATCAGCGCGCACTGGCGCGGGCAGTAGGCCCAGTGCTGGAGGGCAGAAAGGGTAATGGGTTCAAGGGGTTCAGTCGTCATCGCTCAATCCCGCCGATGGCTTTGGCAACTTGCTTGGGTTAGCATTGCCCAAGC
>JAVEWG010000024.1:0-57739 GCA_034004685.1 Rhodocyclaceae bacterium | reverse complement strand
CACCCCCACCACGTTGCCACCCAGTTCCACAATCTGGCTGCTGATGGCCAGACCAATCCCTTGGCCCGCACCCGTGACAATAACCGTACGACCTTCCAGCGACATGGGGTTCTTCATGACTTCTCCTCTACAAAATTGTTTGCCGACGATGCCGTGGTGGCAGGTGGTGGCGCTACGGCTCAAATGGATCCATCGAACCCTGGGTCAGTCAGGGGAATTCTGACGGGCGATCCCTCGGGGCAGGGACAGCGCCGCGGCCTTAGCGTTTGGCCACCTGCTGGGCCCGGATTTCGGGCCTTGGGTGCGCGCCATCCTGGGCGGGCGCTGTTCCCCAGCGAGCGACGCGCCAAGGAGAACGCCTGGGTGCCGGGGCAGCCAAACCGCTTTTCGCGGTTTCGTATTCCGGGGTGCTGATATGCACGAGCCAAACATCCCTGGCCATTTTGCCAAGGGCCCGCCACCGTTGCGTCGGCACGATGGCAGGCGGGCTGCCCGCACCCACCCGTCACGCCCGGGAATCCAGGGTGCGAGGGCGGCCCCAGGTCAGTGGCGAACGAGCAAGGCCGCGCTGGCGATGGGGCCGCCCCCGTTGGTGACGACAGCTACCCGCGGGTCGCCCGGTACTTGCCGATCCGCCCCGGCGCCACGCAGTTGAACCACCGCTTCATACACAAGGCCGACCCCGTGCATGCGGCCCGCCGAGAGCTGCCCGCCTCCCGTGGCGAGGGGAAGCTCGCCATCCAGGGCGATGCGATGCCCGCCCTCGAGGAAGGGGCCTGCCTCGCCGCGCCCGCAGAAACCGAGGGCTTCCAGCCAGAGCATGGTGAGGAAGGTGAAACCGTCGTAGAGGGCGCCCACGTCCACGTCCTTGGGCTTGAGGTCGGTGCGGTTCCACAGGCGCTGACCAGCGGCTTCGGCGGCAAAGCGGGTGAGGTCAGCCTGCTGGTCCCAGGTGTTGCGTTCATGGAGCGGGCCGCAGATGGACTCAATGGAGATGGGCTGACTCTTCAGGTCCGGCGCGGTGTCCCGATGGGAAATGATGATCGCCATGGAGCCATCCACCGGTACGTCGCAGTCGTACAGACAGAGGGGCGTGGAGATCATCCGCGAGTTCATGTAGTCATCGAGGGTGAGGGGGGTGCGGTAGATCGCGTTGGGGTTGAGCATGGCGTTGCGCCGGGCGTTGATGGCCAGTTGCGCCATCTGCTCCCGCTTGGTGCCGAACTCGTGGAAATAGCGGCTGGCGATCAGGCCCACCCAGTTGGACGCGGAAAACGCGCCAAAGGGCACCTGCCAGTGCCCCATGGCCCCCACCCGGGGCGCACCTTCCTGCCCCAGGACGCTGGAGCGCACCCCTTCCGCCATGGCGGAGGATTCGGTCATGGTGCGGAACACCACCACGTGGCGCGCCTGGCCGGTGGCTACCGCCATGCAGGCGTTGATCAGGGCCGACATCTGGGTGGCCTCGGGCCCCGCCATATACCAATTGACTTCCAGCCGGAGGGCTTCCTTCAGGTCCAGGATCGACACCGGCGACATCCCCGCCACTTCCATCTGGCCCGGCCAGGAGGCCACGCCATCGATGTCGGAGATCTTGAGTCCCGCGTCCTCCACCGCGTTGCGCACGGCTTCGAGGGTGAGATCCAGGGCGCCCCGCCCGAGGCGGCGACCCACGGGGGATTGGCCTATGCCGGAAATGATTGCCTGCTTTTCGAGCACATTCATTGAAGCTGTTTCCTTGTCGGCTGAAGATAACGGCCCGCCTCCCGATCCAGCATTCCGGGGTGGAGAAGCGAAGTTCGTCAGACCATGCTGGCGCAGATGTTACGCCACCATAAAAACTGGCACTTTATCATTTTACACGTCTTTTATGAGCCGCACCCCTGCCTCGGAGGTGTGGTCTCCCGGGTCGGGATGCGTGCCGGTGTGGGGAATGGGGGCGAGGATTCCTAAGCAACTGACCGTCTGTTATATTTAACAGTTAACTGAATCCGTGCCCGGTGGGAGGGTTGATTCGGGGGTCGTGAGGGTGGGGCCGATGCCCTGCGTTGCCGGCTTTTTCGAACCTTGCCGCCGAGTTATAAGTGAAGTGTTTTTGTGAGGAGGAGTGATTCGATGGGTGCTACTGCGCAAAATGGCTGGAAGCCGGAGCCGGGCTGGTCCACGGGTGAAGAAGAAACAATCAACGCAGTGTTGCGTCGTGCGGCCAAGCAGTGGGGTGATCGCCCATTCGTCGATATTGGCGGAGAGGTCTACAGCTTCGGTTACCTCAACGATGAAGCTTGCCGTCTCGCCAATGGCTTGCGTGGGCTGGGGGTGGAGAAGGGGCAGACCGTTGTCACCCTGCTCGACAACAACATCGAAGCCATCTGCATCTGGTTGGCCATCACCAAGCTTGGCGCCATCAGCGTTCCCGTCAATACCGCCTACAAGGGCGAGTTCCTTCGCCACCAGATCGCCGATGCCGGCGCCGCCGTGGTTCTGGCGGAAAGCGATTTTGCCGAGCGCATCGGCCTGATCGCCGACAGGCTGCCGGAAGTGAAGACGGTGGTGTACAAGGGTGAAAAACCCAACCTCTCCATCCCGCAGACCCTGCTGTCATGGGCCAGCGTGCGCAGCGACGATGCCAGCGACCCGGAAGTTGAAGTCGCCCCCGGCGACCTGGCCATGCTGATTTACACCGGCGGCACCACCGGGCCGTCGAAGGGCTGCATGTGCAGTCACAACTATGTGTGCAACCTGGCCCGACAGTGCGCCCGCTCCCTGCGGCGTTCGGAAAAATCCATCACCTGGACCCCGCTGCCCCTGTTCCACCTGAACGCTTATACCGCCACCATCCTGTCCAACATGATGCTGGGGGCCCGGATCGCTTTCTATCCCCGCTTCTCCGTCTCCAACTTCTGGCCCGAGATCGAGCGCACCGGCGCCAACGACTGCGTTCTGCTGGCCAACATGATGCCGCTGATTGTCAGCGCCCCGGAAAACGAGGCAGAAAAGCGTTGCTATGGCCAGTTGGAGACGGTGGGTGGCGCTCCCTTCCCCTACCAGATCATGGGTGCCTGGAAGAAGCGCTTTGGCGCCAAGCACACTCTTCAGGTTGGTTTCGGCCTGTCCGAGTGTTCCCTGGTGACTTCCCTGGAGCCGGATGATCCGAGCAAGCCCAACGCTTCCGGCAAGCGCAATGACACCTTCGACGTGCGCATCGTGGATGACAACGACGTCGAACTGCCGCCGGGCACACCGGGCGAGATTATCGTCCGCCCCCTCAAGCCCCACGTGATGTTCGAAGGCTACTGGCGTCGTCCCGAGGACACCCTCAAGGTCATGAAGAACATGTGGTTCCACACCGGCGACATCGGCATGTTCGATGAAGACGGCTACTTCTATTTCGTAGACCGCAAGAAGGATTATCTGCGCCGCGGTGGCGAAAATATTTCCAGCTTCGAGATGGAAACCACTTTCCGCGCTCACCCAGGGATTCAGGACGTGGCGGTGCACGCGGTCAAGTCCGAACTGAGTGAGGACGAGGTCAAGGTGACGGCGATCCTGCATGAAGCGGGGAGCATGACCGAAGAGGATCTGTGCCACTGGGTCATCGAGCGGGTACCCTATTTCGCGGTGCCGCGCTTCATCGAGTTCCGCAAGGAGCTGCCCCGCAGCCCGGTGGGCCGCATCCTCAAGTATGAACTACGGGATCAGGGCATTACCCCCGCCACCTGGGATCGGCAAAAGTCGGGCATCGTGCTGGCCAAGCGCTGAGGACTGCCCGTGGCGCTTGCCACGGGTTTCGGCATTCAGGATCCTGGCGGCGCTGTTATGGGCCGCCAGGATTTTTTTGGTTTGTTGCCCCTGGGTGTTCGCCAGGCTTTGGGGTTACCCATGCAGGGTTGAAACCGGGGTAGTCTCCGGCAAGGGGGTAGGTTGCCGAACGGTTCAGGCAGGCTGGGTGCATGGGTGGGCCTGGAGCCAATTTCGGTGGGGTATGGTCCTTGCCACTTCCCTGTTTCGATGTGGTTGGTATGATATAGAACAATTGGCTTCCATTTTTCCCCGGGAGCCTTTGCGTGCCGCTTCTTCACGACGGATTGCTTGGTCGTGGCGACGGTTGGATTGAATTTGTTAGCAGAGAGAGGACGCTATGTCGCAGGATCCGATTGTTATTGTTGGCGCTGCCCGGACTCCCATGGGGGGGTTTCAGGGGGATTTTGCGGGTCTCGCCGCGCCCCAGCTAGGTGGGGTTGCGATTCGTGCCGCGCTGGAACGGTCCGGTGTCTCTTTCGATGCTGTGCAGGAACTCATCATGGGCTGTGTGCTGCCCGCTGGCCTGGGCCAGGCGCCTGCACGCCAGGCCGCCATCAATGCCGGCCTGCCCCTGTCCGTCACTTGCAGCACCGTGAACAAGGTGTGCGGCTCTGGCATGAAGACCACCATGCTCGCCCACGACCTGCTGCTGGCGGGCAGCAATGAGGTGATCATCGCTGGCGGCATGGAATCCATGACCAACGCCCCCTACATGCTGCCCAAGGGGCGGGGGGGCTACCGGCTGGGCCATGGGCAGGTCCTCGATCACATGTTCTTCGACGGCCTGGAAGACAACTACACCAAGGAATATCGTGGCCGCCTGATGGGGACTTTTGCCGAGGATTGCGCCGAGACCTACGGCTTTTCCCGGGAAGAGCAGGACCGTTTCGCCATCGCTTCCACGACCCGTGCCCAGGATGCGATCAAATCCGGGGCGTTCGTCTGGGAGATTCAGCCGGTGACCGTTGCAGGTCGCAAGGGCGATGTGGTGGTCGATACGGACGAACAGCCGCTGAAGGCGCAGATCGACAAGATTCCAAGCCTGAAGCCCACTTTCCGGAATAACGGCACGGTGACCCCGGCCAATTCCAGCTCCATTTCCGATGGCGCCGCGGCGCTGGTGCTGATGCGCCGTTCCACGGCCGAGCGTCTTGGCGCCAAGGTGCTCGCCACCATCGTCGGCCACACCAACCACGCTCATGCGCCGCACCTGTTCCCCACGGCGCCGGTGGGCGCCATCCAGAAGTTGCTCGACAAGGTGCGCTGGACCAAGGATGAAGTGGATCTGTGGGAGATCAATGAAGCATTTGCCGTGGTGACCATGGCTGCCATGCGGGATCTCCAGCTGGCCCATGAAAAGGTCAATATTCACGGTGGCGCCTGCGCCCTGGGCCACCCCATCGGTGCTTCCGGCGCGCGCATCATCGTTACCTTGCTGGGGGCCTTGCGCAAGACCGGGGGCAAGCGAGGCGTTGCCAGCCTTTGCATCGGTGGCGGCGAGGCCACGGCCCTGGCCATTGAGCTGAATTGAGGACAGGAAGGCACCTCCCCCCCGGTTGAATGGAGAAACAGATGATCCTCACCCAAGAACAAGAAATGATTCGCGACTCCATGCGCGCTTTTGCGCAGGAGCGCCTGGCGCCTTTTGCCGCCGAGTGGGACAAGAACCACACCTTCCCGGCCCAGGCCCTCAAGGAACTGGCCGAACTCGGAGCCCTGGGGATGGTCGTGCCCGAGCAGTGGGGCGGCGCCGGACTGGATTACATGTCCCTGGTACTGACCATCGAAGAGATCGCTGCGGGCGACGGGGCGACGTCCACGATTGTCAGCGTGCAGAACTCCCTGGCCTGCGGGATCACCCTGAAGTACGGCACCGACGAGCAGAAGGAAACCTGGCTCAAGCCCCTCGCCCGGGGCGAGAAGCTTGGCTGCTTCTGCCTGACCGAGCCCCACACCGGATCTGATGCAGCCGCCATCACCACCCGGGCGGAGCGGGATGGCGACCATTTCGTGCTCAATGGCGTCAAGCAATTCATCACCAATGGCAAGCATGCCGAGGTAGCGATTGTTTTTGCGGTCACCGACAAGGCCGCCGGCAAGAAGGGTATCACCGGATTCCTGGTGCCCACCGCCACGCCAGGCTATATCGTTGCCCGTCTGGAGGACAAGATGGGGCAGCATGCTTCGGACACCGCCCAGATCATCTTCGAGAACTGTCGGGTTCCCGCTTCTGCCATGCTGGGCCAGGAAGGGGAGGGCTACAAGATTGCCCTGTCCAATCTGGAGGCCGGGCGCATCGGCATTGCCGCCCAGTCCGTGGGGATGGCCCGGTCCGCCCTGGAAGCCGCCGTGCGCTATGCCAAGGAGCGCACCACCTTTGGCGTGCCCCTCATGGGTCACCAGGCCGTCAGTTTCCGGTTGGCGGACATGGCTACCCAGCTTGATGCCGCCCGCTTGATGGTGTGGCGCGCCGCCGCCATGAAGGATGCTGGCAAACCGTGCCTGACCGAGGCCTCCATGGCCAAGATGTTCGCCTCCGAGGTGGCCGAGAAGGTGTGTTCCGACGCCATCCAGATCCACGGGGGGTATGGCTACGTGAGTGATTTCCCGGTGGAGCGAATCTACCGGGATGCCCGGGTGACCCAGATCTATGAAGGCGCCAACGACATTCAGCGCATGCTGATTGGCCGGTCCCTCGCCTAGGCGGTATCGATCGTGGGGCCCTTGCATGGCATTCGTATCGTCGAGTTCGCCGCCCTGGGCCCGGCCCCCATGGGGGCGATGCTGCTGGCCGATCTGGGGGCGGAAGTCCTGCGGATCGAGCGCAAACCCGCCGCGACCGATCGGCCGGGCATCCAGTTGTTTGATCCCAAGGTGGACATCCTCAACCGTGGCCGGCGGGTGGTGAGGCTGGATCTCAAGAAGCCGGAAGGCGTGGCGGCGGCCTTGGCCTTGATCGACCAGGCCGATGCGGTGATCGAGGGATTTCGGCCTGGGGTCATGGAGCGTCTCGGTTTCGGGCCGGAAACCTGTTTGGCCCGGAATCCCCGGCTGGTTTATGGGCGCATGACGGGGTGGGGCCAAACCGGGCCTCTCGCCCAGAGCGCGGGCCACGATATCAATTACTTGTCGCTGACTGGCGCCCTCCACGCCATTGGCGAGAAGGGGGGCAAGCCGGTGGTGCCTCTCAATCTGGTGGCCGATTGCGGCGGCGGGGCCATGCTCCTGGCTGTGGGGATTTTGGCGGCACTCCTGGAAGCGCGTCGCTCCGGCCTGGGGCAGGTGGTGGATGCGGCCATGACCGATGGCGCGGCCTTGCTCATGTCCATGGTCTGCACCCTCAACGCCATGGGCGATTGGATCCCCCAGCGGGGTAGCAACTGGCTTGATGGTGGCGCCCATTTTTATGATTGCTATCGCTGCAAGGACGACCAATGGATTTCGGTGGGTGCCATCGAGCCTCAGTTCTACGCCTTGTTCCTGGAAAAGGCAGGGATTGACGACCCGGATTTCGCGCTCCAGTGGGATCGGGGCCAGTGGCCACGGTTGAAGGAGAAACTCGCGGCCGCGATCGCCGAGAAAACCCGCGCCGAATGGTGCGCCCTGCTGGAAGGAACCGACGCCTGCGTGGCGCCGGTTCTCGATCTACGGGAAGCGCCTGGCCATCCTCACAACGTCGCCCGGCAAACCTTCATCGACGTGGGGGGCGTGGTACAGCCTGGGCCCGCCCCCCGCTTTAGCCGTACCGTACCGAAGTCTCCGAGCCCGCCCTGTGCTGACGAAGATGGCGCGGCGATTTTGGCGGAATGGGGGTTGGCCCCCGAGGCCATCGTGGCGCTCCGGGACGGGGGGGCGCTGTGACGGCATTCAGCCATGTTTCATGGGTGGCGTCAGGTGTGGCCGTCCCCCACGAAGGGGGCCGGGAGCGTTGCCCATTGGCGGGTCGCACGGTAAAATACTAAATTCTGTATGGTTGCAAACAATAACTCGGTCGATTCTGGCCCATTGGCGAACGGAACATGGCTTACTCTCAGATTCTTTACGACGTAACCGATGGTATTTGCACCATCACCCTCAATCGCCCGGACAAGCTCAATGCATTCACCGGCACGATGGGGGATGAGATCTATGACGCTTTTAGCGTTGCCAATGCAGATCCTGTCGTCAAGGCCATCATTCTGACCGGCGCTGGAACCACCTTTTGTGCCGGCGTGGATTTGCCTGCCCTGGCCGATCCGAAGGAAGGCAAGCGTATCGTCGAGACCCCGTTGCTGAGCAAGTTCCCCCTGGAGAACTACAGCAACCCCAAGCCGACCATTTGCGCCCTCAATGGCGCCGCTTTCGGTATCGGCATCACCATGACCCTGTCCTTCGATATTCGCATCGCCGAGGAAGGGGCCAAGATGGCGGTGCCTTTCACCAAGCTGGGCATGCTGCCTGGCCTGGCCAGCGGTTATCTCCTGCCGCGCCTGGTCGGCCGGGGCCGGGCCCTTGATCTGTTGCTCAGCGCACGCTCCTTCTCCGCCGCCGAAGCCCTCCAAATGGGCCTGGTGGAGCGGGTGGTGCCGGTGGGCACGGCTTTGACCGTAGCCAAGGCGCTGGCGGCATCGATGGTGAAATGCGAGCCCTTCATTCTTGCCGGCGTGAAGGAAATGGTTAACTTCAGTTCCGACTCCACCATTGCCGAGGCCGTCGAAAACGAGGCGCGCCTGCTGGCGGAATACCGGGCGATCAAGATGAAAGGCCTCGCCAAGTAGGGGCAAAGACATGGCGGCAGGCGTGGCCTGAAGGGTGGGTGGCGCGCCTGGTGCTCTGAGCACGATATTGCAGTAAAACTGTCCGATGAATTGTTTAGCGAGGGACGATCTCCAATGAAAGCGTTAGTAGCAGTCAAGCGAGTGATCGATTACAACGTCAAGCCCCGGGTTAAGGCTGACGGCACGGGTGTCGATCTGGCCAATGTCAAGATGAGCATGAACCCTTTCGACGAGATCGCCGTCGAAGAGGCGTTGCGCCTTCGGGAGGCTGGTGCGGTGACCGAGGTGGTTGCGGTTTCCTGCGGCCCGGTCGCTTGCCAGGAAACGCTGCGGACCGCCCTGGCCATGGGTGCTGACCGTGCGGTGCTGGTTCAGACCGATGCCGAATTGCAGCCCCTGGCCGTGGCCAAGCTGATCAAGGCGGTTTGCGACAAGGAACAGCCCCAGCTGGCCATCCTGGGCAAGCAGGCCATCGACGACGACGCCAATCAGACGGGCCAGATGCTTGCTGCCCTGCTGGGCTGGCCCCAGGCAACCTTTGCCTCAAAGGTGGTTCTGGCTGGTGGCGAAGCCACCGTTACCCGGGAAGTGGACGGCGGTCTGGAAACCGTGGTCGTCAAGCTGCCCGCTCTGGTGACGGGCGATCTGCGCCTCAACACGCCGCGTTATGCCACTTTGCCCAACATCATGAAGGCGAAGAAGAAGCCCCTGGACACCTTCACGCCGGAAGATCTGGGCGTGGACATCACTCCCCGCCTGAAGACCCTCAAGGTGGCTGAGCCTGCCGGGCGCAAGGCCGGTATCGTGGTGCCAGACGTGAAGACGCTGGTCGAGAAACTCAAGAACGAAGCGAAGGTGATCTAAATGGCAATTCTGGTTATCGCCGAACACGACAACGCCACCGTCAAGGGCCCGACCCTGAACACGGTCACCGCCGCCAGCAAGTGCGGCAGTGAAGTTCACGTTCTGGTGGCCGGTCACCAATGTTCCGCCGCGGCCAGCGCTGCCGCCGGGATTGCCGGTGTGGCCAAGGTGCTGGTTGCCGATGCGGCTCACCTGGCCGATGGCCTGGCCGAAAACCTGGCGGCCCAGGTGCTTGCCATCGCCCGCAACTACTCCCACATCCTGTTCCCCGCCACTGCTTGCGGCAAGAGCGTTGCGCCCCGCGTGGCGGCCCAGTTGGACGTGGCCCAGGTATCCGAAGTGACCAAGGTGGATGGCGCCGACACTTTCGAGCGCCCCATCTACGCCGGTAACGCCATGGCAACCGTGCAAAGCGTGGATCCCATCAAGGTGCTGACCGTGCGCGCCACCGGCTTTGATGCCGCGGCGACGGGCGGTTCCGCCAGCGTTGAGGCGGTGGTTGCGGTGGCTGACCAGGGTCTTAGCCGTTTTGTCTCCCGGGAACTGACCAAGTCCTCCCGCCCGGAACTGGGTGCGGCGAAGATCATCGTTTCCGGCGGCCGCGGTCTGGGTAGCTCCGAGAACTTCCACCAGGTGCTTGAGCCCCTGGCCGACAAGCTTGGTGCCGCGCTTGGAGCTTCCCGCGCTGCCGTGGATTCCGGCTATGTTTCCAACGACTATCAAGTGGGTCAAACCGGCAAGATCGTCGCGCCCCAGCTTTACCTGGCGGTTGGTATCTCCGGTGCCATCCAGCATCTGGCGGGGATGAAGGATTCCAAGGTGATCGTCGCGATCAACAAGGATCCGGAAGCGCCGATTTTCCAGGTGGCTGACTATGGCGTGGTGGGCGATCTGTTCCAGCTGGTGCCGGAACTGATCAGCGAGCTGGGTAACGCCTGAAATTCGGCCGGGAATGGTCTGAACCTCGAAGCTGCTGGTCAGCTGGATAGATCCGGGGTTCCATGATGTAAAAAGCGGTGCGCGGAAACGCGCACCGCTTTATTTTTAGGGTGGCGCCGGGGTGGCTAGGGGGTGCTCGTAAGGCGGTGGTCTTCCTTGGCTCCTGCGGCCATGCCTTGACGATGATTCGTTCATTACTCCGGCAGTCGGGGCGGCCCCGCTCTTTGGTGGGGCCGAGCGCCGGGTAAGCCCTCCAGGCAGATCGGTGCCTATACTGACGACCCCAGCATCAGGAATGCGCAGGCGCCCCATGGTCAATCGTCTTGCCCAGGAAAGCTCCCCCTATCTTCTCCAGCACGCCGACAATCCGGTGGATTGGTGGCCGTGGTGCGAGGAGGCCCTGGCCCTGGCCCGCCAGGAGGACAAGCCCATCCTGCTGTCCATTGGGTATTCGGCTTGCCATTGGTGCCACGTGATGGCCCATGAATCCTTTGAGGATCCGGTGGTGGCGGCCCGGATGAACCAGTTGTTCATCAACATCAAGGTGGATCGGGAGGAGCGGCTGGATCTGGACCAGATCTATCAGACCGCCCATCAGTTGCTGGCGGGTAAGGCCGGGGGGTGGCCCCTGACCCTGTTCATGACCCCGGATGGCACCCCCTTCTTCGGGGGCACCTACTTCCCTCGGGAGGCCCGCTATGGGCTGGCGGGGATCATGGAATTGCTGGAGCGGGTGGGCGGCGCCTACCGTCAGCAGCGCAAGGCCATCGAACATCAGAACGCTTCCCTGCGGGGAGCGCTGGCCCGCCTGGGCCAGGCTCATGGCGGCATCCACTCCGGCGACCTGAACGCCGCGCCCCTGAACACCCTGGCGGATCAGCTCGCCGCGGCCTTTGACGAGAATTTCGGCGGCTTCGGGGCCGCGCCAAAATTTTCCCGGCCCGCGGATCTGGCCTTCCTGCTGGCCCGCTATCGGGCTACGGGGGACGAGCGAGCCCGGGATATGGCGTTGACAACCCTTACCCGGATGGCCGAGGGCGGTATTTTCGATCAGCTGGGGGGCGGATTTTTTCGCTACAGCGTGGATGCTCGTTGGAGCATTCCCCATTTCGAGAAGATGCTCTATGACAATGGCCTGCTCCTGGGGCTCTACGCCGAGGCCTGGGCCCTGACTGGAGAGCCTCTCTACCAGCGGGTGGCGGAGGGCATTGCTGGCTGGGTGATGGCGGAGATGCAGGGCCCGGAAGGGGGATACTTCACCGCTCTGGACGCGGATTCGGAAGGAAGGGAAGGGCGCTATTACGTATGGGGCCGGGATGAGATCCGCGCCCGGCTGAGCCCCGAGGTCTGGCCCGTGGTGGAGGCGGTGTATGGCCTGGATCTACCCGCCAATTTCGAGGGTCGGCATTGGCATCTGGGGGTGGCCCGGCCCGTGCCCCAGGTGGCCGTGGCCCTCGGGCTGGAGGAGGAGATTGTGGCCCAACGTCTGGCGGAAGGCCGCCGCCAGCTCCAGTCCCTGCGCCAAGGGCGGGCGCGGCCTGGCTGCGACGACAAGATCCTCACCGGCTGGAACGCCCTCATGATCCAGGGCATGGTCCGCGCCGCCCGGGTGTTCCAGCGCCCGGACTGGCTGGATTCGGCCCAGGCCGCCACCAATGTCCTGAGGGCCCAGCTGTGGCGGGATGAGCGCCTGTTGGCCACCTGCCGTCAGGGCCCGGGACGGCTCAATGCCTACCTGGATGACCATGCTTATCTTATGGCAGCGCTTGTGGAGCTGCTCCAGGTCCGTTTCTGCCTCCGGGACCTGGCGTGGGCCGAAGATCTCGCCGACGCCTTGCTGGAATCCTTCGAGGACCGGGAACGGGGAGGCTTCTACTTCACCCGCCACGATCACGAAGCCCTGATTCAGCGCCCCAAGCCCTGGCACGACGACGCCACTCCCGCCGGCAATGGGGTAGCGGCCCGGGCCCTTCTGCACCTAGGCCACCTTACCGGCGAGAGCCGTTATCTGGATGCCGCCCGGCGGGTCTTGCAGGCTTTCCATGGTGCCATGGCCCAGGAGCCCGCCGGTTGCGCCAGCCTGGCCCTGGCCCTGGGGGAGTACCTGTTGCCTCCCACCCTGGTGGTGCTGCGGGGTAGCGGGCCTGATCTGGAGGCATGGCAGCGCCATCTTGACCGTCGCCTGGACCCGGCGGTGCTGGTGCTGGCCCTGCCTGTCGGTCTTGCCGGCCTGCCGCCGGTACTGGACAAACCCTTACAAACAGACCCGTGCGGATGGGTTTGCCAGGGTGTTCAATGTTTTCCGCCTATTGCAGATCTAGCCGGCCTTGACCTTGTCCTGGGCCGGTAGGCAAAGGCCGGGGGTTCGTTTAGTATCACCGGTCACAGTTGTTAACCCGAGTGAGGATGGAACATGAAAGTCTACGTTGCTGCCGCTGTTGCTGCCGGTCTGCTGACCGCCGCGCCCGCTTTTGCCTCCGCCGATCTGGCCAAGGCCAAGAACTGTCTGGCTTGCCACACGGTGGACAAGCAGTTGGTGGGGCCGGCCTACAAGGACGTGGCCGCCAAGTACGCAGGCGACAAGGCCGCGGTCGCCACCCTGGCGGAAGGCATCGTCAAGGGTACCGGTCCTGCCGGCAAGGGTTGGGCCGCCCAGAAGAAGGCCAGCATGCCCTTCATGCCCCCCAATGCCCAGGTCAGCCCCGACGACGCCAAGAAACTGGCCGAGTGGATCCTGACCTTGAAGTGAGCGTTCAGCGCCCCCACAAAAACCAGCCTGCAGGCTGGTTTTTTTTCGCCTTCATCCGCCAGGGGCTGGGGATTCGTTGACGATAGCCCTGATGATGGCGCGGTTGCCCGGGTTTGTGCAGTGCAGTAGACTGGACCGTCTAGTCTAATTTCGGGTTGTCCCCATGAGCCAGCTCGGCACCTCGCTACCTGCCAACCGTTGCCGGGATCGCATCCTCCAGGCGGCCATGGACGCCCTGGTGGACGAAGGGCACCGGGTCAGCGTGGACCGCATCGCCGCCCGGGCGGGGGTGGCCAAGCAGACCCTCTACAACCACTTCGGCAGCAAGGAAGAGCTTTACGCCCAGATCGGCAACTACTTTGCCGATTCCTTTCTGGTGGACCTGGAGGACCTGGGTAACGACCTGCGGGGCGCCTTGCTGCGTTTTGGCGCCAACCTGCGGGAGCGCACCCTGAGTGATCGGCCCATTGCCATCTTCCGGGCCTTCCTGGGAGCTGGCGCCCATGGGTCTCCCGAACACAGTGCCATCCGCACCCAGGTCATCAACCGGGTGGACGACCGGATGTCCGCGTTGCTGGCGGAGGCCATGGCCCGGGGCCTGCTGGGGCAGGCCGATCCCCAGTTCGTGGCGGACATGTTGTTCTCCATGCTCCTGGAGGGCGATCGCGTGCGCCGCCTGGCGGGGGCGCCGGCCTGGAGTAGCGAGGAAGAGCCGCAGCGCCTGTCCCTGATTATCGACGCCTTCTTGAAGGCGTTTGCACCCCAATAATTTGTAGCGGAGTCAAGAAAAATGAGAACCCCAAACTGGATTTTGCTTCCCGTTGCCGCTGCCTTCATGCTGGCTGCCTGCGGTCAGGGAGGCCAGGCCGGCCCGGCCGGCAAACCCTCTGCGCCGCCGGCGGAAGTCGGCGTGGTGAGCGTGACCAAGGGCAGCACCCTGCTGACCCAGGATTTGCCCGGGCGCGTCCAGGCCATCCGTAGCGCCCAGATCCGGGCCCGGGTGGAAGGGGTGCTGGAAAAACGTCTGTTCGCCGAGGGCAGCGATGTGAAGGCCGGCGTGGCGCTGTTCCACATCGATGCCCGTACCTACAAAGCCGCGGCCGAGTCGGCCCGGGCTGACCTGGCTCTGGCCAAGCTCAACGTGGATCGCTACAGGCCCCTGTTGGAGCAAAAGGCGGTGAGCCAGCAGGAGTTCGACGTGCTGCTGGCCAAGTTCAAGCAGGCCGAGGCCGCCCTGGCCAAGGCCGAACTGGACCTGGAGAACGCCTCGGTGCCGGCGCCCATCTCAGGCCGGATCGGCCGTGCCCTGGTGACCGAGGGCGCCCTGGTGGGCAAGGGGGAGGCAACGCCCCTGGCCACCATCGAGCAGCTCGACAGGGTTCAGGTGGTGTTTGTCCAGAACGGCAGCGATCTGTTCCGCCTGCGCCAGGCCCTCAAACGGGGCAAGCTGCGCCAGGCCGATCAGGCCCAGGTGGAACTGGTGCTGGAGGACGGCAGCGTCTTTCCGCGCCGGGGCAAGGTGGATTTCACCGATTTGGCGGCCGATCCCGATACCGGCGCAATTTCCCTGCGGGCCGAGTTCCTCAACCCGGGGCGGGAGCTGCTGCCGGGCACTTTCGTGCGGATCCGCTTCCCCCAGGCGCGTTTCGAGGATGGCGTCCGCCTGCCCCAGCGGGCGGTGTTGAGCGGGCCCCAGGGCCAGCTGGTGCTGACGGTGAGGGCCGATGGCAAGGTGGTGCCCCGGCCTGTCAAGACCGGCACCATGGTGGGGGACGACTGGCTGATCACCGACGGCCTGGAAGGGGGCGAGCAGGTGGTGGTGGATGGGGTCATGAAGGCCCGGCCCGGCGCGGAGGTCAAGGTGGTGCCCGTGGCGCCGGCCAAGTCCGCTGAAGGGAAGTAAGCCATGCTGCCGCGCTTTTTCATCGACCGGCCCATCTTTGCCTGGGTCATCGCCATTCTCATCATGCTGGCCGGCGGGATCGCCCTGACCCGCCTGCCCGTGGCCCTCTATCCCGGGGTCGCGCCCCCCATGCTGAGCATCGACATCACCTATCCCGGTGCTTCGCCGGAGGTGGTGGAAACCTCCGCTGTCCAGCTCATCGAGCAGGAACTCAACGGTATCGAACACCTGGTCAGCATGGAGTCCACCAGCGAGGTGGGACGGGCCAGCATCAGTCTGGCCTTTGAGCCGGGCACCAACCTGGATTACGCGGCGGTGGAGACCGATAACCGGATCAAGCGGGCTGAGCCGCGCTTGCCCGATGAAGTCCGCCGCCAAGGCCTCAAGGTCTATCGCTCCACCCGCAACTCCCTGCTTTTCCTGGCCTTCAAGTCCACCGACCCGACCATGGATGCCACCGCCCTGGGGGCCTATGTGTCGGGTAACGTGATCGAGCACGTGCGGCGGGTCAAGGGGGTCGGGGAGGCGGGCCTGTATGGCAGTGATTACTCCATGCGGATCTGGTTGCAGCCGGACCGGCTCTACGCCTACGGGATCACCCCGGGGGATGTGACCAACGCCATCAAGGCCCAGAACATCCAGCTCGCCACCGGGGAGCTGGGCCAGCATCCAGCCTTGCCTGGCCAGCAGATCAATGCCCCCATCGTGGCCAAGGGCCGCCTGTCCTCAGTGGAGGAATTCAACCAGATCATCGTTCGGGCCCAGCCCGACGGAGCCTTGGTACTTCTCAAGGACGTGGCCCGGGTGGAACTGGGCGCCCAGAGCTATGACGTCAAGGGCTTCCATAGCGGTCAGCCGGCTGCTTACATCGGGATCAAGCTCACGCCCGACGGCAACGCCCTGGAGACCAAGCGTCTGGTCACCGAGAAGATGGAGGAGCTTGCCAATAGTTTTCCGGAGCACATGACCTGGCTCGCCTCCTACGACTCGACGCCTTTCATCAGCCTGTCCATCACCGAGGTGGTCCACACCCTGCTCATCGCCATGGCGCTGGTGGTGCTGGTGATGTATCTGTTCATGGAAAACCTGCGGGCAACCCTGATCCCCACCATCGTGGTGCCGGTGGCCCTGCTGGGCGCCATCCTGGGACTCTACGTCCTGGGCTATTCCATCAACCTGCTGACCCTGTTCGCCATGGTGCTGGCCATCGGCATCGTGGTGGATGACGCCATTGTGGTGGTGGAGAACGTGGAGCGGATCATGACCGAGGAGGGCCTGCCGCCCCGGGAGGCGACCCGCAAGGCCATGGATCAGATTTACGGAGCGGTGATCGGCATCACCGTGGTGTTGTCGGCGGTGTTCCTGCCCATGATTTTCATGTCGGGCTCGGTGGGGGTGGTGTACCGCCAGTTCGCCGCGACCTTGCTGTTGTCCATGGGTTTTTCCGCCTTCGTGGCCCTCTCCCTGACCCCGGCGCTGTGCGCCACCCTGCTCAAGCACGAGCCAGGTCAGGCGGTGTTGCCCACCACCGGGGTGTTCGGTTACTTCAACAGGGGTTTTGCCCGGGTGACCAATGCCTACCATGCCCGGGTCGGCAAGAACCTCAGCCGCCCGATGCGGGCCCTGGTGGTCTATGCCATCCTGCTCGGAGCGCTGGTCCTGCTGTTCTTGCGTCTGCCCGGGGGCTTCCTGCCGGAGGAAGACCAGGGCATGTTCATCACCGAGATCATTCTGCCCTCGGGGGCCTCCCAGGAGCGAACCCTGGCCCTGTTCAAGGAGGTGGATGATTTCATGCTTGCCCAGCCCGAGGTGGATCAGACCGTGGGCCTGGCCGGTTGGTCCATTTTCGCCAATGGCCAGAACATGGGCCACTTTTTCGTTCGCCTCAAGCCCTGGGGCGAGCGGATCGGCGAGGCCCATTCCAACAAGGCCTTGGTGGATCGGGTCAACAAGCATTTCGCGGGGCACAAGAGTGGCATGGTGATCGCCATCCCGTTGCCGGCCATCAGCGAACTGGCGATCGCTGGAGGTTTCGATTTCCGCCTGCAGGACCGGGCCGGTCAGGGGCGGGAGAAGCTGACCCAGATGCGCAACATGATCCTCGCCGAGGCCGCCAAGAATCCGCTGCTGGCCGGGGTGCGCCCCGAGGGCCAGGAACCTGGACCTCAGCTATCCCTGGAGGTGGATCGGGCCAAGGCCCGGGCCTTGTCGGTGGATCTGGCTGATTTGAACCAGACCCTCCAGTCCGCCCTGGGGTCCGCCTATGTCAACGACTTCATCCGGGATGGCCGGGTGCTCAAGGTGCAGATGCAAGGGGATGCAGCCCTGCGCGGCCGCCCTGAGGACATCCTCCAGCTGCCGGTGAAGAACACCCGGGGCGGCCTCATTCCCCTGTCGGAGATCGCCCAGCTGCGGTGGACCCAGGGTCCCCGCAAGCTCGACCGCTTCAACGGGGTACCCTCCATGAAGATCGCCGGTGCCGCGGCAGCGGGCCACAGCACGGGGGAGGCCATGCAGGTCATGGAGTCCATTGCCGCCCAGTTGCCGGCGGGCTTTGGCCACACCTGGACCGGTACCGCCCGGGAAGAGAAGGTCTCGGCGGACCAGGCCCCCTTCCTGTTCGCCCTGTCCCTCATCGTAGTCTTCCTGGCCCTGGCAGCGCTGTATGAAAGCTGGTCGATTCCCTTCGCCGTGATGCTGGTGGTGCCCCTGGGCATCTTTGGCGCGGTGCTGGCGGTGACCCTGCGGGGCATGCCCAACGACGTATACTTCAAGGTGGGCATGATCGCCACCATCGGCTTGTCCGCCAAGAACGCGATCCTGATCATCGAGTTCGCCCGGGAGCTGCACGACCAGGGCAAGGATCTGGTGGCGTCCATCCTGGAGGCTTGCCGGCTGCGCTTTCGCCCGATCCTGATGACCTCCATCGCCTTTGTCTGCGGGGTGCTGCCCTTGGTCTTCAGTAGCGGTGCCGGGGCCCAGAGCCGCCATTCCATCGGTACCGGGGTGGCCGGCGGCATGATCGCCGCCACCGTGTTCGCGGTGTTCATGGTGCCGGTGTTCTTCTTGGTCGTGCGCCGCATCTTTCCCGGCCATGGCCGTCATCATCACGAAAAGGAGTCCAGCCATGGCTAAGGCATCCATCCCTATCCGCGCGATCTTCGGCGGCATGATTGCAGCGCCCTTGGTGCTGGCCGGTTGCTCCTTCGCGCCGGAGTACCTGCGCCCCGCCCCGCCGGTGGCGAGCCAATGGCCGGCGGCGGGCGAGTTCGCCGGCCGCCCGGTGGCCGAGCTGCCCTGGCAGGATTTCTTCCCCGATTCCCGCCTTCAGGCCCTCATCGGCGCGGCCCTGGCCCACAACCGGGATCTGCGCATCGCCGTGGCCCGGGTGGAAGAAGCCCGGGGCCTCTACGGCATTGCCCGGGCCGATCGGATCCCGGCCACCACCCTGTCCCTGGGCCGGGATGCCTCCCTCACCCCGGCCGGCGCCTCCGCCACCGGGCGGGAGCTCAAGGTCGATCGCTACGATTTCAACCTCAACCTGCTGTCCTTCGAGCTGGACTTCTGGGGGCGGGTGAAGAACCTGTCCGACGCCGCCCTGGCCAGCTACCTGGCCACCGAGGAAGCGGGGCGGGCCTTCCGTCTGTCCCTCATCGCCGACGTGGCCGACGCCTACCTGAGCCTGGCGGAACTGCAGGAGCGCAGCGCCCTGGCCCGGGAAACCCTGGGTAATCGCCAGGAGAGCCTGCGCCTGGTGACCCTGCGCCGGGATGCGGGAGTGGCGGGGGATCTGGATGTGCTTCAGGCTAGGGGTTCCGTGGAAACAGCCCGGGCCGAACTGGCCAGCCTGGAGCGTCAGCGGGCCGCCGCCGGCAACGCCCTGACCCTCCTGGTGGGCCAGACCCCGGAGGGCCTGCCCCCCGGACGGAGTCTGTCCCATCAGGGCATCGTGCCCGATCTGGCCGCCGATCTGCCCGCCGAGGTGCTGCTGCGCCGGCCGGACGTGCGCTCCGCCGAGCAAAAGCTGATGGCCGCCAACGCCAACATCGGTGCCGCCCGGGCGGCCTTCCTGCCCAGGATCAGCCTGACCGCCGCCCTGGGCAGCGCCAGCGGCGCCCTGGCTGACCTGTTCGCCAGCGGCACCCGCTCCTGGAGTTTCAGCCCGGTGCTGCAACAGCCCCTCTTCGGCGGGATCAGCGTGGCCAACCTGGACGTGGCCGAGGCCCGCAAGGTGCTGGCGGTGGCCGAGTACGAAAAGGCCATCCAGCAGGCCTTCCGGGAGGTGGCGGACCTGCTGGCCGCCCGGGAGGCCCTGCGGGAGCAGTTGCTGGCCCAGGAGGCGGCGGAGAAGGCTCAGAACGAGCGCCTACGCATCGTGGAGATCCGCTACAAGGGTGGCGTGGCCAGCCACCTGGAGTTGCTGGATGCCCAGCGGGAAGCCTTTGCCGCCCAGCAAAACGCGGTGCTGGTGCGCCGCCTGCAACTGTCCAACGCCGCCCAGCTCTACAAGGCCCTGGGGGGCGGTGACAAGCCTGCCGCAGGCCCCGCGCCGGCCTGACCCACCTACGGAGATTTGCCATGCCCCTTGTCGAACGCCAGGATCTGGGCCTTTGCGCGGTGCTGACCCTGAATCGGCCCGCGGTCCTCAATGCCATGGACGACGCCATGCTGGATGAATTCGAGGCCTGCCTGGATGTCGTCGCGGCGGATGCTTCCCGGGCCTTGTTGATTACCGGCGCCGGCCGGGCCTTCAGCGCTGGTTCAGACCTCAACGACAGCCATGCCGACCCGGAACAACGGGTACTGCGCATGCACGCCCTGGTGGCGCGCATGCAGGCGTTTCCGAAGATCAGCGTGGCTGCCATCAATGGGCTGGCCCTCGGGGGCGGGCTGGAGATCGCCCTGGCGTGCACCTTCCGGGTTGCCCTGGAGTCGGCGCGGCTGGGCCTGCCGGAAATCAAGCTCGGCCTGATTCCGGCCTACGGCGGAACCCTGCTGCTGCCCCGTTTGATCGGCGAGAGCCGGGCCTTGGAGCTGATGCTGAGCGGCGAGCCGGTGGACGGTCGGCGGGCCCTGGAAATCGGGCTGGTCAATCGGGCCTGCGCCAGCCCGGAGGCGCTGCTGCCCACCGCCGCGGCCCTGGCCGAATCCTGTGCCCGCCACAGTTTCGTGCCCCAGCGGGCTCTGCGCCGGCTGGTGGCTGAAGGGACGGGCCTGCCCCTGGAGGCCGGCCTGGCCCTGGAGCGGGAGATCGGCCATGGGGTGGCGGCCAGCGAGGATGGCCATGAGGGCATCCTCGCCTTCGTCGAGAAGCGTCCGGCGCTGTTCAAGGACCGCTGAAGGTCCGACCCCGGCCCGGTCCAGCCAATCCAATTCGATCCGCAGACAAAGGAGACCCCCATGTCCCTCGAGGTGAAGGCGCTGTTCAACATCACGGGGCGGGTGGCCCTGATCACGGGCGGCAGCAGCGGCGTGGGCCAGATGATCGCCAGGGTATTCGCGGCCAATGGGGCGCGGGTGTATATCACCGGGCGCAACCCGGAACGCCTGGCCCAGGCCGCCGCCGAGATGACCTCACTGGGGGGGCAGTGCATTGCCCTGGAGGCCAATCTATCCTCCATGGCCGGGGTGGACGCCCTGGTCCGGGAGATGGCGGCCCGGGAGAGCAGGCTGGACATCCTGGTCAATAACGCCGGCGCCACCTGGGGCGCCCCCATCGAGAGTTTTCCCGAGGTGGGCTGGGACCGGGTGTATGACCTCAACGTCAAGGTGCCCTTCTTCCTGACCCAGAAGTTGCTGCCCCTGCTATCGGCCGTGGCGGACGGGGAACACTGGGGGCGGGTGATCCATATCAGCTCGGTGGGGGCGCGCACCGCCGAGCCTTCGGCTGCTTCCTACATCACCTCCAAGGCGGCGGTGGAGCAGCTCACCCGGGTCATGGCCCGAGGCCTGGCCGGCCACCGCATTACCGTCAATGCCATCGCCCCGGGGTGGTTTCCCTCCCGGATGAATGCGCCGATCCGGGAGAGCAGCGGTGATACCTGGCTTGCCGCCACGCCCCATGGCCGTTTCGGCACCGCCGAGGACATGGGGGGGCTGGCCCTGTTCCTGTGCTCCCGGGCGGGGGTTTATGTGAATGGCCAGGTGATTTCCCTGGATGGTGGCCGGATGTTGTGAGGGCGTAGACGGGCTCTAAGCCCCGGCGTGCCGACTCAGGCGAAGAGCTGGGCCGGCATGCCTTCGAACAGGGGGGCGACGGTGCTCGCGTCCACCGGGCGGGAAAAGTAAAAGCCCTGCATGCAGTCGCAGCCCAGCCCCCGCAGGATCCGGGCCTGGGCGGCGGTCTCCACCCCTTCGGCCACCAGGCGCAGGCCAAAGCCCCGGGCGATGCCGGTGATGGCCGAGATGATGGGGTGGGTGCCGGGGGCGTCCAGGTCCCGCACGAAGCTGCGGTCGATCTTGAGGCTGGTGATAGGGAATTTCTGGAGGTAGGCCAGGGCCGAGTAACCGGTGCCGAAGTCGTCGATGGAAATGCCCAGGCCCGCGTTGCGCAACTGGCGCACCTTGGCGGTGACCGCGTCGGTGTCCTGCATCATCACGCTCTCGGTGATTTCCACGTCCATGCTGGCGGGCGGTACCTGGTGGGTGGACAGGCTGCCGCGGATGCTTTCGACGATGTCATCCCGGTCGAAATCGTGGGGGCTCAGGTTGAAGGACAGGCGCAGATCCCGGTGCCCGGCCCGGTGCCAGGCGGCCAGCTGGCGGCTGGCCCGGTCTACCACCCAGCGGCTGATGCCGGAGATCAACCCGACCTCCTCGGCCACCTGGATGAAGGCGGCGGGCCCCAGCAGGCCATGGACCGGATGGTGCCAGCGTAGCAGGGCCTCCACCGCCACCACCTTCTTCTGGGAAACGCTGACCTGGGGCTGGTAGTAGAGCTCGAACTCGTCCCGTTCCAGGGCGGTGCGCAGGTCGTTCTCCAGTTCGATGCGCTGGCGGTAATGGCTGTTGAGATCGCTGTCGAAGAAGCGGAAACCGTTGCGGCCGCTGCGCTTGACCTGGTACATGGCGACATCGGCGTGCTGGGTCAGGGCTTCGGCGGTGCTGCCATCCCTGGGATAGAGGGCGATACCCACGCTGGCGCTGACCCGGAAATCCCCATGGGTGAGGGCGAAGGGCTCCTGGAGGGTGTCGAGAATCTTGCGGGCGATGACCTCCGCGTCCTCCGGCTGGCCAATATCCGGCAGCAGGATGGTGAATTCGTCGCCGCCCAGGCGGGCCAGGGTGTCACCCCTGCGCAGGGCATCCTTCAGCCGGGTGGCAACCCCCTGGAGCAGCAGGTCGCCTTCCGAATGGCCATAGCTGTCATTGACCAGCTTGAAGCGGTCGATATCCACGAACATCACCGCCAGGGAGCCGCTGCGACGCTGGGCCTGGGCGATGGCCAACTCCAGGCGGTCCTTGAACAGGATGCGGTTGGGCAGGCGGGTGAGCTGGTCGTGGTACGCCTGGAAGCTGATGATTTCCTCGGCCCGCTTGCGCTCGGAAATGTCCCGGGCCACCCCGTAGGTGCCCAGATGCTGCTGGGGGCCGTCGCCTTCGCCCTTGGCGTACATGGGCAGGGCATTGAGGGCCACGGTGATGTGGCCCATGGAGGCCCGGGGCCAGGCCGCCCGGTTGCGGCACAGGCGCAGTTCCAGGTTGTAGCCGCTGGCGGGGGCGTTTTCCGGCGCGCTGGCGATCATCTCCACCCGGGGCACGTCGTCGGGTAGCAGGATGGTGGCGAAGGGGCGGTTGAGCAGCTGATTGCGCTCATAGCCCAGGAGGGTTTCGATCCTGGGGTTGATGTAGGTGAAGCGGGTCTGGGGGTCCAGGGTGAAGATCAGGTCCGGGGAGCTTTCCACCAGGTAGCGGTGCAGCCGCTCGGAGGCCCGCAGCCGCTGGCTCATGGCCCGGTTGGCGCGCTCCAGGGCAGACTTGTGCAGGGCACTCTGGACCGCCCGCTGGAGCTGGGCCACATGATAGGGCTTGCGCACGAAGTCGTCGGCGCCCCGGCGCAGGGCGCCGATGGCGGCGTCGATGGCGTCTTCGCCGCTGATCATCACCACCGCCTCTTCCCGCTGGCGGCCTTGCAGCCAGTCCAGCAAGGTCAGGCCGGTGGCGTCGGGCAGACGATAGTCCAGCAGCACCAGGTCATAGAACTGGCCTTCCAGCCTGGAGATGGCTTCGCCCACGCTGCCGCATTCGTCGAACACCCGGCCAGCCTGGGCCAGCACGTGGGGCAAGGTCCGGCGCAGGGCTGCGTCGTCGTCCACGATCAGGATACGGCAGGCGAGTTCGGTACTCCCCGGCTGGTCGAGATTCGAATGACCAAGGAACGGACCTTCTACCGGTATGACCATATCCTCCCTTGATTTGTCGATTTTGCCGGTTTGGAGGCGGATTACACAGCAATGATGCTACAGGTTATGACTTTTGATCTAGTGGGATGAAGATTTGGAAGCTGGTTCCGACGCCGGGGTGGCTCCGGCAGATGATGTGGGCGTGGTGCTGGGCGAGGAGCTCCCGCACGATGGACAGCCCGACGCCTTGATGATCGGCCTTTTGGGAGGACTGGGGGGAAAACAGGCTGGCCAGCCGTTCGGGGGAAATGCCCGGGCCGTTGTCGATGAGGCGGATCTCGACGCAGGGGCCACCGTCGGCGGCCACCACGCCAGGGGTGGTGATGGTGAGCTTGCCCCCTTCGTGTAGAGCCTCCGAGGCATTGCGGAAGAGGTTGAGCAACACCTGCTTGAGGGCGGAGGCGGGCATCCGGACCGGCGGCAGGCGGCTGGCGGTGCGCAGGTCCAGGTCGATGCCACGCTGGCTGAAGAGGGCTTCCCCGTAGAGGGTGCGCATCTCCATGAGGACTTCGGCGGCGCTCGCCCAAGGCGGTTCCTGGCTGCGCTCCGGTGCCGCGGTGATGCTGCGCATCAGGTTGCCGACCCGATCGAGCTCCTTGTTGAGGATAGACAATTCCCCCTGCAGGTTGGCGTCGCCATGCATCCGCTGGCCGATGACCCCCAGGTAGCTGCGAATGATGGTGAGGGGGTTGCTGGCTTCGTGGATCACCCGTCGGGCGTGTTCCCGATAGCGCTGTTCGACCTCGCCGCGGATCGCTGCCGCCTGGGTGGTGGCCCGGTTCTCGCCCACCAGCACCCCGGCGGCCGCGGCCGCCAGCACGGCCATCAGGGATTGCTCCGGTGCCGCGCTTTCCAGGTGTTCATCGATGCCGAATACCGCCACGTAGCGTTCCGGTCCCATCCGGGTCGGCAGGCACAGCAGACCAGGGGTGCCCAGCCAGCGGGCCAGGTGCCAGTCCCGCGGGCTGCGGCCTGGGCCGTTGGGGCCCGGAAAGTGGCTGGTGGTGGCGCCGGTGCGGGCCGCCAAGGCCACCACGCTGGCTTCGTCGTCCAGGCGCAGCGCCATCTCGTTGAAGTGGCTGATGGATTCATGGTGGCGGGCGCAGGGTGCGGCCTGGAGCTGTTGATCCGCCTCGACGCTGACGATGAACGGGGCTCGGCGGCCGAAGAGCAGGCGGGCGCCCATGTCGAGCCGCAGGCACGCCTGGTCCGCCGTGATGCCCGTGAAACCGCTCCGGATCAGCCCTTGGAGGGCGGCGGTGCGCCAGGGTGCGCTGACCGGGGATGCTGTCACAGAGAGGGCCGCGCCCTCGCTGACATCGCCGGCGGTCTTGAAGGCGGGGGCGGGCAAGCTGCCGTTGGCGGTCTGGCCACCAGCCGGCCCTCCCGGCCCGCGGAAGGCGAGGTAGGCCACGTCGGTGCGCAGGGCCAGCAGCGCCGCTTCCCCCAGGCCGGAGAGGCGACTGGCTGGGCCCAGGAGACTCTGGTGGTCAGGGCTGGACAGGGCATCGGCCACCCACAGCAGGCGGGCCAGGGGATGGGCCGCGGCGACTTGCTCTTCCAGCCCGTGGTGCAGGGCGATGGCGTCTTCCACGATGGGGGGGGCGCCCCAGTCCAGGGCCAGGCGGGTGCTCAGGCTGGTGTGATCCACGCCGTAGCGTCGGCGCTCCTCGGCCACCAGGATGGATTCGGCGATGTCGCCGGTGCACAGATCCCCGTAGTCCGGGTGGGCTTCCAGCAGCCAGAACTGGCCCAGATCGTGGAACAGGGCGGCCAGAAAGGCTTCCTGGGGACGCGGGTAGGCGGTTTCGATGGCCAGGTGGAGGGCGCATTCGGCAGCCAGCAAGGACTGCTGGGCCAGCCGGCGGCGGGCGGCGGGACTTGCGGCGGCATCCGATGGCAGTAGCCAGGCCCGCAACAGGTCAGTGCCCAGATCTTCCAGGCGGCGGGCCAGGCAGGGGACGAGTTCGGTGCCCCATTCTTCCCGGGACAGGGGCCGTGCGGTGACCAGCCCATGGCTGAAGGCCACATCCCGGGCGGCCAGGGCCGCGATGTCCACCCAGGCCGGGGTCGCCTCGTCGAGTAGGCGCAAGGCACCCTCCACGCTCTCCGGCAGGGGAGCGAAGCGGGGCAAGCGGGTGGTGCTCGACAACGCGAGATTCATGAAAAATCCGACATCTGAAACTTTTGTCGGACGGATTCTAGCTTCCAGCCGGAGCCGGGGCCGTGACTTACTTGGCGGCCGGGTTGGCCGAGCGTGATCAGGTTTGCAGTGTGTCCGCGAATTTCACGCCGGTGAGCAGCGCCCGGTTCACCTGCATGGCATCCAGATGGAGGTCCTGGGCTTGCTGGATCAGGCCCGCTGCGTCGAAGGATTCAGCCTTGCGGGCCAGTTCCAGGAAGGGGGTGAACTCGCCTTGCCCCCCCAAAAGCGCTTCACTGATGGGGTTGGGCAGGTGCATCTCCTCCAGCAGGGTTTCCATGGAGGTGCCCAGCAGGGCATGGAGCAGGGAGAAGGCGCCGGTGATGAAAAGGTTGTCCTGGGCAGCCCGGTCGAAGAAGCCCGCGCCGATCTCCTCCATGAAGCGCCCCCGGGCGATGGCCGTCTGCATCATGGCCGGGGCGCTCGGATCGCGGCTGGCGGTGACCAGCAGGAGGGACAGCCATTTGTTGAGGTTGGCATAGCCCAGGATGCTCACCGCGTGGCGGAAGGACTGGATCTCGCACATCAGCCCGAAGCCGGCGGAGTTGATGTAGCGCAGCAGCTTGTAGGAAAGGGCGACGTCCTGCTTGAGGACTGCCTCGATTTCCTTGATTTCGGCATTTTGCCTGACCAGATTGAGGAGCCGTACGATCTGGCCATGGGCGGGCGCCAGCTGACCCGGCGCGGCGCTCCCCCGCAGGAAGAACCAGCCCGAGGCGCCGTCATAGCCGTTGTTGACGGCGGTCTGGAAGGCCGCCACGTCGGCAAGCCCCCAGCTCAGGGTCAGGGTCGGGGAGTTCTCCGGGCGTGGAAACTTGCGCACGTCCATGATCACGAAGCGCCAATCCACCCCCGCCGGCAGGGCGGTGGTGGGGGTGTGCCAGGTCAGGCACACGGGAATCCCTGCCTCCCGCAGCTTGGGCAGGAGGGCCTGGGTCTGGGGGTGGGCCAGGGTCGGAGCGGGGATCTCGATCTGGGTGTTGGGGGGGATCTGCCAGGCCAGCAGATCAGGCGTGGGGACCAGCTTGCCCAGGCTCAGGAATACCGTGTGCCGGTCGGGCCAGCTCTCGGCCAGCTCGGCCAGGGTCTCCACCACGGCGCCCACGTTGGGGCCGTGGGCGACGATCCGGTTGGCGGTGATGGCCCGGTTCTTGTTGACCACCGGCTCGCGGGTGAGGAAGACAGGCGGGCTCATGGCTTAGCTGTTCGGGTTGGCAGAGAAGGTGAAGGAATCTGCCAGGAAGGCTTCGTCCGGCAGGCCCCGCAGGCTGAAGTCCTGGCGGGCCGCGTCGATCATGATGGGCGCGCCGCAGGCATAGACCCGATGGCCGGAAAGATCGGCGAAGTCCTCCAGCACGGCTTGGTGCACCAGCCCGCGCCGGCCCGGCCAGGTCTCTTCTGCCAGGCTGTCGGACAGCACCGGAATGAACTTGAACCCCGGCAGTTGCCCCTCCCAGGAGCGGGCCAGCGCTTCCAGGTACAACCCGGCCCGATCCCGGGAGCCCCAGTAGAGGGCCATGGGCCGGTCAAAGCCGGTATGGATGGCATGCTCGACGATGCTCTTCAAGGGCGCAAAGCCGGTGCCACCCCCCAGCAGGATGATGGGGCGGGGGTCGTCTTCCCGCAGGAAAAAGCTGCCCAGGGGGCCTTCCAGGCGCAGGATGTCCTTTTCCTTCATCTTCTCGAAGACGTGGGCGGTGAATTCCCCGCCGGGCACCAGGCGAATGTGGAATTCCAGGTGATCGGCATCATGGGGCGCGTTGGCGATGGAGAAACTGCGCCGCTTGCCTCCCGCCAGCAGGAAGTCCACATACTGGCCGGCCCGGAAGCGGAACTGCTCGGAGGCCGGCAGCTTGATGTCCAGCAGCATCACGTCGGGGGCGACCTTCTCCAGGCGCTGGACCCGGCAGGGCAGCTTCTTGATGGGGATGTCGCCGGTGCGCTGGACGTTGTTGACCTCCAGCACCACGTCGCTAGTTGGGTGGGCCCGGCACAGCAGGGTCAGCCCCTTGGCCCGGTCTGCCGCCGACAGAGCGTTTTCGGCGTAACGCTCCAGGGTGACATCCCCCGACACCACCCGGGCCTTGCAGGCACCGCAGGCACCGTCCCGGCAGCCGTGGGGCACCAGCAGATCGGCATGGAGGGCTGAATCGAGCAGGTTGTTTTCGGGGGGGGCGGAAAAAGCGAGGCCGCTGGGCTGGAGGGTGACTTGGAAGGACATGGGAAAATCCGGCGTGAGATAATTCGACAATGAAAAAAACAATATTGATCATCGGTTGCGGCGATGTGGCCCGCCGGGCCGTGCCCTGGCTGGCCCGCCGCTTCCGGGTTCTGGCCGTGATCCGGGATCCGGCCGACGGGCCGGCCCTGCGGGCCCTGGGGGCCAAGCCCCTGGTGGCGGACCTGGACCGACCCGCATCCCTGGCCCGTCTGGCGGGTTTGGCGGACTGGGTGATTCACGCTGCGCCGCCGCCTTCCCAAGGTGATCTGGACCCCCGAACCCGGCGCCTGCTGGCCGCCCTGGAGCGCCGGTCGACTCTACCACAGGCCCTCGCCTACATAAGCACCACGGGGGTTTACGGGGATTGCGGCGGCGCCTGGGTCAGTGAGTCGCGGCCGGTTCGGCCGAACTCCGGGCGGGCCCGTCGGCGGGTGGATGCGGAAGGGGCCTTGCGGGCCTTTGGCCGGCGTACCGGTTGCAGGGTGAGCATTCTGCGGGCGCCGGGCATCTACGCCGCCGACCGCCTGTCCCTGGAGCGCCTGCGCCGGGGGGACCCGGTGCTGAACCGGGACGAGGACGTGTTCACCAACCATATCCACGCCGAGGACCTGGCCCGCATCGCCTGCCTGGCCCTGTTCCGGGGCCGGCCGGGGCGCTGCTACAACGCCAGCGACGACACCGAGTTGCCGATGGGGGAGTATTTCGACCTGATGGCCGATTGCTTTGGTCTGCCCCGGCCGCCGCGCATGTCCAGGACGGAAATCCGCGCCCACCTGTCTCCGGCTACCCTGTCCTTCATGGCGGAATCCCGCCGCCTGTCCAATCATCGGTTGAAGGCCGAATTGCGCTTGCGCCTGGGTTTCCCCACCGTGGGAGAGGGGCTGGCCGCGGCGCGCCAGACCCTGGCTTGAATCCGTTTTCCATCCTTTCAAGGAGTACTTCCCGATGCTGGTGGTCAAGGCCCTGCACATCATCTTTGTGGTCAGCTGGTTCGCTGGCCTGTTCTATCTGCCCCGCCTGTTCGTGAATCACGCCATGGCCGAAGATGCCGCTACCCGGCAACGGCTGGCCCTGATGGAGCACAAGCTCTATCGGTTCATGACCCCCCTGGGCATCCTGGCAGTGGCCCTGGGCCTGTGGCTGTGGTTCGGGTTCGGTTTTACTGGCGGCTGGTTGCACGCCAAGACCGCCCTGGTGGTCTTCCTGATGGGTTATCACCTGTATTGCGGGCAGTTGCTGCGGGCCTTTGCCGCCGGTCGCAACCGGCATGGGCACGTGTGGTACCGGTTCTTCAACGAGATTCCGGTGCTGGTGCTGTTCGTGGTGGTGTTCCTGGCTGTCCTCAAACCCTTCTGATTCTGGAGTCGTCATGTCCTTGGCCTTTTTTTCCCCGTGTCCCCGGGGCCTCGAACCCATTCTGGCCGAGGAGCTGGGAGCGCTGGGCGCCTTGGGCATCCAGGTGGTGCCCGGCGGAGCAGTCTTCCAGGGTGGCTGGGAGGTGGCTTACCGGGCCAACCTGGAAAGCCGCATTGCCACCCGGGTGCTGTGGCGGGTGGCCGTCGGGCGCTACCGGGGGGAAGAGGATATCTACCGCCTGGCTTATGGGGTCACCTGGGCCAAGTGGTTCACCCCGGAGGACACCATCCGCATCCAGGTTACGGCCCAGAAGTCCCCCCTGAAGAGCCTGGAGTTCGTCACCCTGCGGATCAAGGATGCGGTCTGCGACCATTTCCGCACCGTCACCGGGCGCCGCCCCAACGTGGATACCGCCCGGCCGGCGGTGCGCATCCACGCCTTCTTGACCGCCGATGGGGTGACCCTCTACGTGGATACCTCTGGCGAGCCCCTCTACAAGCGGGGCTTCAAGCAGGCCACGGTGGAAGCGCCCCTCAAGGAGAACCTGGCGGCGGGTATCCTGCGGCTCACCGGCTGGCGGCCCGAGGAGCCTCTGGTGGATCCCATGTGCGGCAGTGGCACCTTCCTCATCGAGGCCGCCCAGATGGCCCTGGGGGTGGCGCCAGGCCTGGGGCGCAGCTTCGCTTTCGAGCGCTTGCGGAACTTCGAGTCGGTCACCTATGGCCGGCTGCGCCAGGCCGCTGAAGCCCGTCGCCAGGCGTCCCGGAAGCTGGCGATCTTTGGTTCCGACATCGCCGCCGATCAGGTGCGGCGGACCCTGGTGAATTTGCGGGCGGCGGGGCTGGCGGGCTGCGTGACGGTGGAAGAGGCCGATCTGCTGGAGCGGCCCGCGCCGGCCCCCGAGGGGGTGCTGGTGACCAACCCGCCCTATGGGGTGCGGTTGGGAGAGCAGGAGGAACTGGCGGCGTTCTACCCCCTCCTGGGGTCGGCCTTGAAGGCTCGCTGGAGTGGCTGGCGCTGCTATTTCCTGAGCGCCGATCCTCAGTTGGCCAAGGGCGTCGGCCTCAAGGCCAGCCGCCGCACGCCGCTGTTCAACGGGGCCCTGGAGTGCCGTCTGTTCGAGTACAAGATGGTGGCGGGGAGCAACCGGCGCAACCCTGCGTGATGAGGTGAGGTGCGCGGGGCGCCCCCTGCCTCTCCCCGGCCGTCAGATGATGTCCAGGTGCTTGATGCCGGCGGACAAGTCCTTGTCCCCGTGCTTGCTGTTGAGCTTGATCTGGAGGCGCAGATCGTTGACCGAATCGGCGTTGCGCAGGGCGTCTTCGTAGGTGATCAGGTCGTTTTCGAAGAGGTCGAAGAGGGCCTGATCGAAGGTCTGCATCCCCATCTCCCGGGAACGCTTCATGACGTCCTTGATCTCGGGAACCTCCCCCTTGAAGATCAGATCGGCAATGAGGGGCGAGTTGAGCAAGATTTCCACCGCCGGCACCCGGCCCTTGCGGTTGGCCATGGGCAAGAGGCGCTGGGAAATCATCCCGCGCAGGTTGAGGGACAGGTCCATCAGCAGCTGGGGCCGCCGGTCTTCCGGGAAGAAGTTGATGATCCGGTCGATGGCCTGGTTGGCGCTGTTGGCGTGGAGGGTGGCCAGGCACAGGTGGCCGGTTTCGGCGAAGGCGATGGCGTAGTCCATGGTTTCCCGGTCCCGGATCTCCCCCATCAGGATCACGTCCGGTGCCTGGCGCAGGGTGTTCTTCAGGGCGATCTCCCAGGAGTCGGTATCGATGCCGATTTCCCGCTGGGTGACGATGCAGTTCTTGTGGGGATGGACGAACTCGATGGGGTCTTCCACCGTGATGATGTGGCCCTGGGTGTTTTCGTTGCGGAAATCCACCATGGCGGCCAGGGATGTGGTCTTGCCGGTGCCGGTGCCCCCCACGAAGATCACCAGACCCCGCTTGGACATGGCCACTTCCTTGAGGATGGGGGGCAGGCCCAGTTCATCAAAGGTAGGGATGCGTTCGGGGATGGTCCGCAGCACCAGGCCCACCCTGCCTTGCTGGAGGAAGGCGTTGGCCCGGAAGCGGCCGATGCCCGCCGGCGCGATGGCGAAGTTGCATTCCTTGGTGGCTTCGAATTCGGCGGACTGTTTGTCGTTCATCACCGAGCGGGCCAGATCCATGGTGTGGGCGGGGCTGAGCACCTGATTGGACTGGGGGACGATCTTGCCGTCCACCTTGATGGCGGGGGGAAAGCCGGCGGTGATGAAGAGGTCCGATCCCTTCTTTTGCACCATCAGCTTGAGCAGATCGTGCATGAATTTGAGGGCCTGGTCGCGTTCCATTTAATTCTCCCGGCGCCCCGGGTGGGGCGTGACGCTTGGGTGGGTGGCGGCCGGCCGGGGGCCGGGGCCGCGAGCTTGGGTGTAGCGGGGCCCGCCCGGCAGGCCCTGCTTGATGATTATCCCGCGAAATTGTCCTTGTTCTGGGCGCGCAAGCGGGCCTCCGCCGCCGACACCACGTTGCGCCGGACCAGATCCGCCAGGCACTGATCCAGGGTCTGCATCCCCAGGTTTTGTCCGGTCTGGATGGATGAGTACATCTGGGCGATCTTGTTTTCCCGGATCAGGTTGCGGATGGCGGGGGTGCCGATCATGATTTCGTGGGCAGCCACCCGGCCATTGCCGTCCTTGGTCTTGAGCAGGGTCTGGGCGATCACCGCCCGCAGGGATTCGGAGAGCATGGCCCGCACCATTTCCTTTTCAGCGGCGGGGAAGACATCCACGATCCGGTCGATGGTCTTGGCGGCGCTGGAGGTGTGGAGGGTGCCGAACACCAGGTGGCCGGTTTCAGCGGCGGTGAGGGCCAGGCGGATGGTTTCCAGGTCCCGCATTTCCCCCACCAGGATCACGTCCGGGTCTTCCCGCAGGGCCGAGCGCAGTGCCGCGTTGAAGCTCTGGGTGTCCCGGCCCACCTCCCGCTGGTTGATCAGGCAGCGCTTGGATTCATGGACGAATTCGATGGGATCCTCCACCGTGAGGATGTGGGCGTATTCGTTCTCGTTCACGTAGTCCACCATGGCCGCCAGGGTGGTGGATTTCCCCGAGCCGGTGGGGCCGGTGACCAGCACGATGCCCCGGGGCTGGTTGGCGATCTCCCTGAAGATCTTGGGGGCCGCCAGGTCGTCCAGGGTCAGCACCTTGGAGGGAATGGTCCGGAATACCGCGCCGGCCCCCCGCAACTGATTGAAGGCGTTGACCCGGAAGCGCGCCAGGTTGGGCACCGCGAAGGAGAAGTCGCACTCCAGGAACTCCTCATAGGCCTTGCGCTGGGAGTCATTCATGATGTCGTACACCATGCCGTGCACGTCCTTGTGCTCCAGGGGCGGCAGGTTGATCCGGCGCACATCGCCATTGACCCGGATCATGGGGGGCAACCCGGCGGAAAGGTGAAGGTCGGAGGCCTTGTTCTTGACGGCGAAAGCCAGCAGTTCGGTGATGTCCATGGAGTGGTCTGGGTCCAAAGGGGCAGGGTGGCGCGATGCTATACTTTGGCGGCCTGCCGGGAGGAAACTTTAATTTCCGGCACTGGCGGGAGCCCCCGTGGGGTCTCGCCTGGAACGCCCCGTGGGGGCGCGCAGCCTCGCACGGCATCGTCCGCAAAGATATGACAACAATCCAAACCAACTTGCAAGCTGTGCAGGCCCGCATCGCCGCTGCCTGCCGTGCCGCCGGCCGGAATCCAGCCTCGGTTCGGCTACTGGCGGTGAGCAAGACCTGGCCCGCCGGCGCCGTGGCAGAGGTGGCGGCGGCCGGGCAACTGGCCTTTGGCGAGAACTATGTCCAGGAAGGGGTGGCCAAGGCCGAGGGCCTGGCTTCCCTGGGGCTGGAGTGGCATTTCATCGGCCCTTTGCAAAGCAACAAGACCCGCCCGGTGGCGGCTCACTTCCTGTGGGTCCATTCGGTGGATCGGCTGAAGATTGCCCAGCGCCTATCGGAACAGCGGGACGTCCATCTGCCACCCCTGAACATCTGCCTCCAGGTCAATGTGAGCGGGGAGGAGAGCAAATCCGGCGTCTCGCCGGAGGCGCTGCCGGCCCTGGCCCTGGCGGTGGCCCGCCTGCCGCGCCTGGCCTTGCGGGGCTTGATGGGCATCCCGGAACCCACCCCCGACCAGGCCTTGCTCCACCACCGCTTTGCCCGCCTGCGCCAGCTGCGGGACGGCTTGGTTGCCCAAGGCCTGGCCCTGGACACCCTATCCATGGGCATGTCCGATGACCTGGAGGTGGCCATCGCCGAGGGGGCCACCATGGTGCGGGTCGGCACCGCCATCTTCGGCCGCCGTCCGCCCCTTTCCCAACCCTGAGTGGAGCGGTGCTCCACCTTTCTTGATCACGAGTCAAACCATGAAAATCTCCTTCCTCGGCGGCGGCAACATGGCTATCGCCCTCATCGGTGGCCTGCTCCAGAGGGGCTTCGCCCCGGCCCAAATCCAGGTGGTGGAGTTGCTCGCGCCGGCCCGGGACAAGTTGGTGGCCCAGTTCGGGGTGCGGGCTGCGGCGGTGCCGGACGATCAGCTCCTGGCCTGTGACGTGCTGGTGCTGGCGGTCAAACCCCAGCAGATGCGGGAGGCCCTGGCCCCCCTGGCGGGCCGCCTGGCGGGGCCCCTGGTGGTGAGCATCGCCGCCGGTTTGCGGCTGGCGGATCTTTCCCGCTGGCTGGGGGGCTATCGGCGCCTGGTGCGCTGCATGCCCAATACCCCGGCCCTGATCGGCGCCGGCATGACCGGCCTGTATGCCGACCCGTCGGTGGATGCCGCCGGCCGGGATGCCGCCGGCCAGGTGCTCTCAGCGGTGGGGGATGTGGTGTGGGTGGAGGACGAGGTCCGCATGGATGCGGTCACCGCCCTGTCCGGCAGCGGGCCGGCCTATGTCTTTCACTTCATCGAGGCCCTGGAGTCCGCCGGTGTGGCGATGGGTTTCGATGGCGCTACGGCCCGCAAACTGGCCCTGGGCACGGTGCTGGGAGCTGCCAGGCTTGCTGCCGGTAGCCCGGATTCCCCGGCCGAGCTGCGGGAGAAAGTGACTTCCAAGGGTGGCACCACTGCTGCTGCCCTGGCCCGGATGGAGGCCGACGGTTTCATGGGGCTGGTGGAGCGGGCCCTGTTGGCAGCGGAGGCCCGGGGCCGGGAGCTGGGGGACGTCCTGGGCCAGGATCCGGCTTGATGCTGACTTAGGATGAGTCCCCCATGCTCGCCAGCATCCTGCTTCTGATCCTGGACGCCGCCGTCGGCTTCCTGACCTTCATGCTCCTGGCCCGCTTCTACATGCAGTGGGCCCGGGTGTCATTCCGCAATCAGGTGGGCCAGTTCGTGGTCACCACCACCGACTGGCTGGTACGCCCGGTGCGGCGGTTGGTGCCGGGCCTGTTTGGCCTGGATCTGGCCAGTCTGCTGCCGGCCTGGGTGCTTCAGACCCTGTTCGTCCTCATCGACCTGGGGCTGCGGGGCATGCCCATCAACGGTGGTCCGGGGGGGGTACTCCTGGGGCTGTGGGGGCTGGGCCTGCTGGCGCTCCTCAAGCTGGCCATCTATCTGCTGATCGCGGTGGTGCTGTTCTCCGCCATCCTCTCCTGGGTCAATCCCCACGCCCCGGCCGCGCCGCTGTTCTTCGGCCTGGCGGCCCCCTTCCTGCAGCCCATCCGGCGGGTGCTGCCCCCCATCGCCAACGTGGATCTATCCCCCTTGTTGCTGTTGCTGTTGCTCCAGGTATTGCTCACCATCCTGGCTTCCCTGTCGGGCGGCCTGTTGGGCCTGGTGGTGGGGCGATGAGCCCTTCGGGACGGTGTCCCCAATGAGCCCGCCGGGCCGCCCCAAGGGCGAATGCTTCCGCCTGGCGGGACGGCGCGTAGCGCCAAGGGTGCCCACATGAACCGGGCGGAGGAGGGCTGGCTGCGCCAGGAGGCTTCGGGTGACCTGCTTCTCGTCCTCCATATCCAGCCGGGGGCCAAGCTCACCGGCTTTGCCGGCCCCCACGGGGCAGCCATGAAGCTGCGCCTGGCCGCGCCGCCGGTGGACGGCAAGGCCAACGCGGCCCTGGCGGCTTTTCTGGCGGAGTTCTGCGGGGTCCCCAAAAGCGCGGTGGAACTGGTTTCAGGGGAGACCTCCCGGGCCAAGCGAGTGCGGATCCATGGCCCCGGCGCGACGCTTCTGGCCCGGCTCCAGGCCCTGGGCTGAAGGCCGCCGCGCCCCGGGCGGCGAACGTCCCGGACTCCTTGGTGGTCCACCGGGCATCACTCCTCGGGAGTCCGGGCCATGGACCTTCACCCCCTGCTCGCCAGCTTCGGCGTTTCCCTTGAATCCCTTGCGCCGGGCCCCCTGACGGTCATCGGCCCGATCGATGGCAGCCCCCTGGCCCGCCTCGCCCCCCATTCCTCCGCTGATGTCCACCAGGCCCTGGCCCGGGCGGTGGGCGCCTTTGCCGCTTGGCGGGAGGTTCCGGCCCCCCGGCGGGGTGCCCTGGTGCGGCGCTATGGGGAGGTTCTGCGGGCCCACCAGGGGGCCCTGGGGGCGCTGATCACCCGGGAGAGCGGCAAGATCCTGGCCGAAGGAGTGGGAGAGGTCCAGGAGATGATCGACATCTGCGACTTTGCCCAGGGGCTTTCCCGCCAGATCGGCGGTCTGACCTTGCCCAGCGAGCGGCCAGGCCATCGCCTGATGGAGTTATGGCATCCCCTGGGGGTCGTGGGGGTGGTGAGCGCGTTCAACTTTCCCGCCGCGGTGTGGGCCTGGAACGCGGCCCTGGCCTGGGTGTGCGGCGATCCGGTGGTGTGGAAACCGTCCCCCCGCACCCCCCTGACGGCCCTGGCCTGCGCGGCCTTGTTCCAGCGGGCCTGCCGGGAGGAGGGCATCGCGTCGGAGGGGCTGCTGGAGGTGCTGGTGGGGGGCGCGGAACTGGCGACGCAGCTGGCGGAGGATCGCCGGGTGGCGCTGCTGTCGGCCACCGGTTCCTGCGCCATGGGGCGGGCGCTGGCCCCCCGGGTGGCGGCCCGCCTGGGGCGCTCCTTGCTGGAGCTGGGGGGCAACAACGGAGCCGTGGTCGCCCCCAGCGCGGATCTGGCCCTGGTGGAACGGGCGGTGCTGTTTGCCGCCACCGGCACCGCCGGCCAGCGCTGTACCAGCCTGCGCCGGCTGTTCATCCACGCCAGCCTCCATGATGTGCTGGTGGAGCGGTTGGTGGCCCTGTGGGAGCGGATCCCGGTGGGCAATCCCCTGGAAGCCGGGGTGCTGGTGGGGCCCCTCATCGACCTGGCGGCCGGCCAGTCCATGGATGTCGCCCTGGCCGAGGCCCGCGCTCAGGGGGGCGAGGTGTGGGGCGGGGAGGTGGTGACGGTGCCCGGCTGTCCGGGAGGCTGCTACCGCCGTCCGGCCCTGGTGGCCATGCCGGCCCACAGCGAGCTGATGGCCCGGGAGACCTTCGCTCCCATCCTCTACCTCTTGCCCTACCGGGATCTGACTGAAGCCATCGCCCTCCACAACGCGGTACCCCAGGGTCTGGCCTCGGCCATCTTCACCCGGGATCTGATTGAGGCGGAGCGCTTCCTGGGCCCGGCGGGCAGCGATTGCGGCATCGTCAATGTGAACACCGGTCCTTCCGGCGCCGAGATCGGCGGCGCCTTTGGCGGAGAGAAAGATACCGGCGGTGGCCGGGAGTCCGGCTCCGACGCCTGGAAGGCCTACATGCGCCGGGTCACCTGTACCGTCAATGCCAGCGGGACCTTGCCCCTGGCCCAGGGGATTCGCTTCGAGCTGGCAAACCCGGTCTGAGGGGGCTTCAGTTGCTGGTGAGTCGTTCCAGACGGGTGAGCCAGGCCATGGCTTGCTGCCGGGATTGGCCGCACATCTCCGGCTGGGGGCGGAGGCTGGCGCACACCGCCGGCCGCTCTGGTCGGCCGAAGAGGGCGCAACCCTCGCCGGCGCTGAGTTGCACGCAGCGGACGCCGGCGGGCTTGCCGCCAGGCATGCCCGGGATGGGGCTGGAAATGGAGGGGGCAATGCAGCAGGCGGCGCAACCCGGGCGGCAATCCATGCTCCCCCCTGGGCCGTCCTCCCGAGGCAGAGGCAGAGCCCCCTCGGGGGGCAGCGAGCGAAGCGAGCGTGGGGGCCGTTCCCGGTCCTCCCGCCGGGCCGTCCCAAGGGGGGACTGAGCCCCCTCGGGGGGCAGCGAGCGAAGCGAGCGTGGGGGCCGTTCCATCTCAGGGTCTCTCCGGTTCGATGGCCAGGGCCTCCACCCAGACCAGTTCGCAGGCCCCGGCGCCGGTGTCGTCCCGGGTCAGGGAGCTGCGCCAGCGCCAGCCGGAGTCATCGCGGGCCTCCACCAGATGCCCTTCCAGGCGCACCAACTGGCCGGGGCGGACCCGGCTCAGATCGGCCCGCACCCCCGGGGTGGCCGGGATCAGGTGCATGTTGGCGCTGGAGCGGGCGATCTCCCCGGGGGGGATGGGGGGCGGATCCTGATAGCGCCAGAAATAGAAGCGGCGGGATTGGCTGATGGCGAGCTGCCCGTAGATCGCCGGGTCCGACATGGGGCCCCAGCCCAGGGCCAGGTCGGTGGGGGCAAGGTCGGCCTCCTTGTCCATCCGGTAGTCCTCCCGGGCCAGCACGCGGGCCTGGAGGCGAAAGCTTGCCAGGGGAGTGAGCTGGTAGGCCCCCACCCGCAGGGGCGCCAGCCGGGGGCTGCCCTGCTCGGGTAAGTCTGCCGCCGCGATGCCCGCCGGGATGTGGCTGACCGGCCGATGCTGGGACCAGTTCCAGCCGCCCCACGCGCAAAGGCCGATCAGGAGGAGGTGGGGAATGCGCATGAAAACGAACGGGGCCGGTGGGGGATAGGGGCGGAGTTTAGCCCATCAGCTTCCCCGGGCCTGGCGTGGCGGGGTCTGGTGGGCCCATTCGACGACATGGTGGGCCCCGGGGGCCAGGGACCACAGGGCCAGTTGGGCATCGCCGCTACCCACCAGGTCGAGGGTGCCGTGGTCGGTGATGGGCAGGGGGCGGCCGGGCCACAGGGCGCGGGCCAGGGTGTCTGCCGTGGCCCTGGCGGGAACCTGCTCAGGGACCGGGCGCCCGGGGGGCTCCGGCGCGGAGAGGACATCGTGGTAGCTGGCCCAGGGGTGGCCGGCCAGGGCGCTGCGCAGGGCTGCGGCCAGCGGCGGCATGTCGCCCCCGTCGGCCACTTGGCCCAGCAAATTGGCGAACAGGATGGCTGCGTGGGGATGGGCCCGGGCCAGGGTGGCGGGGCCCTCCGGCAGGGCCAGGCAATCCAGGAACTCGAAGTGGAAGGGAATCGTGGGAAAGCGCCGGCGCAGGATGAACCGGGCCAGGGGGTCGGGCTCCAGCACGGTGACCCGGCGGAAACGGCTCAGAAACTCCAGGGGGAGGGTGTAGCCCCCGGAGGGGCCCACCAGCACCAGTTCTGCCCGCCCGGGGGACCACCCGGCGAGCCAGCGGGCCACCTGGGCACGGAAGGGCGCCCAAGCGCGCCGCCGCCGCAGTGCCGCCCCCAGGTGATAGCCCAGGCCCCCGGTGCTGTCCAGCAGGTGGGGGCGCAGGGCGCTCACGGGCGGCGGCCGTCAGACTTCCAGGTGGGCGTAGAGGGCGGTGGACAGGTAGCGTTCGCCGAAGGAGGGGATGATCACCACGATCAGCTTGCCCTTGCTCTCCGGCCGGCGGGCAATCTCCAGGGCGGCATGCACCGCCGCGCCGGAGGAAATCCCCACCAGCAACCCTTCTTCCGTGGCCAGGCGGCGGGCGATGGTGAAGGCGTCGTCGTTCTTGACCCGGAATACCTCGTCATAGATGGCGGTGTTGAGGACGGCGGGCACGAAGCCGGCGCCGATGCCCTGGATCGGGTGGGGCCCCTTCTGGCCGCCGGACAGGACCGGGCTGGCGTCCGGCTCCACCGCCACGATCTTCACCCCGGGCTTGCGGGTCTTGAGGATTTCACCCACCCCGGTGATGGTGCCGCCGGTGCCTACCCCGGAGACGAAGATATCCACCTGGCCGTCGGTGTCCTGCCAGATTTCCTCGGCGGTGGTGTTGCGGTGGATCTCCGGGTTGGAGGGGTTCTCGAACTGCTGGGGGATGAAGTAGCGGGGGTCGGCGTCGGCCAGGGCGCGGGCCTTGGCGATGGCGCCTCCCATGCCCTCGGGGCCTGGGGTGAGGATCAACTCGGCGCCGTAAGCCTTGAGGAGCAGGCGGCGTTCCCGGCTCATGGTCTCGGGCATCACGAAGGCGCACTTGTAACCCCGGGCGGCGCAGACCATGGCCAGGCCGATGCCGGTGTTGCCGGAGGTGGGCTCCAGCACGATGGTGTCGGGGCCGATCTTGCCGGCCTTTTCAGCGGCATCGATCATGGCCATGGCGATCCGGTCCTTCACGCTGTGGGCCGGGTTGAAGAACTCCAGCTTGAGGGCGATGGTGGCATCGATTCCGGCGGCCAGGCGGTTGAGCTTGACCAGGGGGGTGTTGCCGATGAGGGCGGTGACGTTGTCTGCGATCTTCATGGGGTATCTCCTGCCGTGGGAAAGTTGCCTGGGCGGGCAATAGCTAGAGTTTAGCGCCGGGCGCTGGTTTCCCGGTGCCGGGGATCAGGGTTGGGCCGCGGCCAGGCGGCTGGCGGCCTTGTCCAGCAGCGCCTTGACCTGGGGCGCGGAGGGGAAGGCGGCCGCGCTATCGGGCCGTTGTAGGTTGATGGTCAGATGGCGCTTGCTGCTGACCAATTGGTCGCAGGCCACATAGCGCTGTTGTACGGCCTGGCCGCCCTGGGCGGGAATTTCGTAGCGGCCGCTTTCGCAGACCGCCTCGCCGATCGTGGTTTCCTCGATCCTGGCCTCCGGCTCCGCGGCCCGCGCCTTGTCTCCCGCTTGTTTGAACCAGGCGGTAATGGCTTCCGTGGTGATATCCGGGCCAAAGGTTTCCAGCACCACGAAGACGGCGCCGCCCTCTGGGGTTTCGCCATTGAGCAGACAGGTTTGGGAGAGGATGTCGCTGGGGGCCTCGGTCTGTTCCTTGGGAAAGACCATTTCATGGAATTGGGGCTTGCGCGGACCGTCAAAACCCAGGGCCGGCAAGGCTTCCGCTTCGACGAGCTGGCAAATGGTTTCCTTGTCGGCGGCCGCGGCCAGGGTGGGCAGGCCGAGCAGGAAGAGGATCGTCAACAGTTTGGGATTCATCGGGGGTCTCCAGGAGGAATTATTGTGTGGGCGCGCGGGACCGCTCCAGCTGGCCTATCCGCGCCCACGGGGCCTGAATATTGGCACAAATCAGCCGGAAAATTGATGGCCGGATTGGAGCCCCCCCGGGCCTCCCTTGGCTTGGAGTTGGGGAAGCCGACCCCCGGGGTTAATGAGACACGCCCTAATCTAGTTTGGCCCGCCTGGCCAACCAGGGATCCACCGCCAGCCGGCCACTACCGAAGGCCACCCCCACCAGGAGCAGAATTCCCCAGAAGAAATGGTTGTTGAGGGCCGCCGGGCACTCGAACTGGAACAGGGCGGGGTAGGCAGCCACCGCCACCAGGTTCACCAGGAACAGCCCCATGGCGGCGGGGCGGGTGAATAGTCCCAGGAACAGCAGGGCGGGGAACAGCAGTTCGCCGCCAGCTCCCAGGAGCGCCGCCAGCTCCGGGGGCAGCAGGGGTACCTGGTACTCGTCATGAAACAGGGCGAGGGTGCTATCCCAGTCCTGGATCTTGAGCAGGCCGGCCTTGAAAAACTGCCAGCCCACATGGAGGCGGATGGCCAGCAGGAGCAGGCTGCCGCCCCAGTCGGACAGCCGGGTGTCCCAGCATTGGCTGGCGCGATGGAGTTTGAGGAAAGCGTTCATGAGGGATGCTCCAACAGGCGGTCGGTAAGCCAGCGGGCCAGGGCTGCGCCGGGGTCGAAGCGGGCGTCGGCTTCCAGTCCCCGCTCCAGGGCCGCCCCCAGGGGGGCAGGGGAAGTCAGGGCGGTGAGGGCGGCGAACTCGCCCTGTCCCAGGGGGCGGACCTCCACCCGCCAGCGGGGCCGATGAACCAGGATGGGGCTGGGGCGGCGGATGGCCGCCGCCAGGGGGCTCGCGCTGCCGGGCTGATGGGTTAGCCACAACCGGGCCACCGTCCAGTCTTCGGCCAGCAGAGCGGTGGCGGGGCCCAGAGCCAGGCTCAGGGTATCCAGTTGCTCCGCCCCCAGTCTGGCCAGATCGGTCGCCCTCACGGGAACGCCGTCGGCGGCCCGGGCCGCCTGATGGACCGCCCACTCCAGGCGGGCCAGGGCGGGGAACCAGGGGTAGGCCGCCACCGGCGGGAAATCCCTCAGGAAGTCCGCCAGCCCGGCGCCCAGCTGATCCAGGTCGCCGCTTGCAGAGGGCACTTGCCGCCCGTAGGCCCGGGCCAGGTCCCGGAAGAACTCGTCGCCCACCTGCTGGCATAGGACCGGAAAAGCGCCCGCCAGGCCGCGTTGCCAGTGGGCGGTGAGGTTGCCCCGGTAGAGGGCGAAGCGGGCAGCGGCGCCAGGGCCGTGGAAGATGTCCGCCGGGGTGGCCGCCGGGTCCAGCAGGCCGGCGCCAAAGGCCGCCAGCAGCGGATCGATGGGGGCTTCAGGCATGGCACGGTTTCCGTTCCGCCAGGGTTTGCCGGGCAATGGCCCGGGCCTGGGCGGCTTCGTCCTGAAGCACTGCCAGGGCCGGGATGTCCGTGTCCCACTCGATCAGGGTGGGGAGGGGCCCGAAGCGGGCCACGGCCTGGGCATAGAGCTGCCATACGGCCGGGGCGACCCGGTCGCCGTGGTGGTCGATCACGCTGTCGGGGGTGACCAGGTGGCCGGCCAGGTGGATTTCGGCCGGGGCCCCCAGCGGCAGGGCGGACAGGGCCGCCAGGGCGTCTTCCCCGTGGTTGAGCTGATTCACGTAGAGGTTGTTGATGTCCAGCAGCACCCCGCAGCCGGTGCGTCGGGCCAGGGCGGCGAGGAAGTCCGCCTCGCTCATCTGGTCGGCCCGAAAGCGCAGGTGGGTGGATACGTTTTCCATCAGTATGGTCCGCCCCAGGGCCGTCTGGACCCGGTCTACCCGGTGAGCCATCCGTTCCAGGGCTTTCTCGGTGAGGGGCAGGGGCAACAGATCGTTGAAATGACGGCCGGGCAGGGCGGCCCAGCACAGGTGTTCGGATACCAGAGCGGGCTGGAAACGATCCACCAGGGACTTCAGGCGGGCTAGGTGGCCGGCCAGGAATTCCTCCGTGGAAGAGCCCAGGCCCAGGCCCACCCCATGGAAACTCAGGGGGTAGTCCGGGCGCAGGGTTTCCAGCACATGGAGGTCCCAGCCGCCGGCGCCGAAGTAGTTCTCGCTGTGCACCTCCAGCCAGTCCACTGCCGGCCGGTGCTCAAGGAACTCCCGGTAGTGGGGGGCGCGCAGGCCGATGCCGCAGCTTGGCGAGGGGGTAGTCATGGCGCTGGGACCGGGGGGCGCCTACTTCATCATCTTTTCGCCGGGCTTCAGGGTGCCGCCCATCTGCTCGCAGGTGCCCTTGGCCACGTGCTTCCAGTCGTTGGGGTCGTTGTCCTTCTTGGCTTGGCCGGCGCAGGAATGACTGCCGGTGGTGCTGGCGCAGTCGTTGGCGCCGGCCTTGGCGATGCCGTAGCACTTGTCCTTGGGGGCATCGGCGGCCTGGGCGATGCCGCTGGCGGCGGCGACCCCGGCCAGGGCGGCGGCGAGAATGATTCGGCGTTTGTTCATGATGGTCTCCGTTGGGATGCCAGACCGGGAGAGCCGGCCTGGAGGGGCGCGACAGCGCTTCCTGCCCGACAAGACCGGAGCCGGGGCGGGATCCTTACAGAAACGCCATTGGAGCGGGATGCCCCCGGGACCAGGGTGGAGCGATCAGAGTCCGCGGATGCGCTCCACCAGCCGGGTGGTGGAGCGTTCATGGAAGAAGGGAATCGAGCGCACCATGCCGCCCCAGCTCTTGACCTCGGCGGCGCCCACGATGCTTTCCACCGGCCAGTCGCCGCCCTTGGCCAGGATCTGGGGGCGGCATTCCAGGATGCACTGGAGGGGGGTGTCCTGGTCGAACCAGGTCACCAGGTCCACGCATCCCAGGGCGGCCAGGACCGCCAGCCGGTCGGCCAGGGGGTTGATCGGCCGGTCCGCGCCCTTGCCCAGGCGGCGCACCGATTCGTCGGTATTGAGGGCAACCACCAAGGAGGCCCCTAGGGCCCGGGCCTGGGCTAGATACGTGACATGGCCCCGGTGCAGGATGTCGAAACAACCGTTGGTAAACACCACAGGCTTGGGCAGGCCGGCGGCCCGGGCAATGAGTTCGTCCGGAGGGCAGATCTTGGCTTCGAAGGCCGGGGTAGGGTAGCGCTGCATGGGGCGGGAGTTCACCATGGATCGCCCGAGCCTGCAATCCTGCCGGGGCGGACAGGCCCCGTCAGGCAGTGGGATGGGCCTCCCGCCAGGCCGCCAGGGCGCCATGGGCCTCATCCAGAGTGGGGCAGATCCGGGTGCCGGTCAGGCGGCCATGATGGCCTGCCAGGGCCTGGCCACCCGCCCAGATTTCGACGGTGTCAGGCAGCTTGGCCCGCAAGGTGGCCAGGGCGGCAAGCGCCCTGCGGTGGGTGAAGGCCGCGCTGAAGGACAGCGCCACCACCTGAAAGTCGCCGATGAGGGTCGCTGCCTGGATATCGCCGATGGGGGTCTGGGTCCCCAGGGATACGCAGGTGACCGACTCCGGAGCCAGGCTGGCCTCCACCATGAGAAGCCCCAGGCCATGGAGTTCCCCCGGCAGGGTGGTGAGGAGGATGCGGGGGCTTTGCCCCGTGGTGGTCAGGCTGCCAATGGCGCTGCGCAGGACGTTTTGCACCTGCTCGGTGTACAGGTGCTCCGCCGTGACATCCAGCTTCCCCAGCATCCAGGCGTCTCCCACCGCCCGGGTCAGGGGCGCGACGGTGTCGCGGACGAAGCCTTGCAAGCCTTGCTTGAGGAGCTGTTGCTGGAGGGCGCTGCGCAGGGCCAGCCCCTGATGCGCCTGGAGCAGGGCCAGCAATGCCTCCCACCGGCCGGGATCGACCGGGGTCTGGGCGCCATCGTGATGCCCCAGCAAGGCGGACAGTTCCGTCAGGGAGTTGCCCACGACCCGGGAGGGCCGATGGCCGTGGTCCAGCAGCCGGCGGATCAGCCGAAGACGGGTTACCTGGTCTTCCGGGTAGACCCGCTCCCCGTGGCTGTCCCGCAGGGGCGTCGGAAATCCGTAGCGTCGTTCCCAGACCCGCAGGGTGTCCTTGGAGAGGCCCGTATCCCTTTCCACCGCAGCGATGGGCAGGTGCGCTGGGTGGTGGGGAGCGGAAGGGGGGGGATTATTCATTTGTCCAGGACAAAACGTTGACAACGTCGAAATGCGTACCTATCGTAGGACTTGAGTAAATTATTGTCCAGGACAAAAAATGGCGACCCTGATCTCATGCCCAGCCAGCCCGGGCGCAGCCCGCAAGCGTGGATTCCTTCCTGTCAAGGGGGCGGTGGGGATGGCCGCCCTGATTCTTGCGGTGGCGGTGGGGCTGCTGGCCAAGCCGTTTGAGGCCAGGCAGGAGGGCGGCGTCATGGCGGAAGAGGGGCGCAGCGGATCCACGGCGCTCATGATCTTTCTCCATCGGGGTGACGGATCTCATTTCGCCATGGGAGGGCGGCAGCCATGAGCGTTCGGAAAATCCGGGCTCCAGCCCTGGGCACCCTGACCTTCCTCATGCTGGCGGCGGCCCAGGCAGCGCGGGCGGCGGAGTCCTGCCCCGCGCTCCTCAACCACACCTTCCCCAGGTTGCAGGATGAAAGCCCCATGCCCTTGTGCGAGCTGCGGGGCAAGGTGGTGCTGGTGGTCAATACCGCCAGTTTCTGCGGCTATACCCGCCAGTACGATGGCCTGGAAAAGCTCCATGAGCGCCTCAAGGACCGGGGCCTGGTGGTGCTGGGGTTTCCCTCCAACGATTTTGGCCAGCAGGAACCCGGCACCAATCAGGAAGTGGCCGAGTTTTGCCGGAGCACCTACGGCGTGAGGTTTCCCATGGTGGCCAAAAGCAGCGTCGCGGGGCCCGCTGCCAATCCCTTCTTCCGCCAGCTGATCCGCGCCACGGGCGATCTGCCGCGCTGGAACTTCCACAAGTACCTGATCGACCGCAGCGGCTCCCTGGTCTTGAGCTTTCCCAGCGAGGTGGAGCCAGACAGCCCCCTCTTGCTGACCGCCATCGAGCGCCTGCTGGCGGTGGTGCCCTGATCCCTTGCCTTTCAGTCCAGGGCGCGGCTACGGGTGCTCGAATTGACTGGCATCAAGCCTGGGTGAGTGGTCCGGCATCAAGAAATCGCCATTTCGGCCGATAAACGCTCTATTCAATCGGATGCCCGCTTCAAGCGGGCCTGGGAATGGAGAGCGGGATGAGACGGTTTTCCGATACGCCAGTCTGGCTGCGACTGACGGGAGTCATCTGGCTGATGCTGGCCTTGGCCTGGGGGGGCATGATCGTCTGGGAAACCCGAGTCAATCGGGACATGGCCATCGAACAGGCCAAGGACTTTGCCCACAGTGTTCATGAAATGACCATGGCCGGGCTCACCGGTATGATGATCACCGGTACGGTGGGCCAGCGGGACGTATTCCTCGACCAGATCAAGGAGCTCTCGGCGATCCGGGATGTGCAGGTGCTGCGGGGTGAAGCCGTTGCCAAGCAATTCGGTCCGGGCTCCCAGGGGGAGCAGCGTGTCCTGGACAAGACCGAGCAGGCCGCCCTGGCTTCCGGCCAGCCCCATCTGGCGGTGGAAACCTCCGACACCCTGGGCGAGCACCTGAGGGTGGTCTTTCCCACCCTGGCCGCCAGCAATTATCTGGGCAAGAACTGCATCACTTGCCATCAGGTGCCCGAAAAGACCGTGCTGGGGGCCGTGAGCATGCGGATATCCCTGGAGAAGGTGAATTCCGAAGTGGCCAGTTTCCGCAACAAGAGCGTGCTCTTCGCGGTGCTGGTGTCCTTGCCGGTGATGGGCTTCGTGTTCTTCTTCATCCGGCGCTTCGTGACCCGCCCCCTGGAGGCCATGACCCATACCCTGGGGGAACTGGCCAAGGGCGAGGGCGACCTGACCCGGCGCCTGGAGGCCAGCAGCCAGGATGAAATCGGCCGGGCCGCCGGGCGCTTCAATGACATGCTGGCCACCATCGCCGGCCTGGTGCGCCAGGTGGGGGCGTCCGCCAGCGAAGTGGCCACCTCGGCCCGCAGCCTGGTGAAGGGGGCCGCCGGGGTGGCCTCCAGTTCCCATCGCCAGAACGAACAATCGGTGGCGGCGGCGGGCGCGGTGGAGGACTTGATGAGCCACATCACCGCCATTGCTGCTTCCGCCGAGCAGGTGCAGGCCCGCTCCAGGGAAAGTCTGGCCCGCTCCGAGGAAGGGGCCCGCAGTCTGGCCAGCCTGATCCGGGAAATGGAACAGGTGGACCATGCCGTGGGGCACATGGCCGAATCGGTGACCGCCTTCGTGCAATCCACCTCGGCCATCACCGCCATGACCCAGGAGGTGCGGGAAATCGCTGAGCAGACCAATCTACTGGCCCTCAATGCCGCCATCGAGGCGGCCCGGGCCGGGGAGCAGGGGCGCGGTTTCGCGGTGGTGGCCGACGAGGTGCGCAAGCTGGCCGAGAAGTCGGCCCGCTCTGCCGGCGAGATCGACGCCATCACGGCGCGCATTGCCCAGCAATCCGAGGCGGTGACCGGTTCCCTGGACCGGGGACGGGGCCATCTGGCCACCAGCCGTCAGGCGGCGGATCAGGTCTCTGCAGTGATCGGCAGCGCGCGTCAGTCCGCCGCGGAGGTGGGTAGCGGCCTGGACGAGATCGCCGCGGCCACCGGTGAGCAGCGGCGGGCCAGCGCGGCGGTGACGGAGAGTATCGAGTCCATCGCCAGCATGGCCCAGAACAACAACCAGGCCATCGAGGAAACGGTGGGCGCGGCGCGGGAGATGGAGCGTCTGGCCAGCCAGTTGCAGGAGGCGGTGTCCCGCTTCCGGGTGTAATGGAAAAGGCTCCCGAAGTCGGCAAGCCGTTAACAAAACGTGAGTAAACGGTCTGTCAGGCTCGGACGGCAAGCAGAAAAATGGCCCCCAAAATATCGGGGGCCATTTTCGTTGGACTTGGATTGCCGTATCGACTTCAACTCACGACAAAAGCTCCTCCTGTCGCTGAACCTTGATGACCCGAATCCGACGGGCTCTCTGAACCGGGATATCCAATAATCCCTCGTCGCCTGGAGCCAGGCCTAGCAAGGCTTGGGCGAGCGGCGCGTTCTCGTTGACGAGTCCCATCTTCACATTGCTTTCGCTGTCGACAATAAGGATGCTGTGGCGGTCTGCCGGATCGTCGACGGGGCAATACGTGACGCGGTCTCCGACCTCCACGAACAAGTCCTCGCTTCCCGCCGACTCGGCAATCTCCGCCACCAGCTCGGTGACGGCGGCCTGGCCCTACTCTGGGTCTCTGTGGTGAGGGTTTTAGGTTAAAAGAGGCGTTTCCCGCCGGGGGCTGATCGCCAACGGCGGCAGGCCTGGCCCCACGAATCTCTTGGATCCCCTCCCCCGGTTGCGTACCGTGTGAAACAATTCCCTGGTTTCCACTTCTTGACTGGTTCAGGACAGCAAGATGGCGAGCCTTTCGCCCATGCCCCAAAGAGATGACCGCCAAGCAATCTCCCCCCCACGAAACCGAAGTACCTGGCTCCGTCTCCAAAAAACGGGTGACCCTGGCGCGCTTGCTCAAGGAAGCACGCCAGGCTTTCTCCGAAAAGGGCGTGGCCGGGGCGAGGGTGGACGACATCGCCCGGGCCGCGGGGGTCACCAAGCAGTTGGTCTATCACTACTTCAGCAGCAAGGAACAGTTGTTCGCCAGCGTTCTCGATGAGTCTGCCCAGGATGTATTGGCTGATCTGTTGGCGCTGGAGCTGGATCATCTACCCCCCACCGACGCCTTGCGGGTGCTGTTGGAGCATTCCTTTGACCAATACCGGGTCGATCCAAGCCTGGGCTCCCTGGCCCAGGAAAGCTTCCGGCTCCACGAACGCAACGCCGGGCATCAGAACCGGTTTACCGGCATGGCCCCCATCCTGGTCGATCTGATGGATCGCATCCTGCAACGGGGCGCGGCCAGCGGCGAGTTTGTCCAGGGGGTGGACCCGCGCATGTTTTGTGCCGCGGCCTCGCTCCTCATTACCGGCGGATTTACCAGCCGATACACGGCCTCCACCCTGACGGGCTTCGATACGGCGGCCCCTGAAAGCGTGAGCGCCTGGCGGAAGTATTCGGTGGATTTCGTACTGGCCACGGTACTGACGGGCAATCGCCCCGCCCTGGGACGCCCGCCGATCGATCCCCTGGCACCCGCCGGGCAACCTTAGCGGAACCACGCTCCGGCCATTCCCTAGCGGACGGGGTGTGCCCGTGGCGCCCCAGGCGCTGGCACGAAGCAAGCCCTCCTGCCGCTCTGCGGCAAGCCAGGCAGTGCTGCCCAGGGTCATTGGACAGTGGGTCAAACGAAGCTTCGGACAGCCCGAGCGCTTGTCGCTAAGCTCCAACGTGGAATGCTAGGAAAACAATCCGCAAGCAAATATCCGGAGGAGACATTCATGCTCAGCAAATACGATGAAATGCTTTGCCACCAGACCCCCACCACTTTCGACCACGTGGTCGATAGCGGCGACAACTGGCGGGAAAACGCCTGGATCTGCGCCCACGACAAGTCGGGCAAGTTCTTCCTGAGTTCCCACTTCGGGGTTTCCACCAACCGCAACGTGATGGATGCCTCCGCCCTGCTGACCGTCGATAACAAGACCCAGTACAACATCCGGGCGTCCCGGGAATTTCGCCCGTGTACGGATGCGGTGCGGGTCGGGCCCCTTTCCTACCAGATCGTCGAAGGCATGAAGCGGATCCACTGGGTCGTTGAGGAGAACGACTACGGTGTTAGCTGGGAAGTGGAATTCGAAGCCACTATGCCCCCCCATGAGGAGTCACCCCAGTATGCCCGCAGCCGTGGCCGGGTGACGGAGGACATCTGCCGCTATGCCCAGACTGGACGGGCCAAGGGCTGGCTCAAGGTGGAAGGCAAGACCTACGAGATCAGCCCCGATACCTGGCTTTCCCACCGGGATCACTCCTGGGGCATTCGCTGGATGCACAACCTTTACACCGATGATTCCAGCTTCCAACCCCCCATCCGGCAGCAGGGTTTCCTGGGGGACTGGCATATTTTCCAGTTCGATGACTGGTACACCTGCTCCAGCCTGCGGGAAGACCATAACGCCCAGGTGCTTCATTTCACCGGAGGCATTGTCCATCCTTCCGGGCCGGAGACCCGCCTGATCGGCGAGGAGCATGACTTTCAGCTCGTGCCCGGCACCCGCTTGCTGCAGGGTGCACGGATCGTTGCCCTGGCCGAAGATGGATCGAAGCGGGAAATCCAGATTCGCCCCATTTCGATCATTTACCTGCAAGCCGCCGGTTACTGGCCCTACAAGGGGTTCCGTCTCGGCCGCTGGATGGGCCCGAACTGGATTGACGGTGAAAAGTTCGACATCACTGACCCGACCCAGATGAAGGACGTGTCCGAGGCCCCCACCTTCATCGTCGAATGCCGCTGTGGCGACCAGGTGGGCTACGGGATGATCCAGTTCGGCATTCATGGCAAGCACGCGAAATACGCGCCCTGAGCGGAGGATACGGTAATGGCACAACAAATCGACCTGGAAGTCGCCCGGACCCAGCTGGAAAAATGGTTCGCCAGGAAAATGCCGGAGGCTGCCGACATCTCCCTGTCTCCGCTAAAGCCGCCCGGAGCGGGCTCGTCCAATGAAACCTATTTCCTGACCCTGAATTGGCGGGAGGGGCAGGAAGCCAGGACTCTGAAGATGGTGATGCGCTGGCCTCCCCTGGGGGATTTTCTGGTGTTTCCGCGCTACGCCTACGACATGTCCTTGCAGTATCGGCTGCTGAAAGGCCTCAGCAACACCAAGGTGCCCGTGCCGACGGTGCATTGGATGGAGGAGGACCCATCGGTGATCGGTGTGCCCTTCTACATCATGGGGGAGGTGAACGGCTGGGTGCCGGGGGATTTTCCCTCCTACCATGTGTCGGGCCCCCTGTTCGAGGCCAGCGAGGCGGAGCGGGCCCAGGTCTGGTTCGATGCGGTGGAGACCTTGGCGCGTATCCATGAGGTGGATTGGCAGGAGGCTGGCCTGGATTTCCTGGGACCCAAGACGGGCAACCAGGGTTTCATCGAGAGCCAGATCGCCTACTACGACGAGGTGTTCGCCCAGAACGGCGAACCCATGCCGCCGATTTTGGCCAAGACCCGGGAATGGCTGCTGCAAAACAGCTTCACCCCGAAACGCCTGTCCCTGTGCTGGGGGGATACCCGGCTGGGCAACATGGTGTTCCGGGATAACCAGGTGGTGGCGGTGCTGGACTGGGAGATGGCCTGCATCGGCGATCCGGAATCCGATCTGGCCTGGTTCGCTCACATCGACTGGACCACCAGCGGTGGCCGCCCAGTGGCACCCATCGACCGGCTGGCTGGATTGCCGGACGTGGCGGCCACCATCGCCCACTACGAGAAGACCAGCGGCCGTAAGGTGGAGAATTTCCACTACTACGACGTATTCGCCGCCTATCGCCTGGCCATTCTGTTTACCCGGATCGAGCAGGACGAAAAATACCTGACCCGCTCCGGTCGGCCCAAGGGGGTGATCACCGGCCCCCACTTCGCGAAGCTGGAACGGCTACTGGCTGCCTGAAAGCGGGAACGGCCCGCCTCCCATGACGGGGCGGGCCGTTCTCGATGGGGTGATCCGACCCCGGGGATCGGGGACTTCAGGGTCTGGTTGCCCACTCCCGCAACTCGGTCTTCAAGACCTTGCCGTAGTTGTTCTTGGGCAAGGCCTCGACGAAGCGGTATTCCTTGGGCCGCTTGAAGCGGGCGATGTTGTCGGTGCACAGACGATCCAGGTCATCGCTGGACAGTCCTTGTCCCGGCATGGCGACGACGAAGGCCACCACTTCCTCGCCCCAGTCGGGGTGGCTGCGCCCGACTACCGATACCTCCTTGACCGCAGGATGCAGCAACAGTACTTCTTCCACCTCCCGGGGGTAGATATTGGTGCCGCCGCTGATGATCACGTCCTTGGAGCGGTCCTTCAGGGTCAGGAAGCCATCGGCATCCAGAGTACCCATGTCCCCGGTATGGAGCCAGCCGCCCCGCAGGGTCTCCCGGGTGGCTTCCGGCTTGTTCCAGTAGCCGGCCATCACGGTTTCGCCCCGTACCAGGATTTCTCCCACTTCTCCAGCTGCCAGGGGTTCGTCGTTGGCGCCGGCGATGCGGACTTCCACAACGCTCTGGGCGTAGCCGACGCTACCCAGACGCTCTTCAAAGCGGGGGTGGCCGGTGTCGGCGTGGAGACGCTTGGACAGGGCCGTGATGGTCATGGGGCTCTCCCCCTGGCCATAGATCTGGGCGAGCTTGGGGCCGAACAGGGCCAGGGCCTTCTTGCAGTCTTCCACGTACATGGGGCCGCCGCCGTAGATGATGGTCTTCAGGTTGCGGGTATCGGCGCCGGCGGCTTGCGGGGCGCCCACCAGGCGGTGGACCATGGTGGGGGCGGCGAAGAAGGAGATGCCCGGATGGGCAGCGATAAGCTGGAAGGTCTCGGCCGGCTCGAAGCCGCCGCTTTCCGGGATCACATGGGTGGCCATGGCCGCCACGTGGGGCAGGATGTAGAGGCCTGAACCATGGGACATGGGGGCCGCGTGGAGGATGCTATCCCCCGGCGCGATCGCGTCCACATCCATGAAATAGGCGCTGGTCATGGCCAGCAGGTTGCGATGGCTGAGGATGGCGCCCTTGGGGCGGCCGGTGGTACCGCTGGTATAGAACAGCCAGGCGGGGTCAAGGGGGGAGGCGGGGTGGAGGCCGATGGGGGCGGCGCTTGCCAGGGCCCGCCACGCGGCGGAGCCGATCTCCACCACGGGCGGGGCACTGGCGGCCGCCTGCATGGCCTCGCCGATGGTGGCCGCCAGATCCGGTGAAACCAGCACCAGGCCGGCGCCGCTGTCATCGATGATGTAGGCGAATTCCCGGGCATGGAGCTTGGCGTTGACCGGGACCGCCACCAGCCCGGCATGCCAGCAGGCGTAGAGGGCCTCCAGGTATTCGGGGCAGTTCTTCATGGCCAGGGCGACCCGGTCGCCAGGTTTCAGGCCGAGCCGGTCCAGGAGGGCGCCGGCCAGGGCCGCGACCCGGGCAGAGAGTTGGCCATAGGTGCAGACCCGTCGGGTTCCGACCACGGCGGCCGGGTGGTCTGCCATGACCGCGCCGGCACGGATGAGGAACTTGGCGATGTTCATGGTTGGCTTCAGCTCTGGAACTGGACGGCGGAGCGGCTCGCCAGCAGCTTGTCGATCTCTTCGTCGCCATAACCCGCTTCCCGCAGGATCTCCACGGTGTTTTCCCCCAGGCGGGGGGCCGGGCGGCGGATGGTGGGTTGGGATTCGGACCAGCGGCTGGGGATCTCCATCTGGCGGATGCGGCCCTCGGTGGGGTGGTCGATGGTCTGGAAGAAGCCGGTGGCGTTGAGATGGGGGTCTTCCAGGAGGGAGTCCAGGGTATGGAGGGGGGCCACGGGGATGTCGCCTTCCTTCAGGAGCTTGATCCACTCGGCGGTGGTCTTGCCCTTCATCACCTCTCCCACCATGGCGTAGATGTCGGCGGCGTATTCGGTGCGGCTGGTGATGTTCTTGAAGCGCGGGTCTTCTTCCATCAGCTTGGGGCGGCCGATCATGTTGGCAAAGGTCTGCCAATGCTTGTCGGTGTAGACGATGACGCACACATAGCCGTCCTGGGTGGGGTAGGGGCGACGGTCCTTGTTGAGCTGGCGCTTGTAACCCGGGGGCCCGAGGGGCGGGTCGAAGGTGAGGCCGCCCATGTGGTCGCTATAGACCGACTGGACCATGGTCTCGAACATGGGAACCTGGATCTCCTGGCCCCGGCCGGTCTTTTCCCGATGATAGAGGGCCGCAGTCAGGGCGATGGCGGCATTGAGGCCGACGGAGCGGTCGTTGAAGGACAGGGGCACGTAGTGGGGGTGTTCGGAGCCGGCCTGGACCAGCATGGAGGGCACCGCCGTGAGTCCCTGGATCAGGTCTTCATAGGCCGGGTCGGCGGCGTAGGGGCCGTCCTGGCCGAAGCCCATCATGCAGACGGAAATGATGCGGGGATTGATCTGGGCCAGTTTGTCGTGGCTGATGCCCAGCCGGGCCATGGCCTGGGGCCGCACGTTGTAGGCCAGCACGTCGGCGGTTTCCACCAGCTTCATGAGGGCGGCCAGGGCCTCGGGCTTCTTGAGGTCCAGCACGATGCTGCGCTTGTTGCGGTTAATATGCAGGTAGAAGGCACCCATGCCGGCATTGCGCATGGGGGGCACCTGGCGGGTGGTGTCGCCGGTGGGAACTTCGATCTTGATCACGTCGGCGCCAAAGTCGCCAAGAATCTGGGTTGCGTAGGGGCCCATGATCACCGACGTCATGTCGAGGATGCGTACCCCGGTCAAAGGACCGTCCACGGTGTGTCTCCTATGTTTGTCGTGCTGATTCCGACTGGTGCCGGAATCGGATTATTTGCTGTTGCGCGCTTCCAGCCAGCGGCCCTGGAATTGGGTGTCCCGGGCGGCCTTCATGGCTTCCATGCCTTCGTTTTCCAGAATGTCCTGGAAACAGCGGCCGTCAGGCGCCTTGGCCAGGGGGCTCATGGATTTGGTGATGGTGTCGTGGGCGCGGCCCACCAGGCGGCCTACGCTGCGGCCCAGGGCATCGGACATGTTGTCAATGCAGGCCTTGTTGAGCAGCACCGCGTCCCGGGGCATACGGGCGATGCGCTGGGCCAGGTCAAAGGCGCGCTGGTGCAGGCGTTCGGCGGGTTCCACGGTAAGTACCAGGCCGATTTCCCGGGCCCGCTCGGCATCGATGAACTCCCCGGTGAGAATCAGGAACTTGGCCCAGGCCGCGCCGATGATGGGGACCAGCTCCGAGGCGCCGGGGTGGCCGATGCGGCCCTCCACCAGACCGAAGCGGGCATCGTCCCCCGCCAGCACCAGGTCGCACTGGGCGATGAAGCCCATCCCCGCGCCGATGCACAGGCCGTTCACCGCAGCGATGACCGGCTTGTGCATGGCCCGGAAGGCGGCGAAGAAGCGCAGGATCTGCTCGTTGAAGAGATGGTTGTCCAGAGGGGTGATGGCCGGCGCCGCCCCGGAGAGGTCGCCCCCGGCGCAAAAGGCCCGGCCGGCAGCCTTGATCAGCACGCAGCCGACGGCATCGTCGGCATCCGCAACGGCCAAGGCGCGGGCGATTTCGTCCCGGCTCGAACCCGCTCCGATACCCAGGACGTTGAGCTTGTCGGGACGGTTCAGGGTGATGCAGCCGACGCCATCCCGGGGTTCGTAAAGAATGTGCTGATAGGCGCTGGAATCACTCATTGCCGTAGCTCCTGGTTGCTGGCCGTAGTCCGCGCCAAGGCTCGGTTGGCTTCGAATCATGCGGGTTCCGGCTAAACAGTGTACTAATTGTGGGTAGCCCATGACAACCCGCATGGCGGGTCCGACGGGGTAAGAAAGCTTAAGTCTCGATATTCTATAGTGAAAGCCAAGTACGCTCAGCGTAATTTAATGGCGGCCAATCCGGATGGTGGGGCTGCGTTGACGGCCATCGTGTGGAATACGCCGGGGCCTTGTCATCCTTGGGCCGGGCGGTCATCGCCACCAGGAGCCACAAGCTTCTTGAACAGGCTTCCGCCACCAGGGGAAGGAGGGTGGCATCGGCGCCTGGCACCGCCGAGGCGAGACCGGCGTTTCCTGGTGCTGTGCTGGGCGCCAGCGCTGGCAAGGCGGGGCAGATGGCGTGGACGGCCCGAGTATGGGGCATAATCACGGATATTCCATTGTGGAACCAAAGTTCACTTTTTGTAATTGACTTGAGTGGCCGCCAGGGCCTCGAAGTTTTGTCGCCGCGCCTTGCACCGGGCGCCCAGGGTCGTGAGTGCGACCCCCGAATCCAAGGTCAACAGACCCTAGTCGGACACGATGTGTATAGCCCGCCGGCGCCTCCCGGCGTCAGGGCGGAAGGAAGCAGGATATTCATGGATAAGTCGCCTGCCGCCAGAATGCGGCAAAAACCCCCCGCCCCATCCCGGAGCGCACGCGCCGACGCAAGCAGTCAGGAGGCGGAAAACGAACAGCTCGGCATTCAGTCCATCGAGGTGGGCATGGGCCTGGTGGCCGCCCTGGTGGAGCTGACCGCCAGCGCGCCGCCCCCCATGCTCAAGACCCTGGCGGAGGCGGCGGGGATGGCGCCGGCCAAGGCTCACCGCTATATGGTGAGTTTGATCCGTACCGGCATGATCGAGCGGGATCCCATCAGCGGCCGCTATCGCCTCGGGCCGGTGGCCCGGGATTTCGGCTTCTCGGCCATTCGCAGCATCGATCTGGTCAGGCTGGGGGGGGCGAGGCTCACCGAACTATGCGCCGACCTCAAGCAGACGGTGGCCCTGGCGATCTGGACCTACAACGGGCCAACCATCGTTTGTGTCGAGGAATACCGGCGTCCGGTGGCCATCGTCACCCGGGTCGGCGAGATCATGCCGATCCTGTCTTCGGCCACCGGCCGGGTGTTCGCCGCCTGGTTGCCCCGCTCCCAGACCCAGGAGTTCATTGACGGGGAGCTCAAAGCGAATCGGAGTTGCCGGAAACCCGGCCTGATCACCAGCGCCCAGGAGGTGGATCGAGCCCTCGACCAGACCCGGGCGGCGGGGCTCGGGTGGACCGAGGGGGGCATCAATCCGACGGTCAATGCCCTGTCGGTACCCCTGTTCGATTATCGCGGGGTGATCGTGGGGGCGATTTCTTCCCTTGGGCCCGCCGATGATTTCGATGTGAGCCCCACGGGCCGCCTGGCCACCTGCCTGCTGGCGGCGGGAAAGGAGTTTTCCCGGGAGTTGGGCTACCGGGAGTGAGGGTTCGGGCAGGGGCGGGCGGGTTCGGTCGAAGACCGAACCCGCCTGATTGCCGTGGCCTGACCCCAGTCTAGAATTGGGATTCAGGCAGGCGGACCGTCAGTCCGTCGAGTTCCGGGCCCACCTTGAGCTGGCAACTCAGGCGGCTGTTGGGCTGGGTGTCCAGCAGGCCGTCAAGAATGGATTGCTCATCAACGCTCACGGGGGGCAGGCCCTGGACGAAGGCCTCGTCCACGAAGCAATGGCAGGTGGCACAGGTGCAGCAGCCGCCGCAGTCGCCGATAACGCCGGGAATCAGGTTGTCAAGAGCGGCCTGCATGATGCTTTCGCCGTCGTTGGCGTCGACTTCGTGGGCGGTGCCGTTGTGTTCGATGAAGGTTATGCGAGTCATAGTTCTACTGATTGAATTAGCCGTGCGTCGATTCGAGTAGGGTTTTCAGGGGCGTTGCCTCGTCAGCGATCTGGCTGGCCGTGGCTTTCACCTGGCGAGCCACCAACTGCTTGGCGACGATGAAGTCCTGCAGGTGATTGACCGTATCCACGGCGATAACCCGGCCGTCCTTGAGGTAGAAAACCGCGAAGGATCGGGACTCGGGGCGGCCACGGAACACCACCTCATCGTAGCCTTCCGAGATTCCCACCATCTGCAGCTTCAGGTCGTACTGGGTGGACCAGAACCAAGGGGTGGGATTGTAGGGCATATCCTTGCCGCAGATCGTGGCCGCGACGGTGCGGGCCTGCTCGGTGGCATTGGGCACCGACTCGAAGCGCATGCGGCGCTTGAGCAGGGGGTTGGGGTGATTGGCCACGTCCCCCACGGCCAGGATGTCCGGGTCGCTGGTGCGGGTGTAGGCGTCCACCAGAATGCCGTTACCAACCTCCAGGCCGGCCGCTTCTGCCAGTTCAGTGCAGGGGATGAGGCCATTGCCCACCACCACCAGGTCCACCGGAATCCGCTCGCCCCCTTCCAGGACAATGGCGGTGGCCCGGCCATCCACGACTTCGATGCGCTCCAGGGCGGCGCCCGTGCGCAGATCCACGCCCGCGTCCCGATGGATGCCTTCGTAGAAGGCGGACATCTCGGGTCCCGTGACCCGGGCCAGGACCCGGGGGCCGCGCACCAGGGCGGTGACCTTGAGGCCGTGCTTGATGCCGATAGCCGCTACTTCGAGCCCGATGTAGCCGCCACCGATCACCGCCAGCCGCTGGCCAGGTTGCATGGCGTCGCCGATGGCGTGGGATTCCTCGATGGTGCGCAGGTAATGGACGTTGGCGGCGTCCGCGCCGGGCAGGGGCAGGGGCCGGTTGCGGCCGCCGGTGGCCAGCACCAGCTTGTCGTAGGGGAAGTCGCGGCCATCGGCCAGGCGTACCCGGTGTCCCGCCCGATCGATGGCCACCACCGGCGTGCCCCGCAGGATCTCGATCCTGGCCTTGGT
>JAVEWG010000062.1:0-13502 GCA_034004685.1 Rhodocyclaceae bacterium | reverse complement strand
CATGCTCATCTGAAGGATTCACCAGATGCACCCGGCCTCGCGCCGACTTGCCGTTGCGATTGCAACGCCCGGCCGCTTGCGCGATGGAGTCCAGGCCAGCCATGGAACGAATCACCGCGCCGAAATCGACATCGACGCCGGCCTCGATCAACTGTGTGCTGATACACAGCGTTGGCAATCCAGATTCAAGGCGCGATTTAATCCTTGCCAACTCGGATTTCCGGTGCATGGGGCACATGTCGGTGCTGAGATGAAAGAGGCTCTCTGCATCGACCAATGTCCGGCTGGCGAGAAAGATTTGCTTGGCGGCGTCTTTGGTATTGACGATAACCAGACAGCTTTCCACCCGCGCTACCTCAGCGCAGGCCAAGTCAGCTATGTCAGCAAAAGTCCAACCATTTGGCCGTCGTTGATCAATGATCTCCACCCGCTTGAGGTCGGCAAAAAGCTGGCGAACATCACTGACAATTTCATGCCCTTCGTCCAGATGAATCGCCCCCTGATCGGCCGCCACCTGATGCAACAATGGCTGCGTAGCAGTACAGAGCACGACGGTACTGTTGCACTGTTCGCTAAGGAAATTGATGGCGTTATTGAACAAGTGAACACAACGGATCGGCAAAGTCTGGATTTCGTCGAAAATCAGGACCGCATTGGCCAACTGGTGCATGCGCCGGGCACCACGCGTGCCACTGCCAAACAAGGTTTCAAGCAACTGCACCATAGTCGTATAGACCACCGGCGCATCCCAGTTCTCGCAAAGCATTTTTTCCTGCCAGGTCTGCTTTTCCGGAGTAACACTGGAGTGATGCTCCAACACCACTTTCCCCCGATCCTGAGGAAAATCGTCCGGTTCAAGGATGTCGCGAACCACTTTCGCGTTCTGGTCGATGATGGACGTAAACGGAATCACGTAGATGACGCGTTCCAATTTGCGCCGTTCCGCATGATGTAAGGCGAAACGCAAGCTGGCCAAGGTTTTGCCGCCCCCCGTCGGCACCGTCAGGGTATAAATCCCGGCCGAACGCGCAGCGGCATCTTTGCATTCATCCGAAATTTTCTGCCGCAAATGGTCAATGGGGTGCCTTGGTGCGAAAGCGGCCAGCGCATTTTCCAGACGCTCGATCAAAACAGGCCACGGCACGTAATCGCCTTGTGGCCGATTGGTGGCGACTTTCTTTTGCTCAAAATTTGCCGTATCGATACGGTCAGCATCGATCAGGCAACTGAACAGGAAGCGGACGGCAAGGCCGATTTGCTGATTCAGGGGCCTTTCGTTTTTCTCTTTCAGCTTGAGGGCTGTCAGCAGACTTTTCGTTTCGGCGATTAATTCAGGCGAATCGAGCAACACACGCGCCCGCGCCAGTATTTCCGCATCGGCGCAGGACTGCACTTCTTCGAGGTGAGTCTTCTCTTCCGGCTTTTTCATGCGCTTGCCGAAGACATCGCTACCCTCTGGATCCAGGCAGTCGATCAAGCCTGAATGGTGGGATGCGATGCACAGAGCCAATAACTGGCCGATTAGGGCTGTCTGGGGTCCTCTGCGTGATAGCGCTTGCCACACAAACTGTGCCCCGGCGGACGAGTGATCCACTTTTCCCTTGAGGCTGTTCGAGTCGACGTAGTCATCTGCATCAGGATCAAGCAAGTCGAGCGCCGAATGGATGTAGCGTCGAAAATCCGCACTGTATTTTCCTAGGTCGTGCAGCAAACCAATCAATTCGGCGGATACCTCCATGCGAAACTTAAAACCGAACCCCTTCGCCAACTTGGCCACCTCCATTAGGTGATCGGCAAGGAACTGAGGGAGCATGTCCTGCTTCCGCCAGTGGGCTATAGGTTCCAGTGTTTGGTTCGTCATGCTTGATCGTCCTCGTTTGAATGGAAGCCATTCTGCATGGCGCCATGCTCAAAACATGAGCATCAGGAATTTTCACCGGCGGCGGCCACGTGTTCGCGGCGTACCGCTTCCCGCAAGCTGGCGGGTTCAAGCACTTCCACGTGGCGGCCGTGTCGCAGGATGTCCATGATCAGTTCAGGTTCCTGGCTGTAGGGGACCTTGAGTTCGAAGCCGCCGTTGTCGAGTCTTCGCCCTTGCTGATTGGGGTGCCATTTTTCGGTGGCAACCCAGCGGCTGCGTTCGGAGCTAAAGCGCAGGACCGCCCAGCGGACTTCCTGACCGGCAAAGATGCCGTAGCCGGCGCCCAGTACCTGGTCGAGGGTGGGGGCGTCGATCTCTTGGGCGGGGAGGTCGAGGATTTCGGCGCGGCCGATGGCGTCCACCGCGAAGCTTCTGAGTTCGTTTCGCAGGTGGCACCAGGCGTCCAGGTACCAGTTATCGCGGTAGTGGATGAGGCGCTGGGGCGAGACTTCCCGGCGGGTGGTTTCATCCTTGCCCCGGGCGTGGTACTCAATCATCAGGCGTTGGCGGCGCAGGGTGGCGGAGCCTACGGTCTGGAAGTGTTCCAGCTCGAAGTGGCGGGCGCCCACAGTCTGGATGCGGATGCGGCGGGCCACTTCGGAAGCGGAAGCGTCGGAGGTGCCGAGAATGCGCCCGAGGCGGCTCAACAGGGGTTGGATGTGGGGTCCCAGCAGCCCGCCGGTGTCCAGGGTGGATAGCAAGTACTGCATGGTGAGGAGGGCGTGGATTTCCTCGGCGGTGAACCACAAGCCGGGAATTTCGAACTGGGGGCCGAAGTCCGGGCTTTGGCGGGCGAGGCGGTAGCCGCCCTGGTCTCGGTCGAAAACGATGGGGGCGCCGAGCCGATCCCGCAGATCCCGGAGGTAGCGGGTGAGGGTGGCGCGGGAGATGCCGAGGGTTTCCTGGAGTTCGCTGGCTGGTGTGGCGAGGCGGGTGCCGAGGCGGCGGTAGAGTTGCTGGAGGCGGTCAGGAGGGATCACGTTGGCGTGCTTGACGTCCGGGTAATGTCGCCATCATGACACCGCCGGAATTCGGTCGGCAAACCCGCAAAACGCCCCTGGGGGGCCCCAGGCCGATCAGGGCGCCCTACCAGACGTAATACATCACCCCCCAGGGCGCCACGGCGCCGAGGGTTGCCACCCCAAAGGCCGTCCAGGCTGGCAGGCCGCGCCAGCCTTGTTGCGTGAGGGTCAGGCGGGCGGCGAGCCAGAGGCTGGCCAGGGTGGCCAGGGCCAGGAGGGCGGTGCGGATCTCCAGCAGAGCCGGGATGCGGGTACCTTCTGCGGCCAACAGGGTGACGGTCAGGGCCGAGAGCCCCAGGAACACCCCGGCGCCCCCCAGGGGAATCAGGGCGTAGGCCAGGCGCAGGTGATCCTTCGCTCCCCCCTGCAGGCGGCCGGCGACGCGCAGCCACAGGCTGATCCAGCCTCCCACCACCAAGGCGGTGGCGGCGATGTAGGCGAGGATCAGCAGGCCGTCGAGCCAGGTGAATACGTCGCTGCTTTCCGGGTAATGGGTGAGCAGCCACCAGGGGATGTCGTCTCCCAGCAGGGCAAAGAAGTCGTGATCCACCAGCCATTCGGCGATGGCCAGCTTGGCGCTGACGAACCAGGGGGAGGCCGACCACTGGAAGGCGCCGATGGCGGTGCCGATCAGGCCGTAGACCAGCAGGCGGACTTCCCAGGGGTTGGCGTCCTGCGCCTTGAGGTGGGTGATCTCGGCGGCAGGCGCCCGGGCGGCCAGTTCGATGGCGCCCCGGTGGCCGGCGCAGCGCCCGCACATGTGGCAGCCACTGGCGCTTTCCATGCGGCGCAGATCCACCAGGGGGGCGCAGTTGATCGGGGCCACCCGGCCCGGCTGGGCATCCCAGGCCGCCCGATCGGTGCGGAAATGCACCGGTGCCAGGCGGGAGAGCAGGCCGAACACCCCATTGACCGGGCACAGGTGGCGGCACCACACCCGTTTTCCCTTGCCGTACACCAGACCCACGGCGATGGCCGCCACGGTGGAGCCCCCCAGCACCAGAAGCGCAGCCTTGGGGTACTCGTAAACACTCACCAGCTGGCCATAGACGGTGGTGCCCAGGAAGGCCACGAAGGGCCAGCCGCCCCACTTGATCCAGCGGGGCACCGGCCGGCCCAGGCCGATGCGGCTCACCTGTTCGGTGAGGAAGCCCTCGGGACACAGCACCCCGCACCACATCCGTCCCAGGAGCATCATGGAGAGCAGTACGAAGGGCCACCAGATGCCCCAGAACATGAACTGGGCGAAGAGGGTCAGGTTGCTCCACAGGTGGGCGTCTTCCCCGGGCAGGGGCAGGAAGGCGGGGGTCACCACCAGGAACAGGTAGAAGGCCAGCACCCCCCACTGGAGGCCCAGGATCAGGCCCCGCCGGCGGCGCATGAATTCCCCTAGGCGGGCCAGCCGGGGGCGAGGCGCCGCGGCGGCCAGGGCCGGGGCGTTCATCGGGCGGCCTCCGCGCCCTTGGGTTTGCGCACCAGCCAGCTCACCAGGCCCCAGTAGCCCAGCCAGGCGATCAGCACCGTCAGGGAGGGATGGGAGCGGTAGCCGGTGAAGGCCCCGGCGATGCCGCCCGCCAGACTGGCTTCATCGAGCAACCCGGAGCTGTCCCACACCGGTTCCAGGAGCGGCGGCAGCCATTCCATGTTGATCAGCCGTTCCACCCCCGACACCAGCAGCGCCGCCGCCAGCAGGAACAGCACCACCTCGGTGATGGCGAAGAACACCCGGCTGGGCAGCCAGCGGGCGCCTTTCTGGATCACCCAGGCCGTCACCAGGGCCAGCCCAAAGCCCAGGCCTGCCCCCAGCAGGAGCTGGCCCAGGGCGCCGCCGCTTTGCTCCATGCCCAGGCCGTAGAGGAACAGCACGGTCTCCGAGCCCTCCCGGCCGATGGCGATGGCCGCCAGCAGGGCCGCCGAGGCGCCCCCCGCCTCTTCGGCGGCCTTGGACAGGCCGGCTTCCAGATCCCGCTTCATGTAGCGGCCGTGGTGGCGCATCCACACCACCATGTGGGTGATGAGCCCGGCGGCCACGAAGACGATAGCCGCCTGGAAGGCCTCCAGGGCGTCGCCGGCCAGCTGGCTTTGCAGCCCCAGCATGGCCAGGGCCAGGCCGCCCGCCAGGGCCAGGCCGCCGCCGATGCCGATCCATAGGTGGCGCAAGGTGATCCGGCCGTCACCCCGGGCCTTGATCCAGGCATACAGGATGCTCACCACCAGGATGGCTTCCACGCTTTCGCGCCAGACGATGAAAAGGGCGTTACCCATGGCTGGACTCCGGGGATGGGCTGTTCGTGAGCATCATTTGGCGACGATCTGGCCTTGGGCGGTTTCCTTGTGGAACTCGCCGAAGAAGGGGTAGGTGCCGGGCTTCAGGGGCGGGAAGACCGTGGCCCGGGTCACCCCGGGGGCTACCACCAACTCCTTGAGGGGATTGCTGGTCTCGAACTCTTCCGGGCCGGCGTTGCGGTTGGTCACTTCGATCTTGAAGCGGGTGTTGGCCGGCACCTCCAGGGTGGTGGGGGTGAAGCGGCCGTTCTCGGCCACCAGTTTGAAGGTGGGCAGTTCGGCCCGGGCGGCCAGGGGGACCGCCAGGGCGGTGGCGAGGGCGAGGATGGGGAGGGTGGCTGGGCGCGGCATGGCGATTCCTGGCTGAAGGCGAAGGGAGCTACCGCCCATCCGGCGAACCGGGTGTGGGGCGGAAGCGGGGGCAGGCTCAGAAGGCATACAGGGCGCGCACCCCGAGGGCGGTGATGGTGTCGGCGTCCGGGTCGGCGCCGGCCTTGCGGATCACCTGCAGATCCGGGGTGAGGGAGAGCTGTTCATTCACGTGGTAGCGGTAGTACAGCTCGGCCACTTTCTCGGCGCCCCGGGCCCCGTAGCCCAAGTCCGGCAGATCCGCCGCGGCGGCCTTGAAGCCCGGGCTGGCGCGCAGCCAGGCGAAGGCCACGCCCACGCCATCGGCGCCCCGGCCCCAGGGGCTGCCGTTGAGCTCGGCCCCCAGGGTGATCGCCCGGTTGAAGGCCACCTTGCCGGAGCTGGCATGGCCATAGCGGGCGAAGAGGGTCAGATCCTCGTCCACCCGCTGGTCGGCGCTTATGCCCCAGCCGGCGGTGGTGCCGATGGAACCGTCGTAGCCCTCGTACTGGCCGTTGTGCCAGCCATACAGGCGGTAGGTACCCGCCAGCCCGCCGAAGAGGCGCAGGCCGGTTTCCAGCTGGCCGATGACGAAGGGTTTGGTGAAGCTCTTGCCGAAGGTGGCGCCATCGCCGGCGCCGAACACCCCGATGGAGGCCTGCCACCATTCCGGTTTGCCGTGCTCGTTGCGGTAGGCCAGCCGGACGCCGGGGCTGAAGCCGTAGCTGTCGGCCCCCACCGCCCCGCCGGAATCCAGCATGGGGTTGTGGACGAAGACGTTGTTGAGGAACTTCTCGGCTTCGTTGTCGGCGGCGGCGTTCTGGTCAAAGAACACGAAGGGATCGATCTTGCCCACGGTGAGCTGAAGGCTGTGGGGCGAATCCTCGCCCCCTTCCCCCAGGGGGGTGGTGAGCTGGTACCAGGCCTGGGCCACGATGGCGGTGGTGTTCTCGGACGGCACGCCGTCCTGCTGGAAGGCCAGGCTGTTGGTGGCGCCGGTGAAGGTGGGGCGCAGGCCTTCGATGCCGCTGCCCTGGCCCATCCGCAGGTGGGTGAAGAATTCCCCCTTGCTGGCGCCAATGTCGCCGCCGGGCAGGGTGATGCCCACGTCGCCCCGCCAGGTGAGGGCTGTTTCGTCCTTGCGGTCGGCCCGGGCCTTGCCGTTTACCCGCTGGGCCACGGCGGCCACGCTGCCCTCCACGCTGATGCCCTCCAGGGCTTCGGCCAGCCGGGCGGCGGGGCCGTGGCTGTCGGCCCTGGTTTCCAGGGCTTTCAGGCGGGTGACCAGTTCCGGCTCCTTGTCGGAGATGCGATCGGATTCCAGCCCGGCGCTCACCTGGCGGTTGGCTTCTTCCAGGGCTTCCACCCGCCGGGCCAGGGCCGGGGCGGGCAGGGCAGCAAGGCGGTTTTCCAGTTCTGCGTTGCGTTTTTCAAGCTTTTCCATCCGCTCGGTCAGGCGCTTGAGTTCCGCCAGGAGTTTGTCCTGGCTGCCGGCGGCCTGGCTGGCACCGCTGGTCAGCGCCAGGGCGAGGGCGGCGGCCAGGGGGGCGAGGCGGACTTCCATCAGTAGCCCCCCTTCTTGCCGATGCCCACATAGGTGAATTCGTTTTCCACCTCGAAGGGCTTGAACCAGGGGCGCACCCCGGTAAGGCGGTCGGTGTGGCGGCCAAAGTGGCTGTGGGGGCCGGAGCCTGGGGGCAGGATGGTGTACTTGACCTTGTACTTGCCCGGACCGGCGAGCTTTACGTTGTCGCCGTAGTGGGGGCCGTCGTTGGCCACCATGGGCATGAAGTCGCCGGCGAGCTTGAAGTCGGAGCCCACTTTGGTGATTTCGAACTTCACGGTGAGGTAGGGAATCCAGGCTCCTTCCTCGAAACCGTTGGGGTTGTTGCCCAGGGCCCGGACGTCGGCCTCGATGTGGATGTCCGACTCGCTGGCCTTCTTCATCATGCCTTCGGGCTCCATCTCCACGGGTTGGAGGTACACCGCGGCGATTTCCATTCCATGCTTTTGCTGGGGCACTCCGATGGGGTATTCCACGGCCAGGGCGGCCAAGGGGGGGAGGGCAAGACTGGCCGCGAGGGCGAGGGGGCGGATCAAACGCACGGAGATTTCTCCCTGAAGTCGATGAAAGGGTTGGCCCATCCCCGCGGGGATGGGTGGGACCTGGCTGGCTTCGCGGGAGAAGGTGGCTGAGTCGTTGTTAATGAGAATAATACGCATTTAGTACAGTGCGTCAAGGGTCGGGGTGGTCCTGGGCATCCCGGGGAGACGCCGAGTCGGTCATCGGGTTGGGGACATTAATGGAATTGTTGCGAATAATTCGCATTACAAATACTATCCGCCCCAGACCTATCCCGCCAGCCAAGCCCGCGTTTGTTTCCGTGCATAGCCAGCTCCTTCGATTGAATCGCCGCCCCTGGGGCGGCCTGACTGGAGGCTGTCATGCCCAATAACACAAGCCGCTCCCGGCATCCCCACCCCATCATGTTGTCCTGCGCCCCTGACCGGGCGGTCCTCCCCCTGGGAGCCATGCTGTTTGCCGCCTCGGTGAACGCCTGGGCCCAGACCCCGCCCGCCCCGGCCGGCGAGGAAAAAACCCTCAAGCCGGTGGTGGTCAAGGAGCGGGCCGAGGAGCTGGAGGGCAAGGATGCCCTGCGGGCCACTACCACCACCATCGGCAAGGGCAAGCAGGCCCTGCGGGACATCCCCCAGTCGGTGACGGTGGTGACCGAGAAGCTCCTGGACGACCGCCACATCGATACCGTCAAGGAGGCCCTCAAGAACACTGCCGGCATTACTTTCCAGGCTGCTGAGGGGGGCGAGGAAGACATCCGCCTGCGGGGCTTCCCCCTGGCTCAGAGCGGCGACCTGTTCGTGGATGGCATCCGGGACCCGGCCTTTTACGACCGGGACACCTTCAACATGGATCGGGTGGAAGTGCTGCGGGGTTCCGCCTCCATGCTGTTTGGCCGGGGTTCCACGGGCGGGGCGGTGAACCAGGTGAACAAGGCCCCCAAACTGGTGGATGAGAATCAGGTGGATCTCTCCGCGGGCAGCCACGCTTACCGCCGGGTGGTGGCGGATTTCAACAAGGTCACCGGGGAAGACGCGGCTCTGCGCCTGTCCCTGATGCACACCAAGGCCGACAACAACGGCGCCGGTGCGAGCATCGACAAGCAGGGGGTGGCCGGTGCCTTCCGCTGGGGCATCGGCACGGCGGACGAATTCCAGTTGGGTTTTTACTACCTGGATAACAACAACGGCATCAACTACGGTATGCCCTGGATCCGTCCCCATGCCAATTCGCCGGTGGCCAGGACCACTCTGCTGCCGGTGGATCCAGACACATATTACGGTTCGGCCAGCGACTACAACGACGGCAAGGCCAGCTACCAGACCGCTAGCCATATCCATCGCTTCTCCAGCACCACCGAGCTCAAGACCGTGATCCGCAAGGGTCACTACGAGCGGGATCAGCGCTCCGGGGCGATTCGCTTCGCCGGGGCCAGCCTTCAGCCCGGCGGCCAGGCGGTGAGCCTGGACACCCTGACGGACGCCACCGTGCTCACCCGGGGCAATCATCTGAAGATCCAGGACATGGACACCCTCCACGTCCAGAGCGACCTCACCACCAAGTTCGAGGCCGCCGGCTTCAAGCATGAGGTGCTGGCGGGCGTCGACCTGGCCCAGGAGGACAAGACGGTCTTCGGTGCCCGCTCGGCCGCCCAGGGCGGGGTCAACATCACCAAGCCCACCACCACCATCGGCAACCCGGACGACGGCGCTTCCGTCAATGAGGATCGCCGGGTGCTGCGCAAAACCAGCGATTTTGAGTCCACCGCTTGGGGCGTCTATGCCCAGGACATGGTGCACCTCACCCCGGAATGGAAGCTCCTGGCTGGCCTGCGCTACGACGGAATGCATGGCGACTACAACACCTACTCCATCCCCAACAACGCCGCCGGGCCGGTGACCACCACCCGCTATGAGCAGAGCATCTATAAGTGGAGCAAGCGGGTGGGCCTGCTCTTCCAGCCCAACCCCCTCCAGTCCTTCCATTTCTCCTGGGGCACCTCCTTCAACACCTCGGGGGACACCTACTCCTACAGCCCGGCCACCGTGGATACCCCGCCGGAGAAGAGTCAGAACATCGAGATCGGCGCCAAGATCGACAGCGAGGACAAGCGCTTCACCAACCGCTTCGCCCTGTTCAAATCCACCAAGCTCAATGAGCGCAACACCGACCCCCTCCTCAACATCGCGGTCCTCACCGGCAAGCGCCACGCCACCGGCTTCGAATGGGATTTCAGCGGTTATCTGACGCCCGAGTGGGAAGTCTTCGGCTCCTACATGTGGATGCCCTTCGCGGTGGTGGATAAGGGCGCCCAGAGTGGCGAGGATGAGGGCGAGCGCCCCTCCCTGACCCCCAAGCATTCCGGCACGGTGTGGAGTACCTACCAGTTCCTGCCCCAGCTCCGGGGCGGGGCGGGGGTGAACTTCCGCAGCAAGCAGACGCCGATCCGCAACCCGGGGTGGTCCGCCCCAGGCTACGCCACCATGGATCTGATGGCCGAATACACCCTGCCCTCTGAAAAGGTGGTGATCAAGGCCAACCTCAACAACCTGTTCGACAAGCTCTACGCCGACCAGCTCTACCCCGGTCACTACGTGCCGGGTCAGGGCCGGGTGTTCTGGGTGACCACCAGCCTCAAGTTCTAAGCCAGTTTTGAAGGCCGCTGGGGGGCGGCCTTTTTACTTTCCGGAGACCCCGCCATGCTCTTGCAGATCCCCGACCTCCTCACCCCCGACGAGGTCCGCCATGCCCGCCAGCTCCTGGCCGACGCCCCCTGGGCCCACGGCCGCATCCATGCCGGCCCCCAGGCCGCCCAGGTCAAGAACAACCGGGAACTGCCCGACGACAGCCCCGCCGCCCGGACCATCCAGTCCATGGTGCTGACGGCGGTGGAGCGGGCGCCCCTGTTCTTCAGCGCCGCCCTGCCCAAGAAGATCTTCACCCCCCGGATCAACTGCCACGGCGGCGATAGCCCCCACTATGGCTACCACGCCGACGGAGCGATCCGCTTCCGGGCGGACACCGGTGAAAAGATCCGCACCGACCTGTCCTGCTCCCTCTACCTCAGCGAACCGGAGGACTACGACGGGGGCGAGCTGATGGTGCGGGACACCTATGGTACCCGCAAGGTCAAGCTCCCCGCCGGCCACGCCGTGCTCTACCCGGCCACCAGCATCCACCAGGTCACTCCGGTGACCCGGGGCTACCGCCTGGCCTGCTTCTTCTTCATTGAAAGCATGGTGAGGAGCGATGAGCAGCGGGCGCTGCTCTACGACATGGACATGGCCCTGACCGGCCTGCGGCAGCGCCAGGGAGAAAGCGACGAGACGGTGACCCTGGTGGGGACTTATCACAACCTCCTGCGCATGTGGGCGGACACGTGAGCGCCCCGGCCCTCGGCGCCATTCCCCCCGGGGTGGTTTCCCTGGCGGACCACGAAGCCCATGCCCGCCAGCGACTGGATCCCAACGCCTGGGCCTATTTCGCCGGCGGGGCCGGGGACGAACTCACCCTGGCAGACAACCGGGCCGCCTGGGACCGCCTGCGCCTGTTGCCCCGGGTGCTGGCCCCCCCGGCCGGCGGCCACACTCGCAGCACCCTCCTGGGCCGCCCGCTGGCCCATCCCATCCTGCTGGCCCCCATCGCCTACCAGCGCATGGCCCACCCGGACGGGGAGCTGGCGGTCGCCCACGCTGCCGCCGCCCAGGAGGCCGGCATGGTGGTGAGCACCCAGGCCAGCCAGCCCCTGGAAGCCATCGCCCGGGCCATGAACAGCGACCCGGCCCGGGGCCCCTTGTGGTTCCAGCTCTACCTCCAGCACGACCCGGGCTTCAACCGGGCCCTGATCCGGCGGGCGGAAGCCGCCGGCTTTGAAGCCCTGGTGCTCACGGTGGATGCCCCCTGCCATGGCGCCCGGGACCGGGAACGGCGGGCCGGATTCCGCCTGCCGCCGGGGGTGTCGGCGGTCAATCTGGCCAGCTTGCCAGCGCCTCCGGCGCGACCCCTCCAGGCCGGCCAGAGCGCCCTCTTCGACGGGCTGCTGCACCAGGCCCCCACCTGGATGGATGTGGCCTGGCTGCTGGCCGAAACCCGTCTGCCGGTGCTGCTCAAGGGGGTGCTCCATCCGGCCGATGCCCGCCAGGCCGCGGGCATGGGGGTGGGGGGATTGATTGTTTCCAACCACGGCGGGCGTACCCTGGATACGGCGGTGTCCACCGCCAACGCCTTGCCGGCGGTGGTGGAGGCAGTGGCGGGCGGCCTGCCGGTACTGGTGGATGGGGGCATCCGGCGGGGCACCGACGTGCTCAAGGCCCTCGCCCTGGGGGCCAGCGCGGTGCTGGTGGGCCGGCCTTATGTCTTTGGCCTGGCCAATGCTGGCGCTTTGGGGGTGGCCCATGTGATCCGTCTCTTGCGGGACGAACTGGAGATCGCCATGGCCTTGTGTGGCTGCGCCAGTCTGGCGGAGCTCTCTCCGGAGCTGATCCGCTAAGCCGCTCAGCCCGGAAGGACAAGAGGCCGACGGTAAACCGCCGGCCTCTGTTTGTTTTGACCCGGCGGTGGGGATCAGGGCTGGTTGGGCAGGGTCACGAAGCCCATTTTCTGGATGCCGGCGGTACGGGCCTGGGACATCACCTCCGCCAGTTTCTGGTAGCGGGTTTCCTTGTCGGCCCGCAGGTGCACCTCCGGCTGGGGATTGAGGGCGGCGGCTTGCGCCAGACGGGTGGGGAGCTCGGCATCCGCCAGGGGGGCATCGTTCCAGAACAGCTGGCCGGTCCCGTCCAGGGCCAGGGTGACGGTTTCCGGCTTTTCCGTGGAGGCCTGGCTGCTGGCCTGGGGCAGGTCGATCTTGACCCCGTGGGTCAGCAGGGGCGCGGTGATCATGAAGATGATCAGGAGCACCAGCATCACGTCCACCAGGGGGGTGGTGTTGATCTCGCTCATGGGGGCGGCCTGGCCCCCTTGGTTGAAGCTGCCAAAAGCCATCATGCTGCTCCCTGGCCTACCGCCCGGATCGGGCTGGCGCCGTTGGCCGCGGCGGCCTCGGGGGCCAGGCGGGCACCGGTGGTCAGGAAGGCGTGGAGGTCGTGGGCGAAGGCGTCCAGTTCCGCCAGTTCCAGCCGGTTGGCCCGGGTCAGGGCGTTGTAGGCCAGCACCGCCGGGATCGCCACGAAGAGTCCGAAGGCGGTCATGATCAGGGCTTCCCCCACCGGACCGGACACCTTGTCCAGGGTGGCCATGCCGGCGGCGCTGATCCCCAGCAGGGCGTGGTAGATGCCCCACACGGTGCCCAACAGGCCCACGAAGGGGGCGGTGGAGCCGATGGAAGCCAGCACCGTGAGGCCGGATTCCAGCCGCGAGGTGGATAGGGCGATGGATTTGCGCAGGGTGCGGGTGACGAATTCATCGGTGTTGAGGGCGCCTCCCAGGGTGTTGCGGTGGGCGTGATGGCGGCAGTGCTCGGCGGCGGCAGCGGCCTGGCGGGCCAGGTCTTCGAAGCTGGTGCCGGGGGCCTGGCGCTCCAGGGCCGCGAGGCCGTCGGCCAGGCTGGGGGCGGCCCAGAAAGCTTCCACCGCGTCCCCGTTGCGGCGCTCCTTCACCAGGCGCAGCACTTTCAGGGCAATGAGGTACCAGCTGGCCACCGACATCACCACCAGTAAAAAGGCCACCGACTGGCTGATCCAGTCAGCCTGGGCCCACAGGTGGGCCAGGCCGAATTGGGGCGCGACGTGTTGGGTTGTTTCCATGTTCAGGATTCCTCAAGTTTGAAAATGATGGGGACCACCACGGTGGAGGCCACGCTGCGCTCGCCCTGCCGGGCGGGGGTGAAGCGCCAGCGCTGGACCGCTTC
>JAVEWG010000023.1:0-59739 GCA_034004685.1 Rhodocyclaceae bacterium | reverse complement strand
CGAGAGCACAAAGAATGTGGCCGCTGGGCTCGATTTCGCCAGAAATCGGGCGCGGCGGCGTGGGGACAACGAATGGTCGATGCGTCCAGCCTGCACCTTATGAAACCCCGCTGCGGCCATGCGCCGGGTTGCCGCCCTGTGCGGCTGGCGGGTGAGAGCATGCCGCACAGGGCATGCCTGCTCGGTGGTGGGAGACTGAACTGACATGGCCAACCCTCGCTCGCTGGTCTACGCGCTTTACACCCATTGGGACACCGTGGAGCTTTTGGTGCGGCTGTCGCGCGAGTTTGCCGTGCTGACCAGCGATCAGGTGTTGAACGGTATTGCCAAGGTATCCGGGCAACGGGATGCCGAAACGCAGGGCGCGGTGCTGCGTGCCTTGGTCAATGCGGACATCCTGCAAACCTTGCCGCGCAGCAGCGATCTGCAGCTCAATGCCTATGTGCTGGAGTTCGTGCGCGGCCTCACCCGTGAACATGAGCTGGGCCTGGCTGCCGTACTGCAGGCGCGTGTTGCTGCGATCCGTGAAGCCACCGAAGCACTCAATGAAGGGATGCTCGGGGCCGACATGGATCGCGTGCGCGGAGCCGCCAACAAGCTGGCAGAACTCTTCCGCCAGATCAGTCTGCAGCTCGATCAGGACCGGCACGCGCTCTTTGAGCTGGCGGAAAACGCCAAAAGCGCCGACAGCAGCATGCCGATCAGCCAGCGCTATCGCCAGGTGCTGGAAGCCTACGATCATTATGTGGAGCCGATGAACCAGATGATGGACAGCGGCTCGCAGGGCACTTTCTACCGCTATCTGGAAGAAGCGGAGCGCGGGCTCGACTTGGGGCTAGAGCGATTGTCGGTACAGGGTGCGCTCTACTCGCATCGCCTGCAGTTGCGTCAGGTGGCGCATCAGGCCAAGGAGCTGCGGCGCTTTGGCCGGCTGGTTGCGCAACAGTGCGCCGATACACTGCTGCCCCTGCGCGAAGAGCTGCGTCAGCACAACGCACTGACCAGTGCCATCAGCTTGCTGTTGGGGCAGGTGCGCAAACGTGGGCTGCGTCGCGCACTGTCGCGCTCGACGGATGAGACCGCACTCCCCGTCTGGCGCAATGAGCGCGGTTTCAAATTGCAATTGGGCGATGAGGTACGGGCGGTCATGGCTGCCGCGCACCAATACCAGCCGCAGGCGGTGGCCTTTCCGCAGGATGAACCCGGCGATGGCGTTCCGTTGCTGGAGCAGGTGGACGAAGCCGCCATTCGTGCGCATCTGGCCCGCAGCCTGCCAGTGGAAAATCTGCTCGATTGGCTGCACAACTATTACGCCCACCTGCAGGACGCCACCCTGCTGCGCCTGTTCCATGACCTACAACATGAGCCCGGCTGGCAGTTCGAGGCAGCCAGCCAGCCTGAAAGAATCACGCTGCAGACGATTCGCATCCTGCATCACCCTCACCGCGTGAGTATCCCGCAATGACGATCCCACACGCTCTGGCAGCTGCGCTGTCACAAATGCCGGCATTGGCCGAGCTGTTCCGGCTGTTTCTCTCCGGCAAACACCTCAATCGCATGGCCGAGCCCGCGCTGTGGGCAGAGCTGGAACAGCACGAGGCCAGCTATGTCGGCTTGTTTGCCGCGCTGGGGTTCGAGCTGCGCCTGGATGCCAGGGGCTTTGCCTGGTTTCACAACAGCGACGCCAACAGCAACATCGGCAAGATCAGCCGCCAGCTGGCCTTGCTGTTCATGGTGATCTTCGATGCCCAGGCCAACGCCGGCAAGGCCCTGCAGCGCTTTACCGATTGGCTGATCGACAGCGCCTGGCTGGCCGAGGTCTACAAGCAACAGCAAGACCTGCTGGATGCCGAGGGCCTCAACCCCGACGCCCTGGTGGAGCTGCTGGGCCGCGCCTGCAACTTGGGCTTTGCCGTGGCCGAGCCGGCGGGCTGGCGACTGCTGCCCGCTGTATGCCGCTACCTCGACCATTTCGAAAGCCTGGCCTTGACGGCCAAGACCGATGGCGACGAAGAGAGCACACCTGCCGCGGAAGACTGGACTGCGGATGCATCAGACGACGAGGAGAACACCTGATGCAGTACGGCTTCCAACGTCTGGTCCTGCTGGGGAGTGCAGGCTACTCGCGCGCCGAGCTGCCGCTCGATGGTGCGGTCTCTCTGGTGGCGCCCAACAATACTGGCAAAACCAGCCTGATCAATGCCCTGCAGTTTCTGCTGATCATCGACCGCCGCCGTATGGATTTTGGTGCGCACGATGTGGACAAGAGCCGGCGCTTCTATTTCCCCAACAACAGCGCCTATGTGCTACTGGAGGTGTCGCTGCCGGAGTCCGGCACCGTAGTGCTGGGCTGCGTGGGCAAGGGTGTAAGCTTCGAGTACGAGTATTTCGCCTATGCCGGGCCGCTGAAGGTCGAGGAGTTTTGCCTGCCGGATGGCACCTTGGTGGCACAACCGCAGCTGGCCAGCCATCTGGCGAGCCACGAACGCAGGGTGTTCAGCTACAGCAGCAGCGAATTCGCCGACATGATCTATGGCGGACGCAGCCGCAAGCTCGCCAGCCAGCAGGATTTCTGCGTTTTCCGGCTGGAGCACGCCAGTGATGCCAGCGTTTTTCAGAGGGTGCTGACCCGCACGCTGCGCCTGGACAAACTGCGCTCCAGCGAGGTCAAGGACTATCTGCTGCAGATTTTCCGGCGCGATCTGCCGGATGCCAGCATCGACTTCAAGGCGGAATGGGACAAGGCGTTTGCTGACCTCAACGCCGAACGCAGCCAGTACCTGGCCGCCGTGCGGCTGCAAGCTACCTTGGGCGAGCTGGAGCAGAAGCAGGATGCCCGCCTGGTCTTGCGCGGCAAATTGCTGTGCTGGCGCCCCTTGATCGACACGGCACTGGGTCAGTGGCAACAGCATTACGAGACCCGACAGCAAACCTTGCAGTATGAGTTGGCGCAGTGCGATGTCGAGCTGCAGCGCCTGCGCGAACAGGATATGCAGTCGGCTGGCGAGAAGAAAGAGTGCGAGTTGGAACAAAAGCAGCTCGGCCAACAAAGCGAACAGTTGCGCGCCTTGCAGCAGCGTTTTGCCTTGATCCCCGACCGCGCCCTGCTGGAGGCGCGCCGCCACGAGTTGCTGGCGCAACGGGATGCGCTGGTGGTGAGGATCGGCCAGGCCCAGAGCCGCACGCCAGCAGCCATCGAGCGCGAGCTGGCGCGGATCGAGCGGGAATCCGCGCAGCTGGCGCAGGAGTTGCGCACCCAAGGGCAGAACCTCTATCAGCAACTGGCCGGTGTCGTATCGACGGAACAACTCAACGCGCTGAACAAGGTGCTGGCCAAACCGGTACTGACCCTGGGCAACGAAGATTTCCGCCTTGATGGCAAGGCCCTGCTTGCGGCCTTGGTCGACGCGAATGCTGGGCAATTCAATTTGCCAGGCCTTCAACTGCAGCTGGAAGCCCTGCCGGCACAGTATCAGCAACGGACCCTGGCGGAACTGAGCGAATTGCAGCAGGAGTTGCAGCAACAGCAGGCTCAGCTGCAAGAACAATTGGCCACCGCCCAAGCTCTGGAAAACGTCAAACAGCAACGCCAGGCACTGGACCAACAGCTGGCACAACTGGATGCCGAGTTGCGAGACTACGCGCACATGCAGGACTTGCAGCAAAGCGAGGCTGAGCGCGAGGGGCGGCTGCAGACACTGGCGAAAAGACTCGCCGAACTCGGCGCCAGCCTGGCGCAGTCGGCAGAACGGCACCGCGCACTGGATCAGCAGCGGCAGCAGCGGCAACAGGACTTGGCGACCTTGCAGCAGCAACACCGGCAGATCGAGCAACGCCGTCATCAGCGAATCGACCACGAAGGCCCCTTCACCTGGCTGGCCGATTTGCCGCACAGCCCCTGGTTGTTCCAGCCAGAGTTCGCGCTGGAACAACTGGCCGAGCGCCTGCAGACCTATCAGGTCGACTGCCGCCAGTTGCTGGAGCTGGATGAGCAGATCCGCCATCTGCTAGGTGAAATCCATACCGGCGGATTGACCAAGTATCAGTTTGTCGGCGAACCGGAAAGCGAGATTGTTCGTCTCGTTGAATTCGCCCATCACCTGCCGCAGGAAGCCGCAGCCCTGGAAAAGAAAGTGCGCTCGGCGGTGGTGAATGTGGCCGCCTGCCTGCGCGAACTGCGTGACGGCCTGTTTGCTTTCAAGCGCCGGATGCGCGAGTTCAACCGCAAGATCAGCGGCCGGCAACTTTCCGATCTGGCAGTATTCAAGATCGAACCCGAAGACGAAGCCATTCTGGTCGAGGCCATCGAGCTGCTGATCAATACCGCTGCCACGGTGGACAGTGGCGAAACCTTCGAGCTGTTCAACCAGCAGAGCGTACTCGACGATGATCAACTCAATCGCGCCAAGACCCTGCTGATCGAAGAGGGTAACGCCCGCCATGGCCTGCGGGTGGCCGACCTGTTTCGCCTGCGTTTCTGGGTCGGCAAGGCAGATCGCGAGCCGGAAGCCTTCGATGACCTCGACAGTGCCGCCTCCAATGGCACCGTGCTGATGGCCAAACTGGTGACGGGGCTGGCGATGCTGCATCTGATGCAGGATCAGCGTCGCCCTATCCAGGGCATCTGCTACCTGGACGAGGCACTGGCCCTGGACGCCCGCAATCAGCGCAGCCTGATCGACACGGCGGCGGAGTTCGGCTTCTCGTTGATTTTTGCCTCGCCCGCGCCGCTGACGACCGTGCGCTACTGCGTGCCGATTCACACGCGCAACGGCAGCAACCAGATCAGCCGCCATAGCTGGCAGGTCATCGAACCGCTGGATGCCTGAGTATGGATCGAACCCTGCGCGCAGCCTTGCTCAAGCTGCATGACCAACAAGCCCTGCCGGCCAGCTATTTCACCGCCGCTCAGCGCAGCGCTCTGGATCGCTTTGCCCGGCAGACAGGAGCGGTAATCTGCCAGCGTCAGGGGCGCGGTGATGTTTACCGTGTCAGCGATCCGCGACTATTCGATATCCATCTGAGCGCACTCTCCCCCCAAGTCGGGATGCTGGCCACGGACGACCTGCCGCTGCGGGCGCAACACATCGCCCACGCGCGCGACAGCAAAGCGCGCAATCATCAGCATGAGTGCTACTACCCCTTGCTCAAGGCCGTTGGCGAAAAGGTTCTCTGGCGGCAAGGCGAACACGGGAGCGAACTGCCACTCAGCCAGCTCACGCACCACTTCGGGGCTGCCAGCCTGCGCATTGAAACTGGCGACACCTGGCAAAGCGGGCAGCCGCTCTGGCTGGTGGAGAACCAGGCGCTGTTTGACCGCACGGATTGGCTGCCAGTAGGAACGCAAGCCACCCTGCTGTACTACGGCGGACAGCTTGATGGCCGGCTTCTCGCTTGGCTGGGGCAGCGCCCGCGTGCAAGCCATGTCGTACTGTTCCCGGACTATGACGGTGTGGGGCTGGCCAATTTCGCGCGACTCTTTGCACAGCTTGGCGACACTTGCGAATACTGGCTGATGCCCGACTGGCAAAGCAAACTGGCACGCTATGGTAGCCAGCGGCTGTGGCAGGATACGCTTCGGGAGTTCACCAATGCTGTTCTGCAGTTGCCTGATTATCTGGGCCCGCTAACCGAACAAATGCGCCAATCCGGACTGGCGCTCGAACAGGAAGCGGTCTGGCTATCTGTTCTGTAGGTGCCTTTCGATTAAGCGTGCAATGTCGCCTGGAGAGATGCCCGCTTCCAGAGCCTTTCTCAGAATCAGCTCCAGCTGCTGCCAACCTTGCGGCGAGGCGGTATTGCTGCCAACGGTTTGTGTCAGCTGGAACATCAGTCCCTCCAGCAGTTCTTCGTCACCCACGTCCGCTGCGGCCTGTTCCGCCAGAGCCAAGAGGCTGCTGCGTGCTGATGCCATCGAGTTGATTGGCACCCCTGCCAATGCCGCAGGCGTGGCGATGACACGATCCACCCTGACGACTGTCGCCAAATCTGGGGCTTGATCGACACCCGGCTCGATCTCCATGCGGATCAGCACATCGCCAGCCAACAGAAAGCGGGTTTTGATAAGCCCGGGCTGCTCATCCTGAAACAACCAAACCGGCTGGTTGTTGGCCTGCAGCAGGCTTAGCACGAGCCTGCTGTCATCCAGTGCCCCGCGATCATGCCACGGGTGCAACACGTCGGTACGCAGGCGGCCGCCTTCCACACCGAGGTGGTGCAACAGGCCGACCAGTCGTTTGGCGGAGATCACCTGTTCCTTGCCACGCAGCCAGACCGAGAGGTTGGCAGTGCGGATACCGGTGGCCTCGGCGATCCGCCCCAGCGTTTCCCCGCGCAGTCGTATCAAGGCAGCGGCAAGGGCTGGCAATTGTTCGTTGGTAAGGCTTGGCATATCGGGTTCTGCGAATTCACTGTAAATCACTATAAGACTTATTGGCCGACAAGACGAGCGCGCGGAGTTTGGCGATTCGTGCAAATCGTTGTTATAGTAAATTATAGTTAAGCTTTTTGAGAGGCTATCATGCGCAAGCCAAAGCAAGCCCGTCCGCTGCGCTTGCGGGAATACGAAGCAGCCATTGCTGCACTCAAGGCGCAGCATCCCTGGCTTGTCCGGCAGATCGTCGAACCTGCGCCAGGGCATCTGACCGTGGTGGCACATCTGTTTGCCCAGGTGGAATGCCTGCTGCCGCCCACAGTGCTCGCACGCAAGGGCTCACTGTCAGTGAGTTGCAACCGGGATCGCCTGGCCATTCATTACCAGCCGCCGCGACGCCACAGCGAACGTGCAGCAGCAGTGTTCGATCTGATTGCCCAGACCAAGCACCTTTCGCTGCAAAAATGCCCCGTTTGCGGTGTACAGGTTTTCTGGGACGGCATCCGTCCGCAACGCTGCCCGCAACACGACGGCATCCAAGGATTGTTTGCCGAAGAGGTGCGCCGCAGCCGCCAGCTCATCGTCGAACAAGGGGTACAGCAGGTAGTGCACGATCTGGGTAAGGTGACGACCGAAGATGTTCGCGCCGCCGTGGCGGTTGAAGATGAGTCCGTCCCGAGTGAAGCCAAACCGGAGCAAGTTCAGGAGCAGCCGACAGAAACCGCTAAATCAGCGCCCTTGCCGAGCATCGTCTTTCTCGATGAAGCAGGTCTGGAGGCGTTTGTGGATCGCCACCGACCGAAAGGCGACGACAAGTTCAAGCGCGCGCAGGCGATGGCGGAGCGGATCAAGCGGGCGGGCCATGGCAGCCGCCAACTGGGCCTGCTGCCCCCGGACTGGAAAGCCCTTCTGGATGAGTTCGCGCAGGCCTTCCCAAACTTCCATGAACTGGCCGAGCTGCTACGTGACCACTTTGCCCTCTCCAGCCTTGGCGATGGCCGCGTATCCTGGCCTGCCGTGTTGCTGGTCGGCCCGGCGGGCATCGGCAAAACCGAGGCAGCACGCTGGCTTGCCGATCAGTTGTATTTGCCCTTTCGTATATTCGATATGGCGAGTACGCAATCGAGTTCGCCGCTCGCAGGTTCCGAATCGTTCTGGAGCAATTCCGAGCCAGGCCAGCTCTTTGAGCTGCTGGCCTACCAGCCACTGGCCAACCCGGTGGTGGTGCTTGATGAACTGGACAAGGCCAGTAACGGCAGACCGCAATACGATCCGCTGGCGGCACTCTATACCTTGCTGGAACCGCGCAGTGCGCGGGATTTCATCGACCTGTCGATCCGCGACTTTGCCATCGACGCCAGTCATGTCAATTGGATGGCTACCACGAATGAGCTGGAGGCGATTCCGGGGCCGCTGCGCTCACGGCTGACGGTGTTGCACATTCAACCACCCAGGCCGGAGCAGGTCAGAAGCATTGCGCAGTCGATTTACAACCGCCTCCGCGACGAGGCGAGCTGGGGCAACGCCTTTGCCGAGCGACTGGATAATGATGTCCTGTCCCGCCTGCAAGCCTTGCCGCCGCGCAGTGTGCGCCTGGTTCTGCAGCGGGCCTTGGGCGCAGCGGCTCGTGATGACCGAGGGGTCGTCCAGGTGCAGGACATCAGGCCGCTGGTGGAGATAAGCCGCCGTGGCGTCGGCTTTGTCAGCGAGGGATGGAATTGAAGTTGGCGATCCAGGCCGCACCGGCGGCCAGCGCATCGGCCTCGCTGGCATAGGTTGTCGATGGGCCACTGATGATGCAGGGCTCGGCTTCCACCGTCCACAGCTCCCAGGCTCCGTCATTTTTCCAGCTAGGGATGGCGGTGTAGGGTTTGTCTTTCAGCGCAGCCAGCGCGGCATCCACTTCGGGACGGATCTGCAACTCACCCGAGTAAATATAAGGTGTCGCGCAGCGGGCATCAGATCGGTTCATGTTCCGTACTCCAGAAAAGCTCCAGTAGCGCGCTCGCCTGCAGGTAAATACCGGGGTTGCGCGCTTCACTCGGGCCAGCAATGTTGAGAATAGCGACGGGATGGCTAACCAACCAGTCTTGCCATGCCGCCAACAGCTCTTCTGGAGGGGCATGCAAATCGCACAGTAGCAGCGGCTTGCCGTGTCCCGTCGCCAGATCGCGAGTGAGCAGGCTGCCGCCTTCGAGCCTGCCCCGGTAAATGATTAGCGTTGCATCAGCGTCCAGAACATTGCGTTTGGTGCGCTGGCGGTAGCCGCTGGATTCGGTCTCCACCAACTGGTAGCGAGCATCCAGAACGCCATCAGCGGCCCGTCGGCCTGCCGGGCACCAGCCACCGTGCGGAATTTGCTGGGCAATGGCGAAATCCAGCGCCGCCCGGTCTACGCCGGTCTGGCCGCCGGAGAGAATGCGCTGAATATTCACCTTTGCCCCGTTGCGGCGACCGTGCAGCTCACCTGAACTTCGGCGCTGGGCTGATCTGCCGACAGCTGGCCGATGCGCCCGCGCTGTCTGGCATATGCCAGTTGCTTGCGCACCTGTGCCAGGCTGCGCTTTTCGATCACTGCGGTATAGCTCGCACCCAATTCACCATCCGGGTCGATGAACAGCTCGATCCGCTTCACCGGCAGGCCGAATGCCGTGAAGCTGCGTGCCGGCGTCAGCGCCCAGCTACCGGCAGCATTGGGCGCAATACCGTCCAGCACGTGCGTTGGCAAGGCTTGACGGCATTCCACGGCGGCGGCGATGGCCGGCTCGATCCGCAACCAGTGGTCGAGGTCTGGGGCGGTGCCCTCCATCAGTACAACCGGCATGGTCGCCAGCAGCAATGCTTTCATCCCTTGATGTTCCTGATCCAGAAGCGGCGGTCATCAACCGTGAAGTTAGGGTCATAGCCGACCAGCGTCAGCAACGAACCGACATAGTAAAGACCAAACTGATTCATCAGCCAGCGCTCCATCGCCGGGTCGCCGGGCAACTTGCTGTACGGTGGGGTTGGGCCGTCGCTGCGAACCTGACCACTGGTTTTGCCGGAGATGGAAAAGCTCTTCCAGGTCAGCACGAAATTGTTCGACTGTTTCGGCAACTCCGGTGCGCAAAGCGACAGATTGCTGAAGCGCTCGGAGCGCTTGGCGTCGTGCCAGAGCACGGCGTCAAAGCGAATGCAATCACTGGCTTTAAGCGTAAGGCTACGGGTCAGCGTCATCTGATCAGCCGGAATTTGCAGATTGCTGATCACCACCTTGGGCCACTCTGGGGCGCGACCGTCGGTAGACAGACTCTGGCGCAAGGCGTTATGCAGTGGAGTGCCCAGCAAGCTGTTGCGGTTTACCGCGCTTGCGGGCGTAGCCGCTTGCGACAGACTGGTTCCAATGGAGTGTCCTATTCCGTTCAGGGAATCCAGCGCCCCCTGCATGTCGGTTGTGGCACAACCCGTCAATACAAAAGGCAGAAACAGCAAGCTCCGGTAGTGTTTCATCGCAGTTCCTCGCGAGGTTATCCGTTGAAGAGGGCATTGAGCCGGGCACACCAGGTTTCCGCCGCCCGACGGCTCATGGGAAAACTGAGCACTGGTCGTTGCGGATCGGCGGTTTGCAGCTCGATGGCGAAGTTTTTGGCGCGTACCGTGCGCTCGAAGGTCGGCACGCTCATGCCGCTGGCGTTGACCTGACGGCTACCACCGCTCATCTCCATGCTCTCGACCTCGCGCCAGGTCATCCGCCAACCAAGCAGCCAGGAGTAGTCATGGATGCGCCAGGCTTCATCCACGATTGAGCAGACAGCCAGTTTGCGATGCTGCCGGTCAAACACCAGAAAGGCTGGCGCGGGATAGCCCAAGAGATGCCCAGCATCGAACGACAGACCCTGCTGAGCGTTGAGCTCGGCTACAAGTGCCTGACAGCGGGCCTGCAAGCGCGCCAGAAAGCGGAAGGACAGCGTAAAAATCGCCAGTGAAATCAGCAGATAGAGCATCAACTCACTAGTCAACAGCCCCCACAGCGATGTCTGTGACAGGCGCGCGGGCCCCACGCCGAACATCGCCAGTACAAGAATCAGCGTAAGACCAGCGGCAGCGAGACCTGAAAGCCCAGCCACTGGAACAGCAAGCCCCGCAGCCGCTCCCATCCCAGTAGTCTTCCAGACGCTTGCCATACGTCATGATCTCCATTTTGTTACTCATAGAGGTCATTCTATGGCGCTTGAGTTAAATTGTCACTCATAGTGCGGGCACTTATCGGGCGTAGCCCTATAGAGGGGGTACTCATAGAGTCATTTCTCTTTAAGAAGAGAGAAATATGGCCCTTGATCCCCGACTACGCTTCGGCCTGAAGCTGATAGAAATCAGAAAGACCAGAGGGTGGTCGCAAGAGCGCCTGGCACTGGAAAGTGGCTTGGCGCGCAGCTACCTAGGGGGTGTTGAGCGTGGGCAACGCAACATCGCCTTACTCAACATCTTCAAGCTGGCCGAGGCGCTGGGGGTGGAGCCTTCAGTACTGCTGGAGACACCGGCGGCTGGACAGGAGCCTGCACCGTAACATCGTAACGCTACGTTAGCGTAGCGTTACGATGGTCACCGCATGATCGCTCGCGGCAGCTATCGCAGCCATCTGCTTTCAGGAATAAGTAAAGTCTACTACAATGGCGCTTACGCAATTTTTTTCGCGATAAGGGTCATAAAAGTGACTTTTCATCTCTCGACTTCCGCTGAGATCCTGCACGCGCTGGGTGTTCGTCTGCGCGAGCAGCGGCTTGCCCAATCGCTCACGCAGCGTGAACTGGCGCAAATGGCCGGACTGTCGCTGGGGGCGTTGCGCAAACTCGAAAGCGACGGCCAGTGCTCGCTGGAAACGCTGGTCCGCGTTGCGCAGGCACTTGGCTTGCTGGAGGCGCTGGACGATCTCTTCGTGCTCAAACGGCAATCCATCGCCCAGATGGCGCAGGTGGACCTTGTTAGCCGCCGCCAGCGTGCGCCGCGTAAGAAGACCTCATGAAGCTGCTTACCGTACATTATTGCGGCTGGGGCGAGGACTGGCCGCTGGGGCGACTGGCCGATGATGGTCAGGCCCTGCTCTTCGAATATTCCCCCGAAGCCCTGTCTCAGGGCCTGGAACTGTCGCCCTTGCACCTCAAGCTGCGTGCGGATGCCTACGGAAGTTTTCCGACCCATTTGCATCGCCTTCCGGGCCTGATCGCCGACAGTCTGCCGGACGGCTGGGGTTTGCTGCTGATGGATCGCTTGTTCCGTCAACACGGCTTGCGCCATCCCGGGTCGCTGGACCGGCTGGCCTTCATTGGTGAGCGCGCCATGGGCGCGTTGCGCTTCGTTCCGGCAAGCGACGCCGGTGCCCGGGAGCCCGACTGGTCCTTGCTGGTGCTGGCCGAGCAAAGCCGTCTCGCGCTTGCCGGCGAGGCGGGGGCCGCCCTGCGCGAGCTCGCGCTCACCGGCGGCTCACCGCAAGGGGCTCGACCCAAGGCCTTGGTGCAGTACGACGCAACGACCGGGCAAGTCAGCACCCGTCCGGATGCGCCCGGCAGTCCCTGGTTGGTCAAGTTTCCGGCGCAGAACGAACACAAGGAGGTCTGCGTCATCGAGCAGCTCTATGCCGAACTGGCTCGGGATTGCGGACTGGATGTGCCTGAAAGTCGCTGGTTCGACCTTGGCCCCGAACTGGCCGCCTTCGGCGTCGCGCGCTTCGACCGGGAGGGAGGGCAACGCGTCCCGGTGCACAGTCTGGCGGGATTGTTGCAAGTGGATTTTCGCCTGCCCGGTGCCACCGACTATACCGCCTTCCTGCGGGCTACCCGTTTCCTGACACGCGACGAGCGCGAAGTGGAGAAGGCCTATGCACGCGCAGTCTTCAATGTGCTCTTTCACAACCGGGATGATCACCCCAAGAACTTCGCCTGGCGTCTCGGGCCTGACCGGCGCTGGCGTCTGGCACCGGCATTCGATCTGACCTTCAGCGAAGGACCGATGGGTCAGCACCACCTGGACGTGTGCGGCGAAGGTGCTGCCATCGAACGCCGGCATCTATTGCGTCTGGCGGAGGAGGGGGGCGTCTCGACGAAAGAGCCTGAGGAGATCATCGACCGGATGTTGCTGCAGGCAAGCTCATTGGGTGAGCGGTTGGAGCGTGCGCCGATCAGGCAGATGCTGGCGCAGCAGATAAAATCCATCATTGATGCCTGTCGCCGGCGCCTGGAAAGCTGAATCCGGGCCGCCGCAACGGCGCCACATCACGGTTGAACGTACTCAATGCTGGGTTTCTTGAGTACAAAAATGAGTATGTTTTTTAATGGAGCAGCATGGTGAACTGTTCATTCAATGACTTGCAGTCACAATCGCTGTTCAACGTCTGAGGTCTTTTCCCCGGCGGCCTTGTGCCGCCCGTCCAAGAATGGCCTGCGATGCGGGCCATTCTTGCGTTGTGATCCCGGGGATCAGCCAATCTGCTGGATGCCCGCCACGGTCCATCCCTGGTCGCCTGCCACGGGTTTGGTCAGGTGCCAGATTTCCGCGAAGTCCTGGGGCGGGGCGCCGGCCTCCTCCCGCAGCAGGCCGTGGAAGCGGACGCTCACCACATAGCGGTGGGCCTCTTCGATGCATTCCAGAACCTCGCCATGGAGGTCTATCACCTCAGTGTGCTGCTTGCCGGCACCCCGTTCCCGCAGCTGCATCTGGATTTCCGCAAAGACTTCGGGGCTGGTGAAGGTCCGCAGATCGTCCAGATTACCCGTGTCGTTGGCGGCCTGGAGGCGCAGGAAATTGAGCTTGGCCTGGCGGACGAAGCCTTCAGCGTCGAATCCGGCCGGGATGGGCGCCCGGGTCGGCGTCTGGGCTTGGGGGAAGCTGCCGCCCAGGGGCTGGGTTTGGGCGGGGATCGGAGCATGACCGCCTGCTGCGCCCGCTCCAGCGTACTGAACCCCCATGGCGGGCTGCTGGCGACGTCGCATGAAGAACCGGAACAGCATCAGGGCGGCGATGGCCAGTAGGGCGATCAGCATGATCTGGCCCATTTCCTCACCAAAGCCCAGGTGGGACGCCAGGGCGGCCAGACCCAGGCCAGCGGCCAGACCGGCCACCGGGCCGAGCCAGGAGCGGCGGGCCGGCTGGGCGGCGGCTGCGGCGCCCGGGCCGGTAGGGGTGGCGCTGGGGGACGTGGTGGGGGCGGACTGCTTCACCGGCGCTGAATCCCGCTGCATGCCAAAGGATTTGCCGCCTCCCAGGCGCTTGGCCTCGGCGGAGGTCATGCCCAGCCCCAGGCTGAGCACCAGGGCGAAGAAAGTCAGAAATAGGCGTTTCATGGTCATGGAATTCCCGTGGTTTGGGTGGAAGGATGACGACCGGCGGAGCTTAGAGGAGAATTGCATTCTGTTAAACCGCAGTTTTGCTGACAAGTACTTCCGGAAAAAGGAACCCTCATGCCACCCCTGAATTTTCGTCATCTCTACTATTTCTGGGTTGCCGCCAAGGAAGGGGGAATTGCCCGGGCCGCGGAGCGTCTGGACATGGCGGTGCAAACCGTCAGCACCCAGGTGCGGGATCTGGAGCGCAGCCTGGGGCACGCCCTGTTCAAACCCTCCGGCCGCAGCGTGGAACTCACCGAAGCCGGCCAGGCTGCCCTGGCTTATGCGGAGCAGATCTTCCAACTGGGGGAGCAGCTCCAGGGCGCGGTGCGGGAGGCGGCCGTCAGCCAGGGGCGGCGCCTGGCGGTGGGGATTGCCGACAGCCTGCCCAAACTGGCGGTGCACTATCTGCTGGAGCCCGCCACCCGGATTCCGGATCTGCGGCTGCTGTGCCACGAGGGGGAGTTCGACGACCTGTTGGGGGAACTGGCCTTACACCGGCTGGATCTGGTGCTGGCAGATCGGCCCGCGCCTTCCAATCCCAACCTGCGCCTGTACAGCCACCCCATGGGCCAGGCGTCGATCGCCTGGTACGCCCCGGAATCCCTGTTGCGGCCAGGGTTGGGGCCCTTTCCTGCCTGTCTCGGAGAATTGCCCTTGCTGCTGCCTACCAGCCACTCGGCGGTGCGGGCCCGTCTGGACGATTGGCTGGCCCGCCAGGGCTTGCGTCCCCGGGTGGCGGGGGAATTCGAGGACAGCGCCCTGTTGGCCACCTTCGGTGAAAGTGGCCTGGGAGCCTTCCCGGCCACCGAGTGGTCCTCCCAGGAGATGACCGGCGCCCGGGGGCTGACCCTGCTGGGGCGCAGCCCGGACGTGGTGGAGCACTTCTACGGTATTTCCGCCCACCGCAAGGTAGAGCACCCGGTAGTGCGCGAGCTCCTGGACCGTTTCCAGGGGTGAGGGTGGCTCAGAGCCTGGCTAGGCGCTTACTTCTTGACCTGGGCCAGGGATTTCTCCAGTTCCGCCGCCGGAACGTAGCCACCGATGCGGGTGCCGTCGGCGAGGAACAAGGTTGGCGTTCCCTGGAGGCGCATCTTGCGGCCCAAGGCAATGTTCTTGTCGATGGCGGAGGTGTCACAGTTGGCTTCGGCGGCGGGGGGGAGCTTGCCTTCGGCCATCCAGTCCACCCAGGCCTTGCCCCGATCCTTGGCGCACCAGATGTTCTTGGATTTTTCGGTGGAGTCGGGGGACAGAACCGGGTAGAGGAAGGTGTAGATGGTCACGTCCTTGACCCCCGCCAGATCTTTCACCAGTTTCTTGCAGTAGCCACAGTTGGGGTCTTCGAAGGTGGCCACCAGGCGGCTGCCGTTGCCCCGCACTACCTTGAGGGCCTGCTCCAGGGGCAAGGTGTTGAAGTCGACGGCGTTGAGCTGGTTCTGCCGCACCTGGGTGATGTTGCGGCGGGTCTTGGCGTCGATCACGCTGCCGTCCAGGATGAAGCTCACCTTGTCGTCGGTGTAGATGATCTCGCTGGATTTCAGCACCACCTCGTAGAGGCCGCCGTAGGGGGTCTTGGCGACGCTTTCCACCGCCGGGCTGCCGATGTAGGCCTCGATCCCTTTCTTGACGCCGGCCTCGTCGGCCAGGAGGGGGCCGCTCAGGGCCAGGGCGAGCACGGCAAGGGCGCTGCGGATGGTACGGGGCATGAAGATCTCCACAAAAAGGGGCGCCCGGATCGGGCGAGGAATGTCAGAAGGAGCCGTTGACGGCGTAGCGGACCAGGGCGTTGCGTAGGACCGGCAGGTGATTGGTGAGGTTCAATCCCAGGTTGCGCAGGGCGGCCAGGGGCGTGGCCTGGGGCTTGAACAGGCGATTGAGGCCGTGGGTGGTGTATTGGAGCAGGGCGGTTTCCTCTGCCCGAGCCCGGGCATGGCGGCGCAGCAGGGCCAGCTCGCCGGGGTCGCGCCAACTGGGCAGATCCCCCAGCAGTTCGGCCAGCATCCGGGCATCCTGGAAGCCCAGGTTGATGCCATGGCCAGAGAGGGGATGGATGCCGTGGGCGGCGTCCCCGATCAGGGCCAGGCGGGGCCGCACTGGGGAATCCACCCGCAGGAGGCGCAGGGGGAAGGCGGCCGCCGGGGTTTCCAGGCGCAGCGCTCCCAGGGCGTGCTGGCCGGCTTCCGCCACTCGCTGGCAGAGCGCCTCGGCGGGGAGTGCCACCAGCTCCTCCGCCAGGGCCTGGGGGGCCGACCACACCATGGACATCAGCGTGCCGGGCAGGGGCAGGAAGGCCAGGATGCCGTCGGGCCGGAACCACTGGAAGGCGGTGTCCCGATGGGGTTTTTCGCAGTGGAAGTTGGCCACCACGCCAGATTCTTCGTAGGGCGACAGGCGGGGTTCGATGCCGGCCTGGCGGCGCACCCAGGAATTGGCCCCATCGGCGGCCACCACCAGGCTGGCGGAGAGGGTCCGGCCGTCGGCCAGATGGACGCTGGCCGCACCTTCGCCCAATTCGAGCCGGTCTGGCTCGGCGGGGCACAGCAGGGTAACGTTGTGCTGGCGCTTGACGGTCTCCCACAGCTCCCGCTGCATGAGCCCCGCTTCCAGGATCCAGGCCAGCTCCCCCAGACCGCAGTCATAGGCGGAGAAATCCAGCCGGCCGTCCCGGTCGCCAAAGATGGCCATGTCCCGCACCGGGTTGATGCGGCTGGCGTCCAGGTGGCCCCAGATGCCGATGGATTCCAGGAAACGGGCGTTGGCCGGGCTGACGGCGTAGATCCGGGGATCCCAGCCGGCGGCGGGGGCGGGGGGGCGGGCTTCGATGACGCCGATTTTCAGGCGGCTGGCCCGCAGGGCGGCGGCCAGGCTGGCGCCGGAGAGGCCGGCGCCGACGATCAGGAGGTCGAAATGCATGGGGCGTTCCCTTGTGGAGCCGGGATTGTGCCTCACGGCGCGGGGGGCGTCATCCCGCGCCGGGGTGGGTTCCGGCGATCCGGTAGATCCGGGCCTCGAAGGGGGCCAGGGTGAAGGTCTGGCAAGGCGGGTGGGGTGCCACCTCCAGGTTGGCCAGCAGCAGGCATTCGTGACGAAGATCGAAGCCGCCATGGCGGTAGCGGGCGGGGCGGGGGGTGAGGTTGCAGATCACCGCGATGCCCCCGTCAGCCGACTCCCGCAGGTAGGCGTAGATCTGCCGGTTGCGGGCCAGGATGGGCCGGTAGTGGCCATGGATCAGCACTGGCTCGGCCCTGCGCAGGGCGATCAGGCGGCGGTAGAAATGGAGCACGGAAGCAGGATCGGCCTGTTCCCGGGCCACATTCACCGCCGGATAGTCCGGGTTGAGGGGCAGCCAGGGGATGCCCTGGGTGAAGCCGGCCTGGGGGCCGTCATCCCAGGGCATGGGGGTGCGGGAGTTATCCCGGGCGGTGACCGTCATCTCCGCCAGGATCCGGTCCTCGCTCCAGCCCGCCGTCCGCATTTCGGTGATGCGGTTCTGGGCAAAGACGTCCTGGAAATCCGTCAGGCTGTGGAACTGGGTGTTGGCCATGGCCAGCTCCTGGCCCTGATAGATGAAGGGGGTGCCCTGCATCAGGAAGTACATGGCGGCCAGGGCCGTGGCGCTTTCCCGGCGGAAACGGGCCGGATCGCCCCAGCGGGAAACCACCCGGGGCAGGTCGTGGTTTTCCAGATACAGGGCGTTCCAGCCCCGCCCGTCCAGGCTTGTCTGCCAGCGCCCCAGGATGCCCTTCAAGGCCACCACGTCCAGAGGGGCCCGGGGCGCGGCGGACCACAGGTTCCAGTGCTCGAACTGGAGAATCATGGACAGCCGCTGGTGGCTTGGCCCTACCCAGGCTTCGGCGGTGGCCGGGTCGAGGCCGTTGGCTTCCCCCACGGTGAGCAGATCCCGGCCGTGGAAGGCGCTGCGGCACAGCTCGTCCAGGTGGTCCAGGATGCCGGGCACGTTCATGTGGAACGGGTAGGCGGGCACCTGGGCCAGGCCCTCCGGGTTGGGCATGTCCGGCAGGCCGGGGGCCTTCTTGATGTGGGTGATGGCGTCGATGCGGAAGCCGTCCACCCCCTTGTCCAGCCACCCGCGCACCATCTCCCCGATGGCGGCCCGGACCGCCGGGTTTTCCCAGTTGAGGTCGGGCTGGCGGCGGGTGAACAGATGAAGGTAGTACTGGCCGCTGGCCGCGTCCCGCTCCCAGGCCGGGCCCCGGAAGATGCTCTCCCAATTGTTGGGGGGGCCGCCGGCCTTGCCGTCCCGCCAGATGTACCAGTCCCGCCTGGGGTTGTCCCGGCTGGCCCGGGATTGCCGGAACCAGGGGTGCTCGTCGCTGGTGTGGTTGATCACCAGGTCCAGGATCAGGCGCATGCCCCGGCGGTGCGCTTCGGCCAGCAGGCGGTCGAAATCCGCCAGGGTGCCGAACTCGGCCATGATGGCCTGATAGTCGGAGATGTCGTAACCCCCGTCATCGTTGGGGGAGCGGAAGATGGGGCATAGCCAGAGGCAGTCCACCCCCAGCCACTGGAGGTAGTCCAGGCGGGCCAGGATGCCCGGCAGATCGCCGATGCCGTCCCCGTTGCTGTCCATGAAGCTGCGGGGGTATATCTGATAGACGACGGCCTGCTGCCACCACTTGTGGGCCATGGACCCTTGCTCCTTGGGGATGGAATGCCGATTGTAGGATGCCCCTGGGAAAATGCGCGGGGCTTTGAGGAAGGGCAAGTCCGGTGGGTGGCGCTGCCCTTAGATTCCAGCAACCAAGACCATCGGGGAGATCGACATGAATGCGCAAAGTCCCAAGCTGCGGGGGGTAAACCTGGGAAGCTGGCTGCTCCTGGAAAAATGGATGGTGCCGAGTCTCTTCGAGGGCCTGGACGCCACCGACGAAACCAGCTTCTGCGCCGAGCTGGGACCGGCGGCGGCCGAGCGTCTGGCGGCCCACTGGAACAGCTGGATCACCCGGGAGGATTTCGCCTGGATCGCCGGGCGGGGCCTCAACGCGGTGCGGATTCCCTTCGGTCACTGGATCTTCGGGCCGGATTACCCCTATCACCCGGCCTACGGGGCCAATCCCCATCCTTTCGTCACCGGCGGCATCGAGGTGCTGGACCGGGCCATGGACTGGGCCGCCGGGTTCGGCCTCAAGGTGATGCTGGATCTCCACGCCGCTCCGGGCTGCCAGAACGGTTTCGACAACGGGGGGATCATGGGGGTGTGCGAGTGGCACACCAAGCCGGAGTACCTGGAGCATTCCCTTGCCGTGCTGGAGCGCATCGCCCGGCGCTATCGGGATCACCCGGCGCTTTACGCCATCGAATGCCTCAACGAGCCCCGCTGGGACGTGCCCACGGATTATCTGAAGGCCTACTACCTGGCGGCCTATGAGCGGATCCGCAGGCATTGCCCGGCGGAAAGGGTGGCGGTGGTGTTCCACGACGGCTTCCGCTCCTTCCGGGAATACCTGGGCTTCATGCGGGCGCCCGCCTACCGCAACGTGGTCTTCGACCTGCACCGCTACCAGTGCTTCGCCCGGGAGGATATCGATCTGGACATCTTCGGCCACCTGGCCAAGGCCGGGGGGGAATGGCGGGAGGAGGCAGACGCCGTCAATGCCGAACTGGGCTTGCCGGCGGTGTGCGGCGAATGGAGCCTGGGGCTGGATCTGCGGGTGGTTTCCCTGTGGGCCGAGGGGCCCTTCAACCACGCCCTGGAGCATATGGACGAATTCCAGCAGGACACCGCCAGCCGGGGCTATGCCAGCGCCCAGTTGCTGGCCTTCGAAAAGTACCTGGGCTGGTTCTTCTGGAGCTACAAGACCGAGACAACCCCGGCCTGGAGTTTCCGGGACGGCGTGGAGCGGGGTTGGCTGCCGGCGGACTTCGGGTAAGGCGGACGGGCGGCGCTCACCCCTTGCCGGCAGGGGGTGAGGCCGGGCGGCCACGCCGGTCGTCCGCCCGCCACAGTTCCAGCTTGCGGTCGTAAAAGTGATCCACGTCCCCATGTTGGCTGATGGTCAGCAGGGTGGAGTTGGGCAGTTCATGGTGGAGCATTTCCAGCAGGCAGGCTTCGGCTTTGGGGTCGAAGGTGTCGGTGGCCCCCTCGATGAATACCCAGGCCGGTTGCTGGAGGAAGAGCCGGGCCATGGCCAGGCGCTGCTGGGCCCGCAGGGGCAGGGCCCGGTTCCAGTCATCCACTTCGTCCAGGCGCGGCGCCAGCCAGGTGATGCCGGCGCATTCCATGGCCCGGTACAGGCTGGCGGTGCCGTAATGCTCGTCCCCCTGGGGGTAGCTCAGCACTGCCCGCAGGCTGCCCTTGGGCAGATAGGGATGCTGGGGCATGAACACCAGATCCTGCCCCTCCGGCAGGACGATCTCGCCGCTGCCCCAGGGCCACAGGCCGGCCACCGCCTTGAACAGCCCCAGGGTGACACTGGGGTCGCCGGTGATCAGGATGCGTTCGCCACGGCGCACCTGGAGGTTGAAGTTATCCAGGAGGGTCTGGCCCGTCGGGGTGGTGAGGTGCAGATGGCGGATGGCCAGTTCCGGGTGGGTCGCTGGGTGCAGCCGGATGCGGGGGGCGTCGGTCCGGCTGTCTTCCCGCTCCAGTTGCAACATGTCGTTGTGGAGGGATACCACCCGCTCGGCCGAGGCCCGGCAGTGGGCCAGCTCCCCCAGGTTATCCACCGGCCAGGACAGGGCCGAGGTGAGCCGCTGGAAGGCCTGGGCGGCCTGCATCAGCACCCCCAGGGTCATGACCCCGGCGATGTACTGGGGGGCCGCCACCAGGATCGGGAACACCGGCAGCAGGTTGCCGTAGGCGGTGGAGAAGGAGACGATGCCCAGGTAGGCCAGGGTTTGGCGATCCCAGCCCTGGGCGATATCCACGAAGTGCCGGCTGGCGCTGCGCCGCTCCAGGTTTTCCCCGTGCATCAGGGCGATGGATTCGGAGTTCTCCCGGGCCCGGGCCAGGGAAAAGCGCAGGTTGGCCTCCACGGTCTGGAGCCGGTTGGTGGAGGTCACCAGGGGCCGACCCAGGAAAAAACCCAGGAGGGAGCCCGCGCCGGCATACAGGAAGGCCAGCATCACCATGTAGCCCGGCACCGCCAGGGTGGAGCCGGGGAGGGTGGCGCTGCCCGAGACGTCCAGCAGGATGTCGATGAAGCTCACGCAGATCAGCAGGGAGTAGATCAGGGAATGAGCCAGGCTGATGGTGGTCTCGGTGGCGATACGGATGTCTTCGGCGATGCGCTGGTCCGGGTTGTCGTGTTCCCCCTGGACGAATTGCAGGCGGTAGTGGCGGGCCTGGGTCATCCACTGATCCACCAGGCGACTGGTGAGCCAGCGCCGCCAGTCCAGCTGCAACCAGCGCTTGACGTGCATGTGAAGGGCGGTGACCACCATGGTCAGGGCCAGGATCAACCCGAAGATGGCGATCTGGCGCAGCAGCTCCCCCAGGGAGCGGGCCTCCAGGGCATCGAAGAATTCCCGGTTCCAGTAGCTGGTCCAGATCATCAGCAGCACCTGGCCCACGGTGAGCAGGACGAGCAGCAAGGTGGCGCTGCGCACCTTCCAGCGGCGCCCGCTGCGCCAGTAGGGCGCGGCCAGGCGGAAGAATTGCCAGGTGGCGTCGCCCTGGGGGGCGATTTCGGCAGGGGAGGGGCTCATGCTCGATTAGTCGGGCTGGTGGGCCAGCTGGGCAGCCAGGTGGGCCGCGCCATGGAGTCCCAGGTGTTCGTCGGTCACCACATGGAGGGGTATCTTCTCCAGAAGCGCCACCATTGGGGGTTTGTCGCGGAAGGCCGCGAGGGTTTCCGGCCTGGCGAGGAAGGGCAGGATCTTGGGGGCGATCCCGCCACTGAGATACACCCCGCCCCGGGGCAGCACCGCCAGGGCCAGGTTGCCGGCGGTGGAGGCATAGATGCGGGCGAAGAGATCCAGGGCCGCGGCAGCGGCGGGCTCACCCTTCAGCCCGGCTGTGCTGATGGCGCTAGCCTCCTCGGTCAGGGGAGCCTGTGCTGGCTGGTTCTTGATGAAGGCATGGATGCGTGCCAGGCCATGCCCCGACAGCAGGTGTTCCAGGCTGACCCGCCCCAGGTGGGGGCGCAGGTATTGGAGTAGGGCGATCTGCTGCAGGTCGGTAGGTGCGAAGTCGCCGTGGCCGCATTCGCTGGGCAGCACCCTGGGAGCGTCGCCGTCCAGCAACAAGGCCATGCCCAATCCGGTGCCCGCCCCCAGCAGCAGCTGGGGGCCGTGGGCCACGGGGGTGCCGGTTTGCAGGGTGTGGAGGCCGCCGGCCCCCAGGACGGCCAGACCATTGGCCTGGGCGGCGAAATCGTTGATCAGCCGAACTTCCCGGAAACCCCGCCGCCGGGCCAGGGCGGCGGCATCCACCCGCCAGGGCAGGTTGGTCAGTTGCACTGCCTGGCCTTCCACCGGCCCGGCCAGGGCGAGGCAGGCATATTCCGGGTTTTCTCCCGGGCGCAGAAAGCTGTCGAGTAGGGCGTCGACACTGGCGTGGTCGGGGCTGGAGAGGGTTTCCCGGCGGAGGGTGCGCCAAGCGGAGCCTTCCCCCGCAGCCAGCATGAGCCGGGAGCGGGTGCCGCCAATGTCCGCCGCCAGAAAGATCATTCCAAGCCCGAGCCCTTGATCGAGTTCCACCGAGTCTACCGGGCCGCCGAGGGCGGGCCCGGAGCGGATTCTCTCATTTATGGAGGCGCTTGGGCGCCGTTGCCGGCGGCGCCTTCACAGCTGGGTGAGAAGGCAGGCCAGGGCAGGCGGGTCATCGATGCGGATGCGGCCCCGGGCGGTGCGCACCAGACCGGCGGCGGAGAATTCCCCCAACAGGCGGGCAACCACTTCCCGTCCGGTGCCCAGATGGTCGGCCAGGGCCTGCTGGGTCATGGCGACCTCGCCGGCGGACGAGGCATGGACGAGTAGCAGGTTGGCCAGGCGCTGGTTCAGCTTGTAGACGTGGACCTCCGCCAGCTCCCCCATCAGCTTGAAGACCAGGGTGGACAGGGTGCGAACCGTGAGATCCCGCACCGTCGGTTCCTGGGCGAAGAGATCCCGATAGACGTCGCCGGGGATCAAGGCGATGGTGGTCTCCTCAACGGGCTGGACCCAGGCCGGGTAGAGTAGGTCGTTGAACAGGCTGTTGAGGGCGAAGACGCAGGTTTCCCCGGGGCCGATGGAATAAAGGGTGGCGGTGGTGCCGTTGGGGGCGAGGGAATAGACCCGCAGGGCGCCGGCAACCACGAAATAGGCACCGGAAACCCGTTGCCCCTTGAGGAGAACCGGCGCGGGCGGGGCGTAGGTCCGGATGATCAGGCCCCGGGCGAGGCGGGCTTTGCCGGCCTCCGACAATGGGTTGAAAGGATTGAAGTTATCTGGATCCACCAGGCTGCTCCCCGCCGTTGCCTAATTCCCTGCCGCCGCCAAGTCTACCCGCCGGGCTCGTCCGGGGGGGCCAATTCCTTTCCGCCGCCTGGCGGCGCAGGGAATCGCTGCCGAGGGCTTCCAGGAAGGCCACGATGTCGGCCACCGCCTTGTCGTTCAGGGGCGAGCGGTCCACCTTGTCCAGGGCGCCGTTGTCGCCCACCCGGGCGGTGAGCGCTCCGGTGCGGGCCAACTGGGCGCTGGCCATGATGCGCACCACCTCCGGCAGGCTCGCCACCGAGCCGTTGTGGAGCCAGGGGCCGGTGAGCGCTACGTTGCGCAGGGAGGGCACCCGCCAGATCCGTGGCTTGCCGTCTTCCCCCAGGAGGCGGTATTTCAGGCCGAAAGGGGTGGGATTGGCCGGAAAGTAGCGGAAGGGGGCTTGCCCGCCCAGCAGGCTGGCATCGCTGAAGTTGGGACCCCGGTGACAGAGGACGCAGCCCACCGATTCGAACAGGGCCATGCCCCTGAGCTGGGATTGGTCCAGGGCACCGGGATCGCCCCGGACGAAGCGGTCGTAGGGGGTGTCCGGCGTGATCAGGGTCCGCTCGAAGGCGGCCAGGGCCTGGGCGATGCGCTCCAGGCTGATGGCCTCGTCGCCGAAAGCCCGCGCGAAGGCCTGGCGGTAGCCAGGCTCCTCCGCCAGGCGGCGCTCGGCCTCTGCGGCGGAGGGCAGGCCCATTTCGATGGGATTGAGGATCGGTCCCTTGGCTTGCTCCTCCAGGGAGGGTGCCCGGCCGTCCCAGAAGAGCACGGCCTGGAAGGCCGCGTTCCATACCGTGGGCGTATTGCGCGCTCCCCGCTGGCCGTGGATGCCCAGGGCGGTGGGGCGGCCGTCGGCCCCGGCCTGGTCCTCCAGCCCGTGGCAGGATTCGCAGGATAGGGAACCATCCGCCGACAGGCGTTTTTCGAAGAAGAGCTGCCGGCCCAGGGCGATCTTTTCCGGGGTCGAGGGGGCGCCAGAGGGGGCGGGAGCGGTTTCGGGTAGGGCTTCCCAGACATGGCGGGAGGCGGACTGAACCTGGAGCGGCGCCTTCGATGCCAACTCCTGAAGTGGCCGCTGGGGCGAAGGCCGGGCGAGGAGGGGGCGGAGGAAGGCATCCGGCGCGCCCCCCAGGGCGGCGGCCACCGCCAGCTTGAGAGAGAAGGCCAGCAGGCCCATGCCGAGCAGGGCGGTGAGCATCCATTTGCCGGGAGCGTCGAGCCCTGCGAAGGGGCCCAGCTCCCGGTGGACCATCAATCCCAGGACCGTCAGGCCTAACAAGATGGCCGGGGTGCCGGCGGTAAGTAACTCCGTCAAGCCGGTGTCCATGGTGCTCTCCCTCGGGGCGGTCAGGTCCGGGGGGGGGGCGGCGGAAGAAGGCGTCCCCGGGGGTGGCGGTGGAGACCTCGGTGATGCCGTCGAAGGGCAGCCCGACCCGCTGGTGGGCGCGGCGCACCGCTTCGGCGTCCACCGCCAGATTCAGGCAGAAGGCCCGTCCGTCCAGATAGGACAGGTGGGTGCGGAGGGGAATCACCCCCTCGGCCCGGCAGGCGTCTTCATACTGGGCATAAAAGGCTTCGAAGTCGGCCGGGGTAAGGCTTTCGGGGAAAGTTCCGAGACGGCGATCGTGGGTGTCGAGAAAATAGCGCAGGGCTTCCATGGCGGATTCCTTTCTTGGGATGGAGGAGAGACGCCATGAGGGTAAGTCCCGGGGGGCGGGCCGATCTGTAGCAAATGTTACTTTCTAGCGTTGCGCATGTAGCCGGCAGGCGCCGGGTTCACTGCAGCAGTCATTGCAGTACTTCTCGTTTGGCTGGGCTGCGCCGGCCCCTCGCCGGAGGCTTCAGTCCGCCCGTTCAGCAGCGTGCAACTGGGCCGCGGTGTCCACGCCATCGGCCACCACGGTGAGGCGGAGGGTTTGGCCCGGGGCGATGATGGCGGCGTGGTTGGTGCGCCTGGAATAGTGCCGACATCCCGCCAGGAATTTGAGCCTATTTCCTGCGGGCCGGCGGGAGATCCGTGCACGAGCCGTGGGCCACTTCGGCGGCCAGGCCGATGCTCTCCCCCAGGGTGGGGTGGGGGTGGATGGTCTTGCCCATATCCACCGCGTCGGCCCCCATTTCGATGGCCAGGCAGACTTCGCCGATCATGTCCCCGGCGCTGGGGCCGACGATGGTGCCGCCGATGACCCGGTGGCTGTCCCCGTCGAAGATCAGTTTGGTGAAGCCGTAGTCGGCCCCGTTGGCAATGGCCCGGCCGCTGGCGGCCCAGGGGAACTTGGCCACGTCCACCTTTTTGCCCTCGGCCTTGGCCTGGGCTTCGGTGTAGCCCACCCAGGCCACTTCCGGATGGGTGTAGGCCACCCCGGGGATCACCGTGGCGTCGAAGGCCGAGCGGGACAGCTCGGGGGCGCCCCGTTGCTGGCCGGCCGCCACTTCCGCCGCCACGTGGCCTTCATGGACCGCCTTGTGGGCCAGCATGGGCTGGCCCACCACGTCACCGATGGCGAAGATGTGGGGCACATTGGTGCGCATCTGGGCGTCCACCGGGATGAAGCCCTTCTCGGTGACCGCCACCCCGGCCTGGTGGGCGCCGATCTTGTTGCCATTGGGGGCGCGGCCGGCGGCTTGCAGGATCAGGTCATAGCGCACCGCTTCGGCGGGGGCTTGTTCGCCTTCGAAGCTCACGTATAGGCCCTCTTCCCTGGCTTCCACGGCGGTGGTGCGGGTCTTCAGCATGATCTTGTCGAAGCGCTGCTGGTTCTGTTTTTCCCATACCTTCACCGCGTCCCGGTCCGGGCCCTGCATCAGACCGTCCAGCATTTCCACCACGTCCACCTTGGCCCCCAGGGTGGAATAGACCGTGGCCATTTCCAGGCCGATGATGCCGCCGCCGATCACCAGCATCTTTTCGGGCTTGCAGCGCAGTTCCAGGGCGCCAGTGGAATCCACGATGCGCCGGTCTTCCGGCAGGAAGGGCAGGCGCACCGGGGCCGAGCCGGCGGCGATGATGCACTGGCTGAACTTCACCACCTTCTTGGTGCCGGTCTTGTCCTGGCCGTCGCCGGTGGTTTCCTCCACTTCGATGTGGTGGGCATCCAGGAAGTGGCCGTAGCCCCGGATCACTTCCACCTTGCGGGCCTTGGCCATGCCGGCCAGGCCTCCGGTGAGTTTGCCCACCACTTGGTCCTTGTGGGCCCGCAGGGCGTCCACGTCCACCGTGGGCGGGGCGAAGCGGACGCCGGCCACCGAGGCATGTTCGGCCTCCTCCATCACCGCCGCCACGTGGAGCAGGGCCTTGGAGGGGATGCAGCCCACGTTGAGGCAGACCCCTCCCAGGGTGGGGTAGCGTTCCACGATGGCGGTCTTGAGCCCCAGATCGGCGGCCCGGAAGGCGGCGGAGTAACCGCCGGGGCCGGCTCCCAGGACCACCAGGTCGAATTGGGCATCGGCCGGGCCGGCAGGGGGCGGTGGGGCGGGTTTCAACCCGCCTTCGGCGCCCGCCGAGGATGGTTGGCCGGTTGAAACCAGCCCTACGGGGGCGGCGCCGCTGGCTTCCACCTTGATCAGCACGGTGCCTTCGGCCACCTTGTCCCCCACCTTTACCAGGACTTCCCTGACCACCCCGGCGGTGGAGGCGGGCACGTCCATGGTGGCCTTGTCGGACTCCAGGGTGGCGATGGCCTCATCCACGGCGATGGTGTCGCCGGGCTTCACGAAGAGCTCGATGATGGGCACGGCGTCGAAATCGCCGATGTCGGGAACCTTGATGTCCACGAGGTTCATGGCGATCTCCTTAGAGCATGACCCGACGGAAGTCGGCCAGCAGTTGGGCGAGGTACACGTTGAAGCGGGTGGCCAGGGCCCCGTCGATCACCCGGTGGTCGGCGGTCAGGGACATGGGCAGGGTCAGGCGGGGCGCGAAGGCCTGGCCGTCCCATACCGGTTTCATCGCGGACTTGTTTACCCCCAGGATGGCCACTTCCGGGGCGTTGATGATGGGGGCGAAGTAGGTGCCGCCGATGCCCCCCAGGCTGGAGATGGTGAAGCAGGCCCCCTGCATGTCGGCGGCCCCCAGCTTGCCGTCCCGGGCCTTCCTGGCCAGCTCGGCGCTTTCGGCGGCGATCTCGAAGACGCTCTTCCTGTCCGCCTCCTTGATCACCGGCACCACCAGACCGTTGGGGGTGTCCGCCGCGAAGGCGATGTTGAAGTATTTCTTGTAGACCAGGCTGTCCCCGTCCAGGCTGGCATTGAACTCCGGGAATTCCTGCAAGGCCCGCACCGAGGCCTTGATGATGAAGGCCAGCATGGTGAGCTTCTTGCCGGACTTCTCGTATTCCTTGTTCATCTGGAGCCGGAAGGCTTCCAGGTCGGTGATGTCCGCGTCCTCATGATAGGTCACCGCCGGGATCATCACCCAGTTGCGGGCCAGATTCTGGGCGGAGATCTTCTTGATGCGGGACAGGGGCTTGACCTCGACCGGGCCGAATTTGGAAAAATCCACCTTGGGCCAGGGCAAGAGATCAAGCCCGCCCCCCAGGCTGGCGCCGGCGCTGGCCGGCGTCTTGCCGGGCACGATGCCGCTGCTCATGGCCCCCTTGATGAAGGCGTTGACGTCATCTCTGAGGATGCGGTTCTTGGGGCCGGTGGCCTTCACTTGGGCCAGGTCCACCCCCAGCTCCCGGGCGTAGGCCCGCACCGAGGGGCTGGCGTGCACCGGCCCCCCCAGCTTGACGGCGGAGGGGGCCGCCGCTGGGGCCGGGGACGCGGAGGGGATCGGGGGCGCCGGCGGTGGGGCCGGTTTCGACCCGCCTTCGGCGCCCGTGGTGGGTGGCTGGCCGGTTGAAACCGGCCCTACGGGGGCAGGCGGGGTTTCCCCTTCTCCTTTTCCGGTCACCTGGCTGGCTTCCACCTTGATCAGCACGGTGCCTTCGGCCACCTTGTCCCCCACCTTTACCAGGACTTCCCTGACCACCCCGGCGGTGGAGGCGGGCACGTCCATGGTGGCCTTGTCGGACTCCAGGGTGGCGATGGCCTCATCCACGGCGATGGTGTCGCCGGGTTTGACGAACAGCTCGATGATGGGCACGGCGTCGAAATCGCCGATGTCCGGCACCTTCACTTCGATGAGTTGGCTCATGGCGTGGTCTCCCGGCTCAGACGGACATGGGGTTGGGCTTGGACGGGTCAAGCTGGTACTTGACCAGGGCGGCGGCCACCTTGTCCCGCTCGATCTTGCCTTCGTCGGCCAGGGCCTTGAGGGCCGCCAGGGTCACCCAGTGGCGGTCCACCTCGAAGAAGTGGCGCAGTTTTTCCCGGGTGTCGGAGCGGCCGAAGCCATCGGTGCCCAGGGTGACGTAGCGGCCCTTGACGTAGGGGCGGATCTGCTCCGGATAGAGCCGCACGTAGTCGGTGGCGGCGATCACCGGGCCGGCCGCGCCGTCGAGCTTGTGCTCCACGTGGGATTGTTTCGGGGTTTCCAGGGGGTGGAGCAGGTTCCAGCGGGCGATGTCCTGGCCGTTCCGGGCCAGTTCGTTGAAGCTGGGGCAGCCCCAGATATCCGCCTCCACGCCCCAGTCCCGCTTGAGCAGCTCGGCGGCGGCGATGACTTCGTTGAAGATGGTGCCGGAGCCCAGCAACTGGACCCGCAGCTTGCCCTTGCCGCCTTTCCGGAAGGCATACATCCCCTTGATGATGTCGCCCTCGGCGCCGGCGGGCATTTCCGGGTGCTCGTAGTTCTCGTTCATCACGGTGATGTAGTAGTAGATGTCCTCCTGTTCGGCGAACATCCGGCGCAGGCCGTCCTGCACGATCACCGCCACTTCGTACTGGAAGCTGGGGTCATAGCTCACGCAGTTGGGAATGACCCCGGCCAGTACGTGGCTGTGGCCGTCCTCGTGCTGGAGGCCCTCGCCGTTCAAGGTGGTGCGGCCGGCGGTGCCCCCCACCAGGAAGCCCCGGGTGCGCTGGTCGGCGGCGGCCCAGCACAGATCCATGGTGCGCTGCAGGCCGAACATGGAATAGAAGATGTAGAAGGGCACCATCTGCACGCCGTGCACGCTGTAACTGGTGCCGGCAGCGATCCAGTCGGCCATGGCGCCAGCTTCGTTGATGCCTTCCTGGAGCACCTGGCCGGTCTGGCTTTCCTTGTAGAACATGAGCTGGTCATGGTCTTCCGGCACGTACTTCTGGCCTTCCTGGTTCCAGATGCCGTACTGGCGGAACATACCCTCCATGCCGAAGGTGCGGGATTCGTCCGGCACGATGGGCACCACGTGGCGGCCCAGCTGCTTGTCCTTGAGGAGGGTGTTCATGATCCGCACCATGGCCATGGTGGTGGACAGCTCCCGCCCTTCGCCGGAGGCCTTGAGGAGTGCCGCGAAGGCCTCCAGGCCCGGCACCGCCAGGGGCGCGGCCTGGCGCCGGCGCTGGGGCAGGAAGCCCCCCAGGGCCACCCGGCGTTCCATCATGTACTTGTGCTCAGGGGAGCCTTCCTCGAACTTCAGGTAGGGCAGCTTGCCCAGCTGGTCGTCGGGCACCGGCAGATCGAAGCGGTCCCGGAAGCGGCGTACGGAATCCAGGTCGAGCTTCTTCTGCTGGTGGGAAATATTCATGGCCTCCCCGGCCAGGCCCATGCCGAAACCCTTGATGGTCTTGGCCAGGATCAGGGTGGGCTGGCCGGTGTGCTCGGTGGCGGCCTTGTAGGCGGAGAAAATCTTGAAGATGTCGTGGCCGCCCCGGTTGAGCTGCCAGATCTCGTCATCGGTCCAGTCTTCCACCAGGGCCTTGAGTTCGGGGGTGTTGAAGAAGTGCTGGCGCACGTACTCCCCGTCCTTGGCCTTGAAGGTCTGATACTCCCCGTCCACGCATTCCATCATGCGCTTCTTGAGGAGGCCCTTCTTGTCCCGGGCGAACAGGGCGTCCCAGTGGGTGCCCCAGATCAGTTTGATCACGTTCCAGCCGGCGCCCCGGAATTCCGCTTCCAGTTCCTGGATGATCTTGCCGTTGCCCCGCACCGGGCCGTCCAGGCGCTGGAGGTTGCAGTTGATCACGAAGACCAGGTTGTCCAGCTTTTCCCGGGCGGCCATGCCGATGGCGCCGAGGGATTCCACCTCGTCGGTTTCCCCGTCCCCGAGGAAAGCCCACACCTTGCGCCGTTCGGCCTTGGCCGCGTCGATCAGGCCCCGGCTGGCCAGGTACTTCATGAAGCGGGCAGCGTAGATGGCCTGGAGCGGCCCCAGGCCCATGGAAACGGTCGGGAACTGCCAGAAGTCCGGCATCAGCCAGGGGTGGGGATAGGAGGAAATGCCCTTGCCATCCACTTCCTGGCGGAAGTTGTCCAGCTGTTCGTTGCTGAAGCGGCCCAGCATGTAGGCCCGGGCATAGACCCCGGGCACCGAGTGCCCCTGGAAGTAGATCAGGTCGCCGTCGTGGTCGGCAGAAGGGGCGTGCCAGAAGTGGGAGAAGCCCACGTCGTAGAGGGCGGCGGCGGAGGCGAAGGAGGCGATGTGGCCCCCCACGTTGGTGTACTTGTTGGCCCGCACTACCATGGCCATGGCGTTCCAGCGGATGAAGGAGTGGATCCTGATCTCCAGGTCCGGATCCCCCGGATACTTGGGCTGCTGGTCGGCTGGGATGGTGTTGATGTACTGGGTGTTGGCGGAGTAGGGGATGTCGATCCCGTCCTCCCGGGCTTCCTCGATGAGCTGCTCGATGAGGAAATGGGCCCGCTCGGCCCCCTCGTTGGCCAGCACGCCCCGCAGGGCTTCGAGCCATTCCCGGGTTTCCTGTGCGTCCGGGTCGGGCTGCAGGCGTAGGTCATGGTGGATTGCCATCTTCACTCTCCTCATAGGCTGCCAGTCTTGGCGCTGTCGCTTGTGGCGGACTCGTTCCCGGTCGCTGCCTGCATGGTACCCCGGCTGGCGATGACGATCAGGGGATGGGTCGCCCATCGGCCGAGCCTGTGATCAATCTTAGATACTCCTGTCTTGTTTTGCAATACAGTATGGCATTCCATAATGTGGAATTTTCAGGGTGGCCGGGGGCGTGGAACCTCTGGGCGGCGCGGGGTACTTTGCAGCGCCGGCTTTCCCGCGCCATCATGTTCCCCCGCCAAGATGCTTCCTGACTGCCTGGCCTTCCTTCATGCCCGACTCCGAATCCGCCACCTTGTTCCCCCCCGTCTGGCCCCAGGTCGGGCGGTGGCGGGGCTTGTCCGGATTGGTGCTGACGCTGCTGGGTTGCGCCGTCCTGGGGCTGGCAGCGCTGGCGGTCCCGGACGGGGCGTCAGGGTGGCGGGGATGGGGCGCCTTGGGCCTGGCAGGGCTGGCCTTGGGCAGCCTGGGGTGGCTGGCGCGCTGGCGCTGGGGGCTGGTGCACCGGGAGGCCGACGGCGAGCGGCTCTTTTCGGCTTCCCTGGACTTGCTGGCTTTGCTCGGGCCGGACGGGGTGGTGCTGCGCTGCAATCCGGCCTCGCAGCGCATCCTGGGTTTGCCGCCCGAGGCCCTGGCGGGCCAGGGCTTGATGTCCCTGGCCCACCCTGACGACCGGGAGGTGGTGGCGGGCTTCCTGGCCATGCCCTCCGCCAGCAAGCCCCGGGGTATCGAGATCCGTTGCCGTTTCGCCGACGGCTCCTACCGCTGGCTGGCCTGGAGCCTGACCCCGAGTGCCGGCGGGGAGCGCCTCTACGCGGTGGTCCATGACCTGACCAAGCGCCGCGAGGCGGAGGCGGTGCAGGGACGCTTCGAGGCGGTGCTCAATGGCCTGGACGCGGCCTTGTTCGTGGCCGACGCCCGCACGGATGAAATCCTCTTTGCCAACCAGGCCTTCAAGGCCGCCCACGGTGCCCATTGCGTGGGGCGCGGCGTGCGGGGGCTGGCGGTGCCCCAGCCGGAGCGGGGGGACTACCGGGTGGATCCGCGCCATCTGACCCTGGCGGATCTTCCCAAGGAGCTGTTCGATGGCGAGCTGCAACATCCCCGTTCCGGGCTGTGGTACCACGTGCGGGAACTGGCTACCCGCTGGGTGGATGGGCGGGTCGTGCGCATGGGCATCGCCAACGAGATCACCGACCGCAAGCAGATGGAGCAGGTGGCCCGGGAGCAGGAAGAGCGCCTGGCCCGCACCTCGCGCTTGATCACCATGGGGGAGATGGCGTCCACCCTGGCCCACGAGCTCAACCAGCCCCTGGCGGCCATTGCCAACTACAGCATGGGCTGCGTCTCCCGCCTCAAATCCGGGGATTACCGGGTGGAAGATTTGCTGGCCGCCATGGAAAAGGCCAGCGCCCAGGCCGAGCGGGCCGGCAAGGTGATCCGGCGGATCCGGGATTTCGTGCGCAAGAGCGAGCCCAACCGGGTGCCGGTGGCCCTGGCGGAGGTGATGGAGGATGCCCTGGGCATCGCTGAGATCGAAACCCGCAAGGCCGGCGTGCGCCTGACGGTGGACATGGCCGCCGATCTTCCTCGGGTCTTCGCCGACCGGATCATGGTGGAGCAGGTGCTGCTCAACCTGATCCGCAACGGTGTGGAAGCCATGGGGGATACGCCGGCCGACCAGCGGGCGCTGGCGGTGCGGGCCTGGCCCAATCCGGAGGGGATGGTGGAGATCGTGGTGGCGGACCGGGGCCACGGTATCGGTGAGGCAGACCTGGACCGGCTCTTCACGCCCTTCTTCACCACCAAGGCGGAGGGCATGGGGATGGGTCTCAACATCTGCCGCTCCATCGTGGAGTTCCATTACGGCCGTTTGTGGGTGGAGCCCAATCCGGCCGGTGGTACCCAGTTCCACTTCACCTTGCCCTTGGAGACAGCCCGTGAATCCTCCCTCCCCTGAATCCGACCAGACCGTCTATGTGGTGGACGACGATGAAGCCCTGCGGGACTCCCTGCTGTGGATGCTCGACGCCAACGGTTTCCGGGCTGAGGGTTTCGAGTCCGCCGAAGCCTTCCTGGCCGCCTATACGCCAGCCATGACCGGCTGCCTGGTGCTGGACGTGCGCATGCCCGGCATGAGCGGGCTGGAACTGTTCGATCGGCTGCGGACTCTCCATGTCACCTTGCCGGTGATCTTCATTACCGGCCATGGGGACGTGCCCATGGCGGTGGCCACCCTCAAGCGTGGGGCCCACGACTTCATCGAAAAGCCCTTTGGCGACAAGGCCATGCAGGCCCTCATCGAACAATGCCTGGCCCAGGAGCGGGAATCCCGTGACCGGGTGCGCCAGGAAGCGGCCATCGCCCGCCGTCTGGAGCAGCTCACCAGCCGGGAGCGGGATGTGCTCGATCTCATCATCGCCGGCCGGCTCAACAAGCAGATCGCCGGTGACTTGTCCATCAGCATCAAGACCGTGGAGGTCCACCGGGCCCGGGTGATGGAAAAAATGGGGGCCAGTTCCCTGGCGGAGCTGGTCCAGGCCGTCGCCGCCCAGGACGCGCCCTGGCGCGGCTGATTGGTTTTGGCTGTCTGGAAACCGCAAAGCTTTGATAAAATTCCTGGTTTTTCCCTGGAGACGGCTTTCATGACGGCACGCATTCTCGATGGCAATGCCCTGTCCGCCACCTTGCGCGAGCAACTGGCCGAGCAGTCCGCCGCCCTGACGGCCCGGGGCGTGCAGCCCTGTCTGGCGGTCATTCTGGTGGGGGCCAATCCCGCCTCAGCGGTGTATGTGCGCAATAAGGTCACGGGTTGCGAGAAGGCCGGCATCCGCTCGCTCCGCTTCGACTACCCGGAAGACGCCGACCCGTCCGCCGTGCTGGCCAGGATCGCCGAGCTCAACGCAGACCCCGCGGTGCACGGCATCCTGGTGCAATTGCCCCTGCCGCCCCAGTTCGACGAAAAAACGGTGCTGGAGGCCATTAGCGTGGCCAAGGACGTGGATGGTTTTCACGCCGAGAACGTGGGCCGCCTGTCCCAAGGCCAGGAAGCCTTCTTCCCGTGCACCCCCCACGGCGTCATGAAGATTCTGGAAGCCGGCGCGGTGCCGGTGAAGGGCGCCCACGCGGTGGTCATCGGCCGCTCCAACATTGTGGGCAAACCCATGGCCATGCTGCTGCTCCAGGCCGGCGCCACCGTCACCGTATGCCACTCCCAGACCCGGGATCTGGCCGCCCACACCCGCCGGGCCGACATCCTGGTGGCGGCGGTGGGCCGTCCCAAGTTCGTCACCGCCGACATGGTGCGCCCCGGCGCGGCGGTGATCGACGTGGGCATCAACCGCCTGGAAGAGGGGCCCAATGCGGGCAAGCTGTGCGGCGATGTGGACTTCGAAGGCGTCAAGGCGGTGGCCGGGGCCATCACCCCGGTGCCCGGCGGGGTGGGGCCCATGACCATCACCATGCTCCTGGCCAATACCGTGGAATCGGCCCGGCGGGTGGCCGACCGGGCAGGAAAGTGAAATCGCGATGAATAACCAAGACCAGCCCTTGGTGGGCATCATCATGGGTTCCAATTCCGATTGGCCCACCATGCAGGCGGCCGCCAGGATCCTGGCGGAGTTCGGGGTGCCCCATGAAGCCCGGGTGGTTTCCGCCCACCGCACCCCGGACCTGATGTTCGAATACGCCGAGACCGCCCGGCAGCGGGGCCTGCAGGCCATCATCGCCGGGGCCGGCGGCGCCGCCCACCTACCAGGCATGGTGGCCGCCAAGACCACCCTGCCGGTGCTGGGGGTGCCGGTCCAGTCCAAGGCCCTGTCGGGCCAGGATTCCCTGCTCTCCATCGTCCAGATGCCCAAGGGCATCCCGGTGGCCACCTTCGCCATCGGCGAGGCGGGGGCCGCCAATGCCGGCCTCTTCGCGGTGGCCCTGCTGGCCAACCAGGACCCGGCCCTGGCGGAAAAGCTGGAGGCGTTCCGCGCCCGCCAGACCCAGACCGTGCTGGATATGACCCTGGACCCCCTGCCATGATCCTGCCCCCCGCCACCCTCGGCATGCTGGGAGGCGGCCAGTTGGGCCGCTTCTTCGTTTCCGCCGCCCACGAGATGGGCTACCAGGTGTGGGTGCTGGACCCGGATCCCCACAGCCCCGCCGGCCGCATCGCGGACCGCCATCTGGTGGCCGACTACGGCGACTTCGCCGCCCTGGACCAGTTGGCCCAGGGCTGTGGGGCGGTCACCACCGAATTCGAGAACGTTCCCGCCGAAACCCTGGACTACCTGGCCAAATTCCAGCCGGTGCGCCCCGGCGCCCAGGCGGTGGCGGTGTGCCAGAACCGCATCGCCGAGAAGACCTTCCTGCGGGACAACGGTCTGCCCCACGGCCCCTTCGCGGTGATCCGTGGCGAAGCGGATATCGAAGCCGCCGGCGCCGACCTGTTCCCGGCGGTGCTCAAGGTGGCCCGCTTCGGCTACGACGGCAAGGGCCAGGCCCGGGTGGCGGATCGGGCCCAGGCCCTCCATGCCTTCCACCAGCTCAACAACGAGCCCTGCGTGCTGGAAAAGATGCTGACCCTGGACTACGAGGTGTCGGTGGTCCTGGCGCGGGATGAAGCCGGCCGGGTGGTGGCCTTCCCCCCGGGAGAAAACAGCCACCGCCGGGGCATCCTGGATGTCACCATCGCCCCGGCCCGGGCCGCCGCCTGCCAACGGGATTCGGCTCAGCAGATCGCCGAGCGCATCGCCGAGAAGCTGGGCTACATCGGCACCCTGGGGGTGGAGTTCTTCGTCTGCCGGGGCGAGTTGCTGGTCAATGAAATGGCCCCCCGGCCCCACAACAGCGGCCACCACACCATCGACGCCTGCGACACCAGCCAGTACGACCAGCAGGTCCGCGCCCTGTGCGGTCTGCCCCTGGGGGTTGCCCGCCAGCATTCGGCGGCGGTGATGGTCAATCTCCTGGGAGAACTCTGGTACGAAGGGGGTGACCCCCACGGCGCCTACCGGGAGCCGGACTGGTCGCTGCTGGCCGCCTACCCGGGCCTGCGCCTGCATCTCTACGGCAAGCACCACGCCCGCCCGGGCCGCAAGATGGGCCATTTCACAGTGGTGGGCGCAGACCCGGCCCAGGTCCAGGCCACGGCGTTAGCCGCCCGGGCCGCCATCGGCATCCGGGATGAGTGACGCCGCCCCGTCCCCCCTTGACCCCGCCCTCATCGCCCGGGCGGTGGCCCTGCTGCGGGCTGGCGAACTGGTGGCCCTGCCCACCGAGACGGTCTATGGCTTGGGGGCGGACGCCCTCAACCCGGCGGCCGTGGCCCGGATTTTCGCCGCCAAGGGCCGGCCGGCGGACCACCCCCTGATCGTCCACCTGCCGGACGCCGAAGCCCTGCCCCGCTGGGCCGCCCGCATCCCCAAGGAGGCCATCGCCCTGGCCCGGGCCTTCTGGCCTGGCCCTCTGACCCTGATCCTGCCCCGGTCCGATGAAGTGCCGGACCTGGTCACCGGCGGCCAGGACACCGTCGGCCTGCGGGTGCCCAACCACCCGGTGGCCCTGCAGCTGCTGCGGGCCTTCGACTCCGGCATCGCCGCCCCCTCCGCCAACCGCTTCGGCCGCATCAGCCCCACCACTGCCCGGCACGTCCAGGAAGAACTGGGGGATAGGGTGGCTCTGGTGCTGGACGGCGGCCCCTGCCAGGTGGGCATCGAATCCACCATCCTGGATCTTTCCCGGGACGTCCCCGAGATCCTGCGCCCCGGCGCCATCACCCCGGAAGCCATTGCCGCCGTGATTGGCCGCCAGCCCACCGTGCGCGCCCAGGGGGGCGCACAGGCCCCCCGGGTCTCCGGCTCCCTGGAAGCCCACTACGCCCCTCGCACGCCGCTACGCATCGTCCAGTCCGCCCGCCTGCGGGACGTGCTCAACATGCGCCGCCACGCCGGCGGCCGCTGCGCCGTGATCGCCCACACCCAGCCCCCCCTGGCCGGCGAGCCCCACCCCTGGCGCCTGCTCCCCGCCAACCCCGCCGGCTACGCCCACCAACTCTACGCCGCCCTGCGGGAGGCGGATGCCGCCGGCACCGACCTCATCGTCCTGGAAGCTCCCCCCGCCACGGTGGAATGGGCCGCCATCAACGACCGCCTGCGCCGCGCCGCCGCCGGCGCCGGCCGGGACTAAGCTACCCAGACGGCTTCCCAAGCCCGCCATCCCCTGGCTATAATCCGCCCCCTACGGGCCGATAGCTCAGCTGGGAGAGCGCCGCGTTCGCAATGCGGAGGTCGTGAGTTCGATCCTCATTCGGTCCACCAATTTGAAGGGCTCGGATAGTCTCCGGGCCCTTTTCTTTTCCAGAAATCCCCGCGCCACGTGGGGTTCCGGCCCGCTGTGCTGCGGGTGGCCACCTGCCGAACCCCCCGAAATCGGCCACTTTCTCGACCAGAGCCGTCTCTGTTCTCTGTTTGGCCTGCGGTTACCCGCCCGGCGCCGACAAGCCTGGCGAGATCGCTAACCACCGCAACGGGGCAACCGGCAAGACCGTGCTGACCGAAGATGGACCGCTGCGGATCGACATCCCGCGTGACCGTCAGGGCAGCTTCGAACTCTTGCTCATCCCTAAGCACGAGCGCCGCTTCACGGGCTTCGACGACAAGATTGTCGCCATGTACGCCCGCGGCATGACCGTCCGAGAGATTCAAGGCTTCCTGGCCGAGCAATATGGCACCGAGGTTTCACCGGACTTCATCAGTTCGGTCAGCCAAATACTGGAAGGACGCCATGAACCAATTTGCCATCCTCTACGCGGAACGCTTTGAAGCGGCCCGCGGATAAAATGACCACCGACTTTCCCACCGCGCCGTCTGCCTACGGTCTGAACGGACCTTCGGCAGCCGTCACCGTGGAAAAGTCCTTTCACGCCTCACACAAAAAAATCTGACACTCCCGGCAACGCGCCCGGCACGGATGAGGACTGACGCGCATGGCGACGAAGAAACCCACCAAAACCACACCCAGCTGGAGCGACGTCAAAACCAAGCTGGCCGACTTCGACCGTGCCGGTCTGCTGGGGTTGGTGCAAGACCTGTACGCCGCCAGCAAGGACAACAAGGCTTTTCTGAACGCCCGTTTTGGTTTGGGCGATGACTCGCTGGAGCCCTACAAGGATGTGATCATCCGTTGGATCAACCCACCGGACTAGCGCAATCCAATCTCGGTCAGCAAGGCCAAGAAGGCGATCAGCGATTACAAAAAGGCGCTGGGCCAGCCCGAGGGTTTGGCTGAACTCACAGTGTTCTACTGTGAGGAAGTGTTCGATTTTCTGGCCGGTTGCGGCATGGACGACGAGGGCTTTTATGACGCGCTGGTGCGAATGTTCGAACAGGCGCTGAAATACGTGTTGGCCTTACCCGCTGCGCAGCAGGCGGCATTCCTCGCCCGTTTGGATCGGGTGCGCCAGTTTGGGCAGAACGTCGGCTGGGGTGTAGGCGATGACTTCGACCATTTTTGGTCGGAAGCCGGTTTTGCGGGTGAGGAATGAAGAAATCTGAGAAGGTCGTGGTGGGCGCCTGGCGCATCACCGCCATGGAAGTCTGGGATGCCGACTACTTTGATATGGAAACTCCGGCGCACATCACGCTCCGCGACGATCTGACGGGGGCGTTCCAATTCGGCCTGGTGCAAGGCGATATCGATGCCCGTGTCGGTGGGGTTGATGGCCTGGCGCGTGTTGAATTCTCCTGGTCGGGCACTGATGAAAACGACCCGGTGAGCGGGCGCGGCTGGCTGGACGTGACGGGTGATCAGGCGCAGGGGCGCATCTTCATCCACCTGGGGGACGACTCGTCTTTCACTGCGGTGCGCCAGGATGCTGGGGCCAAGGCGCTGTCGGCCATCCTTCAACTCGGCGAAGATCAGCTTGCCCAGGGCAAGGTCAAGCCGGTGACCCAAGTGGTCAAGCGCCTGCGCCGGGTGACGTGATGTGCAATGAGGCAATAAAAGCCAATTTTAATTGCGCCCAAACAAATTAAAGAATGCTTTAATTTGTTTGGGCGCAATTCAAGGTAGCTTTCAATGATACGCACCACCGGAACCTATTCGATTTCCACGACGCTGGGCGAATCCGTGCGTGCATTCGTGCCCTACGCCTTGCCACCGTCTGATCCGGCCCTGCCACCCACGGTGTTCACCGAACTGAATCGGCAAGCCGAGCTGGCGCTCGCACGCTTGGCGGGTGTATCGGGGCTGGTGCCTTCGGTAGACTGGCTTTTGTACAGCGCCATCCGCAAGGAAGCCCTGCTCACGTCGCAGATCGAGGGCACACAGGCCACGCTGACTGATCTCTTCGACGAAGAGGCAGGAATCAAAGTCAGCAATACCGACGACGTGGAGGATGTGACCAACTACCTCCGTGCCTTCCGCTGGACGCAGGAGCAACTGCGCGACCCCAAAGGGCTGCCTATCAGTGTGCGGCTGTTGTCCGAGGCACACCGACGCCTGCTTGATGGAGCACGCGGCGCGGGCAAGCAACTGGGTGAGTTGCGCCGGTCGCAAAACTGGATCGGTGGCACACGGCCCGGCAACGCAGTTTTCGTACCACCTCCGCCGGAGCACGTTCCCACGCTTCTGGCCGATATGGAGCGGTTCATCCACGACACGGCGACGGATTTGCCGCCGATGGTCAAGGTGGCCCTGATCCACGCGCAGTTTGAAACCATCCACCCATTTCTGGACGGCAACGGACGCATAGGCCGACTGCTGATCGCAGCCCTATTCGAGCATTGGGGGCTGCTGTCTGAGCCATTGATGTATCTCAGCGGCTACCTGAAACAGCACCAGGCTGAGTACTACCGTCGGCTATCGGCCATCCGCACGGATGGCGATTGGGAGTCTTGGGTCAGTTTCTTTCTGGAAGGCGTGGCAATCGCAGCCGGCGAAGCCGAAAAAAACATCATTGAAGTGGCCAGTCTTGTGGCCACAGATCGCAGACGCTTGTTGCAATCTACCAAGGCCGGCCCGGCCAGCTACCGGCTGTTCGAGATGCTGCCCATGATGCCGCGCTTCACCATCGAACGCGTTCGCCAGCAACTGGACACCAGCTTTCCCACCGCAACGGCGGCAGTCAAGGTACTGGAAGAGTTGGGCATCGTGACGGAGATGACCGGCCAGAAAAAGAACCGGAGTTACAGCTACCAGACCTACGTTGAGCTACTCTCTCGGTGACAAACACCCGCAAGCCCGCAGATCCCCGCAGACGTGCTATCTAATCCAGGTGGCCGGTTTTTCCGGCAGGAACCACCCGCCACCCAACTCTCAGTCCCGGTTTCCCGGAAATTCCTGGCAGTTGGATGCTCGCCAGGTTGCAGCAGCTTGCAGTGATCGGAGATGGCTGACCGAGGAACCTTGACCCTTTGCCTGACGGGTCAGCCTGAGCCGTGCCTTGGCCGTCGCAAGCAGCCCTCGCGCTGGGCGATCTCCCCCCCTCTACCCGTCGCATCCTCCCCATGAGCCCGCCCACTTCACCCCCGCCTCCCGCCGACAGCCGCGGCACCCGTGCCGCGCTGGTTTTTGCCCTCACTGCCGAGCGCTTGTCGGGCTGGTACGAGCACGGTCAATGGCTCACGGAGGAGCAGGGCGCCAGCCTGGTGGCCGACTGGCTGGCCCGCACCCGGCGCAGTCTGGCCCAGGCCGATCGCCGGCACCTGTCCGACCTCAGCGACAAGCTGGCTCGCCAGATCGCTGCTTCCCTCTCCCGGGAGGCGGGCTTGTTTGCGGCGCACGAGATGATGGAAGCCCTGGATGCCCGTTACGATTCCGAATTGGCCCGCTCCCTGATGGCCCAATGTGAAACGCTCCTCGACGGCGGTTGAGCCGGCGGGCGGGCGGCGTTGCGGCGCCGGGGTGGCGAATGGGCTTTCGGGGATCGCCAAAGCACGTATCCTTGCGGCCTTCCCGATTCGGGTGAGTTTTGCGGCGCGATCCTCCGTGTCCGTCCTTTCCCCTATCCGCTTGCAACCGCAAACCCAACACCGGAGCTTCACCCCATGATCACCCTGAAGGACGTCACCTTGCGCCGTGGCGTCAAGGTGCTGCTGGACAAAGCCTCCGTCACCCTCAATCCCGGCGAGAAAGTTGGCCTGGTGGGGCGTAACGGCGCCGGCAAGTCCTCTTTGTTCGGCCTGCTCAACGGCACCCTGCATGAAGACGCGGGGGACTTCCACATGCCGGCGGCCTGGCGCATGGGCCAGGTGGCCCAGGACATGCCGGAAACCGACCAGTCCGCCACCGACTTCGTGATCGAGGGCGATACTGCCCTGCTGGCCGCCCAGCAGGAAGTGGCGGCGGCCGAAGCCAGCGACGACGGAGAACGCATGGCCTACGCCTACATGGCCCTCCACGACGCCGGCGCCCATGACGCTCAGGCCCGCTCCCAGGCCCTGATCCTCGGGCTGGGCTTCAAGACCACCGAGCTGTGCAATCCGGTCAATAGCTTTTCCGGCGGCTGGCGGATGCGCCTGCAACTGGCCCGGGCCCTGATGTGCCCGTCGGACCTGCTGCTTCTGGATGAGCCCACCAACCACCTGGACCTGGACGCCCTGGTCTGGCTGGAAGCCTGGCTCAAGCGCTACGCCGGCACCCTGGTGGTGATCAGCCATGACCGGGAATTCCTGGATGCCATCACCGACGTCACGGTGCACATCGACAGCGGCAAGCTGACCCGCTACGGCGGCAACTACTCCACCTTCGAGGACACCCGCGCCCAGCAACTGGAGCTGCAACAGAACGCCTACGCCAAGCAGCAGGACAAGATCGCCCACCTGCAAAAGTTCATCGCCCGCTTCAAGGCCAAGGCCAGCAAGGCCAAGCAGGCCCAGAGCCGGGTCAAGGCCCTGGACCGCATGGACAAGCTGGCGCCGGTGCTGGCCAGCGCCGATTTCACCTTCGAATTCAAGGAGCCCCTCAACCTGCCCAACCCCATGCTGACCATGGAAGGCGCCTGCTTTGGCTACCCGCCCCCGGCCGATGCCCCGGCCGGCACGCCCCCCACGGTGATCGTGCGGGGGGTGAGCAAGTCGGTGATGGCCGGCGAGCGCATCGGTATTCTGGGGGCCAACGGCCGGGGCAAATCCACCTTGGTGAAGACCATCGCCCGCGATCTGGCCCCCCTCAGCGGCACCGTCACCGAGGGCAAGGGGCTGCGCATCGGCTATTTCGCCCAGCAGGAACTGGACGTGCTCCGCCCCCAGGACAATCCCCTGGAACACATGGTGGCCATGGCCCGGGACGGCGTGCCCCCCGGCCAGAGCGGCCGGGAGCAGGATCTGCGCACCTTCCTGGGCACCTTCAACTTCAGCGGCGACATGGTCCAGCAGGCGGTGGGCACCATGAGCGGGGGGGAAAAGGCCCGGCTGGTGCTGTGCATGCTGGTCTGGCAACGCCCCAACCTGCTGCTGCTGGATGAACCCACCAACCACCTGGATCTGGCCACCCGGGAAGCCCTGGCCATGGCCCTCAACGAGTTCGAGGGCACGGTGATGCTGGTTTCCCACGACCGGGCCCTGCTGCGCTCGGTGTGCGACGAGTTCTGGCTGGTGGCCCGGGGGGGCGTCGAGCCTTTCGACGGTGATCTGGACGACTACCAGCAATACCTGCTGGATGAAGCCCGCCGTTCCCGGGAAGAACTCAAGGCCTCCCTCAAGAGCCCCCCGCAGGCAGCTGCCCCGGCAGCGGGCACGGGCAAGAAGGGGATCAGCCCGGAGCAGCTCAAGGGCCTCAAGCGCGACCTGGGCAAGCTGGAGCAGACCATCCTGGAGCTGCAATCCCGCAAGCATGCCATCGAGGCCCGGCTGGCAAGCGGGCCGCCGGCGCGGGAAATCCCCGGCCTGGGAAAGGATCTGCAACAGATCGACGAGACCCTGAACGCCCACGAGGAAAACTGGCTGCGGCTTTCCGAGGACATCGAGGGGGCCAGCCTGGGGTGAGCCCGTGACCCCGGGGATGATCCGGGCGGGACAACAAAACACCGGCGCGGGGCCGGTGTCCGGGGAGGGCGTGAGCCGGGGCAGCGGATCAGTTCAAGCGGGTTTCTTTTTCAAGAGCGGGCCGATCAGATTTTCCACGAGCAGGGCATCGTAGTACTCGTAGGCTTCGAAAATCTTGCCGTCCCGGATCTTGATCAGGAAGTGGTAGCGGTTGTTGTAGGGCGTGCCGTCGGCCAGATTCGCCAGACCATCCACCCGGATGCTGACCCGATCTCCCTCCGCCGTCAGATCCAGCACCTGGAACTTCACCCCTCCCGGGCACACCATGCCCAGGCCCGCCAGGGTTTTCAGGAAGCGCCTGCGATCCAGTTGGCCCGAGGTGCAGCCGGTGTTGGGAATGTTGTATTGGAGATCCTCGGCGAGGATGTCTTGCATGCCCTCAAGGTCGATAGCGCCCATGAAGGCAATGAAATCCCGGGCCAATTGCTTGTTGCGTTCCAGTGCTGACATGTCGTTTCTCGCCAATGTTCGAGGTTGCGGGGTGGTGGATGCCTGGGCTGCTTCGCGCTCTGTGCCGCCGCCGGGTGGTCAAGGGGCCGCAGTGGTGGCGCCGGGGGTTTCGGGCGAGGGCCGGGGGGCGATGAGCAGGCCGTCGCAGGAGGCGGTGCAGAGCTCGCCCACCCACAGTTCGGCCAGGATGAATTGCTTGCGGCCCTCCACTCGATCGACCTTGGCCATGAGACGCAGCGGCTGGTTGAGGGGAGTGGGGTGGTGATAGCGGATGTTCAGGGTGGCGGTGCGCCCGCTGCCGCCGGCCAGCAGGGTTGCGACCCCCAGGAGCTGATCAAACAGCAGGGAGATGATGCCGCCATGGACGAGGCCAAAGGGGCCTTCATAGCTCCAGTTGAGGCTGACCTCGGCGTGAACGCAGCCATCGGCTTGCCAGACGTGCATGGGGGGAGCCACCGCATTGCTCTGCCCCAGGGCGGGGGTCAGCTCATAGAAGGTGTCCGAGTGCACGCCGTCCGTCGAAGCAATCTGCAGGGCATGGGATTTGTTGCCATAGACCCGTTGGTGGCTTTCGGCGATGTCCGCGGCCGCTTCCACCTGGGCAGTGATGGTCTGGAGGAAATCAGTGGGCACGTCTGCCGTGAGGACGGCGTTGTTCAAGCGCCGCAGGGCTGCCGCCACCTCCCGCCGCGCCTGCCAGTTGGCATTGGGGGCAGGCCGGACTTCGGGGGTGTCGCTGAGGTGGGCGGAAATGCGGTAGGGGAGGTTGGGGGGATTAGGCATTTTGGTTTTATAACCCTAAACAGGGATGATGAGTTTAGTCGACTAATATTTTACCCAGGATGGTGATTCCTGGCTGATGCGGTGGCTGGGGAGCGGGCAGCCTCAAGGTCGTGCACCTTTGGCCGCGCAATTTTGCCTGGCTCGGGCCCCCAGGGTTCGCATCCACTGGGGTGAATGAGACCACGCCCTAGATTCGCCCGAATCCCAGGTATCGATGGGTAAAGCGCTGTTTGCCCTGGCCCAGGAAGGCCTCGAAATCCCAATCTCCGGGCAGTAGAAGGTGCTGCCAGACCGGCCGGAAGAGGTAGGTGTGGGCCTGGACCGCTTCTCCCTCCGGGGTGGTGACGGTCACGATCCGGCGCTGGTACATCTCCCCTTCGAAGCTGTCCAACCGGGGCCAGGCGGCGGGGGCCAGATCCCGGTAGAGCACTCCGGTCACCAGGGTGCCGGCGGTGGGGACCATGCCCGGATAGTCCTCGTCCCGCACCGGGTGGCGGGCGTGACCGGCCAGAGTGGCGGGACTGCCGTGGACCGGCTGGCCGCAGACAGCGGACATGATGTCCTCGCACATCAGGGAACCGTAGGTGAAGCAGTGGTGGGTCATGGCGGGCGCCTCATGCGTTGGGCAGTTCGTCCCGGGCGCCCTGAAGGTGTTCCTGACGGGCCCATTCCAGTACCTGCCAGCCGGCTTCGGTGAATTCCAGCCAGTTGAGGGCGGCATTGGGGATGGGGAAGTCCCGGGGGCTTTCCAGGGGCCGGCGGGAGGCCAGCCGGTGGGCGATGTCCAGCACCCCGCCATGGGTGACCACCAGGATGGCGGCGCCGGCATGGCGCCGGGCCAGGTCTTCCAGGGCAGCGCCGATCCGCCGGGCAAAGGCCGTCAGGCTTTCCCCACCGCCAGTAAAGGCGTAGTGGGGGTCCCGCACGTGGAAGCGGCGGTATTCCTCCGGGTGGCGAACTGCCGCTTCGTCATAGGTGAGGCCCTGGAACAGGCCGTAGTGGCGTTCCCGCAGGCGCGGTTCGGGCTGGGGTTGCAGGCCGCAGGCGGTCCCCGCGGCGGCGGCGGTCTGGCGGGCCCGTAGCAGATCGCTGGTGTATAGGGCCTGGAAACCATGGCCCGCCAGCAGGGCGGCGGTGGCCTGGGCCTGGCGCTGGCCCGTGGCATTGAGGGGCGTGTCGATGTGGCCTTGCAGGCGACGGGCGGTGTTCCAGTCGGTTTCGCCGTGGCGGATGAGGCAGATTCGGGTCATTTGCGGCGTGGTTGGGGCGGGTTTCGTGTTGGCGGGCCCTTCGGGGATAATCCGGCGACTACAAAAAGCCGAGGGCGGGGTCGCGAAGGGCCGGGCGCGGGTCCTTCGTTGCGACCGAGGGGGGCGCCCACTCAGCTTCACGGCGACATTTTAACGATAGAGGAGACAAGCCCGGTGACTGCGCTACTGAAGGTGGCGGGGTGGATCGACCGTTTGAATGGCTGGGTGGGGCGTTCCATCATCTGGCTGGTATTGGTGGCGGTGCTGGTCAGTGCCACCAACGCGGTGGTCCGCAAGGTGTTCAGTTATAGCTCCAATGCCTTTCTGGAGCTCCAGTGGTATCTCTTCGCCGCCATCTTCCTGCTGGGGGCGGCCCATACCCTGCAACGCAACGAGCACATCCGGATCGATGTGATCGCCGGCCGCCTTTCCCGGCGGACCCAGGCCTGGATTGATGTGTTCGGCACCCTGGTGTTCCTGTTGCCGATGGTTGGGCTGGTGGTGTGGCTGTCCTGGCCGGTGTTCCTGGAGGCATGGCAAAGCGGCGAGGTGTCCAACAGTGCGGGCGGGCTGCTGGTCTGGCCGGCCCGCCTGCTGGTGCCCGTGGGCTTTGCCCTGCTGGGCCTGCAGGGCCTGGCGGAACTCATCAAGCGCCTGGGTTTCCTGATGGGCCAGGCCCCGGATCCCCTGGCGTTGACGCCAGCCAGATCTCCCGAAGCTGAATTGATCGAGGTTCTGGGCCAGGCAGCCAAGGAGAAGGGCAAGTCATGACGGCGTTTCTCATTCACAACATGGCGCCCCTGATCTTCCTGGCCATGGTGCTGTTCCTGCTGGTGGGGTATCCGGTGGCCTTTGCCCTGGGGGCCTGCGGGCTCACCTTCGGGCTGCTGGGTCTGGAGTTGGGCTTGCTCCAGCCGGCCCTGTTTCAGGCCATGCCGGACCGGATCTGGGGGGTGATGAGCAACGAGACCCTGCTGGCCATTCCCTTCTTTACGTTCATGGGGCTGATCCTGGAGCGCTCCGGGATGGCGGAGGATCTGCTGGACACCATCGGCCAGCTCTTCGGCCCGGTGCGGGGCGGGCTGGCCTTCGCGGTGATTCTGGTGGGGGCCATGCTGGCGGCCACCACCGGGGTCGTGGCCGCCTCGGTGATCGCCATGGGCCTGATCTCCCTGCCCATCATGCTGCGCCACGGCTACGACAAGCGCCTGGCCGCCGGGGTGATTGCCGCCTCGGGCACCCTGGCCCAGATCATTCCTCCTTCCCTGGTGCTCATCATCATGGCGGATCAGCTGGGCCGCTCGGTGGGGGATATGTACAAAGGGGCCCTGTTGCCGGGCTTGATCCTGACCGGCTTGTACCTGGGCTACGTGCTGCTCATCACCCTGGTGCGCCCCCAGTGGGCGCCGGCCCTGCCCGCCGAAGCCCGCAGCATCCGGGAAGGGGACGGCCGTTCGGGGCTCAAGTCTCTGGGAGGGCTGGCCCTGGTCTGCGGCGGAGCGGCCCTGGCTTTCGGGACCTCGCGGCCGGCCGGCACCCCCGGCGACGAGCTGGCGGTGACCACCGTCGGGGTGGCCATCGGGCTGGCCTTTGTCCTGGCCCTGGCTAACCGGGCTCTGGGGCTTGGGCTGTTGTCCCGGATGGCGGAGCGGGTCACCTTCGTGCTGATCCCGCCCCTGACCCTGATCTTCCTGGTGCTGGGAACCATCTTCCTGGGCATCGCCACCCCCACCGAAGGGGGCGCCATGGGGGCCACCGGGGCCCTGGTGATGGCCCTGGTCCGTCGGCGCCTGAATCTGGATCTGCTGCGCCAGGCCATGGACACCACGGCCAAGCTCACCGCCTTCGTGGTGTTCATCCTGGTGGGCGCCCGGCTGTTTTCCCTGACTTTCTACGGGGTGGACGGCCACCGCTGGGTGGAGGGGCTGCTGGTGGATCTGCCTGGTGGCCAGGCGGGCTTCCTCATCGTGGTGAATAGCCTGATCTTTCTGCTGGCCTTCTTCCTGGACTTCTTCGAGCTGGCCTTCATCGTGATCCCGCTCCTGGGGCCGGCGGCCAGCGCCCTGGGTATCGACCTGATCTGGTTCGGGGTGCTGCTGGGGGTTAACATGCAGACCTCCTTCATGCATCCGCCCTTCGGCTTCGCCCTGTTCTACCTGCGCTCGGTGGCGCCGGCATCGGTCAAGACTTCCGACATCTATTGGGGAGCGATTCCCTTTGTGGCGATCCAGATCCTCATGGTGGGCCTGGTGATTGCGTTTCCCCGGATGGTGACCGTGGGGCTGGGGGCGCAGATCCAGGTGAATGCGGATCAGGTGGAGATCGTGATTCCTGCCAGAGACCCGGGCGCATTGCCTGGGACGGATCAGCCCTTGGAGGGTGAGGGCGACCAGGAGGAGGCGATCAAGGCCCTGCGGGACGCCCTGAAGAATTAGGGTCTGTAGCCTGTTCCCATGGCCATTTCTCCCGTTCAGCGCGCCGTGGATTCTGGAATTGGGGAAGGGGGCCAGGGGATTGCCGCGCGGGCTTGGGGTCGCCTCGAAAAGGAAACGGGGCAAGCGCCATATGCTGCGCTTGCCCCGGAATCAGTACCAATACAGCACGCGCCTGATGGTCAGCTGCCGAAGAAATCCTTCACCTTGTCCATCCAGGACTTGGCTTTGGGATTGTGGCGGGCGGCGTCGGCACTGCCCATGACCTCGAATTCCCGCAGCAGCTCCTTCTGACGCTCGGTGAGGCTCACCGGGGTTTCCACCACCACATGGCACATCAGGTCGCCGTGGGCGTGGCTGCGCACGTTGCGGATGCCCTTGCCCCGCATCCGGAAGACCTTGCCGGTCTGGGTCTCGGCGGGGATCTTGATGCGGGCCATGCCTTCCAGGGTGGGGATCTCGATTTCCCCTCCCAGGGCGGCGGTGGCAAAGCTCACCGGCATCTCGCAATGGAGATCGTCCCCTTCCCGCTGGAACACCGGGTGGGCCTTGATGTGGATCTCCACATAGAGATCGCCTGAGGGTCCGCCATTGATGCCGGGTTCGCCGTGGCCGGAATGGCGCAGGCGCATGCCGTCATCGATGCCGGCGGGGATCTTCACCTCCAGGGTCTTCTGGCGCTTGACCCGGCCAATGCCGTGGCAGGTGCCGCAGGGGTCCGGAATGATGCGGCCGGAGCCGTGGCACTTGGGGCAGGTCTGCTGGATGGAGAAGAAGCCCTGCTGGACCCGCACCTGGCCGGCGCCACCGCAGGTGGGGCAGGTCTTGGGCTGGGTGCCGGGCTTGGCGCCGCTGCCGTGGCAGCTGTCGCATTCCTCCATGGTGGGGATGCGGATGGTCTTGTCGGCGCCCCGGGCGGCTTCTTCCAGGGTGATCTCCAGGTTGTAGCGCAGATCCGCGCCCCGGTAGACGTTGGAGCGGCCGCGGCCGCCGCCACCGCCGAAGATATCCCCGAAGATGTCGCCGAAGGCATCGGCAAAGCCGTCGAAACCCTGGGGCCCGCGGCCGCCGCCGGCGGAAGGGTCCACCCCGGCGTGGCCGTACTGGTCGTAGGCGGCCCGCTTCTGGGCGTCGGAGAGCACCTCGTAGGCTTCCTTGCCTTCCTTGAATTTCTCCTCGGCTTCCTTGCTGTCCGGATTGCGGTCCGGGTGGTGCTTCATGGCCAGCTTGCGGTAGGCCTTCTTGATCTCATCGTCGCCGGCGTCGCGATTGACGCCGAGGACATCGTAATAATCCCGTTTCGCCATGTTGGGTCAGGTTCTCTTGTGGCAAGGCCGAGCCCGCCGGCGCGGGGGCACCGTGGGGCTCGGCCGGGGTTGGGAAGGGCGCCGGGGCGCCCTGCCGGTTGGCTTACTTGTTGTCCTTCACCTCGGTGAATTCCGCGTCCACCACGTCGGCATCGTCGGCCTTGCCCCCCGCCCCACCGGCTCCGGCGGCACCGCCCTGGGCGGCGCCTTCGGCCTGGGCCTGGGCGTACATCTGCTCGCCGAGTTTCTGGGCGGCCTGGGCCAAGGCTTCGGACTTGGCCTCGATGGTGGCCTTGTCGGTACCCTTGATGGCTTCCTCGGCGTCCTTGATGGCCGCTTCGACCTTGGCCTTGTCGTCGCCAGAGAGCTTCTCGCCGTATTCGGTGAGGGCCTTCTTGGTGGAGTGGATCAGGGCGTCGCATTGGTTGCGGGCATCCACCAGTTCATGGGCCTTTTTGTCTTCTTCGGCGTGGGCGGCGGCGTCTTGCACCATGCGCTGGATTTCCTCGTCACTCAAGCCGGAGTTGGCCTTGATGGTGATCTTGTTTTCCTTGCCGGTGCCCTTGTCCTTGGCGGATACGTGGAGGATGCCGTTGGCGTCGATGTCGAAGATCACTTCGATCTGGGGCACGCCCCGGGGAGACGGGGGAATGCCTTCCAGGTTGAACTGGCCCAGGCTCTTGTTGCCGGCGGACATTTCCCGCTCGCCCTGGAGTACGTGGATGGTGACGGCGGACTGGTTGTCGTCGGCGGTGGAGAACACCTGGGTCGCCTTGGTGGGGATGGTGGTGTTCTTCTGGATGAGCTTGGTCATCACGCCCCCGAGGGTCTCGATGCCCAGGGACAGGGGGGTGACGTCCAGCAGCAGCACGTCCTTGACTTCGCCTTGCAGCACGCCACCCTGGATGGAGGCGCCCACGGCCACGGCTTCGTCGGGGTTAACGTCTCGGCGGGCTTCCTTGCCGAAGAACTCCTTCACCTTCTCGATGACCTTGGGCATGCGGGTCTGGCCGCCCACCAGGATCACATCGTCGATGTCGGAAACCTTCACGCCGGCGTCCTTGAGGGCCACCCGGCAAGGCTCGATGGTGCGCTCCACCAAGTCTTCCACCAGGGATTCGAACTTGGCCCGGGTGATCTTCATGGCCAGGTGCTTCGGGCCGTTGGCGTCGGCGGTGATGTAGGGCAGGTTGATCTCGGTCTGCTGGCCGGAGGACAACTCGATCTTGGCCTTCTCGGCGGCTTCCTTCAGGCGCTGCAGGGCCAGCACGTCGTTCTTCAGATCGACGCCCTGTTCCTTTTTGAACTCGGTGACGATGTAGTCGATGATGCGCTGGTCGAAGTCTTCGCCGCCCAGGAAGGTGTCGCCGTTGGTGGCCAGCACTTCGAACTGGTGCTCGCCGTCGATGTCGGCGATCTCGATGATGGAGATGTCGAAGGTGCCGCCCCCCAGGTCATACACCGCGATCTTGGAGTCGCCGGGCTTCTTGTCCATGCCGAAGGCCAGCGCCGCGGCGGTGGGCTCGTTGATGATGCGCTTGACTTCCAGGCCGGCGATGCGACCGGCGTCCTTGGTGGCCTGGCGCTGGCTGTCGTTGAAGTAGGCGGGCACGGTGATGACGGCCTCGGTCACTTCTTCGCCCAGGTAGTCTTCGGCGGTCTTCTTCATCTTGCGCAGCACTTCGGCGGAAACCTGGGGCGGGGCGATCTTCTTGCCTCGCACTTCGACCCAGGCATCGCCGTTGTCAGCCTTGCAGATGGTGAAGGGCATCAGGTCGATGTCCTTCTGCACTTCCTTTTCTTCAAAGCGGCGGCCGATCAGGCGCTTGACCGCGTAGAGGGTGTTCTTGGCGTTGGTGACGGCCTGGCGCTTGGCAGGAGCGCCGCACAGGATCTCGCCGTCGTCGGCGTAGGCCACCACGGACGGAGTGGTGCGTGCGCCTTCGGAGTTTTCAATTACTTTGGGCTTGCCGCCTTCCATCACGGAAACACAGCTGTTGGTGGTGCCCAGGTCGATGCCGATGATCTTGCCCATGTTGGTTCCTTTGATTCGAAATCGTTAATTGGCTGACTGAGTGACTGACCGAGCCAGCCGGTCCTGAGATGAATATGGGGTGGGGTTTGGAAGTTTCAAGCGCTCTTGGCCTTGGAAACCACCACCAGGGCGGGGCGGACCACCCGCTCGTGGAGCAGGTAACCCTTCTGGAGCACAGTGAGGACCGTGTTGGGCTCGCCTTCGGCTTCCAGGGCGCTGATGGCCTGGTGGCGGTTGGGGTCGAATTTCTGGCCCTGGGGGTTCTCTTCCTTGAGTCCGGCCCCTTCGAAGGCTGAGGCGAGCTGTTTCAAGGTCAGCTCCACCCCTTCCCGCAGTTTTTCGACGGATTGGTTGTCCACCGCCAGGGCGGCTTCCAGGCTGTCCTTCACCGGCACCATGGCGCCGGCGAATTTCTCGGCGGCAAACTTTGAGGCCTTGGTGATGTCTTCCTGAGCACGGCGGCGGATGTTTTCGCCTTCCGCCTTGGCGCGCAGCCATGCGTCATAATGTTCGGCGGCCTTCAGTTCGGCCTGGCGGAGGGACTCCTCCAGGCTGGGCATCACGTCTGGCGCCGGGTGGGCGTTGTCTTCCCCAGGAGGGGCAGTGGCCAGGTCAGCGGCGTTGGGCGGTGGCAGATCGGCTTGTTGCGGGTCTTGCATGAGATGGGCTCCCTGAAACGTTGTTGGGGTATCTGGGGGCGCTGGCTGTCGTTTCAAGGGGACTGCGAGTTTTTTTTGCGGGGTGTAGGTACTGGGCCGGCTGGGCGTAAACTCGGCTATCCATTCAAGAACTCCGGCCGTGGGCCGGGCATGGCAGGAACCCGTGGGCCGGATACCAGAAACCGTCGGCAGTTACCGAATTCTCGATGAAGTGGGGAGGGGCGCGACCGCCACGGTGTACCTGGCGGAAGGGCCGGACCATCCCGTGCCGGTGGCCCTTAAGCTGGTGCGCTTCGACGACAAGTCAAAGGACGAGGCCAAGTGGAACCGGCGTCTGCTCAAGCTCCTCAAGGCGGAAAGGGCCGTGGCCAGCCGCCTCGATCACCCCAGCATCATCCGGGTACATGACGTGGTGGTGGAGCCGACCCTGGCCTATGTGGTGATGGAGTATTTCCCGGGGACGACCCTGGAGAAATTCTGCAGCGTGGAGCACCTGCTGCCGGTCCATCGGGTCATCGGCATCATCTTCAAGTGCTGCATGGCCCTCGATTACGCCTACCGGCAGGGCATCGTGCACCGGGATATCAAGCCCGCCAACATCCTGGTGGATGACCAGGACAACGTGAAGATCACCGACTTCGGCCTGGCCCTGAACGTGGACAAGAAGGTGGAGAGTGACTCCACCTTCATCATGGGGGTGGGGTCGCCCGCCTACATGAGTCCGGAGCAGATCAAGGGCTATCCCCTCAACCAGAAGACCGACCTGTATTCCCTGGGGGTGGTGATGTTCCACCTCCTCACCGGGCGCCTGCCCTTCAAGGCCAGAAACCCGGCCCAGTTGATCTACCAGATCATCAACGCCGATCCTCCCCCGGTGAGTCAGCTCAACCCGGATCTGCCCGAGAAGATGGATGAGGTGGTGAAAAAGTCCCTGGAGAAGGATCTCTACTCCCGTTATCGCAACGGCGCCGAGTTCGCCAAGGACCTGGCGGCGGTGCGCTATCAGCTGGTGGATGAGAATTACCAGCCGCCGGATACCTCCCGTTTCTCGGTGCTGAGGAAGCTCGCCTTTTTCACCGAGTTCGACGACGTGGAAGTGTGGGAGGTCCTGCGGATCTCCCGTTGGCGCAGCGTCGAGGACGATACCGCCCTGGTGCGGGAAGGGGATCTGGATGCCCGCTTCGGCATCATCCTGGAAGGGGTGGCGGAGGTTTCGGTGGAGGGGCGGCAGGTGGCGGAACTGGGGGCCGGAGAGGTCTTCGGAGAACTGGCCTTTCTCAATAGCCAGGAACACCGCCACTCGGCCACGGTGGTGGCGGTGGGGGCGCTGACCTTCCTGGAAATCAACCCGGCCGCCTTGCTCCTGGCTTCCGACGAGGTGCAGGAGCAGATGCGCCGGGACCTCACCACCGTAGTGGTCAAGCGGATGGCTGCGGCTTCCCGGTTATTGGCTCAGAACGGTCCGTCGGCGCGACGTGGCCGCATCCAGTTGAGTGGCTACGATCTGCAATTGGTGGACGATTGAACCGGCCTGCCTGATCCCGTCATACCGCCACGTCGATCTGGCGCAGGCTGGCGGCCTGGCCGCTTTCCATGAGATAGACCCCGCTGGCCCGCAGGTCCCCCAGGCTTTCGTTGCTGGCGGTGCGCAGGGCGAAGGGGGTGGCAAGCTTGTCCAGGGATAGGGCTCCCACCCCGGCCTCCGTCAGGCTTTGCAGGCTGCCTTTGCCCTGGGCATCGGGCTGCCAGACGGTGAGGCGGGCAAAGGCGCTGTCCTGTTCGTCGATCCAGCCGTTGCCGTCTTCGTCCAGGCGAGCCAGGTCGGCAAAGCCGTCGCCGCTCCTGGGGCCGAAAAGCTCGGTGCCGTTGTCGATGCGGCCATTGGCATTGGTATCCAGGGCTAGATAGCCCAGGCCGCCGGAAAGGGTGGAGAGGCCCTCGGCCTGGCCATCCCCTTCCAGGTCGAAGCGAAAGCGGGTTCCCGTGAGGCCCGCCAGGCTGCCGGGCAGGTCCAGCACCAGTGGATCCTTCTTGACCGCGTCCCCCAACCGCAGGCTGACGTTCACATCCTCGCTGTAGCTGCGCTGGAGCTGGAAGCTCACCGCGAACCGGATTCGGCTGCCATCGGCGGTAAGCACCTCGCCTTCGGCGGCGAACCGGGTGGATTCCGTTTCTTCGTAGTGGGCGCTGTAATCGTAGGCAACGCCATAGCCGGCGGGGCCTTGGGCGGGGCTGGAGGAGCCCTGGGGTGGAGCCGGGGGGGCGTCGGTGTGGCCCTGGAAATCTCCCATGTTCAGGGTTTCGATGCGCCGCCCGGTCATGAATTCCACCAAGGTGCGCAGCAGGGTCAGGCGCGGGTCGCCCGCCGTGGCGTCTTCGTCGGTGCCCTCCACGGCGCTTGCCTGGTCGGCCTCTAGGCGCTGCCGGGCCGCCGTGGAAACCTCTACCCGGGGCGGGGTGGCCGGGGTCGGGTTGGTCGGGGCGGAATTGGCGCCACGCTGCCCCACCCACATCTCCAGCCGTTCCTTCACCTGGAGGCTCTTGCTCTCCTGGTGCTGGGCGTTCATGGACAAACTGGCTGCGGCGATCTGCATGGTGGACTCCGTCCCCTGGGTAGGCTGTTGATGGCTTTACGTCCTACCAATCAAGGACTTGAGCGCCTCGCCGGGGTGCGACCGGCTCCTTGGCGGCAGGTGGCGCCAAAGAGCCTCAGAGCTGGCCGCGGGCCCAGGCTTCCAGCCGGGCAGCGTCCATGGCCCCGGCCTGGCGGGCCACTTCCCGGCCACCCTTGAACAGGGCGAGGGTGGGGATGCTGCGGATCTGGTACTGGGCGGCCAGGCCGGGCTCTTCTTCCGTGTTGATCTTGACCAGGCGCATCAGGGGTTCCAGGCGGGCTGCGGCGGCGGCAAAGGCCGGCGCCATGGCCCGGCAGGGCCCACACCAGGGGGCCCAGAAATCCACCAGCAGGGGCAGGTCGCCGCGCTGGCAATGGGTGGCAAAGCGGGGGGCGGTGAGTTCCAGGGGCGCGCCGATGAACAGGGGTTTCTTGCAGCGGCCGCAGGTTGCGCCGTCGGCCAGGCGCTGGGCCGGCAGGCGATTGACGGTATCGCAATGGGGACAAACCAGGTGGATCGGGGAACTCACGGGAATCTCCAGAAGGGGTGGTGGATTCTCAGATGAAGGCCGCGACATCCGATTTCAAGGGGGGCCGACGGGGAGGGGGCCGCGGGCCGTGGTTCTAAAGTTTCCGGGCGTGGGGCCGAAAATCCGCTGCATGTGTCCCATGGGTCGGGAAGGACGGCAGGTGTGGCTCGAAGCAGCGTATATGGAATCAGTCGGGTGGATAACGCCACCAGCCGCACCCACGGTTGGCTGGTAACCATCCAGCGGCGGGGGGTGATCTACCGCAAGCATTTCAGCGACGGGGTGTTGGGTGGTAAGGCCAAGTCCTTCGCCGCGGCCAAGGCCTATCGCGACGAAGTGGTGGCCCAGCATCCGCCCCTGTCGATGCAGGAGTATTCCAGCATCGTCAAGCGCAACAATCGCTCCGGCGTGGTGGGGGTGTGCCGCTATTGCGCCACCGAAACCCGGGATCTGCCCGAAGAAAAGCAGCGCTGGTTCTGGGTGGCTTCCTGGCCTTTGCCCGACGGTCGGCGCAAGCGGGTGAAGTTTTCCATCAAGAAATTCGGTGACCAGGGCGCCTTTGACCTGGCCCTTCAGGCCCGCAGCGACGCTTTGAAGAAGCTTCATGGCGATTTCGATCCGGGTGCCGTCCGCCGCCGCCGTGGCCGCAAGCGCAGCCCGGCGCCGGAGCTTGCCGCCAAGGCGGCTTGAGGCAGGTTTCCCGGTTTGCCTCAGAGCCTGCCTACGGGCTGTCCGCCAGGGCCAGGCTCACCAGCCAGGTGAGCAGGCTGTAGAGGAGCGCTCCGAGAAAGGCCGTGGTGAAATCCGCTACCTGGAAGCCCGCCACCAGGCTGGAGACCAGCCAGAACAGCAGGCCGTTGATGACCAGGGTGAACAGCCCCAGGGTCAGCAGGGTGATGGGCAGGGTCACCAGGATCAGCAAGGGGCGGATCAGGGCATTGACCAGTCCCAGCAGTAGGGCGCTGGCCAGGGCGGCCCAATAGCTATCCACGGTGAGGCCAGAGAGGATTTCCGGCAGGAGCATCAGGGCCACGGCGTTGAGGGCCCAGCGGAGGATGAGTTTCATGGCGGGGCTTTCAGGGTTGCGCGCCGGCAGCCTGGGCCCGGGCGGAGGTGGCGGCCAGGGCTGGGGCGCTGATGGCGGGGAGTTCAAGCCAGTTGCCCAGATGCTGGCGGGCAATGCCGGAGAGGGCGTCGATCCAGTCAGGCCGCTCGTTGAGGCAGGGGATGTACTGAAAAATCTGACCGCCGGCCCCCAGGAAGGCCTGTTTGCACTCCAGGGCGATCTCCTCGAGGGTTTCCAGGCAGTCGGCGGCGAAGCCCGGGCAGATCAGGTCCACCTTCCCCAGCCCGTTGCGGGCCAGGCTTTCCAGAGTGGGCTGGGTGTAGGGCTGGAGCCATTCGGCCTTGCCGAAGCGGGACTGGAAGGTGATTTTCCAGCGCTCCGGGGGCAGGCCCAGGGCCTCGGCCAGCAGGCGGGCAGTCTTCTGGCATTCGCAGTGGTAGGGGTCCCCCAACTCCAGGGAGCGCCTTGGGGTGCCGTGAAAGCTCATCACCAGGAGGTCTCCCTGGCCGTGCTTCATCCAGTGCGTCCGCACCTGGGATTCCAGGGCGGCGATGTAGCCCGGGGCGTCGTGAAAGCTCCGGACAAAGCGCAGTTCGGGCAGGTTGCGCCAGTGGGTCAGGCAGCGGGCCACCTCGTCCATCACGCTGGCGGTGGTGCTGGCGGCGAACTGGGGATACAGGGGCAGCACCAGAATGCGGGTGCAGCCAGCCGCCTTCAGGGCCTGGAGCCTGGATTCGATGGAGGGCGCGCCGTAGCGCATGGCCCAGTCCACCACCAGTTCGTCATGACCCAGCTGCCCCAGCCGTCCCTTCACCAGTTTGGTCTGGCGTTCGGTATGGACTTGTAGGGGGGAACCCTCGGGCATCCAGATGGCGGCATATTTCTTGGCCGACTTGCCCGGGCGCAGGGGCAGGATGATGCCGTGGAGGATGGGCCACCACAGGGCCCGGGGGATTTCCACCACCCGGGGGTCGGACAGGAATTCCCGCAGATAGGGGCGCAGGGCCGCCGCCGTGGGGGCGGCGGGGGTGCCCAGATTCACCAGGAGCAGGCCGGTGCGGGCGGGCTGTCCGTGCTTGAACGGCGGTTCGGGCCAGTAACGGGCCATGGGGTTTCCTTGTGTGCCCTGGCGATCAGGAATGGGCGGACAGGGCGCTGGAAAGCAGCCGGGCGGTGATGTCCACGATGGGGATGACCCGTTCGTAAGCCATCCGGGTAGGTCCGATGACCCCCACCGAGCCGACCACCACCCCCTGGACCTCATAAGGGGCGGCGACCACGCTGCAGTTGTCCAGGGGCTGGAGGCCCGACTCGCCGCCGATGAAGATCTGGACCCCTTCGGCCCGGTGGGACACATCCAGCAGCTGCATGAGGCCGGTCTTCTGCTCGAAGAGCTTGAAGAGCTCCCGCAGGTGGGTCATGTTGGAAGACAGATCCTCCACGTCCAGCAGGTTGGTTTCACCGGAGAGCACGCAGCTGGCGGCAGTGTCATCCACCGCTTCGCTGCCGGCCTCGATGGCGGCGGACATGAGTTCGGTCATGTCACTCTGGATCTGGGCCAGCTCCGCCTGGATGCGCGGGCGGATATCGCCGAAATCGAAGCCGGCGAAATTCTGGTTCAGATAGTTGGCGGCGGTCACCAGTTCGGCGGGGCTGTAGGGCCGGCGGGTCAGGAGTATGCGGTTCTGCACGTCGCCGGCGGTGGTCACGATGATCAGCAGGATGCGGGTTTCCGACAGGCTGATGAACTCGATCTGGCGAATCCGCACCGCTTCCTTGCGGGGCGCCACCACCACCCCGGCGAAGTGGGTGAGTTGGGAAAGGAGCTGGGAGGCCGAGTTGATCAGGCGCTGGGGCTGGTCGGGTTGAAGCTGGCCGCGCATCTGGCCGGAAAGCGCCTCCAGCTGGAGGCTGGCCATGGGCTGGGCGGTAAGCAGGGTGTCGACGAAAAAGCGGTAGCCCAGGGGCGTGGGAATGCGTCCTGCGGAAGTGTGGGGGCTGGAGATGAAACCCATTTCCTCCAGGTCCGACATGACGTTGCGGACCGTGGCCGGTGAAAGTTCCAGGCCAGAGAAGCGGGACAGGGCCCGGGAGCCCACGGGCTGGCCGTCGGCGATGTAGCGTTCCACCAGGGTCTTGAGCAGGATGCGGGAGCGGGCGTCGAGGGGATGCATGGCGGACAGGTTGGACTGACGGGTCGATTCTAAGTAAGTCGGCCGATGGTGCAAAGGGTGGGCCGTTTCAGCGCTGTGGCCCCGCGTCGTAAGGGCGGGGGACTTGTGGTTTAATCCGGCCCATGAGCCGCCAGTTCCGAACCGTCGCCCTCGTGGGCAAATACCAGAGCCCCGAGGTGGCCTCGGCAGTGTTGGCCATCGCCGAATTCTGCCGGGGGCGGGGGCTGGCGGTTTGGGTCGAGGCCCAGACTGCCCAGTCGACCCAGGTGGCAGACCAGTTTCCGGTCAAGGATTATGAAGCGATCGGCCTCGGGGCCGACTTGGCCATCGTGCTGGGTGGAGATGGTACGCTGCTTTTGACTGCTCGCCGCCTGGCCCGGTTCACGGTTCCCCTGGTGGGGGTCAACCAGGGCCACCTGGGCTTTTTGACCGACATCGGCCGAGACGACGCCGTGGAGCGCCTGGAGGGCCTGTTGAACGGCCGCTATGCCGAGGAACAGCGCAGCCTCCTGGATGCGGAAGTGCTGCGGGACGGCCAGCGGATCCACCAAACCCTGGCCATGAACGACGTGGTGGTGAATAAGGGCGATGTGGGCCGCATGATCGAGTTCGATGTGCGCATCAACGGCGAATTCGTCTACACCCAGCGTTCCGACGGCATGATCGTCACCACCCCCACGGGCTCCACCGCCTACGCCATGTCCTCCAACGGGCCCATCCTGCATCCCCAGGTGCCCGCCATTGCCCTGGTGCCCCTGTGCCCCCATGCCCTGACCGCCCGTCCCGTGACCCTGCCCGATGATTGTCGTATCGAGATGGTCTTGCGGGCGCCCCACGATGGGCGGGTGCATTTCGACGGCCAGGAACACGTGGATCTGAAGGCTGGCGACTTGGTGCGGGTGGCCCGTTCCGCCCATCGGGTGGCCCTGCTGCACCCCGAGGGTTACAGCTACTTCGCCATGCTGCGGGAGAAGCTCCATTGGAGCTCCCTCCCGCGCCCCTACTGAACACCCGCCAATCCCATGCTGCGCCGCCTTGCCATTCGTGACTTTGTCATCGTCGATCGCCTGGAGCTGGAGTTCTCGGGTGGTTTTGGCGCCCTGACCGGGGAGACCGGCGCCGGCAAGTCGATCTTGCTGGACGCCCTGGGCCTGGCCCTGGGCGGGCGGGCCGAGGCGGGCATGGTGCGGGAGGGCCGGGAACGGGGGGACATCACCGCCGAATTCGATCTCCCCTCCGCGCCTGAAGCCATGGCGTGGCTGGCTGAACAGGACATTCCGGTGGAGGACGGCTGCCTGCTGCTGCGCCGGGTGGTGGAGGCCGAAGGCCGCTCCCGGGCATGGATCAACGGCACCAGCGTGACCCTGGCCCAGTTGAGG
>JAVEWG010000022.1:54187-60181 GCA_034004685.1 Rhodocyclaceae bacterium | reverse complement strand
CATCCTGGTGACCCTCGACAACATCCTGCGCCGCCACAACAAGGAGATCGGCCTGGCCTCCATCTGCGGCGGCGGCGGGGTCACCACCGCCATGCTCATCCGACGGGAAAGCTGAAGCGCTGCACGCGGCTTCCCCGGGGCGGGCCTTCCCGTCCCGGGGGATCCCCGCGCAGGGATCAGCTCCCGGCCGGGGGGACCGTCTCGGCGATTTCCTTGAAGGCCTGCTCGGCCAGGGCCTTGTCGGTATCCGCGTAGAAATTCTGGGCGGATTCGTACTCGGCGGTCATCTGGTGCCATACCAACGGGGTCACGCCATGCTTCGAGAGGGCATGCTTGACGCAGGCCTGCTCGCAACCATCAATGACCACGATCGGACGGCCAGACTTGGCCTGCTCGACGAATGCGGGCGCCCCGGCATTCAGCCCCAGGACACTGGACCACTCGACCTTGCCACAGCGGTCGAGCTTGTTGGCAACGTCATTCCCCAATTGGGCCGGACCCGGGGCGCCGGAGCAGCAAAACAGCAAGGGCAGCTTGGAACGGTCAATGGCAGTAGCGGAATTGCTCATGGAAGTCTCCTTTGAGTGACGCCAGCCTCTCCTGAGTGCCGTTGAATCCACGCCTCGGTCCGACAGCCGCGGATCCTTCTTTTTTTCTCGGCCAGCGCTTTGAGCATACCCGCCAGGTCCCCGCGATCCAAGGACCAAGCGCGGCAGCGCGGCCCTTCGGGGGCAGCACCCACACTGACGGCCCCTGCCGGCGGGGCGATTGGACTCAGCCCCCTGGCGCGTCCCCAGTCACGGGAGGCCGCCACAGGCACAAGCCCTTGTTGGCCTTGGCGATGCCCGCCAGTACCTGGTCGTGCTCCGCCAATTCCGCCGGGGAAGCCCGCAGCACCTTGAGGGGCGGGCGCTCCAGGGGCCCGTCCAGCGAGTGGGCATCGGTGGTGGCGAGCCCTTCCTCCAGGGTCATCATCAAGCTTTCCTGGCCCCGGGTCATGGCCAGGTAGATCTCCGCCAGCAGCTCCGCGTCCAGCAGGGCGCCATGGAGGGTGCGGTGGCCGTTGTCGATCCCGTAGCGGTCGCACAGGGCGTCGAGGGAGGCCTTCTTGCCGGGGTTCAGTTCCTTGGCCATGCGCAGGGTATCCACCACCCCGCCGCACAGGGTGGCGATGGGGGCCCGGCCCAGCAGACTCAGCTCATGATCCAGGAAGCCCACGTCGAAGCTGGCGTTGTGGATCACCAGCTCCGCCCCCGCCACGAAATCCTCGAACTCCTCCGCCAGATCCCGGAAACGGGGCTTGTCCGCCAGGAATTCACGGCTGATGCCATGCACCGCCTGGGCGCCGGCGTCGATCTCCCGCTCCGGATTGACGTACACGTGGTAGTGGCGCCCGGTCAGGGTCCGATTGACCAGTTCCACGCAGCCGATCTCGATCACCCGGTGACCGTTGCGCCACTCCAGGCCGGTGGTTTCCGTATCCAGCACGACTTGGCGCATGCTCAGCTCTCCACCGCCACGCCGCGACTGCGCACGGCCTCCACGCCCTTGCGGGCCAGGGCATCGGCCCGTTCGTTCTCCACGTGGCCGGCGTGGCCCCGCACCCAGATCCAGGCCACCTCATGGCGCTGGGCCGCTGCATCAAGGGCCCGCCACAGGTCTTCATTTTTTACCGGAGTCTTGCCGGCGGTCTTCCAGCCCCGGGCCTTCCAGCCCTTGATCCACTCGGAGATGCCCTTCTGGACGTACTGACTGTCGGTATGGACCCGAGCCTTGACCGGCCGCTTGAGAAGGTTCAGGGCCTGGATCACCGCCAGGAGTTCCATCCGGTTGTTGGTGGTGGCCGGCTCGCCCCCCCAGATTTCCTTTTCAAAACCCCCGGTGCGCAACAGCGCGCCCCAGCCGCCAGGACCCGGATTGCCGCTGCAGGCGCCGTCCGTGAAGATTTCCACCTCATCCATGATTCATTTCCTTGTTACGCTGCGCCGTCTTGCCGCGCCGCTGGGCCAATGGCGAAAGGGCCTTGGCCTCGGCCCGCCGATCCCGCCAGGCCGGCAGGATCAAACGCATGCCGGCCACCCGCTTGATCCCCTGCAAGGCATACACGCCCCCCAGGAACGGCCACCAGCGCCGCGCCGCCCGGTCCAGCGGACACCAGCGATCCAGCCATTTTTGCTGTTGTACCGGCGGTACATGACAGCCAAATTCGGTTTCCCCCGCCTCGAAGCCCAGCAGCGCCAGCCAGTCCTTCAGACGCCCGACGGACAAATAACGGCCGCTCCAGGGAAAGGGCCCCTTGCCTCGCCCGGCCAACCGCCGCAGGCCCCAGCTGCTCAAGGGATTGAAGCCCAGCACGATCACGCTGCCCTCGGGCACCAGCACCCGCTCCACTTCCCGCAGAACCCGATGGGGGTTGGGGGAAAACTCCAGCACATGGGGTAACACCACCAGGTCCACGCTGGCCGAGGCAAAGGGCAGCGCCAATGCCTCCGCCATCACCGCCACCGTACCGCCTTCAGCACAGCGGAAGCGGAAGGGCATGCGATTCTGGCGCAGCAAGTCCACGTCCACTCCGCCCACCAGCACCGCGTTATAGCCGAAGATGTCCGCCACCAGCCGGTCGCAGCAGGCTTGCTCCCAGGCCATGACGTAGCGGCCTTGAGGCGATTCCAGCCACTGGGCCAATCCCGTCATTGACATGGGCAATCCTGGGCTCAGAATTTAAAAGATGGAGATTATCCCCCTTCCCGCCTTTCGCGATAACTACATTTGGGCCCTCCGGGCAGGCCGCCACGCCGTGGTGGTGGACCCGGGAGACGCCGGCCCGGCGCTCACCTGGCTGACGGAAACGGGCCTGGACCTGGACGCCATCCTGGTCACCCACCATCATGCCGACCACGTGGCGGGCATCCAGGCGCTGCTGGCAGCCTATCCGGCCCCGGTGTATGGCCCGGCGGATGAAGCCATCCCGGGCCGCACCCACCCGGTGGGCGAAGGCAGCCGGATCACCCTGCCAGGCCTGGGCCTCACCCTGGAAACCATGGCGGTACCGGGCCACACCCTGGGCCACCTGGCCTATTACGCCCCGGGCCTGGTGCTGTGTGGGGACACCCTGTTTTCCGCCGGCTGCGGGCGCCTGTTCGAAGGCACCCCGGCCCAGCTGCATGGCTCCCTGAACCGTCTGGCGGCCCTGCCGGGCGACACGGCGGTGTATTGCACCCACGAATACACCCTGGCCAACCTGGCCTTCGCCCGCCTGGCGGAACCCCACAACCCGGAACGGGATGCCTGGGCCACCCGATGCGAAGCCCTGCGGCGGGACAACCGCCCCACCCTGCCCACCACTATCGAGCGGGAACGGCGCATCAATCCCTTCCTGCGGACCGGCGAAACCCAGATTGCCCAGGTGCTGGCAAGCCGCCTGGGCCGGCCGCCGGAAGATGCCCTGGCGTGTTTTGCTGCTTTGCGGGAGTGGAAGAATCAGGCCTGAACGGCGATCGGCATGGGGGCTTCGACCACCCGGTTGCGCCCGGCCCGCTTGGCCTCATAGAGGGCCTCGTCGGCTGCCTTGAGAAGGGGCACGAAACCCATGTCCTGGCCCGGCTCGGCCACCCGGCAGGCCACCCCGGCGCTGATGGTCACCACCGCCGCGGCCGGCGAAAAGCGATGGGTGATCTGCATCGCCTCCACCGCCTCCCGCATGGCCTGGGCCACCTGGAGCGCCCCCTCCTGCCCGGTTTCAGGCAGCACCGCGAAGAACTCCTCGCCACCATAGCGGGCCACCAGGTCGGTGGGGCGGCGCAACTGGGATTCCAGGGTCCGGGCCACCGCCTTGAGGCATTCGTCCCCCACCTGGTGACCATACCCGTCATTAAACTGCTTGAAGGCGTCCACATCGACGGCGATCACCGATACCGGGGCATGGACCCGGGCCGCCCGCCGCCATTCCCGCAGCAGGGTTTCGTCGAAACGGCGGCGGTTGGCGATGCCGGTCAGGCCGTCCATCGCCGACAGCCGGGTGAGCTCCCGGTTGGCCTCGTCCAGCTTGCGGGTCAGCACCAGCAGGGAGTAGCGCATCTGGGCGATGCGCTGCATGGCCCGGATCTTGGCGGCCAGCACCAGCTCGGAGATGGGCTTGACCAGATAGTCATCGCCCCCCACCTCGATGCCGTGGCGAAGATCCTCGTCGCTGGTCCGGGCCGTCAGGAAGATGATGGGGGTCCATTCCCCGTCCTGCTCCAGCTGGCGCAGTCGGCGGGCCACTTCGAAGCCATCCATCCCGGGCATGATGATGTCCAGCAGCACCAGATCCGGGCGCTCCCGTTTGAAGGCTTCGATTCCCAGCGCCCCATTGGCGGCGTGGACCGGCTCCAGGCCCATCTTCGACAACTGATGGCAAACGAGAGTCGCGCTCGTCAGCGTATCTTCGATTACCAAGGCCTTCATGCCTTCACCGTTGTAACAAGACTTTTGGGATGGCCGATTATTGCATTAAGTCCCCAACGCCAATGGTGGAAATATTCCCTGAAATCCATCAAACCCTCCTGCTCCGGCCAGTTTGACTACGGGGGAGCAGGGGGGCTAGCATCGGCGGCTTTTCCGGATCGCCACCCTGGGGGTCGAGCCACCGATGGTGATACGCCGTTTCGTTCTTTCATTCTTGCTGGCGCTGCCGACCCTGTCCGGGCTGGCCCACGGCCAGGACGGCCTGGAGCCGGTACTGCGGCCGAGTTCGTCGTTCCGCTGGTTCGAACCGGCCCAGCCCGAGCCCCCCACCGTCACCGCCCGGGAAGGCCTCAGCGTGCACCGGGAGGGCGTCCTGGAGGTGGGCGACCCCCTCCACCGGGTTCCCACCATCGACCTCACCCAGGACGCCATCGATATCTGGGACCGGATCCGGCGGGGCTTCGCCATGACCGACCTGGACACCGAGCTGGTCACCGAGCAGCAGATCTTCTATCTGAACCGGCCCGGCTTCCTGAAACAGGTGATCGAGCGGGGACAGCGCTACTTCTTCCACATCGTCAATGAACTGGAGCGGCGCGGGATGCCCACCGAACTGGCCCTCCTGCCCATGGTGGAGTCCGCCTACAACCCCATGGCCTACTCCCGGGCCCACGCCTCCGGCCTGTGGCAGTTCATCCCTTCCACCGGCCGCAACTACAACCTGACCCAGAACGCCTGGGTGGACGAGCGGCGGGACGTGGTGGCCTCCACCAACGCTGCCCTGGACTACCTCCAGAACATCTATGAGATGCACGGCGACTGGCACCTGGCCCTGGCCTCCTATAACTGGGGCGAGGGCGCGGTGGGGCGGGCAATCCAGAAGAACCAGGCCGCCGGCCTGCCCACCGACTACGCCAGCCTCGCCATGCCGGCAGAAACCCGCCACTACGTCCCCAAGCTGCAAGCCCTCAAGAACATCATCGCCCGGCCGGAACTGTTCAACGTCAGCCTGCCCTACGTGCCCAACCGCCCCTACTTCGTGACGGTAGAAAGCCCCTCCAACCTGGATCTGGCCACCGCCGCCCGGATGGCCGATACCCCCCTGAAGGAGTTCATCGCCCTGAACCCGGCCTACCGCAAGCCGGTCATCCCCAAAGGCACCCAGTCGCTGGTAGTGCCCGCCGACAAGGAAGCCGTCTTTCGCGCCAACATGGCCGATTCCAGCCCCAACGCCCCCCGCTGGAAGGCCCTGGAGGTGGGCGCTGGCGAATCCCTTGAGAAGATCGCCGCCCGCCATGAGATCTCGGCCCAGGAGCTGCGCCACATCAACGGACTGGCTCCGGGCGCCCGCCTCTCCGACGGCCAGACCCTGCTGGTGCCGGCTGGAGGGGGTGACGTGGAGGGCGCCATGCAGGCCGCCAGTCTGCTGCCCAAGCAACCCACGGCAAGCGCCCCCGCCCAAGGCAAGAAAGGCAGCTCGTCTGGCAAGGCCGCCCGCAAGGGCAAGAAACCTGAAAAAGCCGGCCCGGCCCCCAAGACCACCAAGCC
>JAVEWG010000022.1:0-54087 GCA_034004685.1 Rhodocyclaceae bacterium | reverse complement strand
GCGACACCCAGTGGCAGGCCACCTGCCCCCCGCCCGGCAGGCTCACCCGAGGCGGATAGGCCCGCTGGCAGATCTCCGTGGCCTTGGGGCAGCGGGGATGGAAGTGACAGCCGGAGGGTGGCGCCAGGGGCGAAGGCAGATCCTCCCCCGGGCTACCCAAAGCCGCCGAAGCCCCGGCCGGCGCCCGGCGCACCGAGCCGTCGGGGCTGAGCACCGCCGCCAGCAGGGCCTGGGTGTAGGGATGGGCGGGCCGATCCAGGACCTGGCGGGCCGGACCGCTTTCCACCACCCGGCCCAGGTACATCACCGCCACCTCGTGGGCCAGGTGATTCACCACCGCCAGGTTGTGGCTGATGAACAGGTAAGCCAGCCCCAGCTCCCGCTGGAGTTCCCCCATCAGGTTGAGGATCTGGGCCTGGACCGACACGTCCAGGGCGCTGGTGGGCTCGTCGCAGACGATCAGCCGGGGCGACACCGCCAGGGCCCGGGCGATGGCGATGCGCTGGCGCTGGCCGCCGGAAAATTCATGGGGGTAGCGGACCACCGCGGCGGCATCCAGCCCCACCCGCTCCAGCAGGGCGGCGATCCGCCCCTGGCGCTCCCCGGCATCGGCCCCCACGCCCAGGGCCTCCATGCCCTCGGCAATGATCTCCCCCACCCGCAGACGGGGGTTGAGGGAGGCGAAGGGGTCCTGGAAGATCATTTGCAAGCCCCGCCGCGCCTGCCGCAGGGGCTCGCCGGCCAAGCCCACCAAGGACTGGCCGTCGAAGAACACCGCCCCTGCCGTGGACCGCTCCAACTGCAGGATGGCCCGCCCCACGGTGGTCTTGCCGCACCCCGACTCCCCCACCAGGGCCAGGGTGCACCCCGGCCGGATCAGCAGATCCACCCCATCCACCGCCCGCACCCGCCCGATTTCCCGTTGGAACACCCCCTTGCGCACCGGAAAGTGCACCGCCAGGCCCCGCACATCCAGCAAGGGCGCGGCCAGGCGGGTCGGCCCCGGGGGGCAAGGCGGGCCAAGGGGCGCCGGAGCCTGGACGGTCTGGCTGGCCCCCCCTTGGTACAAATGGCAGCGCACCGTTTGGCCCTCCACCCGATGCCAAGGGGGCGCCACTTCCAGGCAGTGGGCCATGACCGCCGGGCAACGGGCTGCGAAACGGCACCCCCGCCACGGGGTGCCCGGCGCCGGCACATTGCCCGCCAAGGCCACCAGGGGCTGGCCGGCCCCATCCTGCCTGGGCAAGGCTGCAAACAGGGCCTGGGCGTAGGGATGGAGGGGGTTACGGAAAAAATCCTGGCGTGCTCCGGTCTCCACCAACTGGCCGGCGTACATCAACCCCACCTCCTGGGCCATCCGCGCCACCACCCCCAGATCGTGGGTGATGAGGAGCATTCCCATCCCCCGCTCGGCCTGGAGCCGGGCCAGCAGGTCCAACACCTGGGCCTGGATGGTCACGTCCAGGGCAGTGGTGGGCTCGTCCGCCACCAGCAGCCGGGGTTGGCCCGCCAGGGCCATGGCGATCATCACCCGCTGGCGCATGCCACCGGAGAGTTGAAAGGGGTAGGTCGCCAGACGCCGGGCGGCATCTGGAATGCCCACCGCCTCCAGCAACGCCCGGGCGGCGGCATCCCGGGCAGCCCCCCCAAGGCCAAGGTGGCGCGCCAGCACTTCCCCTACCTGGCGTCCTACGGTGAGCACCGGATTGAGGCTGGTGGCTGACTCCTGGAAGATCATGGCGATGCTGCCGCCCCGCACCCCGCGCATCCGGTATTCAGGCAGATCGGGCAGGTCGAGCCCGGCAAAGCGCACCTGCCCCCCCGCGATCCAGCCCCCCGGGGGCAGCAGCCGGCTGATGGCCAGGGCGGTGAGGGATTTGCCGCAACCCGACTCCCCCACCAGGGCAAAGGTCTGGCCGGGGCGGATGGCGAAGCTCACCCCATCCACCGGATGAAGGGTCCGCCCCCCCTGGCCCAGGGCCACCTGAAGATCAGTCACCGCCAGGATGGGCTCGCCGCCGGCCAACTCGGCCACTGCCCCATTCATTCCATCCGAAAATTGCATTCCAGTCCCGGGTAAGACAAGGGCCGCTTGCGCGGCCCCTTTACTGACGATTCGGAGGGTGTAGACCCACCCTGGCGGGCCGACCGGCTTGCTTCCGGAGGTCGGCCCGACGGATTCATTCCCCAGCGCTCAGTGGTGGTGTCCACCCTCGCCATGGACATGGCCATGGGCCAGTTCCTCGGCGCTGGCCTTGCGGACCTCGGCGATGGTGCAGTCGAACACCAGGGCGGTGCCCGCCAGGGGATGGTTGCCGTCCACCACCACCTTGCCGTCAGCGATGTCGGTGATCCGGTAAAGGACTTCATCCTCCCCGTCGTCGGTCACCCGCTCGAAGGACATGCCCACTTCGATGCTGTCGGGGAACAGGGACTTTTCTTCCACCAACACCAAGGATTCATCGTAGTCGCCAAAGGCGTCCTCGGGCTGAAGCTTGACCGTGAGCTTCTCCCCCACCTTCTTGCCGTGGAGCAGTTCCTCCAGCTTGGGGAAGATTCCGTCATAACCGCCGTGGAGATACACCAGGGGGTGCTGTCCGTCGTCGATCATGTTGCCGTCGGGGTCGCGGACCTCATAGTTGAGGGTGACGACGGTGTTTTTGGCGATTTCCATTTCCATTCCTTGAGTTGAGTTCCTTGACCAGACCCAGCACTTCCAGGGCGTGTCCCTTGGGTTGGACGTCGTACTGCGCGTGGCGGATGATCCCGCCCTTGTCGATGATGAAGGTGGACCGCAGAACCCCCATGCGGGTTGCCCCATCGCGGGACTTGGGCTGCCATACGTCGAAAAGCCGGCACACCTGCCCGTCCTCGTCCGAAAGCAACCGCAAGGACAAACCGTGCTCATCCCGAAATTCGGCATGGGTCAGGCAATCGTCCGGACTGATCCCCAGCACCAGGCAGTCCTGGGCGTCGAAATCCGTTTCATGGTCACTGAATTCCGCCGCCTGGCGGGTGCACCCGGGGGTGTTATCCCGCGGGTAGAAGCACAGCACCACATGCTGCTTGCCTCGCGCCGCTGCCAGATCGAACATTTCCATGTCCGCATCGGGCAAGGAAAACAAGGGTGCAAGGTCTCCGCTTTGCAGCATGGGCTCTCCCGGACGTCGGGCCGATTCTATCCGAGAGTGATGCCGAACTCTACCGAGGGGAGATGGGGCCCGGGGCAGCATGGAACGCCTCCTGGTTGTGCGGGGTGAGCGCGGGGTCCAGCCCCCATTCCACGGAAGCCTGCTTTCAGCAATAGTCCAGGAACAGCGGTGCGACAAGCGCCGCTTACGCCCACCTCAGGAGCCCCCATGACCACGCCCGCCCCCCTTCACCACCCCGCCACCATGGCAGCCATGGTCCTGCCCCGCCTGGGCCAACCCCTGGAGCACCGGATCCTTCCAGTACCCCAGGCCGGCCCTGGCCAGGTATTGCTGCGGGTGGAAGCATGCGGCGTGTGCCGCACCGACCTGCACCTGGTGGACGGCGAACTCTCCGACCCGGTGCTGCCCATGATCCCCGGCCACGAAATCGTCGGCCGGGCGGTAATCCTAGGGGCGGGGGTGGCGGGCATCCAGACCGGCCAGCGCCTGGGAGTGCCCTGGCTGGGGTGGACCTGCGGCCAGTGCCATTACTGCCGTTCCGGCCGGGAGAACCTCTGCGATGACGCCCGCTTCACCGGCTACCAGATCCCCGGCGGCTACGCCGAATACACCGTGGCGGACGCCCGCTACTGCTTCCCCCTGGCGGATGAAGGCCCCGCCGCGGAGCTGGCCCCCCTGCTGTGCGCCGGCCTGATCGGCCAGCGCGCCCTGTCGATGGCGGGAGATGGGCAGGATCTGGGGATCTACGGTTTTGGGGCGGCCGCCCACATCGTGACCCAGGTGGCCCGCTGGCAAGGCCGGCGGGTCCATGCCTTCACCCGCCCGGGGGATCTGGCAAGCCAGCGCTTCGCCCGCTCCCTGGGGGCGGTGTGGGTGGGGGATTCAGGCCAAATCCCGCCCCGCCCCCTGGACGCCGCCCTGCTCTTCGCCCCGGTGGGCGCCTTGGTGCCAGCGGCCCTGCGCGCTCTGGCCAAGGGGGGCACGGTGGTGTGTGCCGGCATCCACATGAGCGAGATCCCGGCCTTTCCGTATTCCATTCTGTGGGGGGAACGCAAGATCGTGTCGGTCGCCAATCTCACCCGGGCTGACGGCGACCAATTCCTGGCCCTGGCGCCCCGGGTGCCGGTGCGCACGGAAGTCAGCACCTTCCCCCTGGCCCAGGCCAACCTGGCTCTGGAGCGGCTCCGCAAGGGCCAACTCCAGGGCGCGGCGGTGCTCATTCCGTGAGGGGACAGCGGAGCTGCCGCGACGGCAGGCGCTCGCCTCAGTCAGGGGAAACGCCCTCGGCGAGGCAAGCACCCTGAAACCGGGCTGGGGTCAGCTGTGACCTTGGATCAATGAACCGGCTCGCCCGGGGGCGGGGCGAAGATCGGCAAGAACTCCACGGGGATTTCGTCAGGCGTAAACACGTTCTTCTCCAAAGCATGGAGCGATGATGTGCCCACTTTAGGGCAAGCCATCCCGCGAACAGCGGCAGAAATTCACGTTTCTTTACAATTTTCAGCGGGGCCGGGCTCATCCACTGAGCCGCCATGCTCCGAGCATCCATTTTATCCCCGGCGGCCAGCCCCCGCGCCAGCAATCCCGTGAAGGGTCGCCGGCTTGCTTCGGGCCCCACCCCGGCCATGGGAACAGCCAGGCTGCCGCCCCTTCAGGCAGGGAGGGTTTCGATGCGGGAGTCCGCCAGGGCTGCACCCACGGTGAAGTGATACACCGTCCGATAGGGCCCACCCCCCATTCCCACCGCCTCCATCACCGGCCCGTCGAAATAGCAGCCGATCCCGGTGCCCCGCAGACCCAAGGCCTCCGCCTGCAGGTAGAGCATCTGCCCTATCACCCCGGCCTCCCGGTGCACGTCCCGATAGGCGGCGGGGTCGCGCCGGACAATTTCTTCCAGGGGCGCTACCATGCCCAGGGCCAGGCAGGCCGTGGCGGCGATGTCCTGATGGCAGTGCAGGCTGCGGACCAGGCGGCGCAGGGCTACCGGCTCCGCCTCCCCGAGCTGCCACAGGGCCAGGCCGCGGGCAGCGTCGATCTTCACGGGCTGGAGCCCCATCCCCACCCGGGCAAGAAAATCGGCGGCGCTTCCCGTCACTCGCTCCAGGAAATAGATCCCCGCCGGATAACCCTCCACCCGATGCACGTACACCATCAAGTTAAGCCGATCGGCGCCCACTAGGCCTGCCCAGGGCAGCGCCCCCCCGGGCAAGGTCGCCCCCAGCAAGGCCTCAAACTCTCCGGCGGTGAGGGTCCGGGCCGGATCGAAGCGCTGGGCACTGCGCCGGCCCATGATCACCTCCCTCACCGGCGCCTGGCCCGTCAAGGGAGCGCCCCTTTGGCGAACTGCGGCCGTCTCGTCCGCCCAGGGCCCCACCCGCCGGGTAAGACCCGCCACCTGGTCCACCACCGGCCAACGGAAGAAGGGATGGGGATCGATGGAAGAGGCCTGGCCCAACCAGCTAGCCGCCGCCAAACCCTCGGGCAAAGCGCCAGGCACCCCAGGGGACTTGGCCCCGGCGGGCCACAGCAGCAACACCGCCTCGGGCTCCTCCCGCTCCACATCCGGCCGCGGGCTCGCCGGAAAATCCTGGGATCGATCCAGACCCAGCAGCCGGGCCAGGTCACCATGCCCCCATTGCCGCCCTTCCTCCAGGCCCCATCCCAGGGCCCGGGCCGCCATCCCCAGGGCCGCCATGCCGTGCCCCACGTCGAGCTGACAGTAGCGGAAGGCCCTTTCCCCGTATTTCCAGGCTTCCCGCCACATCACCGAACTGAGCCCCACCAGGACTCGAGGTGTGATGCCAGCGGGAGCCGGCAATGCAGCCCGCAGTTCCAGGGCGTGGTCTTCGGCCCGGTAGTGGTAAAGGCCATCGGTCAGACCGGCGAGCCCTTCGATCAGCAGATAAGCCTCCAGGGGATGGAGGTTGCCGCTGGAAGGATTGGCCCGCACCGCCCAACGATCGGGGCCAAGCTGCTTCCACGCCGTGAGGCCGAGGGAAAGCTGCAGAAAGAACCCCAGGCTGGCCAGATCCAGCGCCACCGCCGGGCCACCCCCCAGCTCCGCGAAGGGTCGATCCAGCGCCCGGGCCGCCGGCGACGCTGCCCCCGTCCCAAGACGTGGCAGGGCCACGGAGGGAGACCCGGCAAAGTGCCGGAACGGCGCAGGCTGGGCGTCCCAGTCCAGGGTCTCGGGCCCCCGGGCGTAGGCCTGGAAGCGATGGGCGGTGCGATCGTGGTAGGCCAGGATCCCCTGGGCCGCAAGCTGGAGTGGGGTGTCAGACATGATGTGGCAAAACCCTCAGGAATCGGGCATGACGGAAAGGTGAATCAAAGGCCCTTGGCGGACTCGCTGCATCCGCGCAAAATCGATGCCACCCATTTATAAGGATGCTCCCATGTTCCTCGCCATGAACCGTTTCCGCATCGCTCCCGGCCGGGAGCAGGAATTCATCGACATCTGGCGCCAGCGGGAAAGCCATCTAGCGGGCGTACCGGGCTTCCAGTCCTTCCACCTGCTGCAAGGACCCACCAGCGCCGACCATACCCTGTTCGCCTCTCATACGACCTGGGCCTCCCGCCAGGCCTTCGAAGATTGGACCCGATCGGAAGCCTTTCGGCTCGCCCACGGCAAGGCCGGCGCCAGCCGGGATCTCTACCTGGGCCCGCCCCAGCTGGAACTCTTCGAGGCGGCGCTGCGGGAAGCCTGAAAGCCGGCCCTTGCTTCCGGCCAAAAGCTATACAAAAATACAGCTTTCCCCGGAGACCCCATGAGCGACCCCCTCACCCCCCGCCAGCAGGAGATCCTCGACTTCATCCGCGATACCCAGGAACGGGAGGGCAGCCCCCCTACCCGGGCGGAAATCTGCACCGCCTTCGGCTTTCGCTCCCCCAACGCGGCGGAAACTCACCTGCGGGCCCTGGCCGCCAAGGGTGCCCTGCTCCTGGAGGAAGGCCGCGCCCGGGGCATCCGCCTGGCGGACGGGGTCGGGCTGCCCCTGGTGGGCCGGGTCGCCGCCGGCAGCCCGATCCTGGCTAGCGGCCACGTGGAACAGCGCTACCGGGTGGATCCGGGCCTGTTCTCCCCCCGGGCGGACTACCTGCTGCGGGTGCGGGGCATGAGCATGCGGGATGCCGGCATCCTGGACGGGGATCTCCTGGCGGTACATCGCACCGGCACCGCCCGCGCCGGCCAGATCGTGGTGGCCCGGGTCCATGACGAAGTCACCGTCAAACGGCTGGCCCGCCAGGGGCCGATCGTGGAGCTGCTGCCCGCCAATCCGGAATTCGCCCCCATCGTGGTGGACACCCGCCGGGAACACCTGGAGATCGAAGGGGTCGCGGTGGGCCTGATTCGCAACGGCCAGTTCGCCTAAATTCCGGCCACGGCCGGGGCCGTCATGCTTACACTGCGGCCTTTTGCCCTCATCCCCGGCAACCCATGAATCCTTCCACCAACTCCGCTTCACCCCCCACCCTCCCGGGGGATCATCATCGCCGCCGGGCCCGCCGGTGGTTGCTCGCCCTGGCCGTGGGGCTGGCCCTCAGCCTGGCCCTGTTTGGCGAGCTGACCCTGCTGTGGCCAAAGGTGGCGGCCCTGGAGGGCGCCACCTTCTTCACCGCCGCCGCCCTGCTGGGGGCGGGCCTGGCGATCGGTCCCCTGCTGGCCGCCACGGGTCTGGTGATGGCGGTCTGGCATGGCGTGGAGAGCGTTTACCGACCCCGCCGAACCGCCACGCCACGCACCGACAAGCTGATCGTGGCGGCCGGCCTGCTGGTGTGGTTCGGCCCCAGCCTGGCCCTGCTGGCGGCCTCCGGCTACGCCGTGGCCACCGGCCGCATCCACTTCAGCCGCCCGCCCCGGGACTACTTCCTGGCCAGCGACCCCATCGCCTTCTGGCAAGGGGTGGGATTCTGGCTGATCATCGCCGCGGGCCTGGCCTTCCTGGCCTGGCGTTACTGGGCCCCCAAGCTGCGCCCCGGCACCCGGGCCGATGTCTGAGTCCTCCATTCACCGGCAACTGCTGGGACATGCCTGGCCGGTACTGGTCGCCCAGCTATCCTCCATGGCCATGATGGTGGCCGACTCCATCATTGCAGGCCGCTACGGCACAGCCGATCTGGCCGCCGTGGCGGTAGGCAGCAGCCTCTACATTTCGGTGGTGATGCTACTGGTGGGAATACTCCAGGCCCTCGCGCCGGTCGTGGCCCATCACCGGGGCGCCGGGCGCAACCAGGAGATCGGCCCGGCCCTTCAGCAGGGCTTCTGGCTGGCCTGGGGGCTGACCCTGCCGGGGGTCTGGCTGCTGCTCAATCCCGGCCCCCTCCTGCGGCTGGCCGGCACGCCGCCGGAAATGGAAGCACTGGCGAGCACCTATCTCACCACGGTGGCCTGGGCCATGCCGGCGGTCCTCACCTTCCGGACCTTCTACGCCTTCTCCAATGCCATGGGGGAGCCCCGCATCCTGATGCGGATCAGCCTCGCCACCACCCTGGCGCACATCCCCCTGGCCTGGGTGCTGAGCTATGGCAAATTCGGTCTGCCGCCCCTCGGCGCCCAGGGCTGCGCCCTGTCCACCGCCCTGGTGTGCTGGCTGGCCCTGGCCTGGGGCCTGGTGCATCTGCATCGCCATCCGGCTTACCGACCGCTCCAGCTGTTTTCCCCCTGGCGGCGCCCCCACCTGGCGCGCCTGGGGGAACTCCTGCGCCTGGGGCTGCCCATGGGCCTATCCACCTTCGTGGAAATCACCTCCTTCACCCTCATCGCGGTCCTGGTGGCCAAGCTTGGTCCGGCGGTGGTGGCGGGCCACCGGATCGCCGCCAACCTGGCGGCGCTGGCCTACATGCTGCCCTTGTCCCTGTCCATCGCCACCCTGGTGCTGGTGGGGCAGTCCGTCGGCGCCGGAGACCCGGCCCGCACCCGGGCCAGCATCCGTGCCGGGCTGGGCTTGGCCACCGGGCTTGCCACCCTCACCGGCGCGGCCCTGTGGCTGGTGCGGGAACCCGTCATCGGCGCCCACACCATCGACCCCGCCGTCCGGGGGGTGGCCCTGCCCCTCTTGATCTATATCTGCGTCTACCAGTTCTTCGACGCGGTCCAGACCATCACCGCCCATGCCCTGCGGGGCTACAAGGTGACTTTCGCCCCCATGCTGATCCATACCGCCTGCTTCTGGGGAATCGGCCTGGCGGGGGGCTGGTGGCTGGCCAATCGGGGCTGGCCGGGGGCTGCGGCCCAGGGCGTGGCGGGCTTCTGGCAGGCGGCGGTGATCGCCACCGTGGCCGCTGCCCTGGCCTTTTCCGCCCTGCTGGCCCGAGTCGCCCGGGAGCATCCGGCTGCGGTGCGGGGCGAGGTTACAATCCCGGCTTGACCCGCCGCCGGCCACGCCATGCCCCACGCCCTTCCGCCCCCCATTTATCCCACCGCCGACATCCGCACCATCGAGGCGGCAGCGATGCCCTCCGCCCGGCCCAGCCTGATGGAACGAGCCGGCCGGGCAGCCGCCGAGGACGCGGTGCGCCTCACCCTGGATCGCCCAGGGCCGGTGCTGATCGCCTGCGGACCAGGCAATAACGGGGGCGACGGTTTTGTCATGGCCCGCCATCTGCTTCAGGCCGGGCGCCCGGTGGCGGTGGCCTTCGCCGACGACCCGGAGCGGCTCCCCCTCGATGCCCGTGCGGCCTACGAGAGCTGGCGTGCCGCCGGGGGCGAAACCCGTTCCGACCTGCCGGCGGCGCCGGAGCGGGGCTGGTCCCTGGTGGTGGACGCCCTCTTTGGCATCGGCCTCAAGCGCCCCCTGGAGGGCCGTTACCGGACCTGGATCGCCAGCCTCAACGCCCAACCCTGCCGGCGCCTGGCCCTGGACCTGCCCAGCGGGATCGACGCCGACACCGGCGCGGTGCTGGGCACGGCCTTCCGGGCAACCCACACCACCACCTTCATCGCCCTCAAGCCGGGCCTATTGACCCTGGAGGGGCCGGATCACGCCGGCGAGATCCTGGTGCAACGGCTGGACGTGGACGCCCGCGGCTTCCTCCAGCCCCAGGGCCGACTGGTGCTCCCCGCCCTGTTCCGGGAGCATCTGCGCCCCCGCCCGCGCAACTGCCACAAGGGGCTGTTTGGCGACGCCAAGATCATTGGCGGTGCCGCCGGCATGGTGGGCGCCGCCCTGCTGGCTGCCCGGGCAGCCCTCCATCTGGGGGCGGGCCGGGTTCTGGTGGGCCTGCTGGACCCGGCCGGGCCGGCGGTGGATCCCCTGCAGCCGGAACTCATGCTGCGCGCCCCGGAAAGTTTGCTGGAGGGCGCCGGTGCTTTGGCGGTGGGCCCCGGCCTGGGGCAAGGCGAAGCTGCCGCCGGGCTGCTGGCCGCCACCGTCCTCCAGGGCAGCCCCCTGGTGGTGGACGCCGACGGCCTCAATCTGCTGGGCCGAATGCCCCACCTCAAAGACGCCCTGGCGGCGCGCACGGCCCCCACCATCCTCACCCCCCATCCTGCCGAAGCTGGCCGCATGCTCGGCTGCGCCACCAGCCAGATCCAGGCAGACCGGGTGGGCAGCGCCCTGCGCCTGGCCCGGGAATACCGGGCAGTGGCGGTGCTCAAGGGCTGCGGCAGCATCATCGCCACCCCGGCAGGGTACTGGTACATCAACTCCAGCGGTCACGGCGGGCTGGCCACCGCGGGCTCCGGCGACGTGCTCACCGGAATGCTGGCGGGCCTGCTGGCCCAGGGATGGCCCGCCGAAGCCGCCGCTCTGGCGGCCGTGCATCTCCACGGGCGGGCGGCCGAACAGCTCGCCCGGGATGACGCGGGCCCCATCGGACTGGCCGCCGGCGAGCTGATCCCCCCGGCCCGGCGCATTTTCAATCACTGGACCAGCCACGGTGCCAGTGCCCCCCCGGGCGAACTTCCGATCCTGCGTTGAAGGCCCCCGCGGTGACATCGCCCCGCCCCAGCCTCCGGGGCATCGCCCTCTTGCTCCTGGCCCTGGCGTTCTTCGTGCTCCTGGACGCCACCGCCAAGACCCTGGCCCAACGCTGGCCGGTGCCCCTCCTGGTGTGGGCCCGTTACACCGTCCACTGCCTGGTGATGACCCTGTTTCTGGCCCCCTCCATGGGACGCCGCCTGCTCCACAGCCGGCAACCTGGCCGCCAGGTCTTGCGGGCGCTGCTCCTCCTGGGCACCACCTACTGCGTCATTTCCGCCCTGGGTTGGCTCCCCCTGGCAGAGGCCACCGCCATCGCCTTCGCGGCCCCCCTGTTGGTGGCCCTGCTGGCCCGCCCCCTCCTCGGGGAAAGGATCGGCGGCCTGCAATGGATGGCGGTACTTCTCGGTTTCGGCGGAGTGCTGCTCATCGCCCAGCCCGGCAGCGGCCTCGCCCCCCAAGGGATGGCTTTTGCCCTGGGGGGCGCGGCGTGCTATGCCCTCTACCAGATCATGACCCGCCAGCTCTCGGCGGCCGAACACCCCCTGACCATGCTCTACTACACCGCCCTGGTGGGCACCCTGGCCACCACCCCCTTGCTGCCCTGGGTCTGGCCCGGAACCCTCCCCCATGGCGTGGATGCGATCCTGATCGGCGCCATGGGTATCCTCGGCGGCATTGGTCACTTTCTTCTGATCCTGGCCTTCCGACGGGCCCCCGCCTCATCCCTGAGTCCCTTCACCTACTTCCAGCTGGTGCTGGCGACCCTCTTTGGCTGGTGGGCCTTCAACCACGCCCCCGGGCCTGACGCCTTGCTGGGGATGGGAATCATTGCTTTGGCCGGCTTGATGCTGGCGGTGGGCCACTCGAAAACCCAGCCCTAAAAAGTTTAGAGCTCGCGGGCATTGTGGATTTCAGCAAACTTTTATGAATTCATGCGGAATTTTTAAAAAACGCCATTATAGTGGGCGTACCTCGGCGAATTAGACGAATGCCCCACACCGAGCACTCCCTTCTCCTCAGCGTCCTTGGCAGCCTGGAATCCCTTTCTGGAATTTTCCAAAGGGAGGAGCTGTTCCGTACCCTGACCACCCGCACCCTGAAGATACTCAAGGGCCGGGCGGCGATCCTGTATCGGGTGCGCAACCAGGGGGACCGGCTGGAACTGATCCCGTCGGGCTGGACGGTGGCTGACGGAGAAGCCCCTCAATGGGAGTCCTGGGATGAGTCCGACCCCAGCGTGCCGGCCGATCCCTTTCTGGCGGACTGCCTGATCAGCGGCCAGGTCCCCCACCTCCAGGGCAGCGATGACGGCTGGCGGGTGGCCTTCCCCATCGGCCCCCTGGGAACCACCCATTGGCTGCTGGAAATCCATACCCCCTACCCGGCCGGCGGCCTGGTCCTGGACGCCATCACCGGTCTCTTGCGCTGCTTTGAAAACCTGCTGCACCAGTGGGAATATGCCAACCTGGACACCCTGACCCGGCTCCTCAACCGCAAAACCTTCGACGAACAATTCGGCCTGCTGATCGCTGACGCAGCCCGCGCCCAGCGTCTGGCCAACGACCGGCGCCATAGCGACTTTAAGGGCACCTTGCCGTGCTGGCTCGGGGTCGTGGATATCGACCACTTCAAGCGCATCAACGACAACTTCGGCCATCTCTTCGGCGATGAGGTCCTGCTGCGCATCGCCAACCTGATGCAGGGAAGCTTTCGCGCCAGCGACAAGCTGTTCCGCTTCGGCGGCGAGGAGTTCGTGGTAATGCTGCGGGGGGTCAGCGAAGACCAGGTGGGAATGGCCTTTGAACGCTTCCGGGAAACCGTGGTGCAGCACGACTTTCCCCAGGTGGGACGGGTCACCTGCTCAGTGGGCTACGCCCGCATCGACCCCGCCCTCTGTCCGGCGGAACTCCTCGGCCGGGCGGATCAGGCGCTCTATTACTCCAAGCAAGACGGGCGCAACAAAACCCACTGCTTTGACGAACTGGTGATGCGGGGAATCATCAGTCTGCCCAGTCACGGGGACTCCCCCGCCCAGGCCGACGCGGACATCTTCTTCAGCTGACCGCTCCGCGCCCGGCGGCGACTTTGCCCGCGGGATGTGTCAAAATTCAAGCCTTTTCCGTGCTCCAGCCGCCCTTTGCGCCCCACTTCGGGGCAACCAGGTCCGCCGGCCTTCTTCGCATTTCTCGAGTTCACCATGTCCGAACAGAACAACCTTCCCGCCCAGGACGAAAACCACATCATGGCCGAGCGCCGCGCCAAACTTGCCGGCTGGCGCAAGAGCGGGCGGGCCTATCCCAATGATTTTTCCCGGGAAAACATCGCCAGCCGGCTTGACGAGGTCTATGGCGAGAAATCCGCCGAAGAACTGGAAGCCCTGCCGGTGGAAGTACGGGTGGCCGGGCGCGTCATGCTCAAAAGGGTCATGGGCAAGGCCAGCTTCATCACCCTCCAGGATCTCTCCGGCCGCATCCAGGTGTACGTCACCCGGGACGGGGTGGGCGAAGACCTCTACGCCGACTTCAAGCACTGGGACATGGGCGACATCGTGGGAACCGTGGGCACCCTGTTCAAGACCAAGACCGGCGAACTCACTGTCAAGGCCAGCGAAATCCGCCTCCTCACCAAGAGCCTGCGCCCCCTGCCGGACAAGTTCCACGGCCTCACCGACCAGGAAACCAAATACCGCCAGCGCTACGTGGATCTCATCATGAACGATGAATCCCGCTTCACTTTCGTGGCCCGCAGCCGGTTGATCCAGTCCATCCGCAGCTACATGATGGGCCACGGCTTCCTGGAAGTGGAAACGCCCATGATGCACCCCATCCCCGGAGGCGCCGCGGCCAAACCCTTCATCACCCACCACAACGCCCTGGACATGCAGCAATTCCTGCGCATCGCCCCCGAGCTCTACCTCAAGCGCCTGGTGGTGGGCGGCTTCGAGAAAGTCTTCGAGGTCAACCGCAACTTCCGCAATGAGGGGCTCTCCACCCGCCATAACCCCGAATTCACCATGATGGAGTTCTACGAGGCCTACGCGAACTACCGCACCCTCATGGACTTCACCGAAGGCCTGCTGCGCCACTCCGCCCGGGAAGCCCTGGGCACCGAAACCTTCCAGTACCAGGGCCGGGAGCTGGATCTATCCAAGCCCTTCCACCGACTCACCATCGTGGAAGCCATCCGCAAGTACCACCCGGGCTTCACTGAAGCCCAGCTGGCAGACGGCGACTGGCTCAAGCAGAAAATCAAGGATTTTGGCGAATTTGTGAAACCCGGTGGCCTGGGCAGCCTTCAGCTCCAGCTCTTCGAAGCCTGCACCGAAGCCGAGCTGTGGGAACCCACCTTCATCATCGACTACCCGGTGGAGGTCAGCCCCCTGGCCCGGGCCTCCGACGCCAACCCGGAGATCACCGAGCGCTTCGAACTCTTCATCGTCGGCCGGGAAATCGCCAACGGCTTCTCCGAACTCAACGACCCGGAAGACCAGGCCGCCCGCTTCCTGGCCCAGGTGGCGGCCAAGGAAGCCGGCGACGAAGAAGCCATGTACTACGACGCCGACTACATCCGCGCCCTGGAATACGGCCTGCCCCCCACCGGCGGCTGCGGCATCGGCATCGACCGCCTGGTGATGCTGCTGACCGACAGCCCGGCCATCCGGGACGTGATCCTGTTCCCCCAGATGCGACCGGAGTGAGCGCCAAACCCTTTGCGCACCACTTTTAAAAATGAAACTCGCTCAACCCGAGGTTGTGCGGGGCTTTCTCGAAGGCAAAATCCCGGACTGTTCCAGTCTGGCAGCATCGGCAAACTGGCTCCAGCCCATATCCAAAACGTCATGTTCTTCAACATCCCATCGTGAACGCCAAGCCAGCCATCATTTTCGGGGAAGACTTCGGATTTGCCCGGGTCAAAGGGGACGTTTCGCAAGCAGCGACGTATTTCCGACGGCACCTGTCAGCCTCCGAAAAACAAATCGCTATTACGCTCACCAATCCATACTGGCACTGGGTGGCAACCCTGGCTTTGCTGAGACTCGGGTTGGCATGCGCCTCGGTCGCCCAAGCCAGGACTCTTTCAGGCACGATATCAAGGCACTTTGATTTATGGATCGGTGACGAAAACCCGGCTGGGTCAAAGGTATTGCCTTTTTCCTCAGACGACATCACGCCCCCCGATACCTTGACCCAGCCGGGACAGGAAGCCGAAGAAGGACAACCCCTGGTTCTGTTCGGCGAGGGCGCCCGGCGCTTGATTTTGACATCGGGCACGACTGGAACGCCCAAGATCATCAGCCTGACCGCAGCTCAAATCGAAGACCGCGCCCGGGATCTGATCTCCAATCTGGGCCTTGACGCAAGCACCCGGTTTCTGTCGCTGATGGGCTCCGATACGATCGGCGGCTTTGCGTTCTCGGTCGCTACCTGGTTAAGTGGCGGATCAGTCATGTTTGGTGTACCGGTCCCCGGAACAAGCGATTCCTACCGCCTGCCCTATAAGCAATGCAACCTCCTGCTGTCGTCCCCTGACCGATTGAAGAGCCTGCTCAACCAAGATCCATCCATTTGGGATGGGCGCGAGCAACGCCGCATCATTGTCGGAGGTAGCCGCCTTTCCCCCTCGCTTCGGAACGAAGCCCTGCGACGCGCCTGTGTCCAGCTAGATGTGATGTATGGCTCGACCGAGGCCGGCAGCGTCGCATATGGAAATGCCATGCTGCTGGATCGCCACCCAGGCGCTGTCGGATACGTCGCCGACAATGTCCAACTTCAATTGGTGGATGCCCAGGGCCAACCCGTTCAAAATGGCCTGCCGGGCGCTGTACGTTGCAAAACATCAAGCATGCCTGCCGCGTACGAATATCTTGAACACGATGACGCCTTTCGCGACGGCTGGTTCTATCCTGGCGACGAAGCCATACGCTATGACGACGGGCTCCTCGCCATCACCGGCCGCGTCACGGACATCCTGAATCTGGGAGGAACCAAGATTTCGGCGGTAGACCTGGAAACTCAGATTCAGCAACTGGAAGGGGTCCAGGATGTCTGCGCGGTTGTGGTCGGCAACCCTGACGATCAACTCGCCATCGTAGTGGTATGCGACAACGATACAGACATGCAGGCACTACGTTCCAGGATCAATGACGTCATGATTTCCCGGGTGCCTTACCACCTCGTCGGCGTTGGGTCTTTATCCCGCAACGCCATGGGCAAGCTGCCGCGTAATCTGATTGTCCAAAACCTCCAGAAAATGCTGGGCAAGGCTAGCCAAAGGAATTCCACATAACAGCGCGCATAGAGAACCCTTCTCTCGACCGATTTGGCGTGATGCCGCCCCAAGGCATTTTTGGCTTTCAAGATTGCAGCATGCGTCCACTGCAGAAGCCAGACCGCCTCACCGCCCCGCCCGAGGTACCGGGTTAGCCACTCAAAGCCAACCTTATGGTTGAAACACTCGGCGGAGGCACCCTGTCCCGGCTTGTCGCCTGGATGGAATCCCCCCGGACTGGCCCCAGTGATCTGCACCTGAATCCGCGTTACCCGCTCGGCCACCCGCGGCTCAGCACGTTCGACACCCCGGGCCGAGCGGTTGTCATGGTTGCCGTCAATCCCTTCGATCAACCGGCAACCGCAACCGCCGTTGGACTGGAAGCCAGGCGGTCCATGGCTGGACGCCCCCACAGGCCGCACTTTTGTCCCTGCGTCATCACCCAGCCCGATCCTCACGCCTGCAATCAAGCAGGCTGACAAGATGCGGGATAATGGTGGGTTACCACCTCTGGTCGGCAATCGTCCCATGTACGTCCCCATCCAACCCGCCCGCCTCGAATTCAATCCTGCCGGGATCCCCTGTTCCAGCGCCTACGGCGATGTCTACCACTCCTGCGACGGGGGACTGGGCCAGGCCCGCCACGTGTTCCTGAAAGGCAACGGCCTGCCCGGGCGCTGGGCGGGCCAGCGCCGCTTCGTGATCGTGGAGACGGGCTTTGGCCTGGGGCTCAACTTCCTGGCCACCTGGGCCACCTGGCGAGCGGACCCGGAGCGCTGCGGACGGCTCCATTTCATTTCCTGCGAAAAGCACCCCTTCCGCCGGGAGGACCTGATCAAACTCCACCAGGCCTGGCCGGAACTGGCCCCCCTGGCCGCCGAACTCCAGGCTCACTGGCCCACCCTGACCCCGGGTTTCCATCGCCTCCATCTGGAGGGCGGGCGGGTGATTCTCACTCTGTTGTTCGGGGAGGCCGCCGAAACCCTGGCGGAACTGGAGGCCCGGACCGACGCCATCTACCTGGACGGCTTTTCCCCGGCCCTCAACCCGGAACTGTGGTCTCCAAAAATCTTTCACCTGCTGGCCCGCCTGGCCGCCCCCGGCGCCACCCTGGCCACCTGGTCGGTGGCCGGTGCCGTCAGGGAAGGCCTCACCCGCGCCGGCTTCAAAGTGGAAAAGCGGGAAGGCTTCGGTGACAAGCGCCAGATGCTCACCGCCGCCTTGACTCGGGCAGGCAATGCCATCGAACCACCTCTGGAGCGCCATGCCATCGTGGTGGGGGCCGGAGTGGCCGGCACGGCGGCGGCCCAGCGTCTAGCGGAACGGGGCTGGCGCATCGACCTGATCGATGGGGCCCCCGGCCCCGGCCAGGGGGCCTCCGGCAACCTGGCCGGGGTGCTGCGGCCCCTGCCCAGCCTGGACGATAACCGCCTCGCCCGGATCACCCGGGCCGGCACCCTCTACGGCCGCCACCACCTGGCCCGCCTGGCCCAAGCCGGCCATCCGGTACGCTGGAATCCCTGCGGGGTGCTGCACCTGGCCCGGGAGCTGGTTCATGAGCGTAAGCAGCGCAAGGTGGTGGAGGCACACCAGCCCCCGGCCCACTTCCTGCGCTTCGTGGAGAAAGATGAAGCCGCCGCCATCGCGGGCTGGCCGGTGGACCTGGGGGGCTGGTGGTTCCCCGAGGGGGGCTGGATCCAGCCCCCCAGCCTGTGCGCCGCCAATCTGGCCGCTGCCGGACCGGCCCTTGTCGCCCACTTCGGCCAGACCATCATCGCCCTGGAGCGGCGGGAAGGCTGCTGGCACGCCCTGGCAGCCGATGGCCGGACCATTGCCGCCGCGCCCGTCCTGATCCTGGCCAACGGCACCGGCATCCGCGCCCTGCCCCAGGCCGCGTCCCTGCCGGTGGTGGCCGCCCGTGGTCAGGTCAGCCACCTGCCGGCCCAGGCCGGCAGTGCGCCCCGGGCCGTGGTGTGCCGGCTGGGCTATGTGAGCCCTGAAGTGGACGGGCTGCGCTGCGCCGGCGCCACCTTCCAGGTGGATGACCCCGACCCGGCCCTGCGGGCCGCCGACCACCAGGAAAACCTGGCCAAGCTGGACTTCATCCTGCCCGGCTACAGCACCGCCCAGGGGGATCCGCCCTTGGTTGGCCGGGTAGGCTTTCGCCCCGCCTCACCCGATCGCCTGCCCATGGTGGGCGCGATGCCCCAGACCATCCGGCTGGAGACGCCCCAGCCCTTGGCGACCATCCCCCGGCAGCCCGGTCTGTATGCGGTTTCAGGTTTCGGCGCCCGGGGCTTGGTCTGGTCCAGCCTGATGGGGGAATTGCTGGCCTGCGCCCTGGAGGGGGAGCCCCTGCCCCTGGAGCGCAGCCTGGTAGACGCCGTGGACCCGGCCCGCTACCTGCTGCGCCCAGGCCGCCCCCTGGCCCGGGAGGAGTGAGCCGCAAGGCCGGCGGGCAAGCGGCTTGTAAGGCAATTTTTCACCAGAGGGACGCAGGCTCCTAGCGGGACTAAACTGTAGCGGTCAATCGTTCACCTCAGGAGCCACGAATGGAAATCCCCGCCAAATCCGGCCTGCATCCCATGCTATGGGTGGCCGCCGTCGCCGTCACCACCTTCAGCCTGGTGGGAATCGGTGCCTTGACGGGCCTGATCGGCAAGAGCGAGCCCAAACCCGAGGAATTGACGGTCACCGCACCGCCCCAGGAGGCCGTTCAAGCCCCCCAGGCCACGCCTGCCCCACCGGAAGTGGAGGCCAAACAGGCGGCTCCCGCGCCTGAGCCACCCGCCAAGAAGGCCGCGGCCCCCGCCAAGTCCACCCCCGCCAAATCCCACGCTAGCGCCAAGCCGGCGGTCGCTGCGGCAGTCCCGAGCCAACCGGCGGAGCGCTCTGAGCCCGCTCCTGCGCCGGTCGCCCAGTGTGCGGCCTGCGGTGAGGTCAGCGCCATTCGCGCCGTGGAAGCAAAAGGAGAAGGAACCGGTCTGGGAGCCATTGCCGGCGGCGTAGTGGGGGGCGCGCTGGGGAACAAGGTGGGCAAGGGCAGCGGCAATGCCCTGGCCACCATCGCTGGTGCCGTGGCGGGCGGCTACGCCGGCCATCAGGTGGAGCGCAGCGTCCGCAAGACCACCCAGTACGAGATCGTCGTGCAAATGGATAACGGTGGTCAGCGCACCCTGATCCGCAAGGAGCAGCCGGTCTGGCGCGAAGGGGACCGGGTCGAGGTAGGGCCCAACGGGGAGCTATCGGCCGCCCCTGGCCGTTAAGCGTCCCCCTACACCAGCGCACCAAACAAGCGGCCGCCCTCGGGCGGCCGTTGTGCGTTCAGGCGGTCCCCTCGATCAGACGTAACGCGCCAGCCGTTTCATCACCCGCTCCCGGCCCAGCACTTCCAGCACTGCGTCGATGGAGGGGGTCTGGGGGACGCCCAGCAGGGCGACCCGCAAGGGGATGGCCACCTGGGGCATTTTCAGGCTGTGTTCGGCCATGGTGTCCTTGATGGCCTGGTTGAGGGCAGGCTTCTCCCAGGCCACTTCCGCCAGGCGCCCCTTGAGGCTGGCCAGGGCAGCCCTGGCGGTGTCGGTAAGGTGCTGGGCGATCACCTCGGGAGCCGGGTGCAGCACCAGCAGGTAGCCCTCGGCCTCGTCCGCCAGCTGATTGAGGTTGTTCACCCGTTCCTTGTAGAGGGCCACTACTGCCTCCAAGGAAGGCCCGGTTTCCGGATCCACCCCACGCCGGGCCAGGCGGCTGGCCACCTGGCTGGCCAGGCGGGCATTGTCGGTCTGTTTGATGTAATGGGCGTTGAGCCAGTTGAGCTTTTCGGTGTTGAACTGGGCGGCGGAAGGCGTGATGTGGTCCAGATCGAACCATTCCACCAACTGCTCCCGGGAGAAGATCTCGTCGTCTCCGTGGCTCCAGCCCAGGCGGGCCAGGTAGTTGATCACCGCCTCGGGCAGGTAACCATCCTCGTCGTACTGAGTGACCGAGACCGCCCCATGGCGCTTGGAGAGCTTCTGGCCGTCATCGCCAAGAATCATGGAGAGATGGGCGTAGAGGGGCACCTGGGCGCCCAGGGCTTTCAGGATATTGATCTGGCGAGGGGTGTTATTCACGTGATCGTCACCCCGGATCACATGGGTGATACCCATGTCCCAATCGTCCACCACCACGCAGAAGTTGTAGGTGGGCGTGCCATCGGCCCGGGCGATGACGAGATCGTCCAGCTCGGTATTGGCGAACTCGATACGCCCCTTCACTTGGTCATCCCAGGCCACCACCCCATCGGCGGGGTTCTTGAAGCGGACCACTGGCGCTACGCCAGCAGGCGGGGCCGGCAGCAGCTTGCCCGGCTCGGGCCGCCAGCGGCCGTCGTAGCGGGGTTTCTCGCCCCGGGCCCGCTGGGCCTCCCGCAGGGCCTCCAGCTCTTCCGGGGGCATGTAGCAGTGGTAGGCGGTACCGGCAGCCAGCATTTCCTGGATCACCGCCTTGTAGCGGTCCATCCGTTGCATCTGATAGAAGGGCCCCTCGTCCCAGCCAAGGTCCAGCCAGCCCATGCCGTCCAGGATGGCCTGCACCGCCTCGGGGGTGGAGCGGGCCACGTCCGTATCCTCGATCCGCAGGATGAACTGGCCCCCGTGGCGGCGGGCATAGGCCCAGGAAAACAGGGCCGTGCGGGCGCCACCGATGTGGAGAAAACCGGTGGGACTGGGGGCAAAGCGGGTACGGACGATGGAAGCCATGACAAATTGCGCGGGAGAAGTACCGAAGAGCCGCGATTCTACGCGAATCCCCCACCTCGCCGCACCGCCCCTGCTCGATCACCTTGACGACGGAGGGTCCTGATCATTAAAATCCGGCCTCTTCTTGCCCGGGCGGTTAGCTCAGCGGTAGAGCACTGCCTTCACACGGCAGGGGTCACTGGTTCGATCCCAGTACCGCCCACCAGTAAAATCAATGGGTTGCAATCCCGGCAAGAACCCGAACGATCAGGGTGACTCACCCGGTTCAATTCGGGCGGTTAGCTCAGCGGTAGAGCACTGCCTTCACACGGCAGGGGTCACTGGTTCGATCCCAGTACCGCCCACCAGATCACAGGAAAGCCGGCCCCAGGGTCGGCTTTCCTATTTGGCGCGACCGTTCGGTTTTCATTTAGCGCGTCAGGCTGGCGGAAATCCCTTTGGACCACCCGGCCTTTATGATCCATATTGAAAAGAAGGCGCTTAGTGCCCTCAGGCGGATCAAGGAGCAGACAAATGATGACCGAAAACATGAAGCTGACCAGCCATCACGACGCCGAAATCTGGGCACACAACATGAACGGCGGTTCCATGAGCGAAACCCAGGAACGGCATCTGGCCGAGTGGATCTGGGACAACAAGCCGGCCGTGGGGTGCACCTACGAACATCATCCGCTTTACGCAATTTCCGATGACTGCTGGGTCATGGCGGGCGACGAGTAATCGGATGCCGGAAGGGCTGACATATGCTCCGGTCATGGGGCGCCGGTCCTGCCCAGGCCAGTCCCCCGGGTGTTAGCGTTGGGGCGGCGAAGAGCCGGCTCGATCGGGTGCGTGGTCCAGTTCGTACTGGGATGGACTCACCCCAGCGCCGGCCAGAAAGTGTCGTAACTGCTGGATGAACTGGGGACTACAGACGTTGCCATGGTGGGGATGGTGAAGAAAGCCTTCCACTCCGTGTAGCACCACCCGGAACCGGGCACCGTGGGAAGGCTCCATTTCCGCGCCCAGATGGCGCAAGAGAGATTCCACCTCCCGCCAGTGGGTATTGGCGCTGGGCGGGTCATGGAAGATGCTCCGCAGCAAATTCATATGTTTTGTACTCATGGGATTTCCCCCCGATATCCGCCGCAACCGTTAAGCCCGAGGACTTCCAGACGGCAATCCACGCTGAAGGTGGATGAGTTGGATTTTCTTGAGCATAGATGAAATCAGGCGGGCAACACTGGCCAGCACCACCTTCGTCAGCGATTGGGACCTGGATCGGGATGCCGGGGTTCCTGGGGTTATCGGAATTGCGGGCGGCCCGATCCACCGCCAGCCGCCCCTTGGTCCGAGAACGCAGCCGGCCCCTGGCGGGGCAAACGAAAAACCCCGGAGCCTTTCGGCTACCGGGGTTTTTTTGACAGGCCAGGCCCCCACGAGGGCCCGCTGGGTCAGGGACGCGGGATTACATCCCCATGCCCATGCCGCCCATGCCGCCCATGCCGCTCATGTCAGGCATACCACCGGCGGGCTTGTCTTCGGCAAGCTCGGCCACCATGCAGTCGGTGGTGAGCATCAAGCCAGCCACGGAGGCGGCGTTCTGCAGGGCGGAACGGGTCACCTTGGTGGGGTCCAGCACGCCCATTTCCACCATGTCGCCGTACTCGCCAGTGGCAGCGTTGAAGCCGTAGTTGCCGGCACCCTTGACCACTTCGTTCACCACCACGGAGGGCTCGTCACCGGCGTTGGCGACGATCTCCCGCAGGGGCTGCTCCATGGCACGCAGCACGATCTTGATGCCGGCGTCCTGGTCGTGGTTGTCACCCTTCAGACTGCCCAGGGCAGCCCGGGCACGCAGCAGGGCCACGCCACCGCCAGGAACGATGCCTTCTTCCACCGCAGCGCGGGTGGCGTGCAGGGCGTCTTCCACGCGGGCCTTCTTTTCCTTCATTTCCACTTCGGTGGCGGCACCGACCTTGATCACGGCAACGCCGCCGGCTAGCTTGGCCACGCGCTCTTGCAGCTTTTCACGGTCATAGTCGGAAGTGGCTTCCTCGATCTGGACGCGGATCTGCTTGACCCGGGCTTCGATGTTGGTGGCGTCGCCGGCCCCGTCGATGATGATGGTGTTTTCCTTGCCCACTTCGATACGCTTGGCTTGGCCCAGGTCCTGCAGGGAAGCCTTTTCCAGGGTCAGGCCAACTTCCTCGGCGATCACCTGGCCGCCGGTCAGGATGGCGATGTCTTCCAGCATGGCCTTGCGACGGTCACCAAAACCAGGCGCCTTGACGGCGCAGGTCTTCAGGATGCCACGAATGTTATTCACCACCAGGGTGGCCAGGGCTTCGCCTTCCACGTCTTCGGCAACGATCAGCAGGGGGCGGCCAGCCTTGGCGACCTGCTCCAGCACCGGCAGCAGGTCGCGGATGTTGGAGATTTTCTTGTCGAAGAGCAGGACAAAGGGGTTGTCCAGGATGGCGATCTGCTTGTCCGGGTTGTTGATGAAGTAGGGGGACAGGTAGCCGCGGTCGAACTGCATGCCTTCGACGACGTCCAGCTCGTTTTGCAAGGACTTGCCGTCTTCAACGGTGATCACGCCTTCCTTGCCAACCTTTTCCATCGCGCTGGCGATGATGCCGCCGATGTCGGCGTCGGAGTTGGCGGAAATGGAGCCAACCTGGGCGATTTCCTTGTTGGTGGAACAGGGCTTGGAGATCTTCTTCAGCTCTTCGATGGTGGCGATCACAGCTTTGTCGATGCCGCGCTTGAGGTCCATCGGGTTCATGCCGGCGGCCACGAACTTCATGCCTTCCCGCACGATGGACTGGGCCAGCACAGTAGCGGTGGTGGTGCCATCACCGGCGATATCGGAGGTCTTGGAAGCCACTTCCTTGACCATCTGGGCCCCCATGTTGGCGAACTTGTCCTTCAGTTCGATTTCCTTGGCCACGGAAACGCCGTCCTTGGTGACGGTCGGGCCACCGAAGGAACGCTCCAGCACCACGTTACGGCCCTTGGGGCCCAGGGTCACCTTGACGGCATCGGCCAGGATGTTGACGCCTTCGACCATGCGGGCACGGGCGGAATCACCGAATTTGACTTCTTTAGCAGCCATTCTTTACTCCTTGAATTCTGTGGATTGAACCGGGACGGGAAGCCGTTCAGGCCTCGACCACGCCCATGATGTCTTCTTCGCGCATGACCAGCAGTTCCTGGCCATCAACCTTCACGCCCTGGCCGGCATACTTGCCAAACAGCACCCGATCACCGGCCTTCACGGCCATGGGGCGCACGTCGCCGTTTTCCAGGATCTTGCCATTGCCGACGGCGATCACTTCGCCCTGATCCGGCTTTTCACCAGCGGAGTCAGGAATCACGATGCCGGAGGCGGTAGTGCGTTCGGCTTCGATGCGCTTGACGATCACGCGATCATGCAAGGGACGGATTTTCATGGATGGGCTCCTATTGTTTCTGTATTAACAAGGCGGGGATTCCCGCGAACGATTCGATCAACACCCGGCATCCGGGCCGGTTGTTAGCACTCACGTCTAACGAGTGCTAATGATAGGGACGGGGGGAGGCCTTTTCAAGGGGCCCATCCCAAAATTTCTCACTCAGTGATCGGTGAGCATGAGCAGGATGTCGGCGTACCACGCGCAGTTCAGACCCAGGGCCTCATCAAGCCACAGATCCCGCCCCCCCATGTCGAGCCGGGCCGAATGTACCCCCAGGAGTATCCAGGGCAGATCCCCATGGCCAGGATTACCCTCGCCAGCCCGCATCACCACCGGTGCGCCACTGCCTCCCCGATGGGTCCGGGCATCGGTCAAAAAATAGCCCTGGCCCTGGAAACGCAGGCCAAAAGACGAGGCGATACCCGCCTGGCGCACCACCGGCAGATGGTGGAGGGTGTCATGAAAGCCCAGGGGAAACCCCACCACCAGCACCGATGAACCCACCTCCACCTGATCGGTCGGGTTGTGCAAGTGGGCAGGGGTGAAGGCCCGATAGACGGTGGTCGCCGGCAAGGCCGAACGATCGATTTCGATGACGGCCATGTCGATCTCCCCCGCCGAATCCATCCCCTGGCGCCATAAGCTCTTGCCGTCCCGATACAGGGGAATGGAAAAACCGGTAGACCTGGCCATGTTCTCCGGGTCGATGTGCAGCTCGATTTCCAGGCGATCCGGGAAATGACGACTCGGCCGATCCATCATCACGTGGCGGCTGGTCACCAGGAACAGCCGTCCGTCGCGCTCGAAAAAGAAACCGCTGGCATTGGTCAGGGCGCGCCCGCCCGCGAAGGTGAAGACGCCCGCGGCGGTCAACAGGAGGGTTTCGATCATCAAAGGGACTCACTGTGGAATGGCTACAAATCGGATGCCCATGCGCCAACCTGCATAAGCGCACCAACAATACACGCCTGGGCAGAGCCCCTTGCCGGTTTATTGCCTCACCAGGTCCTCGCACCCAGCACCCGCCCATGAATTCCGGCAGCCCCCAGACCTGTAAGAAAAATCTTTTTGTTTGCAATTGCCTGGCTTAGGGCGCAGAGTGCGCTGGCGATTCTCAAGTAGTGCCGTTGTTGTCCGGTCTAAGTCTGCAGTCCTGCAGCGTTCTTCCCTCACCATCTCGCCGTCTTGACCTTCGCCCTCATTCAGGGGCATGGCCCTTTATTTTTTAAGGAAGTTCAAGATATGACAGCAACAGGTACCGTGAAGTGGTTCAACGATTCCAAGGGTTTCGGGTTCATCAGCCCTGAAGGCGGCGGCGACGACCTCTTCGCCCACTTCTCCGCGATCCAGAGTCAAGGGTTCAAGAGCCTGACCGAAGGTCAGCGCGTCACCTTCGACATCACCGCCGGCCCCAAGGGTCAGCAGGCATCGAACATTCGCATCGCCGACTGATCGGCAACCCGTGGAAATGCTCATCTGGGCCCCGGCCCGGTCGACTTTCCTGCGGGATGAGCCCGGCCTGTGCCGGGCTTTTCTTTTTTACGGTTTTCTCCAGAAGGATGGCCATGGCCAAGGAAGAGCTTCTTGAAATGGACGGCGTGGTGGCGGAGGTACTCCCCGATTCGCGCTTTCGCGTAACGCTAACCAATGGTCACAGCCTGGTGGCCTACAGCGCCGGCAAGATGCGCAAGCACCATATCCGCATCATCGCGGGGGATAACGTCTCCCTGGAACTGTCGCCCTACGACCTGAGCAAGGGGCGCATCACTTTCCGCCACCTCCCCGGCCGCGCCCCAGGCGCCGCACCAGCGAGGCGCCGCTAAGGCAAGCACGCCATCAGCCACGAAAATCCCGGCTATGCAGTAAGGCGTCAGAGTGTTGCAGTGGCGGGGGGCCGCCATCTTGAAATATGCGCCCTGCTCGACCGCCAGCAGTATTTCGACCCCCAAGGCACGGCTGAAGCCGCTGGCATTTCCCCTGCAGGCTGGCCCCTCTTCGGCCAGATCTGGCCCTCCGCCCGAAAGCTCGCCGACCTCATGGAAGATTGGGAGATCGGCGCCCATCGGGTCCTGGAGGTGGGCTGCGGCCTGGGCCTGGCAAGCCTGGTGATCCATCGGCGGATCGGCAACATCACCGCCAGCGACTGCCACCCCGAAGTGGAAGCCTTCCTGCGAACCAATCTGGCCCTCAATGGCCTGCCGGCAATCAAGTACGCCACCGGCAACTGGAAGCGAACCAATCCTGATCTGGGAAAATTCGATCTCATCATCGGCAGCGACGTACTCTACGAACGCGCCCACGCCTGGCAACTGGCCGGCTTCATCGACCAACACGCCGCGCCCACGGCCGAAGTCCTGATCATTGACCCCAATCGCGGCAATCGCGTCAGCTTCAATCGTCTGATGGCCGGCTGCGGCTTCGATCTTAACCAGACCGTCATCAATACTCCGCTGAGCGACGGCAGCCCCTACAAAGGGCGTCTGCTCCACTACTGCCGCGCCTTCCCTGGCTGATTGATCCACCCGACCCCCTTCATGGTCAACGAAGGGTATCTCGCCTCAGGGCCTGAACCGAGACCGACTCAACTGGGGACTAACAAGACCCACGGTCCCGCTGGAAAGTCGCGTTTGGAACGCCCGGACACCATGATCAAGTTGCCCCACTTTTGTCACGACGCCAAAGCAAAAGGGCTTAGCCGAAGCTAAGCCCTTGAATTCTGGTGGCCAGAGGCGGAATCGAACCACCGACACGCGGATTTTCAATCCGCTGCTCTACCAACTGAGCTATCTGGCCAAAGAGACCGCAATTATAGCCAAAATCGATGTTTCGTCAAACACCATTTGCGATCCCCCACGAAAAAACCCGGGCTATGCCCGGGCTTTTCTTGAACATCGCGCTTAATGGCCAGAGGCTCCAGAGGCTCCGATACCGGTTTCGGAGCGGATCGCCTGGGCGGCGAATCCTGCCCGGTCTTTCTTGGCACGATCGCTGTTGTCGAGGATGGAGAACAACCAGATCCCGATGAAACCTGCCGCCATGGAGAACAGGGCCGGCGAGGTGTAGGGGAAGATGGGGTCCTTGGCCATTTGCAGCACATCCACCCAAACCGACTTGGACAACACCGTCAGCACCACGGCGGTGATCAAGCCCAGGAAGCCGCCGATGGCCGCACCCCGGGTGGTGCAGTTTTTCCAAAGCACCGACAGGAACAACACCGGGAAGTTGGCGGACGCCGCGATGGCAAAGGCCAGTGACACCATGAAGGCGATGTTTTGCTTCTCGAAGGCGATGCCCAGGATCACCGCAATGATGCCCAGAACCACCGTGGTGATCCGGGAGACCCGCAGTTCGTCCTCGGACGAGGCGTTGCCGTGCTTGAACACCGTGGCGTAGAGGTCATGGGACACCGCCGACGCGCCGGAGAGGGTCAGGCCGGCCACCACCGCCAGGATCGTGGCGAATGCCACGGCGGAGATGAAGCCCAGGAACACGTTGCCCCCCACCGCGTTGGCCAGGTGGATGGCGGCCATGTTGCCGCCCCCCTTCAGCGCGCCCTTGAGGTCAAGGAAGGAAGGGTCGGTCAGCACGAAGCAGATGGCGCCAAAACCGATGATGAAGGTGAGGATGTAAAAGTAGCCGATCCAGGTGGTGGCCCAGAACACGGACTTGCGGGCTTCCTTGGCATCCGGCACGGTGAAGAAGCGCATCAGGATGTGGGGCAGGCCGGCGGTACCGAACATCAGGGCCATGCCGAAGGAAATGGCGGAGATGGGATCCTTCACGAAGTTGCCGGGGCCCATGATGGACTGACCCTTGGTGGCCGCCAGGGTACTGGCCTCTATCCCCTTGGCCGCTGCTTCCTCGAGCACCTTGGCATCGGCACCAGCCAGGGCGGTCTTCACCTCCACCGCCTTGGCGAACATGGCCTCGGGGCTGAAACCGAATTTGAGCATCACCATGAAGGCCATGAAGGATGCGCCCCCCAAGAGGAGGATGGCCTTGATGATCTGCACCCAGGTGGTGGCGGTCATGCCGCCGAAGAGTACATACACCATCATCAGGGCGCCCACGATCACCACCGCCATCCAGTATTCAAGACCGAATAGCAGCTTGATGAGCTGGCCGGCACCCACCATCTGGGCGATCAGGTAAAAGGCCACCACCACCAAGGTGCCCGAAGCGGCGAAGGCGCGCATGGGGGTCTGACCAAAGCGATAGGCAGCCACGTCGGCAAAAGTGAATTTGCCCAGGTTGCGCAGCCGCTCGGCCATCAGGAAGGTGATGATGGGCCAGCCCACCAGAAAGCCGATGGAGAAGATCAGGCCGTCGTAGCCGTTGGCCATCACCGCGGCGGAAATCCCCAGGAACGAGGCTGCCGACATGTAGTCGCCCGCAATCGCCAGGCCATTCTGGAAGCCGGTGATACCGCCCCCGGCGGTGTAGAAATCGGCCGCCGACTTGGTCTTGGCCGCCGCCCACTTGGTGATGAACAGGGTCAAGGCCACGAAGGCGCCGAACATGGCGATGGCAGTCCAGTTGGTGGCCTGCTTCTCAGCCTGGCCGAGATCGGCGCCCGCCGCCAAGACGGTCCCCGCCAGCAGGGCGAGCCCGCAGCCGCCCAGAACGTGCTTGAGATTACGCATCATTTGGAAGCCTCCCGGATCACTTCGTCCTTCATCGCGTCAAACTCGGTGTTGGCGCGGCGCACATAGATGCCGGTGATGACGACGGTGAATACGATCACCGCCACCCCGATGGGAATCCCCAGGGTGGTCACGCCCTCGCCCATGCGCTGGGCAAGCCACTCCTTGTCGAATGCGATCATCAGGATGTAGCCGTAGTACACGACCAACATCAGGATCGTCATGATCCAGCCGTAGCGATTGCGGGTACTCACCAGCTGGTGGTACTTCGGGTTCGCCTGCACCCGGTCGATAATGTCGCCTTGCATTTGTCTCCCTCCCATGGTTACTGGTGGTCATCGGATTTTTTCCCGATTGGAGCGGAGCATAAGCCGGGTGGCTTACGGCGCCCTTACGTTAAAGCGCGCTTTTCAAGGCAACAAAAAGCTCTATCGGGAAGCACGAACGTAGGGGGCGAGGGCAACCCCAGGAGCGGGTCTTTCAAGCCAAGGGGAAGGCCTCGTAGGGCAGAACGGGCAGAGCCCGTGGCGACTGGGTCCGGAGGAAGGTCACCCGGGCCAGGGTGCCCCGGCCCGCCGGGTTGGGCTCCAGAGTTACGCTGGCCCGATGCAGCTCGCAGATTTCCTGGACGATGGGCAGGCCCAGGCCGGAACCGTCCTCCCCGCTCCCCAGCACCCGGTAGAAGCGTTCGAAGACCCGTTCCCGGTCCGCCTCGGGAATGCCGATGCCGGAGTCCTCCACCTCCAGGAGGACGTTTTCTCCGGCCTGAAAGGTGCGCGCCGTCACGCTCCCCCCCCGGGGGGTGTACTTGATGGCGTTATCCACCAGGTTCTTGACCATCTCCCGCAGTTGCACCGGATTGCCATCCACCCGTTGCGGCCACTCGCTGCCTTCCAGCCCCAGGTCGATCTGCTTGGCCTGGGCCCGGGGAAAGAGATCCTGCACCACGTCCCGCACCACCAGGGCCAGATCCACCGGCTCCACGGCATAGATCTTCTCCGAAGTGGCCTCGGCCCGGGCCAGGGCCAGCAGCTGGTTGATGAGGTGACTGGCCCGCTCGGTGCTGGCGGCGATGCGCTCCAGGGCATGGCGGATCTGTTCCGGGTCGTGCTCCAGCAGGGCCAGGTCGGTCTGCATCTTGAGCCCGGTGAGGGGCGTGCGCATCTGGTGGGCGGCATCCGCGATGAAGCGCTGCTGAGCCAGCAGGTTCTCTTCCAGGCGGGCCATCATGTCGTTGAAGGCGACGATGAGGGGCCGGACCTCCTCTGGCGCATCGGCCGAGGCAATGGGAGAAAGGTCGGTGGGGCGGCGGCGGCGGATCAGGCCCTGGAGCCGGTTCAGGGGCGCGATGCCCCGGGAAAGCCCCACCCACACCAGGATCACCGCCAGGGGAATGATGGCGAACTGGGGCAGCAGCACCCCGGTTACCACCCGGGAGGCCAGCTCGCTGCGCTTGTTGCGGGTTTCGGCCACCTGCACCAGCACCGGGGCCTCCTCTGCCTCGGACCGGACCGGCAAGAATTGATAGGCGACCCGGACCTCCTCCCCGTGGATGGTCTCATCCCGGAAATAAACCTCCTCGGGCAAGGGGTTGGCCGGCGGACGCACCACGGCGATATCCCCATCGCCGGCCACCAGACGCCCGGCGCCATCGGCCACCTGGTAATACACCACGTCGTCCTGGTCGGCCCGGAAGATGGCCCGGGGCGGAGCGGGAAACTGGACGACGATGCCGCCGCCGTCGATCTTCACCATGCGCCCGAGAGACCGGACGCTGTCCGCCAGGGCCCGGTCGTAGGGCTGGTTGGCGATGTTGTCCGCCACGTTGTGGGTGACGATGATGGAGATGGGCCACAGGAACAACAGGGGGGCGAGCATCCAGTCGAGGATCTCGCCAAACAGGGAGTTGGGATGCCCCCCGGCCCCTGCGGCATCCTGGCGGCGCCGGCGGCGCCAGCTAGGCAGGCGCATCCAGTTTTTCCAGGCAGTAGCCCAGGCCCCGCACCGTGACGATACGGGCACCGCTGTCCTCCAGCTTCTTGCGCAGGCGGTGTACATACACCTCGATGGCGTTGGAGGACACCTCCTCGCCCCAACCGCAGAGGTGGTCCACCAACTGGTCCTTGCTCACCAGGCGCCCCACCCGCAGCAGGAACACCTCGATCAGTTCCAGCTCCCGGGTGGATAGCTCCACCACCTGGCCGTCGATCTTGAGCACCCGATCGGTCTGGTCGTAAGACAGGCGGCCCACCTCGATGCAACTGGGCTGGCCGGTGCCCCGCCGGGTCAGGGCCCGCACCCGGGCTTCCAGCTCGGGCAGGGCGAAGGGCTTGGTGAGGTAATCATCAGCGCCGGCATCCAGGCCGCGGACCCGGTCATCCACGCCGTCCTGGGCGGTAAGGATCAGCACCGGCAGGGATGAGCGCCGCCCCCGCAGGCGCTTGAGCACGTCGATGCCGGAGAGCCGGGGCAGCCCGAGATCCAGGATCACCAGGTCAAAACCCTGGCTGGCCAGGGCGGCGTCCGCATCCGCACCGTTGTCCACATGATCCACCGCATAGCCCGCCCGGCGCAGCGCCCGGATCAGGCCATCGGCGATCACCGAATCATCTTCGGCCAGCAAAATACGCATGCAAAAGCCTCCGGCGCCGTAAGTTTGACGTAAGCGGGGCAGCCAATAATCCGCCCCGCTGTTCTCCATTTACACGGTACAAGGGCGTGACCGGAAGGTCCGGCCCGGGGAGACAGGGGCTTGCCGCCCGTTGTCTCCCCGCCGTCCTTTTTTCCTCATTATTCCACAGCCCCCGCCCCTTCCTGGCGCGGCCTTCCGCCATGACTGCACGCCCTAGCGCACAATGGAGAAGCCCACCCGCAACTGAGGATGCCCCGCCCGATTGTAATCAAGCAGGGTTTGCCCCTGGCCATCGAAATACTGCAGGTGCAGATAGCTCCCCGTGTCCGAAAGGATGCCATGGCTCAGGGGCCAGGTCAGATCCAGCTGGCTGCTGCCGACCCCCGCCTTGCCCCGCCGCAAGTTGGCGGTGAGCCGCCAACCCGCCTCGCGACCCACCCCCAGCCCCAGATCGAAGAAACCCCGGTAGCGATGAATGTCCGGGTTGTCCTCCCGGTCCAGATAAGCCCAGAGCTTGGGCATAACGGCCACCTGGTAATCCCCTTCCCCCAGCTTGCGGCGCCAATCCAGCTTGGCGAAGGCGATGTTGATGCTGCGGGATTCGAGCCGGTCGCGCCCATTGGATTCATGTTCCAGGCCCCCATCCAGTTGCCAGCGATGGCGGCTGTCCGGTGCCCCTTCCCAGACCCGCCGGTAAAACAAGGAGGGCCGGTAGCTGGTATCGCGAAAGGGCTTGGAGGCCGCCTGAAGATCCCACAGGGAGGTCTGGGTATAGCCGAAGTGGAGTCCTTGAAGGGCCGGTACCGCCCGCCCTACCAGGCCATCCGGATCGAACAGGCGATAGCGGAAGCTGAGCTGGAAGCGGGCGTTGGCGCCTCCGCTTGCCCCCAGCAGGAAGTACATGGGCTCGTGGCTGGCCAGGGCGGGGGCCCGGGAAACCGCCGCGGGGGCCGCCGGCACCGGGTCCGGATTGGCGGTGGCTTCCGCCAGGGCCGGACCGACCGGCGCGGGGCGGGCCATCAACAGCAAGCGGGACGAGGCCTCCCCTTCCAGGGCCAGCACCGCCAGGCCCGTCAACCCCTCCGGCCACACCAGCCGATAGCGCCGGCTGCTCCCCTCCGCCACACCGACGGGCTGGAGCAGCGCCTGCTGGCGGAGGGTATCGGTCTCGATCACCACCGGCAGGCTGTCCGGGGCCGCCGCCCCGGCGGCCCCCACGGCCGTGACCGTCAGGATCAGGGCCTGGCCGACCTGGATCCGGGTCTCCCGGGAGGCCAGCAGCCACTCCGCCCGAGCGGGCAAGGCCGCCAGGATCCCCAGGGCAAGCAACAGGCATTTCGTTCTCATGGCGGATTCCAAAAAATTCGGGCCCTCCTGGGGCCCGACGGGGAAACAGGAGCCCCGGAGAAATCCGGGGGCAGCCTCAGGGTTGGCGCGCCAGGCGCTCCTCGGCGGCATCCACCACCGCCAGGGCGGTGATATTCACCAGCCTCCGCACGGTGGCCGACGGGGTCAGGATATGCACCGGCTGGGCTGCCCCCAGCAGGATCGGGCCCACCGCCACCCCATCCCCGTTGGCGGTCTTGGCCAAGTTGAAGCTGATGTTGGCCGCGTCCAGATTGGGCATCACTAGCAGATTGGCCTCGCTCTTCAGGGTGGAGTCGGGGTGGACCTTCTGACGGATTTCCTGGCTGAGGGCGGCGTCGGCATGCATCTCGCCGTCGCATTCCAGATCCGGCCGCAGACCCCGCAGGATTTCCCGGGCCTGGCGCATCTTGCGGGCCGAGGCAGAGGGGGAGCTACCGAAGTTGGAGTGGGACAGCAGGGCCACCTTGGGCTCCATGCCGAAGCGCTTCAACTCATCGGCGGCCATGGCGGCGATCTCGGCCACTTCCTCGGCGGTGGGGTTCTCGTTGACGTAGGTATCGGTAATGGCCAGCACCCGCTTGGGCAGCATCAGGATGTTCATGGCCGCGAAACGCTTGGCCCCCTTAGCCAAGCCAATGACGTTCTGGACCTGGCGCATGTGGTAGTCGTAGGTGCCGAAGGTGCCGCACACCAGGGCATCGGCGTCGCCGGTGCGCAGCAGCATGCAGCCGATCAGTGTGGTGTCCCGGCGCATCTTGGCCTTGGCGATCTCTGGGGTCACCCCATCCCGGCTGAGCAGGCGGTAGTACTCGTTCCACAGATCGCGATAGCGGGGATCGGACTCGGGATTGACCAGATCGAAATCCCGCCCGGCCACCAGGTTGAGGCCGATTTTCTGGATGCGCATCTCGATCACCGAGGGGCGGCCAATGAGAATAGGCCGGGCCAGGCCCTCTTCCACCACCACCCGGGCAGCGTGGAGTACCCGCTCGTCCTCGCCCTCGGCGTAGATCACCCGCTTGTGCTCCATGGGCACCCGCTTGGCGGCGGAGAATACCGGCTTCATGACGATGCCGGACTGGTACACGAAGTCCGTCAGGCTGGCCACATAGGCCGGGAAATCAGCGATGGGGCGGGTCGCCACCCCCGACTCCATGGCGGCCTTGGCCACCGCCGGCGCGATCTTGACGATCAGGCGCGGGTCGAAGGGTTTGGGAATGATGTATTCCGGACCGAAGTGCAAATCCGCGCCACCGTAGGCGTCGGCCACCACATCGGACTGCTCGGCCTCCGCCAGTTCGGCGATGGCCTTCACGCAGGCCAGCTTCATCTCGTCGGTGATCTTGGTGGCCCCCACGTCCAGGGCGCCCCGGAAGATGAAGGGGAAGCACAGGACGTTATTGACCTGGTTGGGGAAGTCGGAACGGCCGGTGGCGATCACGCAATCCGGGCGCACCGCCTTGGCATCCGCCGGCAGAATCTCCGGATTGGGATTGGCCAGGGCGAAGATCAGGGGCTTGTCCGCCATGCGGGCCACCATTTCGGGCTTGAGCACCCCGGCGGTGGATAGCCCCAGGAACACATCGGCCCCGTCGATCACTTCCGCCAGGGTCTTGGCGTCGGTGCGCTGAGCATAGCGGGCCTTGTTGGGCTCCATGTTGTCTTCCCGGCCCACGCTGATGACCCCCTTGGAGTCGCAGACATAGACGTTCTCCCGCTTGAGCCCCAGGCTGCACATCAGGTCCAGGCAGGCAATGGCGGCGGCGCCGGCGCCGGAGCACACCAGCTTGACCTCGCCGATGCACTTGCCCACCACCTTGAGACCATTGATCAGGCCGGCGCTGGAGATGATGGCGGTGCCGTGCTGGTCGTCATGGAAGACCGGAATGTTCATCCGCTCTTTAAGCTTCTGCTCGATGTAGAAACACTCGGGGGCCTTGATATCCTCCAGATTGATGCCCCCCAGGGTGGGCTCCAGGGAGGCGATGATGTCGATCAGCTTGTCCGGATCCAGCTCTGCCAGTTCGATGTCGAATACATCTACGTTGGCGAACTTCTTGAACAGGCAGCCCTTGCCCTCCATCACTGGCTTGGCCGCCAGGGGGCCGATATTGCCCAGCCCCAGCACCGCTGTGCCGTTGGTGACCACCGCCACCAGATTGCCCCGGGAGGTGAGCTCATTGACTTGATGGGGATCGGCCACGATGGCGTCGCAGGCCGCCGCCACCCCAGGCGAATAGGCCAGGGCCAGATCCCGCTGATTGGTGAGCCCTTTGGTGGGCACCACGGAAATTTTCCCCCGCGTGGGCGCTCGATGGTAGTCCAGCGCGGCGGCAATGAAATCTTGATCCATTCTTTCCGGTTCCTTGCGTTCTGGTGTTCACACCCCTTGGCCGCGAACACGGGCTGCAGGCGGGAACCACTGGCGGCGCCCTGCCTAAAGCGCATATCCACGGATTTCTCGGGAAAACAAACATGGCCGGCGGCCATGCGCTGCGGCGCGACGCGACCCCTTGAAGCCTGGCGCCCCACGCCCGGGGCCATGGGCAAATAGCCTGGCGCAGCGTGATTAACCGTTGGAGTTTACCTTAGGCGGCAAGGCTTTGGCAGCTTCTCCCCAAGGCAGTCGCCAGGGCTGGTGTCCTTTTTGGCACAATGGCGCAATCCTTGAAGGAGGCCAGCTCCCATGCGTCGTGTCGTGTTCAACCAGAAGGGTGGCGTCGGCAAGTCCACCATCACCTGCAATCTGGCGGCCATCGGCGCCAGCCAGGGCCTGCGTACCCTGGTGGTAGACCTGGACCCCCAGGGCAACACCACCCAGTACCTGCTGGGGCAGGAACCCCGCGCCCTGGAGACCACCCTCGCGGACTTTTTCGACCAGACCCTCAATTTCAAGCTCCACCCCAAGGAGACCATCGAATTCGTGGTTTCCACCCCCTTTGAGAATCTGGCCCTGCTGCCCTCCCATCCGAACCTGGAGGAACTCCAGGGCAAGCTGGAATCCCGCTACAAGATCTACAAGCTGCGGGACGCCCTGGATGAACTGGCCGAGAATTACGACGTGGTCTATATCGACACCCCCCCGGCCCTGAACTTCTTCACCCGCTCCGCCCTGATCGCCGCTGACCGCTGCCTGATCCCCTTCGACTGCGACGATTTCTCCCGCCGGGCGCTGTTCTCCCTGCTGGAAAACGTGGCGGAGATCCGGGCCGACCACAACCGCAAGCTGGAGGTGGAAGGCATTGTGGTGAACCAGTTCCAGCCCCGGGCCAGCCTGCCCCAGAAAATGGTCCAGGACCTGGTGGCCGAAGGCCTGCCAGTGCTGGAGCCCTACCTGTCCTCCTCGGTCAAGATCAAGGAATCCCACCAGCAGGCCCGCCCCATGATCCACCTGGACGCCCGCCACAAGCTCACCCGGGAATACGTGGATCTCCACGACACCCTGGCCCGGCGCTATGGCGCGTGAGGGCCGGCCGGCTGTGTAACCCTGGTCACCGACCCCGGCCCCCGGACATGCTCCAATCAGCCCCACTTTCCCCACCACCGCTAAGGAGCACTGCATGAAAGCAAACGTTGGCAGCATGGACCGGGCAATTCGCATCGTGGCTGGCCTGGGCCTCATCGCCTGGGCCCTCATGGGGGGGCCCGTCTGGGCCTGGATCGGCGTGGTGCCCGTGGCCACCGGCCTGACGGGCTTCTGCCCGGCTTACCCCCTGCTGGGCATCAACACCTGTTCCATGAAGAAGGAATAAGGCTCCCGCGCCGCCCCCTGGCGCGGAGCCATCCGCCAAGGCACCCATGACGGGTGCCTTTTTATTTATTTGCCCCGGCACCAACGCACCCGCCCCCGCTACAATCCCGGCGAGGAGGACATCATGAATCTGGAATGGTGGCATTGGGCTGTGGGGGGCATTGCCCTTATCCTGGCGGAACTGGCAGTGCCCGCCTTTTTCATCATCTGGTTCGGACTGGGGGCGCTGCTGGTGGCCTTGGCGCTGCTGCTGGCCCCCCACCTATCCCTCACCAGCCAGGCCGCCCTATGGACCCTGTCGTCCCTGGCCATGGTGGTGCTGTGGTTCCGGGTCTTCAAGACCGGCTTCCACAAGACCCTGATCGGCACCGCCGCGGGGGAAGTCATCGGCGAAGTGGGCTTGCTGATGGGGGCAGTGGCCCCTTTCCAGCGGGGCAAGGTGCGCTTCCAGCGCCCCATCCTCGGCGGCGAGGAATGGGAGTGTCTGGCGGAGGAGACCATCGCCGCCGGCGAGCGGGTCAAGGTGGTGGCGGTGGAAGGCAGTTATCTGAAAGTAATCAAGGCATAGGAGCCCATTCATGAGCGCAGGTTTCACAGTCGTACTGGCGATCCTCGTCTTCGTCGCGGTCACCATCGCCAAGGGGGTGCGGATCGTACCCCAGGGTGAAGAATGGATCGTGGAACGCCTGGGCAAATACCACGGCACCCTCAAGCCCGGCCTCAACATCTTGATTCCCTATCTGGACCGGGTGGCCTACAAGCTGGTGACCAAGGACATCATCCTGGACGTCCAGGAGCAGGAGGTCATCACCCGGGACAACGCGGTCATCCTCACCAACGCCATCGCCTTCGTGAAGGTGACCGACCCGGTGAAGGCGGTCTATGGGGTGACGGACTTTTCCGAAGCCATCCGCAACATGATCATGACCACCCTGCGCTCCATCATCGGCGAAATGAACCTGGACGAAGCCCTCTCCAACCGGGACAAGATCAAGGCGCGCCTGCGGGAGAGCATCGCCGACGAGGCGGTGGACTGGGGCCTCACCGTCAAATCCGTGGAAATCCAGGACATCAAGCCCTCCGAATCCATGCAACGGGCCATGGAGATGCAGGCCGCCGCCGAACGGGAACGCAAGGCCGTGGTCACCCGGGCCGAAGGCGCCAAGCAGTCCGCCATCCTGGAGGCCGAAGCCCGCCTGGAATCCGCCAAGCGGGACGCCAACGCCCAGGTGATGCTGGCCGAATCCTCGGCGGAAGCCATCCGCCGGGTCACCACCGCCATCGGCGACCAGACCACCCCCATGATGTTCCTGCTGGGCGAGAAATACATCGCTTCCCTGGAGCGCCTGGGCCAGACGGAAAGCGCCAAGGTGGTGGTGATGCCGGCGGATTTGCAGGAGACCTTGCGGGGGCTGCTGGGGAAGGTGGGGCGGGGCGGTTGAACGCCTCCCGGGGAGAACGTGGCGGAAGGTGCAGGGCTTTTGGCCAGGGTGCGTTCCTATCGACTTTGGGGGATCGCGTTGAGCCCAAGCGCTTGCGATGCAAGGCGCCCCCCGGCCGGTTGAAACGGCCCTACGCCCCCCGGGCACAACCCAGAAAGGCGGACGGGCGGGCTTCAGTCCGCCTGGTCGAGTTAAAGCTCCTCCCTACCCTTGGCGGGCCAAAGCCCGCCTGGTGCGCAAGCGCGCCCTGCGGCGACATTGGGGTCGTCGGCAGTCTTTGGCGGGCTGAAGCCCGCCCTACGCCGCCAGGAACCGGTAGAGCGTCACCAACATCCCCGCCGTCGCGCCCCAGATGTGATAGCCCTCATAGGGCATGACGTAATAGCGCCGCATCGCCCCCTGCCACTCCACCTCCCGCTCCTGGTGGTTGGCCGGGTCCAGCAGAAAATCGAGGGGCACCTCGAAAGCCTCGGCCACCTCGAAATTATCCAGTTTCAGATCCAGAGGCGGCGTGACCAGGCCCACCACGGGGGTGATCTCGTAACCCGTGCCGGTCCAGTAGCGGGGTAAAAAACCCAGCAGTTCCACCTGGCGGGGATCCAGGCCAATCTCTTCCTCCGCCTCCCGCAGGGCGGTGTGGACGGGGGAGGCATCCGCCGGGTCGGCCCCGCCGCCAGGAAAGCTCACCTGTCCGGCATGCTTATGGAGGTGATCGGTACGCTGGGTCAGCAGCACCGTGAAGCCCTCGTCCCGTTGCACCAAGGGCACCAGCACCGCTGCGGGGCGGAACTCCAGGTCAAAAATGCCCGGTTCGACGGGCCCCTGGATGGAGGGGGGGTGGGCGAAACGCTGGCGCAAGGCCTCAGGAGTCTGACGATCGAGGGGAACTTTCATGCTCAATAGCGCTGCCGCAATTGCAAACGCTCCCCCTCCCGCTGCATTTCCATGCGGTTGAGGAAGCTCATACCCAGAAGGGCGAAGGGCATGTCCTGGGGATGCACCGCGCCATCCACGTTGTGCAGCACCACATTGCCGATCCGGACATTGTTGAGCTTGACCCGCCACACCTGGGTGGGCCCATTGGCGGTCATGGTGCCGATGGCTTCGCCCTTGCGAAAATCGATGCCGGCCCGCCGGGCATCGGACGCGCCGATGGAAACCAGGCTGGCTCCAGTATCCACCAGGAATTTGACGGGCGCCCCGTTGACGGTGCCCTGGGTCAGAAAATGGCCGCTGCCGTCAGCGTGGAGGATGGCTTCCGGCGCCACGGCCGAGGATGGCGCGCTCACCGCCCCATCACCGAGCCTGAGGGTATACCGCCGCCCGTGCTCTTCCACCAAGGCACTATCCCCTTGCAGGGATACCAGCAGCACCCCTTCCGGAGTCCTGGCGCCCACCGCCACGGTGCGCAATTGACCACCATCGAAGGCCAGGGTGGCCTTGCCGGGGAACAGGGCGGCCAGGGCAACCCCGGCCTGGCCGATGGAACTCCAGCCCAGCCCCAGGGCGAGGACCAACCCCAGCGGGGCGGATCGGGAACTTGATTTGCGGCCCATCCAGACTCCGGCACGGTTTTGGGACGGGCCTATTTTGCCACAGGGGAGTGGCCCCTCAGGCGTAGGTGTCGATGCGGGCCCCCAGGGTCGCGGAGGGATCGGGAGCGGCCGCCGGCTGGGGCAGGGCCTGGAGCAGTTGCAGGGCCTGGGCCTGCTGGAGATCCAGGGCCTTGCGCAGCATCAGGATGGAAGCCTGGGCCTGCACCATGGCCTGGGACTGGGCAGAAATGCTTCCGATATCCATGAACGCCTCAATCGCGGAAATTACCGTACTGCAAAGGATAGTCGGTGATTTCCTTGCGCACCAGGGCGATGGCGTCCTGGAGGATGTCCCGCTTGGCGCCGGTGACCCGCACCGCGTCCCCCTGGATGGCCGCCTGGACCTTGAGCTTGCTGTCCTTGAGGTGCTTGACGATCTGCTTGGCCATCTCCTGCTCCACCCCCACCCGCACGGTAAGATCCTGCTTGACCTTGTTGCCCCCCACCTTCTGCACGTCGCCATGCTTGAGGCAGCGCACGTCGATCTTCTTACTGGTCATCTCGGGCAACAAGAGGGCGATGATCTGCTCCAGCTGAAAATTGCTGTCGCCATGGAGGGTGAGGACCTTGTCGTTCTGCTCCACCCGGGCATCGGTGCCCTTGAAGTCATAACGGCCGGTGATCTTGCGGTTGGCCCCTTCCACCGCGTTGCGCAGGGCCACCAGATCCACTTCGGAGGTGATATCGAAGGAAGGCATGGGTTCTCCTTGGAATGAAAACAGGACGGCCGCCCAGGGGCGGCCGCCTTCAATGGTAATCGGCCGCCAGGCACTTACCCAAAATGGCAGACGTAATGGTAAGCCTCGGCCACTTCGATATCGAAACTGGAGTTGCCCGGCACGCTGAAGGACTGGCCTGGACCATAGGCCTTCCACTCGGTTTCGCCTTTGAGGCGGGCGCGGCAGGCGCCGGCCACGCACTCCATGATCTCCGGCACGCCGGTATTGAAGGTCAGGCTGGCGGGCAGGATCACCCCCACGGATTTCTTGGTGCCATCGGCGAACTGGACGGTGTGGCTGACGCACTTGCCGTCGAAATAAACGTTGGCTTGCTTGAGGACGGACACGCCGTCGAATTGTTGGCTCATGGTGTTTCCTTATTACTGGAGCTGGATGGGTGTCACTCGATGCCCATGAATTTCTGGATCAAGGCCTTGGCGATGAAGCCCACGAACCCCACCCCCAGGCCGATCAACAGCCACATGGTGCCGTACTTGCCAGCCTTGGACTCCTTGGCCAAGTTCAGGATGATGAAAACCATGTAGAGGATCAGGCCGGTGAAGCAGACCTTGAGGGAGATGTCCTCGAACTCGGCCACCGTCAGGCCGAAGATGAGGGGTTCGGGGGTCACGGCAATACTCCTCAGCCCCGCCGGGTCCTGGCGTTGGCGGCAATCCGCATGCGCAGGGCATTGAGGCGGATGAAGCCGTGGGCATCCTTCTGGTTGTAGGCGCCCTGGTCGTCCTCAAAGGTGGCGATGGTGGGGTCGAACAGGGAATCGGTCCTGGAATCCCGGCCCACCACGATCACGTTGCCCTTGTAGAGCTTGACCCGCACCCAGCCATTGACGGTCTGCTGGGTCTGGTCGATGAGGGTCTGGAGCGCCAGGCGCTCCGGGCTCCACCAGTAGCCGGTGTAGATCAGGCTGGCGTAGCGGGGCATCAGGTCGTCCTTGAGGTGGGCGACCTCCCGGTCCAGGGTGATGGATTCGATGGCCCGGTGGGCCCTGAGCAGGATGGTGCCCCCAGGGGTTTCGTAGCAACCCCGGGACTTCATGCCCACGTAGCGGTTTTCCACCAGGTCCAGGCGGCCGATGCCGTGCTTGCCGCCGAGCTCATTGAGCTTGGCCAGGAGCTCATGGGGCTTCATGGGGGTGCCGTTGATGGCCACCAGATCACCCTTCTCGAATTCCAGATCCACGTATTCGGCGGCGTCCGGCGCGGCCTCGGGGGAGACCGTCCAGCGCCACATGGATTCCTCGGCCTCCGCCGCCGGGTCTTCCAGGTGGCGCCCTTCGTAGGAGATGTGGAGCAGGTTGGCGTCCATGGAATAGGGCGAGCCGCCCTGCTTGTGCTTCATTTCCACGGGAATGCCGTGGGTTTCGGCATAGGCCAGGAGCTTTTCCCGGGACAGCAGATCCCACTCGCGCCAGGGAGCGATGACCTTCACGTTGGGCATCAGGGCGTAGTAGCCCAGCTCAAAGCGGACCTGATCGTTGCCCTTGCCGGTGGCGCCGTGGGACACCGCCTCGGCACCCGAAGCCCGGGCGATTTCGATCTGGCGCTTGGCGATCAGGGGCCGGGCGATGGAGGTGCCCAGCAGGTATTCGCCTTCGTAGATGGCGTTGCAGCGGAACATGGGAAACACGAAGTCCCGCACGAACTCTTCCCGCAGGTCATCGATGAAGATGTTCTCCGGCTTGATGCCGAATTGCAGGGCCTTGGCCCGGGCCGGCTCCAGTTCTTCCCCTTGCCCCAGGTCGGCGGTGAAGGTCACCACCTCGCACTGATAGGTGTCCTGCAGCCACTTGAGGATCACCGAGGTATCCAGGCCGCCAGAGTAGGCCAGCACCACTTTTTTCACGTCGCTCATGTCAATTCCCGCTTGCTTGATTCACCGCGCGGCCGAAGGGCCAGCGCTTGGTCATTCGATCCGCCCGAGGAGCAGAAACTCCATCAAGGCCTTTTGCACATGGAGGCGGTTTTCCGCCTCGTCCCACACCACCGACTGGGATCCGTCGATCACCTCGGCGGTCACCTCCTCGCCCCGGTGGGCGGGCAGGCAGTGCATGAAGAGGGCCTCAGGCTGGGCCACCCCCATCATGTCGCCATCCACGCACCAGTCGGCGAAATCCTTCATGCGGGCTTCGTTTTCGGCCTCGAAGCCCATGGAGGTCCATACGTCGGTGGTCACCAGATCGGCCCCGGCACAGGCCTCCATGGGGTCGGCGAACTCCTTGAAGTGATCCGTGCCATAGAGGCCAGCCCGCTCCGGCTCCACCTCATAGCCCGGCGGGGTGGACACCCGCACATGGAAACCCAGCACCTCGGCCGCCTGCAGCCAAGTGTTGCAGACATTGTTGGAGTCGCCGATCCATGCCACCGTCTTGCCCTGGATGGAGCCCCGGTGTTCGATGAAGGTGAAGATGTCCGCCATGATCTGGCAGGGGTGGTATTCGTTGGTCAGGCCGTTGATCACCGGCACCCGGGAATTGCCGGCGAAGCGGTCGATGATCTCCTGCTCGAAGGTGCGGATCATCACGATATCGCTCATCCGGGAGATGACCTGGGCCGCGTCCTCCACCGGCTCGCCCCGGCCCAGCTGGGAATCCCGGGTATTGAGATAGATAGCCGAGCCCCCCAGCTGATGCATCCCGGCCTCGAAGGAAAGGCGGGTGCGGGTGCTGGCCTTCTCGAAGATCATCACCAGGGTGCGGTCGAAGAGAGGATGGTAGGGCTCGTAGCGTTTGAATTTTTCCTTGATCCAGCGGGTCCGGTCGAAGATGTAGTCATACTCCTCCCGGGTGAAATCCTTGAACTGGAGATAATGGCGTGGTGCGTTCATGGGCAGGTTTTCCGTTTCGCTCAGGCCGCCAGGAAGGCACGGACCAAGGGGGCCAGGCCATCCACGAGAGCCTGGCCGTCCTCTTTGGAAAAGACCAGGGGCGGCAGCAGGCGCACCACCCGCTCGGCGGTCACGTTGATCAGCATGCCGGCGGCCAGGGCCTGACCCACCAGCTCGCCACAGGGGCGATCCAGTTCGATGCCGATCATCAGACCCTCGCCCCGGATCCCCACAACGCCCTTGACCCCCGCCAACGCCTGGGCAAATCCGGCCCGGATGGATTCGCCCACTTGACGGGCGTTGTCCAGCAACCGGTCATCCTCCATCACCAGGAGGGTCTCCAGGGCCGCCGCGCAGGCCAGGGGGTTGCCGCCGAAGGTGGAACCATGATTGCCGGGTTTGAACACCCCGGCGGCCCGCCCAGCCGCCAGACAGGCCCCGATGGGCACCCCGGAGCCCAGGCCCTTGGCCAGGGACATCACATCGGGAAGGATGTCCCCATGCTGGAAGCCAAACCACTTGCCCGTGCGCCCCACGCCGCATTGCACCTCATCGACCATCAACAGCCAGCCCCGGTCGTCGCACAACCGGCGCAAGCCTTGCAGATAGGCCCGGTGAGCCGCGTGGATGCCGCCCTCCCCCTGCACCGGCTCCAGCAATACCGCCACGATGTTGTGGTTGCCGTGGCTCGCCTGCTCCACCGCCCCCAGGTCATCGAAAGGCACCCGCACGAAGCCCGACACCAGGGGCTCGAAACCGGCCTGGACCTTGCGGTTGCCGGTGGCCGACAAGGTGGCCAGGGTGCGCCCGTGGAAGGCCTGCTCCATGACGATGATGACCGGATTCTCGATCCCCTTGTGGTGACCATACAGGCGCGCCAGCTTGATGGCGGCCTCATTGGCCTCGCAACCGGAGTTGCAGAAGAACGCCTCGGACATCCCGGAAAGCTGGATCAGGCGATCGGCCAATTGCTCCTGGGGCCCGATGCGATAGAGGTTGGAACAGTGGATCAGCCGCCCGGCCTGTTCGGCGATCGCCCGCACCAATCGCGGATGGTTGTGCCCAAGGGTGGAAACGGCGATCCCCGCCAGGGCATCCAGGTAGCGCCGCCCGGCCTGATCGAAGAGCCACACCCCTTCACCCCGGGAAAACTCCACGGGCAGGCGCGCGTAGGTATTCATAACATGGGACATGGACTACCCCAAACGTGGCCGACGCAAAAAAACCGCCAGACGACCAGCAATGAAAACTGCCGATGTTACGGGAACGGCGGGCGCTTGGGTAGCGGGCCACCCGTGCAAGGACCTCTCGCGGCCGCCGCGAATTGGGGAATCGACGGCTCGAGTTCTGCTAACATTCGCGCTCGTCAGCCGGCGGGCTCCCAGGCGTCGGCGACAGTGCGCGCGCCCTCGAGCCGCTGCCCGCTCAGCCGTTACGGCCCCACAAATGAAACCACCATTCAAAAGTTTCATCATCACCGGCGTCACCCAGGACGGCAGCAAATTCCGTCCAAGTGACTGGGCGGAACGTCTATGCGGCGTCCTGTCCGCCTTTGGGTCGGATCCGCGCCCAGGCTACCGCATGGCCTACTCCCCTTACGTGCGCCCAGGCTGCTCCCTGCAGGGGGACAAGACCGTGGTGGTGGATGCCCGACTCCACGAGGTGGAGCCCCTGGCCTACAACTTCTGCGCCAACTTCGCCAAGGACAACGACCTGCTGGTGGAGTATTTCGAGCCGGGGGAATCGGTCTAGCGGCCTCAGGCTGGCGTGAGTTTGGCCACCGCCAGGGCCAGCCATTTAACCCCCTGACGGCCGAAATTCACCTGGACCCGAGCCTCCGGCCCGGAGCCCTCGGCGGCAACGATCACACCCACCCCGAACCTGGCATGGCTCACGTTCTGGCCCACCCGCAGGCCACCCAGGTCCCTGCCTCGCTGGGGCGGAGAGGGCGGCGCCACCTTGGGCGCCGGCCCAGGTGCCGGATCGTAGTATTTCCGGAAGGCCGGCTCCGAGGCCAGGCCCCGGGGACGGGAGGGGGTCAGCCACTTGGTGAGGTGCTCGGGAATTTCCTCCAGGAATCGGGAACGCAGGTTGTAGCGGGTCTGCCCATGGAGCATGCGGCTCTGGGCGCAGGACAGGTAGAGCCGCTGGCGGGCGCGGGTCACCGCCACGTACATCAGGCGCCGCTCTTCCTCCAGGCCCTCCGGCTCCAGGATGCCGTTCTCGTGGGGAAACAAGCCCTCTTCCAGGCCGGAGAGGAACACCACGTCGAATTCCAGCCCCTTGGCGGCATGAACGGTCATGAGCTGCACCGCGTCGGCGCCGGCATCGGCCTGGTGGTCCCCTGCCTCGAGGGAGGCATGGGCCAGAAACTCGGCCAACCCGGGATGGGTGGGCACCTCCTGGGGTGCCATCCCCTCCTCCCCTCCGCGCCCCAGTTCTTCCTGCACAAAGTAGGTGGCGGCGTTGAGGAGCTCATCCAGGTTCTCGAGCCGCTCCTGGCCCTCTTTCTCGGCCTGGTAGTGGGCCCGCAGGGTGGAGCGCTGGAGCACGTGCTCCATCACCTCCGGCAGGGGCAGCCCGGCAGTCTCCCGGCGCAGCTGCTCCACCAGACCGACGAACTGGGCCAGCACCGAGCCGGGCTTGCCCGCCAGATGGGGCACGGTGGCGTAGAGACTGGTGTTCCAGGTGCGAGCCGCGTCCTGCAGGGTTTCCAGGGAGCGGGTACCGATGCCCCGGGTCGGGAAATTCACCACCCGCAGGAAGGCGGTGTCGTCATCCGGATTGGCGATGAGGCGCAGATAGGCCAGGGCGTGCTTGATCTCCTGGCGCTCGAAAAAACGCAGTCCGCCATAGACCCGGTAGGGAATGCCGGAGGAAAAGAGTTGATGCTCCAGCACCCGGGATTGGGCGTTGGAGCGGTACAGCAGGGCCACTTCGCCCCGGGTGTGCCCCTCCCGCACCAGGTTCTGGATTTCCTCCACCACCCAGCGGGCCTCGTCCCCATCGGTAAAGGCTTCATAAACCCGGATCGGCTCCCCCTCGCCCCGATCGGTCCATAGGTTCTTGCCGAGGCGGTGGCGGTTGCGGGTGATGATGGCGTTGGCCGCTTCCAGGATGTTGCCGTGGGAACGGTAGTTCTGCTCCAGACGAATGATCCGGGCCACGTGGAACTCCCGCTCGAAGTCCCGCATGTTGCCCACCTCGGCGCCCCGAAAGCGGTAGATGGACTGGTCGTCGTCCCCCACGCAGAACAAGGCCGCGCCACCTTCCACCCCCTGGGAGGCCAGGAGCTTGAGCCACAGATACTGGAGCCGGTTGGTGTCCTGGAATTCATCCACCAGGATGTGGCGGAAACGCTGCTGGTAATGGCGGCGCAGGGGTTCGTTGCGTTCCAGGAGTTCGTAGCTGCGCAGCAGCAATTCGGCGAAATCCACCACCGCTTCCCGCTGGCACTGGGCTTCGTATTCGGTGTATAGCTCCACCTTGCGGCGAGTGTAGTCGTCCCAGGCCTGCACCGCATGGGGCCGGAAGCCGGCCTCCTTCTGGCCATTGATGAAACGCTGGAGATCCCGGGGCGGGAATTTTTCATCGCTGACGTTGAGGGTCTTGAGCAGCCGCTTGATGGCCGCTAACTGATCCGCGCTGTCCAGGATCTGGAACAGGGAGGGCAATCCGGCCTCCCTGTGGTGGGCCCGCAGGAAACGGTTGCACAGGCCATGGAAGGTCCCGATCCACATGCCCCGGGTATTGATGGGCAGCATGCCGGACAGCCGGGTCAACATCTCCTTGGCGGCCTTGTTGGTGAAGGTCACCGCCAGGATGCCCTGGGGCGTGACTTGGCCGGTCTGGATCAGCCAGGCGATGCGGGTAGTGAGCACCCGGGTCTTGCCGGAGCCAGCTCCGGCCAGAATCAATCCATGGCCAGGGGGAAGGGTGACGGCGGCCAGTTGAGCCGCGTTGAGGTTGTCGAGCAGGGCGGACATGGAGATCAGGATTGCTTGCAATGCCTCGATTCTACCCCGTGCCATTGGCAGGCTTGGGTCAGGGGCACCGGACAATCCGGGGCAACTGCAATTTTGCGTTGCACAAAAATGCCTTGAAAACCATTAATCAAAGCCATATCTTTGGATTGTGCTTTGCAGCATTTAGCTTTTTCGAAGGATTGAACTGGATCAGGGTCCATTGACCTTGGGCAAAGCGCCTGTGCAACCCACGAATGGCTCCGACCCGGCCCAGGCCGGCAGCTCCGAATCCCTGGAGAACCTCATGCATCTACCCAAATCCGTTCCCTGGCACGCCCACCGTGCCGGCATCAGCCTGGAAAGGGCCGAGATCCTCTGGCGCCAGGCGATCCGTGCAGCCACCGAAGAAACCGGCTGGGTAGGCACCCCGGAATACTGGGGGGCTGCCATGGACCAGTTCCTTCGTCTACTGGCCCGGGAACAGGCAACCCTGTGCGCTCCCCGGGTCATCCCCCTGCTGCGTAGCCAGAACCGGATGCTGATGCTGCCCCTGGCGGCTATGGAGGATATGGTTGGTCTGCTCTCTCAGCGCTGGTCCGCGTCGCAGGAACAACACAAGGCCGCCTGAGCCGACAGGACAAGCCCCCCGGCCGGGGGGCCCGAAGGGCCGGGCACCCATTGCTCGAATAAACTGAACAACCTCGGTTGAACCCCCGCGGCACAGACAACCACCATGGGGTGGCGCGAGCCACGACCCTTACCCGAACGCAAGGGAGAGGCCGGACACCGCTTTGATTTCCCGCCCTTCTCAGAGCCCCGGGTCTCTAGGGCGAGTTTTCCAAGATCAAGGCAAATAGGTGGCAGCGGTAAAGTTCGCTAGGATGCGACCGATATCCACACAACCGTCACTAGGTTGTTCCTGCTCTGCGACTGCCATGGCCACCCAACCGAATACCCCCTATTCCCGTCTTCGCACCGGTCCCCGGATGCGCCCCGTGCTCTTGGGGCTCGCGGTCTGTCTACCCTCGGCGGGTGCTGTGGGGGCGGAATCCCAGTTCTTCGGCGACGTGCCCATCGTGCTGACCGCATCGCGGCTCGCCCAGACGCCCTTCGAAGCCCCCGCCCCCATTACCGTCATCGACCGGGAAACCATCGAGGCCTCGGGTTACACCGAGATTCACGATCTGCTGCGCCTGGTCCCGGGCTTTCTGGTGGCCGACTGGCCGTCGGGATCGCCCACGGTGGTCAATCACGGGCTCGGGGATGCCTATGGCCGCCGCCTCAAGGTGCTGATCGATGGCCGCACGGTGAACAACCCCTTCCGCGGCAACGTGGATTGGCAGGATCTGCCGATCCGGATAGACGACATCGAGCGGGTCGAGGTGGTGCGGGGCCCCCACGGCGCCGCCTACGGCGCCAACGCATTCCAGGGCGTGGTCAATATCATCACCCGCTCCCCCAGCACCGAAGCCGGCAATCTGGCCATCGGCCGGGCGGGCAACGACGGCATCCAGGACGTGGGAATCCGGGTGAACGGCAACACCCCTGGCGGCCTGGATTGGCGCGCCACCGCGTCCCAGCGCCGGGCGAACAACTTCGATCTGCTCCGGGCGGACGGCGCCCTGGAGACCATTGAGCGCAACGTTGCCAACTTCCAGGGGGTCATGCAGCTCACCAACCAGGATCAATTGCGTGTTTTCGGCGGCGCGACGGTGGGCTACGACCGCACCGGCAACCCGGACAGTCTGTCCGACCCCATCCGCCGCAACCAGATCCGGGAAAACCATCTGCAAGTCACCTGGCAACGGAGCTTCGGACCGGAGTCGGAGTTTTCCCTGCAATACGCCCACCAAGACCGCTCCGAGCGCAACAAGTGGGATGTGCTCACGCCCTCCCTCATGCTCACCGCCGATCGGGACATCGACCTGGTACGGGATGAACTGGAGTTCCAGCACAGCCATCGCTTCAATCCCCAGTGGCATAGCCTGTGGGGCGTCTCGGTACGGCGGGACGCAGTGCGTTCCGAGTACCAGCTGGGGGACAACGGCACCGCCGGCGGTACCCAGTGGCAAGTGTTCGGCAGCCTGGACTGGAAGCCGGTGAATGCCCTCAGCCTCAACCTGGGAGGCACCTTCGAGGACCACTACTACGGCGGCAGCCTGTTCTCGCCCCGCTTTGCCGCGAACTACAGCTTTTCGCCCTTCTCGGTGCTGCGCCTGTCCGCCGGCACCGCCTACCGCGCCCCCACCGTCCAGGAAGCGGAAAGCTTCCAGGTCACCCGCCAGGCCGGCCAGATCATCGATATCGGCGTCTGGTCCCTCCTGCCAGTGGAGTCCGAGCGGGTCCGCTTCATCGAATTGGGCTACGTGGGCAGCCTGCCGGACCTGGGCCTGACCCTGGACGCCCGGCTGTTCCGGGAGAAGTACGACCGCTACCTGGACGAACAGCGCTGCCGTTACCAGTCTTCCAACCCGGCCCGCCTCTGCGCCTGGCCCATCCCCAGCTGGCTGCATCAGAATCGTGATCTGGGGGCGGTGGACACCATCTTCCTCACCAACGCCGGCAGCGTGAAAATGGATGGGGCCGAATTCCGGCTGGACTGGAAGCAGCCCGGCTGGGGGCGAGCCATCCTCACCCAATCCTTCGTGGACGTGGACCAGCTGGAAGCCAACTCCGACCCGGACATGGTATCCACCGCCCCCACCTCCATGACGTCCCTGCTCCTCATGAAGGAACTGCCCGAACGCTGGAACCTGAGCCTGGGCTTCCAGCACATCCATCGCTTTTTCTGGCTCAACGATGGGGACGTGGTGCCCTCTGCGGGCCGCACCGATCTCAAGCTCAGCAAGCGCTTCGGGCCGGTGGGCGGCGAGCATGAACTGGCCTTCACGGTACAAAGCCTGGAGGGGCGCTACGTGGACCTGCACGAAGGCAAGTACCGTCATCAGGCCTTTGCCTTTGCCACCCTCAAGCTTGCCTGGTAATCCCCCGTGGCGTCCCTGCATGCTTGGTTCCTGAGCAGGAATCCGCAGCCCGGCAGCAGGGTTCGGGAGACGTCATTGCCGCGCGGCCAATGGAAGCAGGCCCGCAGGCTGGCGGCCTGCGTCTTCGCCTTGTTGCTGGCCCCTGGAGCCCTGGCGGCCGAAGTGGCGGTGCTGCTATCCCAGGCCGCCGAACCCTATGCAAGTTTCTACAACGCCCTGGTGGCCAACCTGCCTCCCCAGTCGGGCGTTCTGCTCAACCGCGTTGGGGACGGGAGCGCCCCCCTCAACGGGGAAGAGCTAAGCCGTGCCAGCCTTATCGTCACGGTGGGGGTGGCCGCCACTGAAACCGCCCTCCGCGCCAATGGCCGGGCCATTCTGGCGGTCCTGGTGCCACGGGACGACCTGGAGACCTTCCGCGCCCGCTACCCCAAAGCCCGGCTGGGCGGAATTTTCCTGGACCCACCCCCGGAGCGGCAGCTCCAGCTGCTCCAGCTCGCCCTGCCCCATGCCCGCACGGTAGGGGTCCTGGTGGGGCCGGATTCAGCCCGATCCACCAGCCTGCTGGAACAGGCAGCGGCCTCCGCCGGGCTGGGATTGCGCATCGAACGCATCGCGCGGCCCGACGAGGTGGTCCCCGGCCTGGAGCGCCTGCTGGCCGACGCCGACGTATTGCTGGCGGTCCCGGACAACCTGGTGTTCAACCGCAATACTGCCCTGTCCATCCTGCTCACCAGCTACCGCCTCGGGCGGCCGGTGCTAGCCTTTTCCAAGGCCTATGTCACCGCCGGCGCACTGGTAGCCACCTACAGTACCCCCGAGGGGCTGGGCCGGCAGGTGGCCGAGTGGCTGACCCGCCCCGGCATGGACCTCACCAACCCTTCCGGCCTGGTGCCCGCCCGCTACTTCAGCGTGGCCGTCAATAGTCAGGTGGCCCGCACCCTGGCCCCAGAAATACCCAATGAAGCCCAGCTCGCCCGCGCCCTTGGGTCGGCTGGCTTTGGAGCCGGGGGATCGCCGAACCCCATGCCGCCAGACCCCAGGGGTGAAGGGGCCCGCCGATGATCCGCCGCCTTCCCCCCCTCACCATCCGCCAGCGCCTGCTGATGATCGGCCTGGTACCGGCGGCCTTGGTGGCCGCGGCGCTCACCGCCTATTTCCTGATCAATGGCACCCGCAGCCTGGAGGCCGGGCTACGGGAACGGGGCCTGGCCATCGCCGGCTTCGCTGCCCCAGCCGCCGAATATGGGGTGATCTCCGGCAATCGGGAAAACCTGTCCGGCCTGCTCCAGGCCATGCTCGATCAACCCCAGGTCACCGCCGCCGCCGTGATGGACGCAGGGGGGCGGATCCTGGCGGTCAGCGGCCGCCCCAAGGCCATGAGCTTTCAGCATTTGAAGGCCCTGACCAGCGCGGGCATCCTCGCCGAAAGCCCTGACCTCCTGGCAGTGGCCGCGCCGGTCCGGGGCTCCCCCCTGGAAGTGGACGACCTCCTCGCCGCCACCTCCACCACCAGCGCCACCGGCCCCATCGGCTGGGTGTACGTGGAGCTGGACCGCCTCCCCCTGCAGGAACGCAAGGCGAGCATCATCTGGACCAGCCTGGGACTCCTTTCCATCGCCCTGGTCATCACGGGCTGGCTGGCCAAGCGCATGGGCCGCACCATCAGCATCCCCATCGGGCGCCTGGCCCAGGCCGTTTCGTCCATGGCCCATGGCAACCTGGACGAGCGGGTACCCACGATTTCGGGGGGCGAGCTGGGAGCCCTGGAACGGGGCTTCAACAAGATGGCCGGCTCCCTGTCGGAAATCCATCAGGACATGCAGGCCCGCATCAACGCCGCCACCGAGCAGCTCAGCCACCAGGCCCACCACGACGCCCTGACCGGACTGCCCAACCGCCGCGCCTTTGAAGCCAGCCTGGAGACCGCCCTGGAAGGCGCCCTGCAGCGGGGCGAGACCCATGCTCTGTGCTTCATCGACCTGGATCAGTTCAAGATCGTCAATGACACCTGCGGCCATGGCGCCGGCGACGAGCTGCTCCAGCGCATCTCGGCCCTGCTGCGCCAGAAGGTGCGGGAGGGCGACTTGCTGTCCCGCACCGGCGGCGACGAGTTCGCCCTACTGCTGCGGGACTGCAGCCTGGAAGACGCGCGCCGGGTGGCCGAGGGATTGCGGCAGGCAGTGGAGCTGTTCCGCTTTCCCTGGGACGGCCGGCGCTTCTCGGTGGGCACCAGCATCGGCCTGGTGGGCATCGACCGCCACACCGGCAGTTGCGCCCAGGTCATGGCGGCGGCGGACAGCGCCTGCTATCGGGCCAAACGCCAGGGCCGCAACCAGGTGGTGGAACACATTCTCTACGCTCCTGGCGCCCCCCAGTCCCAGGCAACCCTGGCCGCACCCCTGCCCGCCACCATCGACCCGGAACGGCTGGAGGTCTTCGCCCAATCGGTGGTACCCCTTGGCGAGCAAGGCCTGGCGGGGCCCTGGCTGGAATTGCTGCTGCGGGTCCGCAACGACCAGGGGGCCCTGGTCCCGCCCCAGGAGTTCCTGGAACAGTGGGAGCGCATGGGCGTCGCCCTGGAGGTGGACGAATGGATGGCCCAGCAGGCCCTCTCCCTCACCGCACGCCTGAGCGGCGAAAGCGAGCACGCGGAAGCCTTCATGGTCAGCCTCAATATCGGCCGGGGTGCCCTCGTGGAACCCAACCGCTATTGCGAGTTCCTGCGGGCGGCCCTCCAGCGGCACGGCCTGCGGCCCAGCCAAGTGGTGGTGGAAATCCCCGCGGACCTGGCCGAGCAGGCGCCCGCCGAAAGCCTTGGGTTGGTCCAGACCCTGCGCAGCCTGGGATGCCGCACCGCCCTGGATCGCTTCACCGGGGACAACCTGGGGCAATTGCGCAGCCTGCGCCCGGACTACGTCAAGATCGACTGCCTGCGGCTGCATGAAGACTACGCGGCGGAGGAAGCCCACGGCGTGATCCAGGCCATCGCGTCCCTGGCCGCCTCCCAGCGCATCCAGACCGTGGCCGAACGGGTCGAAGCCGCTGAATGCCTGGCCGCCCTGCCCGGCCTGGGGGTGCTTTACGCCCAGGGCTATGCCCTGGCCGTGCCGGTCCCCTTCCTCCACTGGAGCGCCCACCTGCCGGCCCCCACGGCCCAGCCCCCCCTCGCCGGACAACCCGAGTGAACCCGGCCCGGCCGGGGTAGCGGGGCTTGCCGCTATAATCGCGGATTCAGCCTCGACACAGAATCACGCCATGCCGGAAAAAGAATACCGCCCGTCGGCCATCGAATCCGCCGCCCAGCAATACTGGGAAGACACCCAGGCATTCAAGGCCGTGGCCAGCACAGACAAGCCCAAGTACTACTGCCTGTCCATGTTCCCCTACCCCTCGGGCAAGCTGCACATGGGCCATGTGCGCAACTACACCATCGGCGACGTGCTCTCCCGCTTCCACAAGATGAAGGGCTACAACGTGCTGCAGCCCATGGGCTGGGATGCCTTCGGCCTGCCCGCCGAGAACGCCGCGATCAAGAACAAGGTGCCGCCGGCCAAGTGGACCTACGACAACATCGAATACATGAAGGGCCAGTTGAAGTCCCTCGGCTTCGCCATCGACTGGAGCCG
>JAVEWG010000021.1:0-61854 GCA_034004685.1 Rhodocyclaceae bacterium | reverse complement strand
AGCTTGATGACCGGGTTGCCGCACATCTCGCTGACGATCTGGGCCAGGGTCCAGTCGAAAGTAAGGGTGTCGATGGCTTGATCCTCCCCCCCTTCCCGACTGGGCATCAGGAGTTGCTGAAGCCGCATTTTCAGGGCGGGATCCTTGCCTTGATTGATAGCAGCGAGTCGGGTCGCTTCGGTGAGCAGGGGCACGGAGGCGGCGAAAATGTGGTTCGGCGTGGCGCGCTCGATGCTCAGGTAGATCGTGGCGGCATGGGCGACCGCCTCGATCTGGGGGCGGCGGGCAAAGAACCCACCGCCGCTGCCACGTTTGATGACCAATAAGCGCTCATGCTCCATGAGGCGTACCGCTTGGCGGAGCGTCGGGCGGCTGATGCCAAACCGGGTCATCAGTTGGTCTTCCGACCCCAGGTAGGCGCCGTCCTCCTGCTCGAGAATGAGCTGTCGCAACTGGGTGACGGTGTTGGCAACGGCCGACGAGCGTTTTGCGGGGATGGTCATGGATGTGGGCATGGAGAAGGAAAGAGCGTTTCGTGGCAAATGGTCGCAACGGCACCAGAACAGCTCACTACTCTAGCTACCCAGTATTCTCACCGCAAGCCGCTAGTCCGATAGTTCTGAATCGAGGGGGGTGGCGAAGGCGCAAGAATGCCGAGGATTGGCATTGCCAACCGCCTGGGGCCTGGGGTTGGGCATTCGGGGCTCCCTGGACTTGCTGGTCCTTCCTCCGCGGGTTTTGAGTGCATTCAGGATAGGCCGAAAAATCGGTATTGGTAGCCGCTCGGCGGGTCTGGGTACCCATAGCGTTGTTTGATCCATGGGCGAGCAGGGCTCGCCTGCCGTATTATTCGTACGGTAGGTTCCTAATAAGGGAGGACCCCCGCGAGAGGGATATGAAAAACAACGTCGTTATCAAGAACAAGCAGGGGCAGGCCCTAGGCGAAAAAGGGAACGCGACCCGCCGTCGATTGATGGACGCCGCCCGCCACCTCCTGAAGAGTGAATCCCCCATGGCGCTGACGGCAGTATCCATTGCCCAGGAGGCCAAGACTTCGTCGGCAACCTTTTACATGTATTTCGATGACGTCAAAGACATCATGCATGCCTTGAGCCAGGTGGCGGGGGAGGAGATGGCCGAGGTTTATGCGGTCCTGGACGAGCCATGGAATCCTTCCGCCATCGAGGTGGACCACGCCCTGCGGCTGGTGGAGTCCTTCGACAATGTGTGGGATCGCCACCGGGAGGTGCTGCGCTACCGCAATCTGGAGGCTGATCGGGGGGATCCCCGCTTCGAAGCGTTGCGGGTGAGTTCCTATATGCCCGTGATCGAACGTTTGGCCCATCATATTCTGGCGGCCTATCCTCCCGAGGGGAAACCCCGCAAGGGGGACGCCTATGCCGAGGCGGTGGTGGTACATGCTGCCCTGGAGCGGATCGCTTCTACTGACCCCGAGGTGGTGGAGCGGGGCGTGGGAGGCAAGCGCTTGCAGGACGCCAGAGCCCGCATCATCGCCCACGTGCTGGGAGGCCGCTCGGGGGACGACACCTGGTATTCCAGCAAATACCGTAACAGGGAGGCGGAACCGACCGGGCCGCATCCGATGGAGGCTGTGGAAAGCCCGCGTCCCAAAACCGGGGAGTTGGGGTGATCCTCCGTGACCCAGTCCGGCCCCGGGGCCACCAACGGCCAAGCCATGGGGCGCCCGGGTGGCAAGGGCTAAGCCCTGGGGTCGGGGCGCTTCAGATCTCGGCCAGATAGTGGCTGGTTTCCGGCTCGTACCCGGCAACCAGATATAGGCGGAGGTTGTCCTCGGCCATGCGATCGGCCACGGTGATCCGCTCCTTCTGCCGCAGATGCTCTACCCAGGTGTCAATGGTGTAGCGCTCGACAAAGCAGTTCGGTACTTCCATGTCCCGATAGAGGCGCCAAAAACGCGCACCCCGGCGGCGGCGGGCCTGGCCCAATTGTTCGATGGCGGTCAGGAAGTCCTCCCGCTGGTCAGGCAGGACTTGGTAGCGCACCTGAATCAGGACCGGGCCTTCGTCTGGATCCAGATTGGCATGAACCGAAGGCTCTCCTTTTTCCAGATAGGGTATGGTTTGCGATTCCTCGTGGGCGCGGAGAGGGTAGCGCCGGATGAGGACCAGTCCGGCAATATTGGCGGCCGCAACGGCGAACATGGTATTGGAGACCCCCACGTGGGATGCGATGCCGCCCCACACCGCGGCCCCGACAGCCATGGACAGGTAGGCTGCTAGGGCAAACAGGGAAATGGCCCGAGCCCGGATCCAGGGGGGCTGGGAGATCTGGATGCCCACGTTGATGGTGGTCACGAAGGAAACCCAGGCCATGCCGGCAGCCACCAACAGCCCGCAGAAAACGGTCACATTGGTGGTGTGGGGGATCGCCAGGCAGCCCGCCGCGAAGATGGCCCCCGCAGCGATGATGACCATATTGGCCGAGTATCGAAGGCGCAGCCATCCGCCACCGATCGCGCCAATCACCCCGCCAACCCCCAGACAGCCCAGCAGCAGGCCATAGCCGCTGGCGGCAAACCCGAGTTGTTCCTTTGCCAGCACCGGCAGGAGTGCCCAGATGGCGCTGCCGGAGGTCATGAACAGGCTTGCGTGGAGCAGATGCTTCTGAAATTCGGGCGTATGGCGCAAGTAGCGTAGCCCGGTGGTCATGGCGCTGAGCAGGCGTTCCGGCGGCAAATGGCGGGTGCGCCGAACGGGCTTCCAGCGCAGCAGGAAGAGGAATGTCCCCAGATAGCAGAACGTAACCAGGGCGAATACCCCGGCCCCCCCGACGATCGCCACAATGGCACCGCCGAGCGCCGGTCCGACGACGCGGGCGACATTGAAGGCGACGCTGGTGAGGTTCAGGGCGGCGGGCACTTCGTCCGGGGGCACGGTGTCGTTGCCCACCGAATAAAAGGCGGGCACATACAGCGCGTAGCCGGTTCCCAGCAGAAACATCAGCCCCAGGAGCATCCACGGCGACAGGGCAAGGGCGTAGCCTAGCCCGCTCATCAGCCCCGCTGCCAGGAACATTCCGGCGAGCATGGACATCATCACCTTGCGTCGATCCAGGATATCCGCCAAGGCGCCACCCACCAGTCCGAACACGACCCCGGGCAAGCTGGAAGCCGTCTGGATGAGGGCCACCATCAAGGGCGATGGCGTCAATTGGGTCATCAGCCAGGCTGCGCCAACGGTTTGCAGCCAAACCGCGAGGTTGACCGCAAAACCGCCCAGCCAAAGCCCACGAAACAAGGGGTGGCGAAGTACTGCCCAAGAGGATGTGGCTGTCATGGGTGTGGATCTGTGGAAATGAATCGGGGAGCCATGGCGGCCTATTAAAGCACCCAAGTATCGCTTAACTTCTTGCTTCGATATACTCAATAGTTTAGAGTTGACAAAACTGACGGTGTGTCAGTTGTTGCTGGTGGTTATAAAGCAAAACGGTGAGGGATCGGATTCCTTGAGGTTGGCGCTTGGGCGGGTGGTTCCGCCAGGGTTCAAGCGGATTGCCCGGCGGCCTTGGATGCAGCCCGGAGAGGTCTTCCTGCAGTGCTCGATTCCGGTGGCTCACCAGGTTCGGGTAGCGGCGGTCGTGACATCCTGATGGACCGCCCAAGGCGAGCGTCAGGTCAGGGGCGCACGGAGGGTAGTCGCCCATGGAAATGGTGGAGCTTTATCGGGCCAGGCAAGCTTGATGCTCCGAATGGCAGCCACCCTTTAGTAACTAGTCTCAATAGAGGAGCTTGCAGCAATGAGTGCACCAGTGGATTACTCCAAGTACAAGACCATCAAGTTCGAGCGCCGCGGGCGGGTTCTGAATGTGACCCTCAATCAGCCCGAAAAGCTCAATTCCGTGAGTCCCGAGTCCCATGACGAACTGGCTCGGGTGTTCATCGATATCGATCACGATTCCGAGTGCGATGTGGTTGTGCTGGCCGGCGCCGGCCGCGCCTTCAGCGCCGGTGGCGACCTGATCAACATGCAAAAGCAGCGGAACGATCCGACCAGCTGGTACACCTCCATCCGCGAAGGCAAGCGCCTGGTTTCCACCATCCTTGAGTGCGAAAAGCCCATCGTCTGCAAGGTCCATGGCGATGCCATCGGGCTGGGCGCGACCATCGCCCTGCTGTGCGATGTGGTGATCGCCTCTGAAGCGGCCCGTTTCGCCGATCCCCACAATAGCGTGGGCCTGGCCGCCGGCGATGGCGGTCATGTGATCTGGCCCCAGCTGATCGGTTTCGGTCGTGCCCGCCACTACCTGCTGACCGGCGAGAAGATCAATGGTCGGAAGGCTGCTGACATTGGCCTGATCCACGAAGCGGTGCCCGCCGAGCAGCTCGACGCCGCTGTCGACGCCTATGTCGAGAAGCTGCTGGCCCTGCCGGCCCAATCCTTGCGCTGGACCAAGAACCTGTACTCCATTCCCCTGCGCCAACTGGCCCACGGGATGATGGACATCGGCATCTGCTACGAAGCCCTGGCCGGACTGACCACCCAGGACCACCTGGAGGCGATCACGGCCTTTGGCGAGAAGCGCAAGCCCAAGTTCGTCGGCAAGTAAGCAAGGAGCCTTGCTGTGCTAGCCGGTGAAAATTCCTTGCCGGTGGATCTCGGCGTTACCGATGGTATCGCCGAGATTCGTTTTAATCGGCCTGATGTACTCAACGCCATCAACGTGGAGACGGCGCGCTGCTTCCGGGACGCGGTGATCGCCGCGGCAGCGGATGATTCGGTGCGGGTGATCGTGCTTTCTGCCGCTGGCCGCGCCTTCATCGCAGGTGGGGATCTGGGTTATTTTCGTGCCGCTGGCGCTGATGCGCCGGCGGCCGCCACCACCCTGATCGAGCCCATTCACGATGCCATGGCACGTCTCCAGGCAACGCCCAAGCCTGTGCTTGCAAGCTTGCATGGCGCGGTGGCTGGCGCCGGGATGAGCATTGCCCTGGCCGCTGACCTGGCGATTGCCGCCGACAACACGGTGCTCAACATGGCTTATGTCAAGGTTGCGGCCACGCCGGATTGCTCCGCGTCCTGGACCCTGCCGCGTCTGGTGGGGCTGCGCAAGGCCATGGAGATTGCCCTGCTGGGGGACAATATTTCTGCCCAGGAAGCGGGTCGGCTGGGTTTGGTGAACTGGGTCGTCCCCAAGGAGAATCTGGCGGACGAAACCCGCAAGGTGGCTTTGCGGCTTGCTGCCGCCGCGCCCCTGGCGGTGCAGGGCATCAAGCGCCTGCTGATCCAGGGCCTGGATGCTTCCCTCCAGGAGCAGCTCGACCGGGAAGAGTCTGCCTTCGTGAAGGGTGCGGGCACCCGGGATTTTGCCGAGGCCCTGGCTGCGTTCTTTGAGCGACGCGCACCCAAGTTCGAAGGGCGTTGAGCGGATTGAGGGTTTGGTGTCCCGGAGTGGGGCCGGGGGTGGGCTGACGTTTCTTTGCGGCAGCTTGCTCTCCGGCTCCACGGTCCGGGCATTTTTGTTTTTCTCAAAAAAATTAGTGGGGTTCAAATGGATATCCGCGGACTTTCGGCTCTGGTGACCGGTGGTGCTTCTGGGCTCGGCGCGGCAACAGCGCGCGCCCTGGCGGCGGCTGGTGCTCGGGTGGCGCTTCTGGATTTCAACGAGGAGGGCGCCAAGGCGGTGGCCGCCGAGATCGGTGGAATCGCCGTCAAGTGCGACGTCACCGATGGGGCCAGCGCGGAAGCCGCTGTCGCGGTCGCCCGGGAGGCTCATGGCGCCGCCCGGATTCTGGTCAACTGCGCCGGGGTGGCGCCGGGCGCCAAGATCGTCGGTCGCAATGGTCCCATGCCCCTGGATGATTTCCGGCGGGCCATCGAGATCAATCTGGTGGGAACCTTCAACCTGATCCGTCTGGCCGCTGCCGACATGCTGGCCCTGGAGCCGGTGGGGGAGGGTGAGCGGGGCGTGATCATCAATACCGCCTCGGTGGCGGCCTTCGAAGGCCAGGTCGGCCAGGCTGCTTACGCGGCCTCCAAGGGCGGCGTCGTGGCCCTGACCCTCCAGGCGGCGCGGGAGCTGGCGCCCAATGGGGTGCGGGTGTGCACCATCGCCCCGGGCATTTTCGAAACCCCCATGATGGCGGGCATGCCGGAAAACGTGCGGGCCAGTCTGGGCTCCGCCGTGCCTTTCCCTTCCCGCCTTGGGCGTCCCGCCGAGTATGGCAAGCTGGCCATCACCATTGTTGAGAATCCTTACCTCAACGGTGAGACAATTCGCCTGGACGGCGCCCTGCGCATGGCGCCGCGCTGATTTTTCAGCTTGCAGGTCCTCGTCCCTGGCGGGGCGAGGCAAAAATACCGCGATCGCGGATATAAAGATCCAGAAGGGAGAATCTGTTGAACAGCACCCAGAGCAAGCGCGAACTCGATCCGCCTTCGATTCGCAACCGTGTGACCGAAATGCTCGGTATCCGTTACCCCATCGTTCAAGGGGGCATGATGTGGGTCGGGCGGGCGGAGTTGGCCTCGGCCGTATCGAACGCTGGGGGTCTTGGCATCCTGACCGCCTTGACCCAGCCGACGCCAGATGCGCTGGTGAAGGAGATCGAGCGTTGCCGGACCATGACCGACAAGCCCTTCGGCGTGAACCTCACCATCCTGCCCTCCGCCAACCCGCCTCCCTATGAAGCCTATCTGGATGCGGTCATCAGTTCTGGCGTGAAGGTGCTGGAAACGGCGGGTAGCAACCCCAAGGAATTCATCGACAAGGCCAAGGCGGCAGGCGTCATCATCATCCACAAGTGCACTGCGGTGCGTCACGCCCTGTCTTCCGAGCGCAACGGGGTGGATATGATCTCCATCGATGGGTTCGAGTGCGCCGGCCATCCTGGCGAGGATGACGTGGGTGGCCTGGTGTTGATTCCCGCCGCTGCTCGCAAGCTGAAAATTCCGGTGATCGCCTCCGGCGGCATCGGCGATGGGCGAGGGCTGGCGGCCGCCCTGGCCCTGGGCGCCGAGGGCGTCAACATGGGGACCCGGTTCTGTGCGACCCAGGAAGCGCCGATCCACGAAAACATCAAGAAGATGATCGTTTCCAAGGGTGAGCGGGACACCAACCTGATTTTCCGCACCCTGCACAACACCGGGCGCTGCCTGAAAAACCCCATCTCCGACGAAGTGGTGGCCACCGAGCGGCGTCCTGGCGGCTGCGAGTTCAAGGATATCCACCACCTGGTGGCGGGGGCCCGGGGCCGCGCCGCCCTGGAGTCCGGCAACGGGGATGACGGGCTGGTTTGGGGTGGCCAGGTGGTCGGTCTGATCGACGACATCCCCACCTGCGATGAACTCATCAAGCGGATGGTGACCGAGTGCCACGAGCGCCTTGCCATCGCATCGTCCTATTTCAGCTAATCCGGTTCGCGAGGAAATCAAGCCATGACACGGGAAGCCTATATCGCGGCATATGTCCGCACCCCTTTCACCTTTGCTCGCAAGGGCGCGCTGGCCTCGGTGCGGCCCCATGAACTGGGTGCCCACGTCATCAAGTCGCTGTTGCAGCGCACTGGCGTGCCGGGCAACGAAATTGAAGATGTTATCTGGGGCTGCGCCTTCCCCGAAGGGGAGCAGGGCATCAACCTTGGCCGGGTGGTGGGCCTGGAAGCCGGCTTGCCGGAGGCCGTGGGCGGCGTCACCGTCAATCGCTGGTGCGGTTCCGCCATCCAGGCGGCCCAGATGGCCGCCGGCATGCTGGCGATGAACGCCGGCGATGCCTTCATCGCTGGCGGTACCGAGAGCATGTCCCGGGTGCCCATGATGGGTTTCAACCTGCTGCCACCCCCCACCTGGACGTCGGAGCAGGTGGATGATTTCTGCAATGTGGGCCTCACCGCCGAGCGGGTAGCGCGTCTCCACGGCCTGAGCCGCGAAGACCAGGACCGGTTTGGTCTGGCCAGCCACATGAAGGCTTATGCCGCCCAGCAGGATGGCCGCCTGGGCGCCGAAATCGCCCCGATCACGGTCAATGGCCTTGTGGTGGACAAGGACGGCTGCGTGCGTGAAACCTCCATGGAAAAGCTGGCCTCCCTGAAGCCCTGCTTCCTGGAGGGGGGCAGCGTGACCGCCGGCACTTCCAGCCCCATGACCGACGGCTCCACGGCGCTCCTGATCTGCTCTGGCGAGTTCCTCAAGCGCCACAATCTGACGCCCCTGTCCCGCATCGTCAGCTTCGCCGTTTCCGGCTGCGCCCCCGGCATCATGGGCATGGGTCCGGTGGAGTCCACCCGCAAGGCCCTGAAGCGGGCCGGCCTCACCATGAAGGACGTGAGCGTGGTGGAAATGAACGAAGCCTTCGCCTCCCAGGCCGAAGCCTGCCGCCGCGAACTGGAAATTCCCGAGGAAATCCTCAATATTGATGGTGGCGCCATCGCTCTGGGCCATCCCCTCGGCTCCACCGGGGCCCGTCTCCTGGGCAAGGCGTCCATGATCCTCAAGCGCACCGGCGGCCGCTACGGCGTGGCCACCCAGTGCATCGGCGGCGGCATGGGCACCGCCATGGTGGTGGAGGCGGTATGAGCAGAACCATCAGCAAGGCTGCGGTGATCGGGGCGGGTTCCATGGGCTCCGGGATCGCCGCCCAGTTTGCCAACGGGGGTATTCCCGTGGTGCTGCTGGACATGGCCCCGGCCGGTGCCGCCGACCGCAAGGCTTTTGCCAAGGGCGGTATTGAGCGCCAGCTGAAAAGCGGCGGCTTCATGCATCCGGAGGCCGCCAACCTGGTCACTCCGGGCAACATCGATGACGACCTCGATCTGCTGGCCGATGCCGACATCATCGTCGAGGCCATCATCGAAGATCTGGACGCCAAGCGCGCCCTGTTCACCAAACTGGAAAAGGTGCGCAAGGCGGGATCCATCGTTTCCTCCAATACCTCGACCCTGGCCCGCGCTTCCATGTGCGAGGGCTTGCCGGAATCCTTCCGGCGGGATTTCGTCATCACCCATTTCTTCAACCCGGTGCGCCACATGCGCCTGCTCGAAGTGGTCTCCGGCCCCGACAACGGACCGGGGGTGGCCGCCCGCGCAGCCCTGTCGGGAGAGGTGGATCTGGGCAAGACCGTGATCGCCTGCCGCGATACCCCGGGCTTTATCGCCAACCGCCTGGGCTGCTACTGGATGGCCATGGCGACCCGCGAAGCCTTTGCCCATGGCCTGACCGCCGAGGAAGCCGACGCGGTGGCGGGCGCCCCCTTCGGCGTGCCCAAGACCGGCGTGTTCGGCCTGTTCGATCTGGTGGGTATCGACCTGGTGCCCCTGGTCTGGGCCGGGCTGCTCAAGACCCTGCCGGCCGATGACGGCATTCAGGTCTACAACCTGCCGGACAACGCTGTATTCAAGGGCATGCTGGCCGCCGGCCGGTTTGGGCGCAAATCCAAGGCGGGCTTCTATCGCCAGTCGGCCGCCGACAAGAAGCAGCGGGAAGTGGTGGATTTCTCCACGCTCGAATACCGGGCCGAACAGCCCGTGGCGGCCGCTGCCCTGCCCGGAGGTGGCAAGGATCTGAAGCAGTTGTGTTCCGGCGACGACAAGTTCAGCCGCTACGCCTGGACCGTGCTCAAGCGGGTGGTGGTGTATGCCAGCCGCGTGGCCCCGGAAATCGCCGACGACGTGGCCGCCATCGATGCCGCCCTGGAATTGGGGTATGCCTGGGGCAAGGGCCCCTTCGCCCTGGCCGACCGAGTGGGCGCGGCATGGATCGTGGAACGGCTCAAGACGGAAGGTGAATTCGTGCCGCCCCTGCTGGCCAGGGCGGCCGATGCCGGCGGCTTCTATGCCGACGGCGGCAAGACCCTGACCCGCACCGATGGCAGCCGGGTGGCGCGGGCGCGCGCCGCGGGCGTGGTCTGTCTGGCGGATATCAAGGAAAAGACCGCTCCGGTACTCAACAACGATTCGGCGACCCTGTGGGACATGGGGGACGGCATCGTCTGCCTTGAGTTGAAGACCAAGATGAACATCCTGGACAACGGCGTGTTCGACCTGATTGAACTGGCCGTGGATCGGGTGCCCAAGGACTTCCGCGGTCTGGTGATCGGCAATGAGCACGTCCGCGCCTTCTCCGCCGGGGCGAGCCTGGAAGTGCTGCTGGGCCGGATCAAGCAGGGGGATTTCATCGCCCTGCGGGATTTCGTCCTGTACGGCCAGAAAGTCTACAAGGCCCTCAAATACGCCCCCTTCCCCGTGGTGGGCGCGGCCTTCGGCATCGCCCTGGGGGGCGGTTGCGAAGCGCTGCTCCATTGCGACGCCATCGTGGCCCACGCAGAGTTGACCGCGGGCTTGCCCGAGGCCAATGTGGGCCTGATTCCTGGCTGGGGCGGTTGCACCCAGTTGCTGGCCCGGGCCGAACGCTCGGCGCGGGGCATCAAGGGGCCGTTGGGTGTGGCCAACCGGGTGTTCGAGGTGATCGCCAGCGCCACGGTCTCCGGTTCCGCTGCCCAGGCCCGGGATAGCGGCATCCTGCGGGACAGCGATCCCATCGTGATGAGCCGGGACCGGCTGTTGAGCGAGGCACGCGGCGAGGCGGTGCGCCTGGCCGAGGCGGGCTACCGGGCCCCCGAGCCCACCCTGCTGACCCTGTCCGGGCCATCCGGTTATCTGTCCCTGATGAACTCGGCCCGCACCGAACGGGCGGCCGGGCGGATCACGGCCACCGACATGGTGGTGCGGGAAGTGCTGGCGACGGTGCTGACCGGCGGCAAGGGGGCCGATCCGGTGGCGCCCGTGTCGGAAGACGTGGTCTATGCCCTGGAAGTGGACGGTCTGGTGGAGCTGGCGCGAACCGAGGCCACCAAGGCCCGGATCGAGCACTTGCTGGCTACCGGCAAGCCCCTGCGCAACTAGGAGGCAAGCCCATGAATGACTTCAGCGAGCCGGCCCGACAGGCCCTGCAATCCGGTCCAGCCGCTGAAGTTCCTGGCTGGTTTTCCGATGCGATTGCCCGCTCCGGGCAATCGCGCCGTGTTTGGGTGGATGGGGCTGAGATCCACTGTCTGACCTGGGACCTGGACGACCTCTCCAAGCCGGTGTTGCTGTTGTTGCACGGCTTCTGGGCCCATGCCCGTTGGTGGGATTTCATCGCGCCGTTCTTCCTCGATCGCTACCGGATCGTGGCGCCGGATTTTTCCGGCATGGGCGATAGCCCCCACCGGCCCCACTACGACCTGGCGACTTTCGATGGCGACATCGTGGGGGTGATCGAGGGCCTGAAGCTCGGCCGGGTCACCGCGATCGGCCACAGTTTCGGGGGCGCCCGGCTGCTGCGGGCCTGCGCCGACCATCCTGCCCTGTTCCGCCACGCCATCGTGGTGGACAGCTATGTTCATTTCCCGGTAACGGATGGCGAAATTCCGCCCCCCGAGCCGGTGAAGGGCTCCCGCATCTATCCGGACCGCGAGTCGGCGATCGAACGTTTTCGCCTGACGCCGCCCCAGGCGGTGACCCTGCCCTATCTGATCAAACATATCGCCTGGCATTCCTTGCGGCAGACCGAGGGCGGCTGGCGCTGGAAATTCGATACCGACATTCCCGCAGATGGGAGCGTCGAGTTCGACGGGCCGGCGATCCTGGCCCGTATCGAGACCCCCGTGGATGTGGTGGTTGGCGCCGAAAGCCGCATCGTCAGTGCCCAGCGGGCCGCCCAGATCATGGCAGGCCTGAAGCGGGCCAGCAGCCTGATCGAGATGCCTGGTGCCGGGCATCACATCATGCTGGACCACCCCCTGGACCTCATCGACACCCTGCGCACTTTGCTGTGGCAGGCGGAGGGTGAAGCCCCGTAACCCTCGGGTGAGTGGGCCAGACGCTTTCAGCGCCTCATCGACCTCAAGCCGGGGATGAAAGTACGGCGGAGGGGTGGCAGGAAGATGATCACCGCTATTTCGGCGTGCCCTTGGTCCATGACGGCAGGGTGATCACCGATATCCGGGTAGCGGCACTCCGTTTCCCCTGGACCATCCGTCCTTCCGCCGCCGAGCTGTTGCTCGGGTACTCCCGGGCGGAATTCGCTTTCGTCCGGGGCGTGCGGCCTTTGTGGCCCTGTCGAGAACCATCGCCATGACGGATTTCGCCACCCCTGGCGAGATCGGTCCGCCTCCGGTCAGCCACGCCTATCAGAAGGCGCATCGGAACGCCGCTTACCGGCAACAGGGCAGTATCCGGCGCTTTGACGAGCATGGGGCCAGAATGCCGGTGTATACCGCCATCAAATCCTGAATCACCCGGGATGGTGCCAGGTAGCGTGTCCCGGCCCAGATTCATCCAACCCCGTGCGCAGTGCCTCGTTTTCCAGGGCTGCGGGTGTCCCATGGCTCCCTGGTTACCTGCCCCTTCCCCTTCTCCATAGCCCGGGATGGTACGCCCGTATAAGTTATGTTACGGTCACGGCCGGCTTATGTAGGGGGCGTGTTTCTCCTTCCGCTCGCCCGTCAATGTTGGTTTTCATTCAATCCAGGGAGCGGAATACATGGCAAATGAACGGCGGCTGTGGCCGATGATGGTCGCGCTGGTGCTGGCGGAGATGACCTGTTCGTTCGAATCGAACATGATCTATTCGGCCTTGGCGACCTTGTACCGGCTATTCCCGGACCCCGCCATGGTGGGCTGGGTGATTACCGCCTTTCTCCTGACGGCTTCCGGCGCGGCCGCCGTGTGTGCCCGGCTCGGTGACATTTTCGGGCGCCGCCGGATGCTCCTCATCATGCTGGTGGTGGCCGGAGCAGGCTCGCTGATTTCCGCCCTGGCGGACGGTTTGGCCGGCGTCATCCTGGGCCGGGCCCTGCAAGGGGCCTCCATGGTGATCTTGCCCTTGTGCATCGGTCTGGTGCGGGAACAGTGGCCCGCCCACCGGGTGGCCATGGGCATCGGCATTCTGGCCGGGACCTACGGCTTGGGAAGTGGCCTTGGCCTGGTGGTGGGCGGGGTCATCGTGGATCGCGGCTCCTGGCAAGGCATCTTCGTATGCAGCGCGATTTTCGCCGTGCTGTCCTTTGTCCTGGTCCTGATCCTGGTGCCCCGCGCCTCGGCGGCGCGGAGTGGGCGGATCGAACGGCTGGATGTATGGGGCGGGGTGCTGTTCGTCCCGGCGATCGCCCTGGTCCTCCTGGCCCTCACCAAGGTGAAGGACTGGGGCTGGGCCGCCAGCGCCACCTGGCTGACCCTGGCGACCGGTCTGACGCTCATGGTGGTCTGGGTCTTCCATGAGTTGCGCCATTCCCAGCCCCTGATCGACGTGCGTCTGCTGAGCCGCCGTCAGATTGCCCTGGCCAATCTGCTCTATTTCTTCCAGGGCTTCGGTCCCCTCATGGCGCCGATGGTGATCATGCCCTTGCTCCAGCAGCCCACCTGGACCCTGGTGGGCCTGGGGGCCACCGCCACCTTCGCGGGGCTGGTGAAGGTGCCGGCGAACGTGCTGGGGGTGTTTACCGGCCCCTGGGCGGGGCACGTGGCGGAGCGCCGGCGCGACGCCGGTCGGCGGGCTCTGTTGTATGGCCTGGTCATTACCCTGCTGCCCTGGGGGGCCTTGATCTTCTACCACGGCTCGATCTGGTTCGTGGCCGGCTGCGTCATCATTTCCCTGCCCGCCATGGTGGCCACCTACACCGCCACCGCCAGCCTGATCGTCGAGGCCGCCCCGCCCGAACGCACCAGCGAGACCACCGGTCTTGCCCAGGTCGTCCGGTCCATGGGGATGGCGGTGGGCGCCCAGTGTATTGCCTTCACCCTGGCCACCTCCACCATTTCCGATCCCGGCAAGGGCCCGGGGGTTTATCCCAGCGAGACCGCCTACACCCTGGTATTCGGGGTGATCGCTGCCGCCTGCGTGGTGACCCTGGTTCTGGGACTTCTTCTGCAGCGCCGCCCAGAGCAGAGCGCGGCTTAGCCCATGGACTGCAAAAGCTGCGACTGAGGTCGCGGCCCAGTGTCGTTGCCGGCCTTCCGGGTGTTGGCGCCAGGCTTGGATGGCCGGGGATGTTGACCCCGTCGGTGCCCCATTAGACCCCTTTTTCTAGGTCCGGAAGAGCCCCCCGCCAGCTGGGCTGGAGTCATTTTCCGTTCCGGTAAAATGTTATACTGACCACAAGGCAAATGTTACACTGTTAAGATCTGGTGAAACGAGCCGGTACTTGAAAAGCAGCTTGTCGCTCCGGTCTGGCCGGCAGTAATGCGGTGGGGCTGGATCGGTGTAAATTGGCTGTCGGCCATGACGCGCCGACGAGATTCCAGAGGATATTTGGGGGAGGAGCAAACGATGGGTTACATGAAAACCGAACTCAAGGATGGTGTTGGCATCCTGACTTTCAATAAGCCGGAAGTGCATAACGCGATGGATGATCAAGCCATCGGGGAAATGTACGACGCCTTCATGTGGGCAAAAGACAGCAAGGATGTGCGGGTCGTGATTCTGCGGGGCGAAGGAAAGTCCTTCCATACCGGCCGCGATGTCCGCGCCATGGGGGTTCGTCCTCCGGGCGTGAGCCACTATGATTTCATGAAGTTCGGCCAGCGCAACATCGTGACCTTGCTGGAAATGGGTAAGCCCACCATCGCCGCCATGAAGGGCGGAACCTTTGGCGGTGGCGCCGAGCTGGCCCTGTGTTGCGACATCCGGGTCACATCCACTGAGCTCAAGTTTTCCTTGCCGGAAGTGAAGTTCGGCCTGGCCGTGGATCAGGGCGGCTCCGCCCTGGTGGCGTCCCTGATCGGCCCCTCCAAGACTAAGTGGCTGCTGATGACCGGTGACACTATCGGCGCCCAGATGGCCATGGATTGGGGCCTGGCGGATTTCATGGTGGCCCCCGAGGAGCTCGACGCCAAGGTGCTGGAAATTGCCGCCAAGATCGCCGCCAACCCCAATCGCGCGGTCCTTGCCGCCAAGGAGCTGGTGGATGAGCTGTGGGCCGATGGCGTGCGCGCGGCGATTCGCCGGGAGCTGACCACTCAGCTGGCCTTATTTGGCTCCGAAGAATTCGCCGAGTTGCGGGCCAGGCGCCAGGCTGCCGCCAAGCCGGCATCCTGATCTGGCCTGGCACGATTCAGGCTCTCGGCTGATACCCATTGATAGCGTTCAGAAAGGATTTTTATCATGGCACTGCAAGCTCCTCCGCCCCTGGGCACCCAGTTTTTGCCGAAGGAAACCTTCGCCGGTCAGACCGTGGTCGTTACCGGCGGCGGCACCGGCCTGGGCAAGGCTATTGCCATCGAATTCGCCCGTGCGGGCGCCAACGTCGGCATCCTGAGCCGCAGCCCGGAGCATCTTGAAACTGGCGTGAAGGCCGTCGAGGCGATCGGCGGCCGTGCCTTCGGCGCCTCCGCCGATATCCGCGATGCCGACCAGATCGCCGCGGCCTTCACCACCATCGAGGAAAACCTCGGCCCCATCGTTCACCTGGTGAACAACGCCGCCGGCAACTTCCCCGCCCCGGCGGAAAAGATCTCTCCCAACGGCTGGCGCTCCATCACCCAGATCGTGCTGGATGGCACCTTTTTCTGCTCCCGCGAATTCGCCCTGCGCCGTCTGGCTGCTGGCGCCGGCGGCACCATCCTGAATATCGCCGCCACCTATGCCTGGACTGGCGGCCCGGCCACCGCGGCCTCCGCCGCTGCCAAGGCCGGCGTGGTGAACCTCACCCAGACCCTGTCCGTGGAATGGGCGCCGGACAACATCCGGGTCAATGGCATTGCCCCGGGCCGCTTCGTGAACCCCGACTTCCCCGCCCACATGACCGTTGGCGAGGGCAAGAACCCGGGCAGCAACGTCCCGGCGCTGCGTACCGGCGAATCCCATGAACTGGCCTGGGCCGCCACCTTCCTGGCGTCGCCCTTCGCCAGCTACATTACCGGCCACACCCTGGTGGTGGACGGCGCCAACTGGCTGCGCCGCAGCCCCTACATGCCCGAGTTCACGCCGGTGCGTGACATCTTTGCCCAGTGGAAGGGTAAGAAGTGATGGCTGAGAATGAAAACAAGGCGGAGGTGTTCGGCACCCCCGAGCAATGCATCATCCTGGAGCGCGACGGCAACGTCGCCATCCTGACCCTGCGCAATCCCGCCCGCCGCAATGCCTTTACCAAGGACATGCGGCGCACCCTGACGGCGAAGCTGTTCGAATTGCAAACGGATCCCACGGTGCGGGCCATCGTCCTGACCGGCGCCGAAGGGCATTTCTGCAGCGGGGCGGATGTGTCCAAGCTTGGCCCCATGGAAATGGGGCCCCTGGATTACCGGGTCTGGTTGCTGGACACCAATACCCTGTTGCGTACCGTGGCCGATGGCGTCAAACCCATCATCTGCGCCATCGAGGGCGATTGCATCGGCGCCGGGTTCTCCCTGGCGCTGCTGTGCGACTTCATGATCGTGTCGAAGAAGGCTCGCCTGGGCGCCTTCTTTGCCAAGATCGGCTTGCTGCCGGACATGGGCATCATGTACACCCTGCAGCGTCGCGTCGGCATGGCGCAGATGCGCAAGATGCTGATGTTCGCTGAACCGGTGAGCGGCGAAGACGGCGAGAAGATCGGCCTGGCCGACGAGCTGGTGGAGCCCGGCCAGGCCCTGGCGGTGGCCAAGCAGTGGGCTGCTGGCTTCGACAACGTGGCGCCCCTGGTGCTCGGCGGCATTCGCGTGGCCTTGCGCAACGGCATCAATTCCGTGGATGACGCCATCCGCGCCGAGCAGGATCTCCAGCCCTACATGAGCGGCTCCGCCGATCTCAAGGAGGGCATGAAGGCCTTTTTCGAAAAGCGTAAGCCACAGTTCATCGGGCGCTGAAGTCAGCCGCCCCAGTCCGCAGTATCTCCGTGGAGGAGCGCATGTCCCCTGGCGTTGTCGTGAACAATCGCCACCTCGCCGCGCGCAGTGGCCTGATGGCGCAGTGGTTGAGCCAAGGCCTGCATAGCGGCCGCCCCCTCGGCGACGAAATTCGCCGGGGTGCAGAAGCCTGGCCGGAAACCCGGGTGATCTTCGGATCCCATGAACGGCCCTGGGAAACCACCACCGGAGTCCTGTACCAGGAGGCGCTGCAATGCGCCGCGGGCCTGCAGGAATCGGGCTTCAGGCAGGGCGACGTGATCGTCTTGCAGGTGCCCAACTGGCATGAGGGCATGGTGTTGTTCCTAGCGGCCCTGCACTGTGGGCTGGTGGTGGTGCCGGTGGTGCATTTCTACGGTGCGGCCGAGCTGGCGTTCATCCTGGGTCAGACCGGTGCCCGGGCCCTGGCCGTGCCGGACCGCTGGGGCAAGATCAATTTTGCCGAGCGGGTTGCCGGGCTGGGGGCGCTGCCGGCCCTGGAGCACATCATCGTGCTGGGGGAGGGGGCTCTGGGTAGCCGGGATCTGCCCTGGCAGTCCATCATGGGGCGAGGGGCTAGCAAGGATGCGTCCGTCCCCGGGCTGGATGGGAGCGAGATCTGCCTGATCAACTTCACTTCGGGCAGCACGGCGGCCCCCAAGGGAGCGCTCCATTCCCATCAAACCATCGGCGCCGAGGTCCGCAATTTCACCTTTCCTGAAGCCCGGGATGGCTCGGCCATGATGCTGTGGTGCGGTCCGGCGGGCCATATCGGGGGCGTGATCAGCTGGTTGCGCCCCTTCCTCTGCCGGGAGGGGGCGGTGTACCTGGACCAGTACGACGGCGCTCTGGCGCTGGCATTGATGGACCAGCATGGGGTGAACCTGTTCGGCGGGGCGCCCTACCACGGCAATCAGATCTTCGATCAGGGTGAAGCCCAGGTGCTAGGCGGGCTCAAGGGCTTCGTCGTGGGCGGGGCGGGGGTTCCGCCCCAGCTGGTGGAGCGGGCCGAAGCCCTCGGGATCCGCGCCGGCCGCAGTTACGGCTCGACGGAGCATCCCACCATCACCGGTAGTGCGCCCGGCGCATCCCTGGCGAAGCGGGCCTGCACCGATGGGGCACCCTTGCCGGGCAACCAGGTGCGGATCGTCGATGACGGGGGCGAGGTGCTGCCGGTGGGCAGCGCCGGCGAGATCGTTTCCATGGGGCCGGAGCTGTTCCTGGGCTACCTGGATCCGGTGCACAACGAAACCGCGTTCACCCAGGATGGCTGGTTCCGTACCGGGGATATCGGGGTTCTGGATGAGGAGGGCTACCTCACCATCGTGGACCGCAAAAAGGACATCATCATTCGGGGCGGGGAAAATATCTCTTCCAAGGAAGTGGAAGATCTGCTGGCGCGCCATCCGGCTGTCGTCGAGGCGGCGGCGGTTGCCTGTCCGGACCCAGCTTACGGTGAGCGGGTGGCGGCGGTGGTACGCCTGCGCCCCGGTCAAACGCTGGATCTGGAAGAGGTCCGCGCCCATTTCGTGGCCCAGGGCGTGGCCAAGCAAAAAACGCCGGAATATCTTGTGGTGGTGGATGATCTGCCCCGCAGCCCCTTGGGCAAGGTACAGAAAATGACCCTGCGCAAAGAAATCGTCAGCCTGATCGAATCCAACCCCACGGCAACCAGACAAGAGGGCAAGCCATGAATCTGGAATTATCCGAAGAGCAAAAACTCCTTCAAGAAGCGGTGGAAAAATTCTTCCGCCAGGAATCCACCCCGGCGCGGGTGCGCGCCGCCGAACCCCTGGGCCATGACCCGGACTTGTGGGCGGGGGTGGTGGGCATGGGCTTGCCCCTGATGCGGGTTCCGGCCGCCCAGGGTGGCGGTGACATGAGTCTGTTCGACGGACTACTGGTGGCCGGGCAGGCCGGGCGGAATCTGGCCTCCGTGCCCCTGGTGGAATGCATCGTGGCGGCGCGTCTGCTGGCCCTGGCTGGCGGCGAGGTCGCCAACCAGTGGCTAACCCGGCTCGGAGACGGCTCCGCCATTGCCTCGGTGGCCCTCCATCCCGTGGCGGCTGGCCAGCGCCAGCTGGTGCCGGCCGGCGCCGTGGCCGACGGAGTGGTGTGCCTGGAAGGGGATGCCCTCTATCTAGCGACACCCCAGGAAGCACCGGTGCTGGAAGCCGGTCAGGCGCTGCCCCTGGCGCGGTGGGCCCTGAATGGTCCGAGGGTTCTTCTGGCCAAGGGGGATGGCGCTGTCGACGCTTACCAGGCCGCTATCGAGGAGTGGAAGCTGCTGACGGCGGCAACCCAGGGCGGCCTCGCCCGGGCCGCCCTGGAGCAGGCCGCTACCTACGCCTGCGAGCGTCATGCCTTCGATCGGCCCATCGGCAGCTATCAAGGCTTGGCCCATCCCCTGGCCGATGCGGTGACTGATGTGGACGGCGGCATCCTGGCCCTGTGGCAGGCAGTGTTCGCCGTGGCCAAGGGCCAGCCCGACGCGGCGGCCCAGGTATCCCTGGCCTGCTGGTGGATGAGCCAGGCGGCCCCCAAGGCAACCGTCAAGGCCATGCGCGCCTTTGGTGGCTATGGCATGACTTTGGAATACGATGCCCAGATCTACTTCCGCCGGGCCCGGGCCCTGTCCCTGATGGGGGGCGATCCCGCCAAGGAGCTGGGCCGTGCCGGCGATCGCCTGTTCGGTTTTGCCGATACCGTCGCCTTGCCGGCGGCTGGCGAGATCGGCGTTGATTTCGACTATGGCGAGGCCTCCATCCAGGCGGCGGCCGAGGCCCGGGCTTTCTTCGAGGCCAATCTTACGGATGAGCTGCGGGCCTTCGCCCGGCATAGTCAGGATGGCTACCATCCGGAATTCCTCAAGAAGCTGGCCCAGGCCGGGCTGCTGTACCCCACCTGGCCCAAGAGCGTGGGGGGCGCCGGGCGGGACTGCTTCGAGAGCGTGGCAATCCGCGGCGTGCTGGCGGAGTATGGCTGGGGCTTCGCCCTGGTGGACGTGGCGGACATGGTTGCCAAGATGGTGATGCTGTTCGGTACCCCCGAGGTTCAAGCCGAAGTGCTGCCCGGCATCGCCCGGGGCGAGGTGTTTTGCGCCCTGGGTTACACCGAACCGTCCTGTGGCTCCGATGTGTTCGCGGCCAAGACCAAGGCAGTGCGGGATGGCGATGACTGGGTCATCGACGGGCAGAAGATGTTCACCAGCCAGGGCCACCTGGCCGACTACGTGCTGCTCCTGGCCCGCACCAATCCCGACGTGCCCAAGCACGCCGGGGTGACCCTGTTCCTGGTGCCCACCCGCCAGAAGGGTTATGAGGCCCATGAGGTCAAGACCCTCTCCAACGAGCGCACCAATATCACCTACTACTCCGGCGTTCGGGTGCCCGACCGCTACCGCATCGGTACTGTGGATGGGGGGGTCAAGGCGATGGCGGCGGCCCTGGCCATGGAGCAGGGGGGCAACGCCTATTTCGCCCAGGGCCTGCAGCAGGTGCTGCGGCATGCCAAGGAGTGGGCGATGGATGGCACGGGCAAGGCCCAGGCCCCGGTGGCCGATCCGGAGGTTCGGCGGGGTTTGGCCCGGGTGGCAGCCCACGTGCTGGTAACCGATGCCCTGACCCACCGTTCCATGTGGGCCTCCGAGGCCAATCGTGGGCAAAAGTCCTTCGGGCCCATGGCCAAGTTGTTCGGGTCGGAGTCCTGGATTTCGTGTACTGCCGAGCTGATGGCGCTTGCCGCGCCGGATTCCTTGCTGGGTGGGCATGAAGCCCTGGAACGCCTGGAGCTGGAGAGTCGGGTCGCCATTCCGTCCACCGTGTGGGGGGGCGCCAGCGAAGTCCAGCGCAGCATGATCGCTGAGGACGCCCTGGGCTTGCCCAAGACCCGGGGCTGAAACACCGCCCGGGAACCGCGACACAGGCATGGGGCAAAGGCGGAGGCCAACATCCGCCGCCTCAAAAAAGAACATTTTGAGGAGACAGGTTGGTGAGCGATGCAGGGGAGTGGGGCCGGCCGGCTCTGGTAGGGGATTACAGCAATTTTGGCGAGGCGCTGCTGGCAGCCGGAGAGCAGTTCGGTGAGCGGGAGGCCTTCGTCAGCGGCAACGAACGGTTGAGCTATGCCCAATGGGCCCGTCGGGCCCAGGGGCTGGCGGCCCTGCTGCTGGAGCGGGGCATTCGCCCTGGGGATCCGGTGGCGATCGTCCTGCCCTCATCCACCGATTACGCCATCTGTGCCGCCGCGATCCTGCTGGTCGGGGGCGTGGCCAGCGGCATCAATACCCGGCTGGGTCCGCGGGAGATCCAGGCGATCTTCGCCAAATCCTCGCCCAGGCTGGTGATCTGCGAAGACACCTTTGTCCAGCCCGGGACCGATACACCCCTCCCGCAACTCCGGCGCGGGGAGTTGGCAGCCGCCTGTCAGCGGGACATCGCTGATCTGAAACTGCCTGCCGTGGCGCCCGATGCGCCCGCCTGCATCGTATGGACCAGCGGCACCACCGGCTTGCCCAAGGGGGCCTGGTTCGATCATCGTAATCTCAAGTCAGCGGTTTCCACCGCGGGCGTGATGGCGGCGGCCTACGATCGCTGTTTGATTCCCTTGCCCTTCGCCCATGCTGGCTACATGGCCAAGCAATGGCAGCAGGTTGCCTTCGCCGTGACCTATGTACTCACGCCGCCGGTGTGGTCCGCCGCGGAGATGTTGCGCCTGATGGTGGAGGAGCGGATCACCGCGGCCTTCGGCGTGCCCACCCAGTGGGCCAAGTTGATCGAGCTGCCCGAGTGGGAGCGGGCGGATCTCTCCGCCTTGCGGTTTTGCGGGGCATCCACCGCGCCCGTGCCGCCGGAACTGATTGAAGCCGTGACCCGGGTGACCGGCTGCGCCATGATCGTGCGCTACGCCATGACCGAGTCGCCATCGATTTCCGGCACCCGCTCGGATGATCCCCCCGAGGTCTTGTTCCGGACGGTGGGCCGGCCCCAGGAGGGTGTCGAGCTCCAGGTGGTGGATGCCGAAGGCAAACCCCTCCCGCAAGGCAGCGTTGGCCGCATCCGCTTGCGGGGCGGCGCGGTGATGCGGGGCTACTGGAACGACCCGGAAGCCACGGCCCGGGCGATAACCCCGGACGGCTGGCTGATCGCTGACGACATGGGCCGAGTGGACGACAACGGCAACCTGATCTTGCTGGGCCGGGTGTCGGACATCTATATCCGGGGTGGCTACAAGATTTACCCCCTGGAAGTGGAGAAGGTCCTGGAGGAACACCCTGACGTGGCTCAGGCGGCCATCGTCGGCAAGGGGGCGCCGGTCATCGGAGAGATCGGCGTGGCCTTCGTGGTGCCGGCTAATCCCGCCGCCCCCCCCGATAAGGATGCATTGCGCCAGTGGTGCCGCGCCCGGCTGGCTGACTACAAAACCCCGGACCAGATTGAATTCGTTTCCGAATTGCCCCTGACCCCCATGCTCAAGGTGAACAAGAACGCCTTGCGTACCCGTTTGAACTAAGTCCTCGAAGGTATCCCATGAGCACTCCACATCTGCTTTGCAACGAACGAGACGGCATCATTGAAGTGATCTTCAATCGCCCCGAGAAATTCAATGCCCTGACCCGGGAGATGTACGACGGCCTGGCTCGGGCGGTGGAAGCCCTGACCCTGCGGGAGGATCTGCGGGTCATGCTGATCCGCTCCACGGGCAAGTATTTTTCTGCCGGGATGGATCTTTCCGCCATGGAAGCGGTGAAGGTGGACGAAGCCGCCGGCAGCACCTCCGAATTCCGTCGCAACTACCGGGATAACGCCTATCACTGGCTGTTCGACGCCATGGAGGCGGTGGAGAAGCCCATCGTGGTGGCCCACCATGCTCCCTGCCTGGGTGGCGCGCTGGAAATGTCCCTCTCCTGCGACTTCCGCCTGGCCGGGCAGAGTGCCCAATACGGTTTGCCGGAGATGAACATCGCCATGATTCCGGGCTCGGGCGGTACCAGCCGGCTGGTGCGCACGGTGGGAACCCATTGGGCCCGCTGGCTGATCATGGCCAGCGAGCAGATCGACGCCGAACGGGCCCTGGCCGCAGGGCTTGTGCATCGGGTGATTCCCGATGCCGAACTGGAACAGGCTGCGTGGGACTTCTGCGTGAAGCTCTGCAAGCAGCCTCAGGAGGCCATGCGCATGGCCAAATTGGCGATCGAACTGGCCGGTGACCTGGGGCGTGCCCAAGGGCGCAACGTGGAACGGCTGGCAAATAGTGCGCTGTTTTTCGGAAACGAACGGGCTGCGACCATGGAGATCCTCAAGCAGCGTCTCAGTGGAGGCAAGGGCGGACGCTGAAATAGGTGGTGCCGGCATGGCGTTCAAGCGCAGATGAATTAATGATCTGGCTGGACAATCTCGATTAAAACACCGTTTTATATTTTGTATTAAATCAATAGGGTTGTCTGAATTGCTGTTTTCAATAAGGGCACGAAATGTGCCCTTATTATTTTTTTGCGATTGTACGATCGTATTCCATTATGCGCATGGCAAATAAAGAAACGATGCGGATCGTCACTTTTAGTCGTGACGTTCGATGTCGTCGAATGGTGCTATGCAAAACAACAATCAGGAGGAAACATGCAAGGATCGGTAAAGCCGAATATGCTGAAACCGGCGGCATTGGCGGTGCGGCGGGCCGCCAGGGTGTCCTTGGCAGCGGGGCTGACTGTCGCAGTGTCCGGGGCTCACGCCTTCGATCTGGATACGGGCAGTCAGGATGTTTCCCTGCGCTGGGATAACACCATTCGCTATAACTACTTGCAGCGGATGCAAGGGCGGGATTCCCGTATCGAACTGGCCAATCCCCGCTCGGTGGCCACCAACTTTGCACCCAATGGTTATGTTTTCGATGGTGCCGAGTATTTTGCGGACAAGAATGAAACCATCAGCAGCCGCCTGGATATATTGAGCGAGCTTGATTTCAATTACCAAGGGGTGTTCGGCGCGCGCGTTTCCGCTGCCCTTTGGCATGACATGGCTTTTCCGGATCGGCCCAAGTATTCCCCCGCGAATTACACGTCTACCGGTGGCCACGGCTATGTCAACGATTCCTGGTCGAACTACGTCAAGCGCTATTACGAAGGCCCCTCCGGCGAATTCCTGGATGCCTTCGTCTTCGGCAACTTCAATCTGGGTGATACCGCCTGGAACGTGAAGCTGGGGCGCCATGCGGTGATTTGGGGCGAGGGTCTTGTGGGTAGCACCCATTCAGTGGCCTATTCCCAGGCGCCCAGCGACGGGATGAAGTCGGCCACCAACCCGGGGGCATCGGCCAAGGAAACCGCCATGCCGGTGACCCAGCTGTCCGTCATTGGCCAGGTCCATCCCAGCGTGACCGTTCTCGGGCAGTACATGTTCGACTGGCGTTCAAGCCGTTACCCGGAGGGGGGCACCTACTTCGGTGGCGGCAATTACACGGTGGTCCAGGGGTCTGGCCTGAATCGGGGCAAGCCCTCCGAAGGGGATGAAGGGAACTGGGGGGTCGGGGTGAAGTGGAGTCCAGACTGGCTCGACGGAACGGTGGGGCTCTTCTACCGGGAGTTCGATGATTTCAACCCCTGGGCCGCCCAGGCCGCGCCGGTACTGGGGGTCAATTTAAACATCAGCCGGGCGATCTATGCCAAGGACGTGTCCCTGTGGGGCCTGACCTTCTCGAAGAACATTGGAGGTATCTCGGTGGGGGCGGAACTGTCCCATCGGCACAACGCAGCCCTGAGCAGCTCCACCACAAGTTCGGCGCGGATCACCAACGAAGGGGCGATCGGCGACACCTGGCATGCCTTGCTCAATGGCGTGGCGTCCTATAGCACCGGCCCCTGGGGCATCTGGGATACCGCGAGTCTGGTAGGGGAGTTGGCCTGGTCCAAGCTCGACAAGGTGACCGAGAACGCAAGCCTGTTCCGGGGCAAGGATCCGGGCTATTGGGCAACCTGCCGGACTGCCTCCGGCTCGATCCGCAGCTGCTATGACGGTTTATATACGACGGGTACCGTTACGTTTACCCCGGTATGGCAGCAAGTGCTCCCCGGTGTGGACATTTCCATGCCCCTGCTGCTGTCCTCCGGCCTGAACGGTAATGCCCCCACCAACGGTGGTGGCAGCGAAGGCTTCAAGGTGTTCAAGATTGGTTTGAGCGCCAACGCCTATGCCCGGCATCAGATGGATCTTTCCTACACCTGGTACAACCAGAACTACGACAAGAGCTCCAAGCGCTGGCAAGGCCCTGGCTATCAGGACAAGGGCTATCTGGCCTTTACCTATCAGACCACCTTCTAAATACCTATAAAAGCAAGGAGACAGTTTCATGAAGTTTGCAAAAATGGTGCTGGCCACGGTCATTTGTGCCGCCTTTCAAGGTGGCGCCCAGGCGGCGGTGAGCGCGGAAGAGGCGAAGCAGCTGGGGGCAAATCTGACCCTGTTTGGTTCTGAAAAGGCCGCCAACAAGGACGGGTCGATCCCCGCCTATACCGGGGGTTTGCCCACCACCACGGCGCCGGCGGGATTTGTGCCCAATTCCGGCCGCTGGGCGGACCCCTTCGCCAGCGAAAAACCCCTGTACTCCATCACTGCCGACAATGTGGCCAAGTACGCCGACAAGCTGTCGGAGGGAATGCAGGAATTCATCAAGCGCACGCCAGGTTTCCGGGTGGATGTCTATCCGACCCACCGCAGCGTGAACCTTCCCAAATACGTTCTGGACAACACGGTGGCCAATGCCACCCGGGCCAAGACCAGCAACAACAATCTGGTCCTGGAGGGGGCCATCGGGGGGATTCCCTTCCCCATTCCCAAGAACGGCTATGAAGCCATGTGGAACCACCTGCTGCGCTACGCCGGGGCGGGTCAGGACTACTACGCGCGCAATTGGTACGTGGATGCCAACGGCAAGCAGATCATGGCCGGGGATTTCCACTACTCCGCCAGCTGGCCCTATTACCACGAGGGCGCCACCGCAGAGGATCTCAAGAACGCCGGCGGGTGGTATTTCAAGGTGGCCTACAATTTTGTGGGTCCAGCCCGCAACGTGGGTGACTGCACCCTGTTCATGGACAACATGGATCCCATCGAGCAGCCCCGGCGGGCGTGGGGCTATTCCGCCAGTACCCGGCGGGTCCGCCTGTCGCCGGACGTGGCCTATGACACCCCGATTGCCACCACCGGCGGCGTCAAGACCTACGACGATGCCGAGCTCTTCCTGGGCAAGATGGACCGCTTTGATTTCAAGCTGGTGGGCAAGCGGGAAGTGCTGCTTCCCTATAACGCCTACAAGGCCCAGTTTTTCGAGAAGCCTGACACCCTGATGGGTCCCAAGTTCGTCAATCCCGATGCGGTGCGTTGGGAACTGCACCGGGTCTGGGTGGTGGAGGCCAAGCTGAAGCCGGAATTCCGTCATACCTACAGCAAGCGGGTGTTCTACCTGGATGAAGACTGGAGCGGCGCGGGCCTCACCGAGATGTGGGACGGTTCCGGCAAGCTCTTCCGCTGGGGTGCCCAGAGCATGGTGCAGCTCTACGATGCCCAGGTTCCGGTCGCCAAGTTCTCCTTCCAGTACGACATGTCCACCGGGCTCTACAGCCTTTCCCAGGAAATGTCGGAAGGTAAAACGGGCATCTACCCGAAGGGGCCCTTGCCCCAGAACTTGTTCAAGCCTGACGCCCTTGCGGCCCGTAGCGGCCGCTAGGCCGTGAGTGACCGCCCGGCCCGGCCTCGTGCCGGGCGGTTTCCATTCGCCGCGGCCTGGTTCCAGCAGGGCGTCGGTTTGCACTTCGGTAAGGACTGGTATGCGTTTCCCTTTGTGTATCGGCGCGTTTTTGGCAGCGCTCGGATTTCTGTCGACCCCGTTGGCCCAGGCCGCAGGCTTCAAGGATCCCCTGGATGTACCGGCGATGGCCAGCGCCATCGCATCGTCCTCGATGTTGTCCGCGGTTGTCCGTACCCCGGGCGGTCGCCATGTGGCGGTGGGGCGGCGCGGGCACATTCTTGTTTCAGATAACGGTGGCCAGAACTGGCGCCAGGTTTCTTGTCCGGTCAGCACTGACCTGGTCGCGGTGCAGTTCATCGATGCCCGGAAAGGGTGGGCGGTAGGGCAGGGGGGGGTGGTGCTCCACAGCACGGATGCGGGCGACACCTGGATCAAGCAGCTGGACGGCCGTCAGGCAGCAGCCCTGATGGTCAAGCATTTCGAAGCCCTGGCGGGGGATGAACGCCATGCCATGGCCCTGGACGATGCCCGGCGCTTCCAGGAGGAAGGACCGGGCCGGCCCTTTCTGGATCTGTGGTTCGAGGATGACCAGAGCGGCTTCGTGGTGGGCGCCTTCAACATGATCTTCCGAACGGGCGATGGCGGGAAAAGCTGGCAGGTCTGGTCGGACCGGGTGCCCAACGAGGGGGGCTTGCACCTCAACGCCATCCGGGGGCTGGGTTCCGACATCTACATGGTGGGCGAGCAGGGCAGCCTCTGGCGCCTGGATCGGGCCAGCCAGCGCTTCGTCAATATCCCCACATCCTATGGCGGATCCTATTTTGGACTGGCGGGAACCCAGGGCGTGCTGGTGCTGTTCGGCCTGCGGGGCAATGCCTTCCGCAGCGAGGACGGCGGCGGCACTTGGGCCAAGCTTGAAACGGGCGTGACCTCCGGCGTGTCCGCCGGCATTGTGCTGCCCGGCAACCGGCTGGTCTTGGTGACCCTGGGGGGGGAAATCCTGTCAGGGCCCCTGGATGGCCGCCTTGCACCCCTGAAGGCCGACCGGCCGATGCCCTACTACGGCGTGGCTGGCAGCGATGCCGGGCTGGTGCTGGTGGGTGGGCAGGGGGCGCGTTCCCAGAAGATCAACTGACTCCGTCGAGACACAGACACCATGGCAACTCCCATCAATCTCGAGCAGGTCGACAGCATGCCTGTCGTGGCCAGGCTCGAGGATTTCGACCCCAGCTCCGGCAACCGCCTTGAGCGCATCATCTTCAACCATCGTCCCTGGATCATTGCCTTCTGCGTAATGACTTCCCTGGTGCTGGCCCTGTTCGGGACCCGGCTGGTGGTCAATGCCAGCTTCGAGAAACTCATTCCCCAGTCCCACCCCTACATCAAGAATTATCTGGCTCATAAGGATGAGATCCGGGGTCTTGGCAACTCGATCCGGGTGGTGGTGGAAAACACCAGCGGCGGCGACATCTTCGACAAGGAATATCTGGAGGTGCTGCGGGAGGTGAACGACACCCTGGTGCTGACCCCGGGGGTGTTCCGTCCCTTCGTCAAATCCCTGTGGATGCCGGGGGTGCGCTGGACCGAGGTGACCGAGGAGGGCTTCCGGGGCGGGCCGGTGATGCCTGGCACCTACAACGGCTCCCCCGCGGCGATCGACGAGCTGCGCCTGAACGTGGCCCGCGCCGGCCTGGTGGGCACCCTGGTGGCCAACGACTTCAAGTCCAGCATGATCGTCGCCCCCATGCTTGAGCGCTATGCCGACACCGGCCAGCGCATCGACTACGGCTCCCTGGGGCGCCTCCTGGAGGACAACATCCGCTCCAAGGAGCTGGCCAAGAATCTGGAAGCCAAGGCCAACGGCAAGGTGAAGATCCACATCATCGGCTTTGGCAAGCTGGTGGGTGACCTGATCGCCGGGCTGGTTCAGGTGATGCTGTATTTCGCCATCGCCGCCGTGGTCGCCGTTGCGATCATCTATGGCTACACCCGCTGCGTGCGCAGCACGGTCCTGGTGGTGGCCTGCTCCCTGGTGGCGGTGGTCTGGCAGCTGGGCCTGGTGAACCTGCTGGGTTTCGAACTGGACCCCTATTCGGTGCTGGTGCCCTTCCTGGTCTTTGCCATCGGCGTCAGCCACGGTGCCCAGAAAATGAACGGCATCATGCAGGACGTGGCGCGGGGCACCCACAAGTACGTGGCGGCCCGCTATACCTTCCGCCGTCTGTTCCTGGCCGGGCTGACTGCGCTCATCGCCGACGTGGTGGGCTTCGCGGTGCTGGGCCTGATCGATATCCCGGTCATCAAGGAGCTGGGGGCCACCGCCAGCATCGGCGTTGGCGTGCTGGTGTTTACCAATCTGGTGATGCTGCCCGTGCTGCTCTCCTATTTCGGGGTGAGCCTGCAGGCTGCCCAGCGCAGCTTGAGGGAGGATCAGATCGAAGGGCGTGGTGCCGGGCTGGGGGCCGTGTGGAACCTGCTGGATCGCTTCACCGAGCGCAACTGGGCCGCCGGCGCGGTGGCGGCGGCGGCCCTGCTGGGGGTGTTCGGGTACGTGGTGAGCCTCAACCTGCAGGTGGGGGATCTGGATTCGGGTGCCCCGGAGTTGCGCCCGGATTCCCGCTACAACCAGGACAACGCCTACATCACTTCCCATTACGGGCTTTCCAGCGATCAGTTCGCGGTGATCGTCAAAACGCCGCCAGGGGGCTGCGAAAAATACGAAACCGTGGTGGAAGTGGACCGGCTGGGCTGGGCCTTGCGGCAGGTGCCGGGGGTGCAAACGACCCAGTCCGTGGCGGATGCCTTGCCCCGGGTGACGTCGGGATTCTTTGAGGGCTCGCCCAAATGGATCACCATCAACCACAGTCAGGCCCTGGTGAACACCGCCATTTTCAGGGTCCAGGACAATAGCCCCGATCTGCTCAACCCGGATTGCTCCATCATGCCGGTGGTGGCTTATCTGGCCGACCACAAGGCCGCGACCCTGGACCGGGTGCTCAAGGCGGTGGAGGCTTTCGCCGCCGAGCACAACAGCGACCACATCCAGTTCCTGCCGGTGGCGGGTTCCGCCGGTATCGACGCGGTCACCAACATCGTCGTCCAGCAAGCCAGCCGGACCATGATGTTCTATGTCTACGGAGCGGTGATCGTGTTGTGCTACATCACCTTCCGCAGCGTGCGGGCAGTGATCGTGGCAGTGCTACCCCTGGTGGTCACCTCGATCCTCTGCGAGGCCCTGATGGTGGTCCTGGGGATCGGCATGAAGGTGTCCAGCCTGCCGGTCATCGCCCTGGGGGTGGGGATCGGGGTGGATTACGCTCTATACCTGATGAGCATCCAGCTCGGTTACATGCGGGCCGGCATGTCCTTGACCGAGGCCTATCGCAAGGCGGTGCAATTCACCGGCAAGGTGGTGGCGCTAGTGGGGGCCACCCTGGCCGCCGGGGTGGTGACCTGGGCCTGGTCGCCCATCAAGTTCCAGGCCGACATGGGCATCCTGCTGACCTTCATGTTCATCTGGAACATGGTGGGGGCGCTGATCCTGATCCCCGCCCTGTCCCGCTTCCTGCTGGGGGATTCCCTGGCCCGCAACCGCTAGGTCCAGGACCCTAGGCCGCATCCAGTGCTGGGTCCGGCCTTGGCTGCCCCTTAGCGCCTGGTCCGATGTCTCCGCTCCCAAGCCCCGAAGCCGCTCCTGCGCCGCCCGGGCAGGTCAGCCCTGTCCTTGGCTCAGGTCAGGCTGGGTGGCGCAGCTTGGCAGGCTTCTCCATCCTGCCGGGCTTTTTTCTTGGGTAGATCGTAGGCTTCCCGGAGGGTGTCCCAGATCTCATCGATGCCGTTGCGCGCCAACTCCGATTCTCCCCCTTGAATCGCACGCCCAAGCTTGCCGGCCTGGGTCTGCACCGTGCGGATCACCGTTGCGGCATCGTTTACCGACAACACGCAGCGGCTCGAAAGCAGCACGGTCTCGGCAAGAATCCGCAGGAAGAAGGAGAAAATCAGGTTGGGCGTAGCAGCGGCGAAGATCTGCCCCAGGTCATGGACGACCTGACGCAGGCTGCCCAGGCTGGCCCGGAACTTGAATTCCGAAAAGGCCGTGAGCCGCTCCGTGGTGGGGGTCCGGGCAGCCGCGGGTGCGGCGGCGAGGGCTTGCACCACCACCCGTTCGATTTCCTTGCGCAACTCATAGCTGGCGAAGTCGTTGTTCTTCGAGTAGTTCAGGTAGAGCACCACGCTACGGATGATCGCGCTGGGCTCCGGCGTGGCGACCTTGAGCCCGCTGTGCTTGCCCCGGCACATCTCCACCACCCCAAGGCGTTCCAGGGGCCGGATGGCTTCCCGGATGACGCTGCGGCTGACCTTGTAGCGCTGCATGAGGGCCGCTTCCGAACCCAGCAGCGTGCCGGGCGCCCAGTCGTTGGCGATGAGGTCATATTCGATCTCCCAGGCGACCTGCTCGGTCAGCTTGGGGCGCGCGGTCTTGTTGCGGGCGTCGTGGATCAGGTGGTGCTGGGCCACCAGCAAGGCCAGATCCTTCTTTCCCTGCTTGAGTCCGTACAGGAAGGAAATGCCCAGCTGGCAAAAGCTGTTGATCTGCTCCGTGGCCGAGGCGCCGTCTCCGGCGAGAATGGCGTGGATCAGCTTGATCCGGAACTGGAGTTGCCGGCTGGCGATGTGGTTCAGTTCCGCTTCATCGGCACCCCGCAGTAGCGCCAGCTCGATGGTGGTTTGGGACAGGGCGTAGGTGAACGCTTCCAGGGCTGAATTGCCGGCGGCACGCAGCACTTCGCGGAGTATCAGAAAGATCATGGCCGAGTGCTGCGCCGCGGGGGCAGCGCTGGCCCGTTCCGCCAGCTCCCTCAGGGACTCGGCCTGAGCCGGGGGCAGGCGCGCAATGGCCAGGCTGGCCGCGAAGCATTCCAGGACGAAACGGGCCTCGTAGAGCACATCATTGGAGACCCGGCTGACGCTCAGGAATTGGCGGATCGACGAACCGACGACGGTCAGCACCGGCGCCGACACGGCGATGCCCCCAAAGCGCCCGCGCCGGATTTCTACCAGCCCGTCTTGTTCGGCAATGCGCAGCGCCTCCCGGATGACCCAGCGGCTGACGCCGTAGCGGGTGGCCAGGGCCGCTTCCGAACCCATGATTTCGCCCACCTTCCAGCCGCTACCGACGATATCCTCTTCCAGCCGCATGGCGACCTGTTGGGCGAGCTTCAATGAACTCCGGTCGAATTCCTGTTTTTCCAAGGTGGTTGCATCTCAAAAATGCAGACGAAGTCGGGCTTTCGTCATGGTTGGCGGCAGCGCGGAATGGGTCGGAGGGCCCGGTCGGACCACTCGTGGCTGCCGCGGCTGTCCGGAAAACTCTGTCGTCCGGTCCATCCGCATGAACTGTTAATGTTATACTGTTAAAAGTTTTTCGTGAATTGCTCGGATTGGATCAGGCAAGGAAAGGCCGGGCTTTTCAGAAATTCTCTGGCCATGGCCTTGCGCTGACAGGGTTGGTCTGCTAATTTTCAAAGTCTAAACTGACTGATTGTTAGTTTCGTCGTCGAGATGTGGGCGCCGCGGTCAGTGCATCTGCCGCGAGGTGGCTTAAGTTATCCGGCAAATTGCTTCTACTGCCTTTGTGCATTTTATCTGGAGGAACCATGGGTATTCGTTTTGACGATCGTGTTGTCATCATTACCGGCAGTGGCGGTGGTTTGGGTCGCACCTACGCGTTGAACTTCGCCAAGCTTGGCGCCAAGGTGGTCGTGAACGATCCGGGCGGTAGCGTTAACGGCGTGGGCGGCGATGCTTCCGTGGCCGACAAGGTGGTTGCCGAGATCAAAGCCAATGGTGGTCAGGCCGTTGCCAGCTACGATAGCGTGGCGACCGAAGCCGGCGCCCAGGGCATTGTGGACACCGCCCTGAAGGCCTTCGGCCGCGTGGATTCCCTGGTGAACAACGCCGGCATCCTGCGGGACAAGACCTTCGCCAAGATGGACATGGCTGACTTCGAGTCCGTGATGCAGGTCCACTTCATGGGTTCTGTCTTCTGCACCAAGGCCGCCTGGCCGGTGATGAAGGAGCAGAAGTATGGTCGCGTGGTGTTCACCACCTCCATGGCTGGTCTGGTGGGCAACTTCGGCCAGGCCAACTACGGCTCCGCCAAGACCGCCATGATCGGCCTGATGAACGTGCTGAACGTGGAAGGCGGCAAGGACAACATCCGCGCCAACTGTATCTCCCCCGTGGCCAGCGAAACCCGCATGGGTGGTTCGGTTGCTGATCCCCGCATGCAGCCCATCATGAAGTACATGACCGCTGAATACGTCTCCCCCGCCGTGGAGTGGCTGTGCAGCGAACAGTGCGATGTGAGCGGCGCCATCGTCGGCGCATCCGGTGGTTACTTCACCGCCGTGCGTTTCGATCGCAGCCCGGGCGTTCTGCTGCCCAACGATACCGTCCCGTCCGTGGACGATTTCGACGCAGCCAAGGCCGCGATCTTCAACTTCGACAAGCCGGTTCAGTTCACCGGCACCATGCGGGAATTCGTGCGGCTGATGACTGAGGCCGGCCGGTTCTCCATGGAAGGTTGAGGGGCTGCCTTCGTTTGAGGGCGTGTAAGTCATAAAAAAATGCCCCCGGTAAGGGGGCATTTTTGTTGGCGCTTCAGGCCAGGTCCTCTTGTGTATCGGATGGAGGGAGGGTGTTAGTCGGGCGTATGATGGCCGTTTTCGTCGAGCGAAGCTCGCTGTTTCCTGGGTGCCTGGGAGGCTTGGCGGAACGGTCTTTGGATGGCACCCGGTTTGCGTGAAACCCTTCCCCGGCTTGGGTTTTAAGGCGCTGGCAAGGGGCTGGAAAGCCTTGACGGTACATATCCTATACGGTATCGTATGAACCAGTATTAATTTTACAGCGGGTTTCATAAGTGAAAAAACAACATTCATCTGAAGGGCTGCTGGCCGGCATCAAGATCCTCGATCTCTCGGGAGTCGGTCCCGGTGCCCGCTGTGCCCGAATCCTGGCGGACTTCGGTGCCGACGTGATTCGGGTCGTGCCTCCAGTTCGCCCGGGCAGCCATCGCCTTGAGGCGCCTTTCCATGGCTACGGCGCCTCCCGGGGCTGGCGCAAGCTGATGCTGGATTTGAAGCAGCCGGCCGGCAAGGAGCTGTTCCTGCAGCTGGTGCAAGGGGTGGACGTGGTGGTGGAAGGCTTCCGCCCTGGCGTGGCGGGCCGTCTCGGGATCGGTTACGAGGAAGTGTCCCGGGCCAACCCCAAGATCGTGTACTGCTCCATCAGTGGCTACGGCCAGACCGGGCCCGCCGCCAACTGGGTAGGCCATGACGTGAACTACGATGCCCTGGCCGGGATGCTGGCCACTACCGACCCCCGGGCCGATGGCGCCCCCGCGATTCCCGGACTGACCGTGGCCGATACCGCCGGCGGCGGCATGCAGGCGGTGATCTCCATTCTGGCGGGGCTCCTGCGTGCCAAGACCGTGGGGGAGGGAAGTTACCTGGATGTGTCCATGACGGAAGGGGTGCTGTACCTCATGTCCATGCATGTGGACGAGTATCTGGCCACGGGCAAGGAGCCTGGCCCCGGGACTTCGATCCTTACGGGGGGATCCGCTTGCTACGACCTGTATATGGCGGCTGACGGGCGCTGGATCTCCCTGGGGGCCATCGAATCCGGCTTCTTTGCCAACGTCTGCAAGGCGCTCGGTTGTGAAGCGTGGATTCCGCACCAGATGGACCGTGCCAAGCAGGATGAAATCCGGGCTGCCTTCCGCGACGCTTTCGCCACCAGGCCGCGAGCCGAATGGCTGGAGATCTTCAGCAAGCTCGATAGCTGCATTGCTCCGGTGAATTCCATCGCGGAGGTGGTCAACGATCCTCAGTTCGTGGCTCGGGGGGCGTTTGTGGAGGTCCAGCACCCCGAGAAGGGCAGCTTCCGCCAGGTTGGCGCTTTGCTGGCCGGTCAGAAATTGCCCCCTGGTCCGGTGCGGGCGCCGTCTGCCTCCGCCACCGACACCGCCGCGGTGCTGGCGGAAATCGGGGTCGATGGCGACAAGTTGCAGGAGTTGGTGGCAGCAGGGGTAGTCAGTTAATTTGGTCGTGGGCGCCCCAGCCGGGAAGCGCGGACTGCGGGGCCCGTTTTTGTTAGCAACGATTGTGTAGAGGGGGAAGTCTTGTGAATCTAGACCTGAACGACGAACAAATAATGTTGCGCGATTCCCTGCGCAAGATGCTGGCGGACCAATCATCCATCAAGGTGGTCCGTGCGATGGAAAACGATCCGATCGGGTATCCCACCTCCCTCTGGAAGTCTCTGGCTGAAATGGGGATCACCGGGTTGACCTTGGCCGAAGAGTTCGGCGGTTCGGCCCTGGGGAGCGTGGATCTGGCCGTGGTCTTCGAGGAACTCGGTCGCGCCCTGTGCCCGGCTCCGATCCTGGAAACCTCCGTCATCTCCGCCGGCCTCATCGCCCTGGCCGGTAGCGACGCCCAGAAAAAGGAATGGCTGCCCCGCATCGCCGCTGGCGAAGCCGTGCTGACCCCCGCTTTCCTGGAGCTGGGTGGCAGTTTCAAGGGCACCGGGATTCAGTTGAAGGCAGAGGCTGGCGCCGACGGCTATCGCCTGAACGGCAAGAAGTATTTCGTGAGCTTCGCCGCCGCCGCCGATCGCCTGGTGACCCTGGTGCGCACGGGCGCTGGCGATGCAGGCATCGACATCCTGCTGGTGGATCCGAAGGCCAAGGGCGTGACCCTGACCAAGGAAGATACCCATGCCCTCGACGCCCGTTACCTGGTGACCTTCGACAACGTCCTGGTGCCCCTGTCCGACCGTATCGGCGGTGCCGGCACCGGCTGGAAGATTTGGAGCGCCGTTGGTCTTGACATGATGGTGGCCCAGTCCGCCTGGTTTGTCGGTTGTGCCGCCCGCGACCTGGAGCTGGCCACCACCTACGCCAAGGAACGTGTGCAATTCGATCGTCCGATCGGCAGCTTCCAGGCAATCGCCCACCAATTGGCCGATTCGGCCACGGGCATTGCCGGTTCCCGGTATCTGACGTGGAAGGCCGCCTGGGCCAAGGACAGCCGCCGCGCGGATTTTCCCCGTCTGGCCGCCACCGCGTTCCTGCGCTCTGCCGAATCCGGGCGTTTTGCCACCCGGACCGGGCAGCAGATCTTCGGCGGTATCGGTTTCACCAACGACCTGGATGTCCAGCTGTTCTTCCGCCGCAACAAGCAGCACATGGTGGCGTGGGTCGATACGAAGACTTTGGAAGATTTCGTTGCTGCCGAACTCATTGAAGGAGGGGCTAAATAATGGATTTCGAATTTTCTCCTGAAGAACGCGCGTGGGAAGAAGAAGCCCGCGCCTACATCAAGAAGTGCGCTGAAAAGCCGGGCGTGCGGGTTCGCGGCGCGGAAGCGACGCGCTATATCGATACCCCCGCCCGTCGCGGTTTCATGAAGGATCTGGCCGCAGGCGGTTATCTTGGCGTGTCCTGGCCCAAAGAACTGGGCGGCAAGGGTCTATCCCATCGTTACGACTATCTGCTCAATGAAATTTGTGCCTATGAGAATGCCCCTAGTCCTGGCAAGGGCGTCGGCATCCTCGGCCGCTCCTTGGCCAAGCACGGCACTCCGGAGCAGAAAGCCTATTTCCTGCCCAAGATCATTAACGCCGAGATCGAATGGGCCATTGGCTACTCCGAGCCGGAAGCCGGTTCCGATTTGGCGTCCCTGAAGATCAAGGCCACCCGGGATGGTGACGGCTGGCGCATCAACGGCCAGAAGCGTTTCACCACTTCCGGCCACTTCGCCGACTGGTATTACCTGGCCACCCGAACCGACGCCACGGGCCCCAAGCACAAGGGCATCACCCTGTTCCTGATCGACCTCAAGAACACCCCGGGGATCCAGATCAACCCGATGTTCTGCATCAACGGCGAGCGTACCAACGAGGTCTTCCTCGACAACGTGTACGTGCCGGACAGCCAGCGCTTCGGCCCGGAAGGCGAAGGCTTCAAGGTCATTTCCGAAGCCCTCGACTTCGAACGTCACATCCTCTTCCCCCACAGCTATCAGCAACGGATCTTCGACAAGTTCCTGGAGTGGGTGCGCACCGCCACCCGTGATGGCGAACCCGTCCGCAACGATCCGGCGGTCCGCAGCGCCGTGGCCAAGCTGTCGGTCCTGCTGGAAGAAGGCCGTCTCCACAGCTACAGCGTGGTGGCCCTGGAGGGCTACGAAGCCGCGGTTGCCGCAGCCATGACCAAGATCACCAGTAGTGAGCTGTTCCAGCACATGGCCAACGTGATCACCACGGTGGTCGGGCCGGAAACCATGCTGCGCATCGACAACGAAGGCGCGATCGAAGAAGGCCTGTTCGAGCTGATCCACCGTGCCGGCGTGATTCTGACCATTGGCGCCGGTGGCAACGAGATCCAGCGCAACATCATTGCCCGTCGTGGCCTTGGCCTGCCCAACCCGACTTGATATTGGAGGATTCATGATCAATTACCCGACTAAGCTCGAGGACTGGGAAGGCTTCCAGATCGAGCGTGTTGCCGAGCTGAAGGTGGAGCAGAGCCTAATCGATGCCTGGCTCGAAGCCATGCGCGACGGCAATCCGCTGTATTGGAATGAAGAAGTCGCCAAGGAAATCACCGGCGGCATCATCGCTCCGACCCCTTCGACCTTGACCTACACGTCCACTTACCGCTGGTCGCCCCGGCGTCCCGACGAAATCTGGGATGTGCACGGCGTGGAAGCGTCGAGCTTCAAGCGTCCGCTACGGATGCCCATGGAAACCCACTTCGCCCTAAAGGATTTCTCCGGGTTGAAGGAAGGCATCGTCGGTGGTATCGACGCCGAGTATTACGAACCCATGCGTCTTGGTGATCGTCTGACCATCATTTCCAAGATTGTCGGCATCGGCGAACTGCGCACCAACAAGCTGGGCACCGGCCGCAACTGGGTCAATGAAGTGCAGTACAAGAACCAAAACGGCCAGTTGGTGAGTATCGAGCGCTACAAATTCTTCTGCTACAACAGGGATGCATGACATGGGAAAGAGCTATCGTTCATTGACGGCCGATCAGGTCAAGGTCGGCGACTGCGTACCCGAGCTGCGTGCTCCCATCACCGCGACCACCGTGGTGCAAGGTGCCGCCGCTTCGCGGGATTGGCAGCCCCAGCACCACGATCACCCCTGGGCGCGCCGGGTTGGGACCAAGGACATCTTCCTCAACACCCCTACCCAGGGTGGCTGGATCAGCCGCTTCATCACTGACTGGACCGGTCCGACGGGCCGGATCGCCCGCATCGCCTACAAGATGCGTGTTTCCATCTACCCGGGTGACACCATGGTCATCAGTGGCACCGTCAGCGCGGTGCACACTGACCGTACCGGTTGTTGCTGGGTGGATGTGGCCATCGAAGTGAAGGCGGGTGACAACGTGTGCACCATCGTGAACGTCACGGTGGCCCTGCCTGAAAAGGCGGGCGCCGAATCCCCGTGGAAGCGCTCCGCCGACCGTTGGCTGGTGGGTGAGCTGCCTCCGTTCCCGGCAAGCAAGGGTTGATGCCATGACGATCAAGGATAAAACCGCGATCGTTGGCATCGGCCAGACGGCCTTTGCCAAGCGGCTGGAGCCCACCGAGACCGAGCTGGCCATCATGGCCATTCGGGATGCCCTGGAAGACGCCGGCATTCATCCCTCGGAAGTGGACGCCATGTCCTCCTTCACCTGGGAGAGCACCGAGGAAAACGAGATCGCCAGCAACCTGGGTTTTGGCGATGTGCGCTTCTTCTCCAAGATCGGCTACGGCGGCGGCGCCGGCTGCGCCACGGTGCTGCACATGGCCATGGCCATCGCCACCGGGCAGGCCGATGTCGGCGTGGTCTGGCGGTCCCGCAAGCGCGGCTCCGGCGCCCGGGTCTGGGCCCTGGCCCAGGAGCGCATGGCCGACGTTTTCAAGTACAGCCGTCCCTACGGCCTGGTGCGTCCTTCCGACGAAGTGGCCATGCTCACCCGTCGCTACATGCACGAGTACGGCATGACCCGGGACCATCTGGCCAACGTTGCCCTGGCTTGCCGCAAGCATGCCAACAACAACCCCGCCGCCCAGATGTACGGCAAGCCCCTGACCCGCGAGCAGTACATGAGTGCCCGCTGGATCTCCGAGCCCCTGTGTCTGTTCGATAACTGTCTGGAAACAGACGGTGCCCTGGCCTGCGTGATGGTCTCGGCCGAGCGGGCCAAGAGCCTGAAGCAGAAGCCGGTGTATGTGCACGCCGCTTCCCAGGGCATGACCGCGCCCCACCCGACCATGATGAATCACTTCTGTGACGCGCCCCTGGACGGTCCTTCCTGGGCCACCGGGCGGGGCATCTGGCGCAACAGCGACATCCAGCCCCAGGACATCAAGGTCGCCCAGATCTACGACGCCTTCACCACCCTGGTGCCCTTGTCGCTGGAAGGCTACGGCTTCTGCAAGCGTGGTGAGGGTGCTGCATTTATCGCAGAAGACGGGGCACTGGAGGTCGGTGGTCGTCTGCCCATCAACACGTCGGGCGGCGGTCTGTCCGAGGCCTACGTGCACGGGTTCAACATGATCGTCGAAGGCGTGCGTCAGATGCGGGGCACCTCTACCAACCAGGTGCCTGGTGCCGATGCCTGTCTGGTCACCAGCGGCGAAGCCGTCCCCACCAGCGCCATCGTGCTGAGAAACTAAGGAGAACGCCATGGCTGGTGATGAAAAGATGATCGCGTCTTGGCCGCTGCCGGTGACCGACGCCCCGGAGGATGCCGAGTTTTACAAGGCATCGGTTCGCGGAGAACTGGTGGTCCAGGCCTGCGGGGACTGCGGGAAGCTGCGTTTCCCGCCCCGACCCATGTGCCCCTCCTGTCAGTCCATGAAGCAGGAATGGCGCAAGATGTCGGGCAAGGGCAAGATCTGGTCCTATGTGGTTCCCCATCCGCCGCTGCTGCCTGCCTTCAATGATCAGGCGCCCTACAACGTGGTGGTGGTGGAGCTGGACGATGCCCCCCATATCCGCCTTGTGGGCAATCTGGTCAATGGTCCGGACGATCTGCTCAATGCGGTGGATCCAGCAAGCATCAAGATCGGCGAGGCAGTGGAAACGGTTTTCGTGCCCATGGCCGAGGATGTCAGCCTGATCCGCTGGAAGCGGGTGTCGGCTTAAGTGCCAAAACCTGGGGGGCCTGGCCCCCCAGGTTTTTTTGCATTGATGTGCAAGGATTCTTATGGCGGTGAGCGCGTTGGATGAAAGTGTTTTGGTGGAGCGGGACGGCCCCATTGCCATCCTGACCTTGAATAACCCGGCTCGCCGCAATGCTTTTGCCCTGCCCGTGCGGCAGGCATTTCTGGTGCGGTTGCGGGAGCTGATGGTGGTGGAGGATCCCTGCCGCGCCATCGTGGTCACCGGGTCCGGCAACTGTTTCTGTTCCGGCGGTGACATCTCCGAGATGAAGCAACGCACCCCGCTGGAATTCCGGCAGCGTAACCAGCTGGTGCTGGACATCTACAAGTTGATGGTGTCGGGCCCCAAGCCGGTGGTGGCGGCGGTTGAGGGTTTCGCCATCGGTGCCGGCCTGTCCCTGGCGGCCGCCAGCGACTATGTGGTCACTGCCGACAACGCGCGCTATAGCGCCGGCTTCGTCAAAGTTGGCTTGCTGCCCGATACCGGGCTGTTCTGGACCCTGTCCCAGAAGGTCGGCGCTGGCCGGGCGCGGGAGCTGATCCTGCTGGCCAGCGACTTCGACGGTCGCAAGGCCCACGAAATCGGGCTCGCCAACCAGCTGGTGGGAGCCGGCCAGACCCTGCCGGCGGCCCTGGAAGTGGCCCGCCGCCTGATCGCCATGCCGCCCCTGGCCATGGCCATGATGAAGGCTGCCCTGGCTGACGGATGCGCCACGCTGGAGCGCGCCTACGAAACCGAGATCAACCTCCAGCCCATCCTGCGCCGGTCCGCGGACCACAAGGAAGCCGTCAAGGCCTTCCTGGAAAAGCGCAAGCCCGTGTTCACCGGCGAGTAACCCATTCCATGAGCGATTCTTTGCTTGATTTCGCCCCCGTGACCCGTCATGGGCGCGTGTGCGTCGTGACCATGAGCTACCCGGAACGGCGCAACGCTTTTTCCACCCCCATGCGGGAATCCCTGGTGGCCCGCCTCGAACACCTGATGTTCGAGGATGTCGAGTGCCGGGCGGTCGTCCTCACCGGCGCGGCGGGCACCTTCTGCGCGGGGGGTGACCTGTCGGAAATGAAGGAGCGGCCCATCGTCGACGGCCGCCAGGTCTTCGACCTGGCCCGGGCCGTGGTTCGCCTCCTGGCCACCGGGCCCAAGCCTGTGGTGGCTGCGGTGGAAGGCCATGCTTTCGGTGCCGGGCTGTCCCTGGCCTGCGCCACCGACTATATCGTGGCCACCCCCGCGACCAAGTTTTGCGCCGCCTTCCTCAAGGTGGGCCTGATCCCCGATACGGGCATCTTCTGGACCCTGCCCAAGCGGGTGGGGGCCAGCAAGGCCCGGGAGCTGATGATGCTCGCCACCGAGGTGGGGGGCGAGGAAGCCCTGCGCATCGGGTTGGTGAATCAGTTGGCCGACCAGGGCGCTGCCGTGGCGGCTGCCGTCAAGGTGGCCGAGGCCATGGCCCGCCAGCCCCGGGAGGCCCTGGCCTATCTGCGGGTGGCCCTGGGCCAGGGCAGCGAGACCCCCGACGGCGCCCTACGGGCCGAGGTGGATTACGGCGCCGCCTTGCGCCGGGACCGCCTGATTCAAACCAGCTCTTTCCAAGGATAAGCGTCCCACGAAGGCCGAACAGGGCCCAGGAGTTCAATATGACGCACCGCACTAATGACTTGCTGACCGTGGCGCTGGATGGCCCGGTGGCCGTCGTGACCTTGCTCTACGGCGCCGGCCCGGACGGTCTGGGCCGCCCCCACGCCGAAGCCCTGGTCCGCACCTTTCATGCCTTGAATACCGACCCGTCCTGCCGGGTCATCGTGCTGACCGGGGAGGGGGATTTCTGCCCTGGCGGCGATTTCTCCGGGGGGGCCGATGGCGCCGGGGATCTGCTTGCCCTGCGGGGCCGCCTTGGCACCGCCACGACCCTGTTCCGGGATATCCGCCGGGGCCCCCAGCCGGTGATTGCCGCCGTGGAGGGCAAGGCTTTCGGGGCCGGGCTGGCCCTGGTGGCCGCCAGTGATTTCGTGGTGGCCGGCGAGGGGGCGAGCTTCCGCAGCGATGCCCTGGGCGCGGGCTTGTTGCCGGAAGGAGGCCTGCTCTGGTCGCTGCCGGAAAAGATCGGCGACGCCAAGGCCCGGGAACTCATGCTGCTGGGGCGGATCATGGGGGCGGATGAAGCCCGGCGCTGTGGTCTGGTGAGCGAAATCGTACCGGCTGGGGGGGCCTTGGGCGCGGCCCTGGCCCTGGCTCGCCGTTTCGAGTCGCTGCCCTTCGTGACGGTGGCCCTGGTCAAGGGGGCCCTGTTCAATGGCGCAGTCACCATGGCCGACGGGGAGCGGATGGAGCTGGACCTCAATCCCCTGGCGCGGCAGGCGGTGGATCACCTGGAGGCGGTCGCGGCCTTCCTGGAAAAGCGCAAGCCCAGTTTCGTCGGCAACTGATTCATCTCAAGGGGGCCGCCCGGCCCCCGTTCGCCCTGCGGGAAACAAAACATAAGCTCCAGGAGACCGCCATGCACGATTTTTTACCCCTGTCCTTTGCCGACGATCTGGAATCCAACGCCCAGTGGTGTGGGGACAATCTCGCCTATGTGGAGGGCGAGCGCAGCGTGAGCCACCGGGCCTTGCTGGGGCGGGCCAAGCAGCTCGGGTCGGCCCTGCACAAGGGCGGCGTGGGGCATCAGGATCGGGTCGGCGTGCTGGCCATGAATTCCATCGAGTATGGCGAAATCATCGCCGCCACCCAGTGGAGCGGCTATGTGCTGGCGACGGTGAACTTTCGCCTGGCCGGGCCGGAAATGGCCTACATCATCAACGACGGCGCCCCCCGGGTGCTGATCTTCGATGCCCAGTATCTGTCCCTGGTGGATGGCTTGCGCAAGGATCTGAAGAGCGTCGAGCGCTACGTCTGCATTGGCGGCCAGGCCGATTGGGCCCAGAGTTACGACGATTTCATCGCCACCGGCGATCCCGAAGGCCCTCCCTTCAAGGCGCGGGAGTCGGACATTGCCTGCCTGATCTACACCAGCGGCACCACCGGTCGTCCCAAGGGCTGCATCTGGGGCCATCGTGAATTGCGCCAGCTGGTGCAGACCGACACCTGGATGCTGGGCATGGAGTCCACCGACCGGGTGCTCATCGTCATGCCCATGTTCCACGTGGGCGGGCTGGTGATCAGCCTGTCCCAGCATGTGCGGGGCGGAACGGCCTATCTCCATCGCCAGTTCGAGGCGGCCGAGGTGGTCAAGGCCATCGAGCGGGATCGCCTCACCATCCTACTGCTGGCCCCCACCATGGTGCAGATGGTGCTGGAGCAGCCGGGGCTGGAATCCGCTGATCTGTCCAGCGTGCGCACCATTCTCTATTCCGCCGCGCCCATGCCCCTGCCGGTGCTGCGCCGGGCCATGGAAGTCTTCCATTGCGGCTTCGTCAACCTCTACGGCCAGACCGAGATCTGCATGTTCTGCCTGTCCCCCACCCAGCACCAGCCCTATGGCACGGAAAGGGAGAAGGCTCGCCTCACCTCGGTGGGCAAGCCTTACCCCAATATCCTGGCCAAGGTGGTGGATGAGGACGGCAAGGAATGCCCCCGGGGGGTCGCCGGGGAGATCGTGGCCAAGGGGGTGGCCATGTTCCGGGGCTACTGGAACAACCACGTGGCCACCCTGGACACGATCCGGGACGGCTGGGTGCATACCGGCGACGTGGGCAAGATCGACGAGGACGGCTTCCTCTACCTGGTGGATCGCAAGAAGGACATGATCATCTCCGGGGGCGAGAACATCTATTCCCGGGAGGTGGAGGAGGCGGTGCTGCAACACCCGGCGGTGTCCGAATGCGCGGTGATCGGCCTGCCCGACCCGAAGTGGGGCGAGAGCGTGGGTGCGGTGATCACCGTGAAGGCGGGTTGCCAGGTCACCGAAGCGGAGATCATCGAGCACGTGCGCAAGCTGATCGCCAGCTACAAGAAGCCCAAGAAGGTCATCCAGGTGAGCGAACTGCCCAAGCTGGTGACGGGCAAGGTCAATAAGCTTGAACTGCGCCGGCTGCATGCCGGCAACAACTGAGGAGATGTCGATGCTAAGAGGTATGGAACCGGGGCGAGGGGTAGCGCTGATCATCAGCGAGTGCCAGCGGGGCGTGATCGAGCCGGGTCTGACGGATTTCCCGACTCTGGCGGAGCAGGTGGAAAAGCGCGCCATCATTCCCCGGATCGCCAATCTGGCGGCCGCCTTCCGCGCAGCCGGCCTGCCGGTGATCCACGCCCATGTGGCCCACCAGCCCGATTACGCGGATCTGCCCATCACCAATCTGATCATGGCCCGTTCCAAGAAGCGGGGCGGCATGAAGCTGGGCAGCGACGAAGTCCTGTCCGTGGCCGGCGTGGCCCCCCAGCCGGGGGACGTGGTGTTCAGCCGGGGTTACGCCCTGGTGGGCTTCCATGGCACGGATATGGACACCCGCCTGCGCCACATGGGCATCCAGACCCTGGTGTTCTCCGGGGTGTCCACCAACGTGGCCATCTCCGGGATGGCCCTGGCCGCTTCCGACTATGGCTATCAGTCCATCGTGGTGGAGGACTGCATCGCGGGGGCCACGGCGGAGTCCCACGACTTCATCCTGGCGAACCTGTTGCCGCTGTACTCCACCATCGTATCCAGCCAGCAAGTGCTCGATACCCTGAAGCGCCGCAAGGGCTGATCCTGGCCGCTGGGGCGGCCCGACCCCGGGGCGGTTCGCCGAGCGGCGGGCTGCCCCGTTTCTTTGGGGCGCCTCAGGCGCCCGGCTGGTTGGCGAAGCGGCGCATGCGCTCCAGCCCGGCGCCATAGTGGCGGGCGGCCAGGACCATCTGCCAGCTGGCGATGGCCAGGGTGAAAGCCACCACCGCCGCGATGGCCTGGCGCAGGGAATCCGGGCCGCCAACGTAATCGCTGAAAAGCCCCACCGCATAGGGGCCCAGGCCATAGCCCACCAGGTTGGTGACCACCTGGCTGGTGGCGGTGGTGATGCCCCGCATCTGGCTGGGCATCATGTCCATCGCGGCGCTAAAGCCCACCGGGAAAACGGTGAAGCCGCAAAAGGCCACCACGAAGGTCAGCGCCACCGCCGCCGGGATTGAATCCAGGAATAGCACGCCGAAGGTGGCCGGGATGGCCAGCAGAATCATGGCGGCGCAGAACCACAGGCGCAGTTCGGAGCGGTAACGGCCCAGTCGATCAGACACCGCGCCCCCCACCAGGGTGCCCAGGGAAGCAAACAGGCCGAAGGCGATGGCCAGAACGAAGCCGGCATTGGGCAGGGACATGCCGTGGCTGCGCATCAGGAAGGCCGGCAGCCAGACCCCTACCGCGGCCATCCCGCCGCTGACCATGGGCAACACCACGAACAGATGCATGACCCCCCGCTGGCCCGCCAGAAAGCGTAGGGCCGTGCCCACTGGCGGCGCTGCCATCACCTTGCCACCTGGGTCGGCGCTGACCCGGGGAACATCCCCCATGGTGAACCACACCAGCAGCCCCAGGATGATGCCGGGCACGCCCGCCGCCACCAGCACCACGCGCCAGCCGTAGGGGGCGGCGATGAGGGCAGCGATGAGGGCGCTGGCGGCGGCCCCGATGCCGGTTCCCACATACAGGATGCCCACCGCCGTGGAGCGCAGGCGGGGTGGGAACATGTCGGAGATCATGGCCATGGCGGCGGGGGTGCCCCCAGCCTCGGCCGCCCCCAGCAGCGCCCGGGTCGCCAGCAGGGTGGTGAAGTTCTGGGCGAGCCCGGCGACGGCCGTCATGGTGCTCCAGAAGGCGGCCACCACGGCGAGCAGCCGGCGCCGATTGACCCGGTCGATCAGGTAGCCGAAGGGTAGCCCGGCCAGGGCGAAGGATGTCCCGTAGGCCAGGCCCGTGAGCAGGCCGATCTGGGCGTCGGTCAGGCCGAACTCCTGGCGCACCGGCTCGATGATCAGGGAGATCACGGTGCGGTCCAGCCAGTGGCAGGCATAGATGAGGGTCAGCAGCGCCAGCCCGTACCAGGCGTGGGCGGGGACTGGCGCGAAACCGCCCCCGGTGGGTTCCTTCGGGTCATGGGCCACGGGGCGTCCTCGGTGAGCGCGGGTTTTTTAGCGTTTGCTGATCTGTAGACCGGCGGTTTGCTGGTCCCAGGTGGTGGGGGTCACCCCGTCGTCCCTCAACGCGTATTTCAGCAGCCGGCCCACCGGGTTGCGGGGCAGGCTGGCGCGGAACTCGATGTAACGGGGCACGGCGAAATAGGGCAGGTGCTCCACCGACCAGAGGAACAGTTCCTGTTCGCTGAGCCGGGCTCCGGGTTGCAGTACCAGGGTGACCTTGAGCTCGTCTTCCCCCAGGTCCGACAGCACCGCATGGGCCGCCACTTCATGCACCGCCGGGTGTTTGTGGAAGGTGTTTTCCACTTCCATGCTGGAGATGTTCTCGCCCTTGCGCCGCAGGTAGTCCTTCTTGCGGTCCAGGAAGTAGAAGAAGCCCTGCTCGTCGAACTTGCCGATATCGCCAGTGTGGAACCACAGGTCGCTCATCACCTTGAGGGTTTCCGCCGGGCGCTTCCAGTAGCCCTCGAACATGACGTGGGGCTTGCTGGGGCGGACGATGATCTCGCCGGACTGGCCCGGGGGCAGTTCCACGCCCTTGTCATTGATGATGCGGACATCGAAGCAGTCGTCCCGCAGGCCGGAGGCCCCCGGCGGCTGCCGGGTGCCGAAGGGCAGGGTGGTCAGCATGGCGCATTCCGACAGGCCGTAACCGCCGGAGATGGTGTGGGGCACCCCGAAGCGTTCCTGCCAGATCTGCTGGATGTTGGAGGGAAAGGGGGCGGCGAAGGCAGCCCGCAACCGACCCTTGCAACGGAGCATGGCGGGGTTGTCCGGGGCATTGGCCAGCAGGGTGACCATGGTGCCCAGCAAGCCCACGTCGTTGGCGCCGCTGCGCTCGATGTCGTCCCAGAAGTTGCTGACCGAGAACCGGGGATAGAGCACGACCCGGCCGCCCACCATCATGTTGCACAGCAGGGAGGTGAGGACCGCGTTGGAGTGGAACAGGGGCAGGGGCGTCCAGGTGATGCTGTCGGCGTTGCGGGCGGTGACCTTGAGCATCTGGCGGGCCTGGTTGCAGCCGTAGTTGTGGCTGACCATGCAGGCCTTCGACGGCCCGGTGGTGCCGCCGGTGAAGATGAGCATGGCCAGATCCCCCGGGGCCACCGCGACCTTGGGGTCGCGCTCGTCTTCGCTGACGGCGGCGGACCAGGGCAGCAGGCGCTGGGGCAGATCGTTCCAGGCCGGGGCCGGGCCCCGGTGGAGCAGTGTATGGAGCCGGGGCAGCCGGTGGGCGATGGCGGCCACCCGCTCGGCGTAGTCGCTCTCGGCCAGTACCAGCACCGCTTCGGCTTCCTGGAGCTGGTGGTGGAGGAAATCCCCCTTGTAGGCCGTGTTCACCGGCACGCTGATGGCGCCAAGCTGGTTGATGGCCAGCCAGATGAAGACCGTGTCGGCGTGGTTGTCCAGCAGGGTGACCACGGTCTGGCCCGGGCTGATTCCCAGGGCCTTCAGGCCGTTGGCCAGGCGGCAGACCTGGCGCCACATCTGGGCGTAGGTGTGGGTTTCGCCGCCGATGTCGAGGAAGACGCGATCGCCGTGGGCGGCCACGGCGCGGCGCAGTACGTCGTTGATGGTGTCCGGGTGCCCTGGGGTCCAGGCGTCCTTTTGGGTGTTGGGGTAGGTCGGGGTCGGGGGCATGGGGGATCCGGGTGCTTATTCCAGCGATTGATGGGCCAGCTCGAACAGCCAGATGGCGTAGTTGTGGAGGATGTCGCCCATTTCCTTGGGGGCCTTGCCGGCGCAGGCGCGGGCGTAGGTGCCTTCCAGCAGGCAGCCCAGCTTGTAGCAGGCCAGCACGAAGAACCAGGGCATGACCGACATGTCCCGGCCGGTGAGCTCGCCGTAGCGTCGGACCAGCTCGGCCCGGGTCATGAAGCCGTCCCAGGGCAGCACCGCGGGTTGGCGGCCGCCCACCTGGGGGTCATTGGGCTCGGTCCAGCTGGTGAGGATCCAGCCCAGGTCGAGCAGCGGATCGCCGAGGGTAGACAGTTCCCAGTCAATGAGGCCGGCCAGTTGGGGCTGGTCGTGGCGGAACATCACGTTGGCGAACTGGCAGTCACCGTGGATCAGGCCGATCCTGGCCCGGGCGGGGCGATGGCGTTCCAGCCACGCCCCCACGGTGTCCACGTGGGGTAGCTGGGAGCCGCCGTAGCCCTCCATCTCGGTGTAACTGTCGAGCTGGCCGCGCCAGCGGGAGACCTGGCGCTCCAGCCAGTTGTCCGCCTTGCCGAAATCCCCCAGGCCCACGGCGTAAGGATCGACGGCGGACAGGGCGGCGGCGGCCCGCACCATTTCTTCCCCCATGGCCCGGCGCCAGGCAGCATCGGTGGCGTACTGACCGGGCAACTTGCCCTGGGGGGTGAAGCCGTCCAGGGGCGCCATCAGGTAGAAAGCGGCGCCGATCACCCCCATGTCCTCGCAGACGGCGAGGAACTCTGGGTGGGGCACGCCGCTGCCCTTGATGGCCCGGAGCACCCGGGCTTCCCGCAGCATGGTGTCGTTGCTGTTGGCCCGCAGATGGCGGGGCGGGCGGCGCAGCACCAGGCGGGCGTCGCCCCGGTGGAGCATGAACAGGGCGTTCTGGGAGCCCCCCTTGAGGGCATCGACTTGTATGACGGGGCCGCTACCGGGCAAATCCTGGGCATCGATCCAGGCTTGCAGTCTGGGCCAGTCCAGGAGGCCGTCGAAATTGGGCAGATCAGGGGTGGTCATGGGGCGAGGCTCCTCAGCAGAAACGGGTGATGGCGGCATCGAGGCGTTGTTCTTCGGCCTGCATCATGCCGGCCGCCGCGGCGCCCCGGGCATTGGGGTCGCAAGGGCGGCGCAGGGGGCCTTCCGGTTTGAAGATTTCATCCACCACGTCCCTGGCGACCACCTCCGAAGGCGGTGCCGTGCCCTTCATGGCGCCGGTCATGGCCGCCAGTTTTTCGGCCATGGGGCGGTAAAGGGGGTTTTCCCAGGCGTCGGGCGGACGGTAGGTGAGGCTGGTGCGCATCATGTCCGTATCCACGCCGCCGATGGGGATGTCCACCACCCGGATGTTGAAGGGGGCGAGTTCCACCCGCAGGGCTTCCGACACCGCCATCATGGCCAGCTTGCTGGCCCGGTAGGTGGAGTAGAAGGGCATGGGGTTGTAGGCACCGAGGGAGCCGATATTGCAGACGATGCCGCCCCCTGCCGCCCGCATGGCGGGAATCACCCGCTGGGTCAGGGCGATCATGCCGAAGACGTTGGTCTCGAAGGTCTGGCGCCATTCCGCCAGATCGCTGTCCTCCACGGCCATGTAACGGCCCCGGAAGCCGGCGTTGTTCACCAGCAGTTTCAGATCGGCGGGGGGGCGGTAATCCCCCAGATTGGCCACGTCGATGGCCTGAACCTCCAGGGTGCCGGGCAGGCCTTGCACCGCCGCCGCCAGGTCGGCTGCCGCTTCGGCCACTTGGCGCACCCCGGCGATGACGTGATAGCCCCGGCGCGCCAGCTCGATGGCGATGGCCCGCCCCAGGCCCCGGCTGGCGCCGGTGACCAGGGCTTTTCCTAGTGTGGACATGGGGTCTCCTCCTCGGTCCTAGAGTTATAGCTTGATGCCGAGTTCGGCGGCCCGCTTGTCGAACTTTTCCTGGGCCCAGGCGGTGCGCACCGGCAGGTGTTCGCTGGGGAACAGGGTATCCACGGGCTTGACCTTCTTCAGCAGATCCTTGGCGATGGTGACCTTGTGCACTTCGGTGGGGCCATCCATGATGCCCATCATGGCGGCGTACATCCACATGCGAGCCAGGGGCATCTCGTCGGTGACCCCCAGGGAGCCGTGGACGTGCATCACCCGCTGGACGATGTCGTGGAACACCTTGTGGGCGGAGACCTTGATGCCGGCGATGTAGGCCTGGTTGGCCTTGTAGTCGTGGCCCTGGTCGATCAGCCAGGCGGTGTGCAGCACCTGGAGGCGGAACTGTTGCAGTTCGATCCAGGAGTCGGCGATGTAGCCCTGGACGAACTGCTTTTCCCCCAGCAGGCTGCGCTTGGTGGTGCGGCTCGCGGCCCGTTCCATCATCATTTCCAGAGCCCACTGGCACTGGCCCACGGTGCGCATGGCGTGGTGGATGCGGCCGCCCCCCAGGCGGGCCTGGGCCACGGCGAAGCCGGCGCCCCGGTCCCCCAGCATGGCGCTGGCCGGCACTCGCACGTTGTTGTAGCGCACATAGCCTTCGCCCCCCAGGTCGCCGTCGATGCCGTAGATGCGGGAGTTGCGGATGATCTCGATGCCCGGGGTCTCGGCGGGAACCAGGATCATGGAGGTGCGCTTGTAGAGGGGCTGGTCCGGATCGGTCACGGCCATGACGATGTAGAAGGCGGCGAAGCGGGCGTTGGAGGAGAACCACTTCTCGCCCTTGATCACCCATTCGTCGCCTTCCCGCACAGCGGTGCAGGTGAAGACGCCGGGGTCGGCGCCCCCCTGGGGTTCGGTCATGGAAAAGCAGGAAACGATGTCCCCGTCCAGCAGGGGCTGGAGGTAGCGCTTCTTCTGCTCCGGGGTGCCGAACATGGCCAGGATTTCAGCGTTGCCGGTATCGGGCGCGGCGGTGCCGAATACGGTGGGGGCCCACAGGGAGCGGCCGAGAATTTCGTTGAGCAGCGCCAGCTTGACCTGGCCGTAGCCCAGGCCGCCCAGTTCTGGCCCCAGATGGCAGGCCCACAGCCCCTGTTCCCGGACCCTCTCCTGGAGGGGTTTGATGTAGGCCCGCAGGGCGGTGTTCTGCACGTTGTAGCACTGGCTGGGCTCGGGATGGAGCAGATCCAGCACCGCGACTTCCTCGCGGATGAACTTGGCCACCCAGTCGAGTTTGGCCTGGAATTCCGGGTCGGTGGAAAAGTTCAGCATGGCGGTGATGTCCTTGGAAAGTTGCCGCGACACAATGGGGGCGGCCCGCTGGCGGCGGTGCGGGCCGGAGGTCTTGAAATGCGTGCTTTGGTCACAGTTTAAAACAGCGTTTTAAACTGTCAACGATGTTATCATTGTTTTATGTCCACACCACGCAAATCCCAAGCTCTCAAGGCTGCGCTGTCGGAGCCGGTGCGTACCCCGCGACGGGGCGCGCCGGCGGCGATCAGGGCAGTGCCGGAAAACGCGCCCCGGGAGCGGGATGCGGCCCGCGAGCGGATCCTGGACATTGCCCAGGAATTGTTCGCCGAGCGGGGTTTCGACGGCGTGTCGGTGCGGGAGCTGGCCCAGGCGGCGGAAGTCAACCTGGCCGCCATCAATTATTACTTCGGCTCCAAGGACGGCCTGCTGCTGGTGCTGTTCCGTCGGGAAGCCAAGGTACTGACGGAACGGCGCCTGGTCCTGCTCAAGGAAGCCCTGGCCGACGGGGGCAGCCGGGAAGATCGGCTGGCCAAGTGGGTGCGGGCCCTCATCGAGCCGGTGTTGCGCTGGTGCCTGCAACCGGAAGTGCGGACCCTCTACATGCCCACCCTGTTGCGGGCCGCGACCCATGACCAGCCCGAGCTGCGGGCCATGACGGAGCGGGAAGCCCAGGATCTGCAACCCTTCGCCATGGGCTTGCAGCAGATGCTGCCGGAACTGACGACGGAAGAGATCTACTGGCGCCTGCATTTCGTGCTGGGCCTGGAGCACGCGCTGATCGGCGACCTGCCGCGCCTGCAGCAGATGTCCGGCGGGCTGTGCGACCTGAGCGCCATGGAGCGGATCATCGAGCGGGCTGTAAACTTTGCCCTGGGCGGACTGTTGCGGGCGCTGTAAGACCGGCCCCCGATGAAGCTGCCCTGCCAGCCGTGCTGGCTGGGGGCGAGATCCCACGGGCCGAGGCGCGACGAGATCCGCCCATTCACGAACGAGGTAAGCCGTAGTGTCCGAAACAAGTCCCTTCGAGGGATGTTACAGGCGGGTCATCGACCTGAAAGCCTGGGATGAGCACACCGTGGTGGGTTGGCTGGAGGACGACCTCCATCATTTTGGCCTCACTCTGATCCATGATGGCCGGGTGGTGACGGACGTCCATGGGGCGGCCAGGCGCTATCCCTGGACCACCTGTCCCGGGGCGGTGGCAGCCCTCGCCGATCTGATCGGCAAACCCCTGGTGGCCCGCTGTACCGACGTGGGCCGGCAGATCGAGATGCGCCAGCAATGCACCCACCTCTTCGACTTGGTGGGGCTCCTGTCGGCCCACGCCTTTCACCGTCGCGACCATCGCCGCTATCACGCCACCGTCGAGGTGCTGGGGGAGGATAAGGCCCGTTCTCCGTGGCGTCGGGCCATTTTGAGGCGCGATGGGGTGCCGGTGATGTCCTGGGATCTGGAGGGCAACCAGATACGGGTGCCAGCCGAGTTCGGGGGCCAGTCCATGGACCGGGGGTTTCGGCCCTGGACGGAATCCCTGGATGAAGAACCGGCCGAGCAAGCTACCGTGCTGCGGCGGGCGGTGTTCGTTTCCGGCGCCCGCTTCAAGGAAAGCCGGATCGAGGCGATCCCGGGCCCGTCCGAGGTGCCGGTGGTGTGCCATTCCTATCGGCTGGACATCCGCGAAGGGGCGCGGCGCGATGCCGCAGCGGCTTCCCGGCGCTTCGATCAGGGGGATGGCGAAATGGTCGCCCTGGTCAACAGCAAGCCCTGAGCCGTTCCACTGCCTATTCCTGTAGCACCGTCCCCCATCCTGCCCCGGTGTCCTTGCAGGGCAGGCCCTGTCGTGGGCGTGCCGCCACGAATCCGCCCAGATCCTGGGCAGTGGCCCCAAACACCCGGGGTTACTGGGTTTCCGGGATGGCTCCACAAGTTGTCTACAGGCTTATCACCGTAGCCTGGGGATAACACCCCCCTTTCCCCATGCTCCGGCGCCGGATGCGGTCCGCCATCAGCAGAAAGGGGGCTTTCTCCCCACTTTGATAAAAGCGCCAAAAAATTTAGCGTTCCTGGGCAGATGTTGTTGTTTTTAAAAATTTCTTCGTTCTTTAACGTATATCCCTCAAGTCGACCTGCGTTTGGCCGTAATTCATCTATCACCTGCCCTTATTGATTTTGCAACATTCCAGATGTTGGCGTCCGCGAAACGCGGGGCGAGGGCAGGCCAACACCGGGATCCGGTCGGGTTCGGTTCGGTCCGGCTGGCGGGTCCTTCTTGAAAACGGAAAAATACGGGAGCCATCGTGTTCAGTGCGCTACGCCAATTGTCTTTACGCTGGAAGATCTTGTGCCCGCCAGTCTTCGCGCTGCTCTGTCTGATGGGATACCTGTCCTACACGGCAGTGGTGCTGAGCCAGAGCGTGGATCGCTTGTCCGAACTGCGCAGCCAGCAATTTCCCATGCTGGAGGTCAGCACCGAGAACCTGGCCTTGCTGGATAACATCGTCAGTACCCTGGAGTCCGCCGTGGCCGCCGGCGAGGCAGAAATGCTTGCCACCGCCGACACCCTGGCCGAGCGGGTAAGGAAGGGCTATCAGCGCCTGATCCAGGAAGCCAAGGGCGGTGCCCCGGTCGAGCAGCTGGCCAGTCAGTTCGACAATTACTACAAGGCCGCCCGGGGCTTGTCCCAGACCATGATGGACAAATCCGCCACGCCGGACGCCTCGGCGATCCAGGCCATGTCCGGCGCCCTGACCACCTATCGCAAGGATCTCACCAGTCTGCGGGATTCCGCCCATCAACTCTTTACCGGGAACGTGGATGTTTCGGTGGCCGATGCCCAGCGCACCCTCAAGGTGGGGATCCTGATCAGCTCCGTGGGCCTGGCGGTGAGCCTGGCCTTTGGGCTGTTCGTGGCGGCGGCGGTCAAGCGGGATGCCGATTCGGTGATTGCTTCCCTGCGGGATATTGCCCAGGGCGAAGGGGATCTGACCCGCCGCCTTGACGTCACCAGCCGGGATGAGCTGGGGCAGGTGGCCACCGCCTTCAACCTGTTCGTAGACAAGTTGCAGGGCACCATGCGCACCATGGTCAAGAATACTGGCGACGTGGGGGCAGTCTCCGTAACCGTGTCCGACACCGCCCTGAGCACCAGCTCCCTGGCCGATGAGCAGCGCGCCACCACCGAGGACGTGGCGGCCTCCATCAGCCAGATGGCCGCCACCACCCAGTCCATCGCCCAGCATATTCATGAAGCGGCCGAGGCGGCCTCCAAGGCCGATCACGAAGCCAAGGACGGGCGCGAAACCATGTTGCGCAGCCTGCGGGCCATCGAGGAGCTGGTGCGGGACGTGGTGGGCGCCACCGAGAGCATTCAGCAGCTGGAGAAGGAAACCACCAATATCGGCCGGGTACTGGACGTGATCGGCGGCATCGCCGAGCAGACCAACCTGCTGGCCCTCAATGCCGCCATCGAAGCCGCCCGGGCCGGGGAGCAGGGACGGGGTTTTGCCGTGGTGGCAGACGAGGTCCGGGCCCTGGCCGAGCGTACCCAGCAATCCACCCACGAGATCCGCTCCATCATCGAGCGCCTCCAGGGCAGCACCCACAGCACCGCCAGCGTCATGCAGCGGGGCTATCAGAATGCCCAGTCCAGCGTGGAGCAGGCCAAGGCCACGGAAGAGGCCTTCCGCCAGATCGCCGAGGCGGTGGCCAGCCTCACCGACAAGAACAACGAAATCGCCACCATGGCCGAAGAGCAGACCGCCGTGACGGAACGGATCGCCAGCAACGTGGAGACCAACCTGCAACTGACAGTCCGCAATTCCGACATGGCCAGCAAGGGGGCCGAGCATGGCGCCAAGCTGGCGAGCCTGGCCGATGAACTGCGGGCTACCGTGGCCCTGTTCAAGGTTTGAAGGATTTGTTCCAAGCGTTTTTTTAAGGAGAAGAAGCATGCATTACCGTGTTCGCGGGCTTGCCCTCGCACTCATGGCCATTGGCGCAACGGGCGTCCAGGCAGCCGGTTCCGAGATGTCCGAGATGTTCAAGTTCAGCGGTTTTGGCACCCTGGGGGCCGTCCATTCCACCGAAGAGAACGCCGATTTCGCCCTGTACGGCAGCCAGGTCAGCGGCACGGGTTACAGCCGCGACTGGAGTCTGGATGTGGATAGCAAGCTGGGCGCCCAGGTGGATGCCAAGTTCACCGACACCCTGTCGGCTACCCTCCAGGCCGTGGCCTCCAAGCGCTACGACAACGGCTATACCCCCGACCTGACCCTGGCCCAGCTGCGCTTCCAGGCCACCCCGGAGCTGGCCGTGCGGGTCGGCCGGATGGCTCTGCCCCAGTATCTGGTCTCCGACTATCGCCGGGTCGGCTATGCCATTCCCTGGGCGCGGGCGCCCCACGTGATTTATGGCAACGACTTCTTCCATTACGACGGCGCCGACGTCACCTGGAAATCCACCGCCGCCGGCTGGGCCTGGAGCGCCCAGGCGCTGACCGGCTACGTCAAGACCGACCAGCCTGACGATGGCGAAGTGATTGGCAACCACGTACTGGGCGCCAACCTCACCGCGGAGAAGGGCGACCACACCTTCCGGATCAGCTACGTAACGTCCAAGCTGAAAGTTTCCAGTGCCCTGGATCCCCTGTTTGCGGCTTACAAGGTCTACGGCGGGGCTGCAGGGGCGAAAGTGGCCGACAAGTACGCCATCGATGATCTGGGAATTTCCTACCTGACCCTCGGCTACATGTATGCCCCGGGCGATTGGCTGGTGATGGCCGAGTTGGGCAAGGCAACGCCTGAGCGGGATGGCGTGTTGCCCCATACCACGAATGGTTATCTGACCGTTGGCCGCCGCATCGGCGAGTTCACCCCCTTTGTGAACTTCGCTTTCCGGGAAGACGATCTGGCTAAGCCGGTAAGTGGCGTGGTCCCCTCCCTGGATGCTGGCCTCAACAAGGCGATTGCTGTCGGGGACGTGAGCCAGAAAGTGGCCTCGGTGGGCGTCCGCTGGGATTTCATGAAGAACACCGCCCTCAAGGGCCAGTTCGACCACGTGAACCTGAGCAAGGGCTCCTACGGTGGCTTGCTCAATCGCCAGGCCGATTTCAAGCCGGGTGGCAGCTACAACCTGCTGTCGGTCGCGGTTGACTTCGTGTTCTAAGGAGGAATGTCGGAAATGAAGTCCAGCTACATCAAGAAACTGTTCGTCTCCGCAGCCCTTCTGGGGGCGACTGCCCTGGCCCACGCCGACGTGGTGGTGGTGGTGGCTTCCGGCAGCCCGGTTTCCAGCCTGACGGCGGACCAGGTTGCCCAGTTGTTCACCGGCAAGGCCGACACCTTTCCCGGTGGCGGCAAGGCGGTGCCCATCGACCAGGCTGAAGGCAGCGCCGACCGCAATGCCTTCCATGCCAAGGTCACCGGTAAGGACGCCGCCCAGCTGAAGGCTTACTGGTCCAAGCTGATCTTCGCGGGCAAGGGACAACCCCCCAAGGAAGTGGCCAGTGGCGCCGACGTCAAGAAGGCCGTGGCCGCCGATCCGGCCGCCATTGGCTATCTGGACAAGAGCCTGGTGGATGGCAGCCTCAAGGTGGTGCTCGCCCCCTGATGGCTGGGTTGGGCAAAACCGGCTGAATCCAGGATTCGGCTACTGAAGGGAAGGGCGCGGATGCCATGGCATCCGCGCCCTTTGTTTTTCAGGACGGGCAAGGGCTTGTTGCCATTGGTCCGTCTCTCCAAGGACGGACGTAGGGCGGGATTCATCCCGCCAAGGCAGGCCAAGGCCCGCCCCGGTGGGCAAGTGCCCCCAACGCGGTCCTGGGTTCGTCGGCAGTCCTTGGCGGGATAAATCCCGCCCTAAATTTCACCAGCCTTGGGGGGGAGCAGATCCCGATAAAAGTTGGGTAGGGCGAACAGGGCCCGGTGGATCTCCTCGTTGTAGTAGCGCAGCCCCAGGATGTTCCGCGCCTGGAGCCGCCGGGCCACCCGGGCGCCATCCGCCGCCAGGGGGTCGAGGCCGTCGGAGGCCACCGCCAGGCCCCAGTAACAACCGTACAGGGGAATGTACAAACCCAGGGGGCGCAGGATCCGGAAGACCCCAGCCAGGTTCGCCAGCAGTTTCCGGACCTGGTCTGGATTGAATATTGGTGAACCCAGGTGCAGGCTGATGGCGCCGCCCGGGTTGAGAAGTTCCTTGGCCAACAGGAAGAACGCCCGGGTGTACAGGCGATGGGCCGGGCTGTCCGGGTCGGTCAGATCAAACACGATCAGATCGAATCGTTCCCCTTGGCCCGCCAGGGCTTCCGCCAGGACCCAGCCGTCGCCGATCCGCACTTCCAGCCGCGGGTCGGCAAACACCCCGCGGTGGACCGCCCCCAGATGGGCGCGGGCAATGCGCACCACCTCCCCATCCAGCTCCGCCATCACCACCCGCTCCATGGAGGGGTGCTTGAGCAGTTCCTCGCTGGAGCCGCCATCCCCGCCGCCGATGACCAGGGCGGTGCGGGGGGCCGGGTGGCTGACGGCCATGGGATGGACCATGGCCTCGTGGTAGAAGAATTCGTCCCCCTCGGAGGTCATGTAACGGCCATCCAGGCGGAACAGCTTGCCCCACTGGGGCGTGTCGAAGACCTCCAGGGTCTGGTAAGGGGTCCGGACGGCTTCCAGCCGGCGGGTGGCCCGGAAGCCGAAGGCGCTGTCGGGATTGAGCCATTCCAGCAGGAGCTCCCCATTCCCAGGTGCGGGCGGCCGGGCGTCGGGTCGGGCGGGGTCCCAGGCCCTGGCCGCCAGGTCGCGGCCCGGATGCCTGGCTTCCCGCCCTCGGGCGGCCGGGTCCGTGCCAGCCTTCAGGGCCTGGCGGGCGGCTTCCCGCGCGGCCTGGGCGGCCTGCAGGGTCGTCCCGGGGTAGGCCCCCAGGCTCAGGGTCTTGCGCTTGCCCAGGAACCGGTAGTCCATCCGCCACAACTTGGAGCCGGCCCGGGTGATCAACAGGTACAGCCCCTTCCCGTCCGCCAGCTTGCGTGGCTTGTCGCTAGCCTGGGCGTGTCGAATGCTCCGGTCGGTCAGGGCCATGGGGTCTCCTCGCGGTGTACCGTCAAGTGTACCGTCGGATGGAGCCGGTCGGGGGTTGGGAGCGCGGGGCGGAGGGTCAAAAAAACCCGCAAGGGCGAATGCCGCGGGGTTTTTCTGAACAGCTTGAATGGTCCCCTCGACAGGAATCGAACCTGTATCTGCCGCTTAGGAGGCGGCCGTTCTATCCATTGAACTACGAGGAGGGGCGCCCATTGTAGCGATTCGCGCCCGCTCGGCCAAACCCGGCTCCTGCCGGGGGGGTAGAATGCCCGGTTTTGTTGCTTCGGTTTTACGCCAATGCCCTTGATCTCCCTGGAATCCGGCTGTCTGGCCTTCGGCCACGTCGCCTTGCTGGACCACGCCGACTTTCAACTGGATGAAGGGGAGCGGGTTGCGCTGATCGGCCGCAACGGATCCGGCAAGTCCAGCCTGCTGCGGGCCCTGGCCGGGGTCGGCGGCCTGGACGATGGCCAGGTGCGGTTGGCCAGCGGCGCCCGGGTGGCCTATGTGCCCCAGGAGCCGGATTTCCAGCTGGATCAGGACGTGTTTTCCGCGGTGGCGGAAGGCCTGGGGGGCGTGGCTGGGGTGCTGCGGGACTACCACGCCGCCCTGGCGGAGGTGGCCCGCTCCCCGGACGAGGCGGCCCTGGCCCGTCTGGAGCGCCTCCAGCACGAGGTGGAGGCTCGGGACGCCTGGGGCCTCAATCGGGCGGTGGAGCAGGTGCTGGACCGCCTCAAGCTGGACGGCGCCCGACCGGTGGCGGAACTCTCCGGCGGGGGCCTCAAGCGGGTGGCCCTGGCCCGGGCCCTGGTGGCCCAGCCGGAGCTGCTGCTCCTGGATGAACCCACCAACCACCTGGATATCGACGGCATCCTCTGGCTGGAGGGGCTGATCCAGACCTTTCCCGGCGCGGTGGTGGTGATCACCCACGACCGGGTGTTCCTGGACCATGTGGCCACCCGTATCGTGGAACTGGACCGGGGGGCATTGCGCAGCTACCCCGGCAGCTTTGCCGACTACCAGCGCCGCAAGGCCGAGGAACTGGAGGCGGAGGCCAAGGCCAACGCCCGCTTCGACAAGTTCCTGGCCCAGGAGGAGGTGTGGATCCGCAAGGGGGTGGAAGCCCGCCGCACCCGCAACGAAGGCCGGGTGCTGCGCCTGGAATCCCTGCGGCGGGATCGGGCCGAGCGGCGGGATCGCCTGGGCGACGTAAAGCTGACCCTGGATCGGGGCGAAAAAAGCGGCCAGATGATCGCCGAGCTCACCGGGGTGGGCAAACGCTACGGGGATCGCTGGGTGGTGCGGGATTTCTCCACCCGCATCCTGCGGGGGGACCGGGTGGGCCTGATCGGCCCCAATGGGGCGGGCAAGACCACGCTCCTCAAGCTGATCCTGGGGGAGCTGGAGCCGGACGAAGGCCAGGTCCGCCTGGGCACCCGCCAGGCCGTGGCCTACTTCGACCAGCTGCGCACCCAGCTCGACCCGGAACTGCCCCTCACCGAGGTGATCAGCCCGGGCTCCGATTACGTGGAGATCAACGGCGACAAGAAGCACGTCATCGGCTACCTGGGGGACTTCCTGTTCGCCCCGGCCCGGGCCCGCTCGCCGGTCAAGTCCCTCTCCGGCGGCGAGCGCAACCGGCTCCTGCTGGCCCGCCTGTTTGCCCGCCCGGCCAACGTGCTGGTGCTGGACGAACCCACCAACGACCTGGACATCGAGACCCTGGATCTCCTGGAATCCCTGCTCCTGGACTACCCGGGCACCCTGTTCCTGGTGAGCCATGACCGGGCCTTCCTGGACAATATCGTCACCCAGGTGATCGCCTCCGAAGGGGACGGCCATTGGCAGGAATACGCCGGCGGCTACGACGATTGGGCCCGCTGCCGGCAGGAAGCCGCCGCCCGGACCGAATCCAGCCGCAAGGACAGCCGCCCGCCGGCAAAGCCCGCCGAGCCCCCCAGGAAGGCCGCCGAGAAGCCGCCGGGCAAGCTGTCCTTCAACGAAAAGCGGGAGCTGGAAGCCCTGCCGGCGCGCATCACCGCCCTGGAAGCGGAGCAGGCCACGATCCAGGCCCGCCTGGCGGACCCGGCGGTGTACCAGCAGGCGCCCCAGGAAGTGCCGATCCTCACCGCCCGCCTGGAGGCCCTGGAGGCCGAGGTGGAGGCGGCCCTAGCGCGTTGGGAAGAGCTGGAAGCCCGGGCTTGACCTAGGAGTTGGAAGTCATTGCGAACCCATCGCCAGCGCCAACAAAGCTGCTTCAATTCAGCCTGCATCCCGCGCATGATTTGATGGCAATCCCTGATTTGACAGGCGTGAGGTCTGTCTAGGGTGAGTGCAATCGGCTGCCCCGGATTTGTCCGATTGCGCTACCGAGTGAGAAATCTCCATGAACCCCATCGAACAACAATTCTTCAACGACCTTGAAAAGAAGCTGTGGACCGCCGCCGACAAGCTGCGCTCCAACCTGGATGCCGCCGTCTACAAGCACGTAGTGCTGGGCCTGATCTTCCTGAAATATGTGTCGGATGCTTTCGAGGAACGGCAGAAAGAACTGCGCGAGCAGTTCCAGAACCCGGACCACGATTACTACATGGCCCCGGAAGACTACGCCGACGATTACGAAGGCCACATCAAAGCCGAACTGGAGGTGCGGGACTACTACACCGAGAAAAACGTGTTCTGGGTGCCGCAGGAAGCCCGCTGGCAAACCCTGCGCGACTGCGCCCAACTGCCGCCCAAAGCGCCGCTGCCCTGGAACAAACCCGGCAAGGATGAGCCCGAAGAGATGCGCAGCGTGGGCTGGCTGATCGACAACGCCATGGAAGCCATCGAGCGCGAAAACGAGAAAAAGCTCAAGAACGTGCTCAACAAGGACTTCGCCCGCACCCAGATCGACAGTCACAAGCTGGCCGACCTGATTGCCCACTTCTCCAACACCGAGTTCCACGCCAAAGCTTTCAACGGTCAGCCGCTGAATCTCAAGAGCAAAGACATCCTCGGCCACGTCTACGAATACTTCCTCGGCCAGTTCGCCCTGGCCGAAGGCAAGAAGGGTGGTCAGTACTACACGCCCAAGAGCATCGTCACGTTGATCGTCGAAATGCTGCAGCCCTTCAAAGGCCGGGTGTACGACCCGGCCATGGGCTCGGGCGGCTTCTTTGTGCAGAGCGAAGAGTTCATCGAACAGCACGGCGGCAAGGTGGCCAAGGGCAAGACCGGCCAGATCAGCGTCTACGGCCAGGAAAGCAACCCCACCACCTGGCGCCTGGCCGCGATGAATATGGCCATTCGCGGCATCGACTTCAACTTTGGCGGCGCTCCGGGCGACACGTTGCTCAACGACCTGCACCCCGACCTGCGTGCCGATTTCGTCATGGCCAACCCGCCGTTCAACATGAAGGAATGGTGGAACGAAAAGCTTGCCAGCGACCCGCGCTGGATCGCCGGCACACCACCGCAGGGCAACGCCAACTTCGCCTGGCTGCAACACATGCTCTACCACCTGGCCCCAGCAGGCAGCATGGCGCTGTTGCTGGCCAATGGCTCGATGAGCAGCAACACCAACAACGAAGGTGAAATCCGCAAGGCGCTGGTCGAGCGCGACTACGTGGAATGCATGGTGGCGCTGCCCGGCCAGTTGTTCACCAACACGCAGATTCCGGCCTGCATTTGGTTCCTGACCAAAGACAAGGCCAACGGCTTCAACCTTGACAAGAAGAAGCGCGACCGGCGCGGCCAGTTCCTGTTCATCGACGCCCGCCAGCTCGGCTACATGAAAGACCGCGTCCTGCGCGACTTCACGCTGGACGACATCAATAAGATTGCCGACACCTTCCACGCCTGGCAGCACGGCGAGGGATATGCAGATGTGCCAGGCTTTTGCTACTCGGCCTCCCTCGCCGACATCCGCAAGCACGAGCACGTGCTGACACCGGGGCGCTATGTGGGCGCCGAGGAGCAGGAAGACGACGGCGAAGCCTTTGCGGACAAGATGGCGCGACTGACGGCGCAGTTGGCGGAGCAGTTTG
>JAVEWG010000020.1:0-62809 GCA_034004685.1 Rhodocyclaceae bacterium | reverse complement strand
CCCAGTGCTCGCCCACCGTCTCCGCCACCGCCACCGGCACGCCCCGGCCCGCCACCATGTCGAAGAACCAGGCCAGGGGATAGCCGGCCCGCCGATCGTACTCATGGAGCGCCCGGGACAGGCTGGCCCCGTCCGTCCCTTCGGGCCTGGGGGGACGCAGGTGCTCCTTGAGGGATACGGGCTTGAGACCAATCCGCTCGACGCCGAAACGGTCATGCCACACGGAAATCTGCATCACCCAGAATTCCGACAGCCTGGCATGCTCGGACTGGGACAGGGACCAATCCGCCATGAAGCGCACCGCCGCCGGGATCGCCCCTACCTGCTGCAGGCTCAAGCGGGCCAGAACCCGGGCGATGTCGTTGACCCGGCGCAACCGATAAACCGGCGGTCCAAGGGGGAGCGCATCGGCCCCATGCCGGCCAGGGGCCACCAGATCCTCGGCGCTGTCCGGCACCGGGCCTTCCCCCAAGCGATGGGAGGTCACCTCCCGCAGCTCCTCCACCTCCAGCTGCAGGAAGGCTTCCGGGGTGGCCCCGTACTCGTGGGTAAAGAAATGGGTCACGCCGGCCTGGCGCGTCACTACCGGCGCCCCGCCTACCGGCGGCAGGCCCAGATCGAAGCGCAAATCGGCCTCCTCGGCCTTGCCCAGGCAGGCCGCCTGGAGCCGCAGGCCATCCTCGTCGGCGGCCTCCCAGGCGGCTTCGGCCCAGGAGGTGATGTCGGGAGAAACCAGCTCCCCGCTGGCGGTCACCAAGCCACCGGGGCGAAACCATCCGCCCTTGCTCATCCGATGCACGATCTTGCGCCCCGGCAGGGCGTCATTGAGCCGTGCCAGCAGATCCGCGTGGTGGGGACGCGGCCGCGCGGCGATGCAGGCCGCCTCCACGCTGTTCAGCAGAACGGTATCCACCGTCTGTTCCATGAGATTAATCCTCGGGTTGAGGGCGGCCCGCAGCCGGCCGCTCGTTCATGGGATTCGATGCAGCCCCCGCCAGCCGGAGCTGGGCGGTTTCCCGCACCAGGGGGTCGGGATCCTCGTCGGCCAGGGCCCTGAGGCTCTCCACCGGCACCCGCTCCGCTGCGGTATGGCGAACCCGCCAATCCGCATCTTGCAGCAAAGCGACCGCCTGCTCCGGCGCCAGCCGCTCGCAGGCGGCGCGGCGCACCTCCGGATCCGGGTCGGCCACCAGCCGCTCCAGGGCAAAGGGCGGCAGCCGGCTAGCCACCGCCTTGCGCACTTCCCGATCCGGGTCCGCCGCCAGGGGCAGGAGCTTGCCGGCGGGCATCCGCTGGGCAGCCACCAGGCGCACCCGATAGTCCCCATCCACGGCGGCCCAGCCCAGACGATCGGAGGGCAGATGTTCGGCGACGATGATCCGCACGTCCCGGTCCGGATCCTGGATCAGGCGGATGAGCCATGCCAGGGGCGCCCGGTAGGCCACGACCCGCCGCACCACTTCGTCCCGGTCCTCCAGGCGCGGCTGGAGGGCTTCCAGGGGCGCGTAGCGGCAGGCGATGGCACGCCGCTCCCAGAAGGGATCCTCCAGGTAGGCTTGGGCCTGATCCGGGTTGCGCCGAAAGAAGCGGTCGATCAGCCGGCCGCTCATGGCCCGCACACAGGCGTCCTCCGGATCGCACCGGCCGCTGGCACGATGGCTGTGCTGGTGGCTGCAGCCGTCGCAGCCGGTGACCAGGAGACGCAGGCCGGCGGGTCTAGTCGGCCTCGACGAGGCGGGCGAAGACGAGGCCACAGGCGCTCTCCGGATCCCGCGACAGGCGCACGCAGTGCTCGGTCGCATCCATCAGGTAAACCTCCACGCCCCCGGCCGCGAGCCAGGGCAGGAGGCGGGCGGGAATATCATCCTCACTGCAGGCGAAAAAACGCAAGCCGGGATGCTCGGCCTTGAAGGCCGCCAGGGCCGCCTCGTCCGACCCGCTGGCGGCAAAGCGCTCGGCCAGCCGGCGGGCTTCGGGTTCGGAAATGATCATGCGTCGGCCTCCTCTTCGGCGAAGCGGGCCAGGCTGGCGGGCTCCACCCCCATGATGCGGGCCAGCCAGGGGGGCGGCTTGCCGATGGATTCCTGAAGTTTGGCCAGGGCCTCGGGTGCAGCGCCACCGGCGGGCCACTTGATGGGGTGCACGCCGGCGCGGATCACCTTGGCAGCGGCCGGGCCGCCAATGGACTGGACGTAGGCCACGTGGCAATCGCCGATCAACTGGGCGCGGGCGGCATTGCGGTCTTCCGCTTCCTCGCAGGCTGCGGTGCTGCGCACGTCGATCAGCCGCAAGGCGCCCTGGCTCACCTGGTATACCAGGAACCGGGTGCACGAGCCAAAGTGGCCATCCACCTGGTCACCGGTATTGGAGGCCATGGCCACCCGCAGGCTGCCGGGCATGTCGCCCTCGGCATAGGGCTGGGGGGCCGGGGTGCCATCGGCCTCCAGCTCGCCCCACAGGATGCGCACCCCTTCCTTGAAGGCCGGCACGTTGACGGCGGCGATGTCGTCATCGGCCATCCATTGCTTGAGGTCAGTAACGGTCACGCCGGCCAGCTTGTCCACGGTGATGGGCAGGCCCAGGCGTTCGGCGATCAGGGCAGTAAACGCCCGGGGATCGGTTTCGATGGTCTTGGCGGCAAGGGCGATGCGCAGCGCCACTTCCCGCGTCATGGGAGAGACTTCAGCCATGATTGGGCTCCTCGGCGGCTCGGGCCGCGGTGGGAATGCCCCGCCGGACAAGCCGGCGGGGCAAGGGTCATGCTGCCAGGGGAACGATGCAGGCATCTCCGGCCGGACAGGCCACCAGGCACTGGGGTTCGTCGAACTCGCCCTCGCACTCGGTGCATGTTTCCGGGTTGATCTTGAAGATGCCCCCCTTGTCGGTGATGGACTTGGTGGGACACACGGGCTTGCAATCGCCGCAAGAGGTGCATTCGGCTTGAACGATCTTGAGTGCCATGATGAAAACTCCTGTTTCCTGAATTAGTCCGGCGCATCCACGCGCTTGGCGCGCAGGGTGATGGGCAGCCGCTCGGGGGCCGCCTGGGGCTCGATGTAGTAGCTGCCGCCGTTGGCGAGCCGGAGTTCGCCGCCCCACTTTTCGGGGGTGTCGAATTCGATGGAGGAGATGCTGTCCTCCAGGTCGCGCTTGGGCAGGTAGAACACCAGGCCGCCTTCGGCGTTCTTCCGGATCATGATGTTGGCCATGTAAGGCTCCTTGTTCGCACAGACGCCCGCCCCCGCTTCCACGGGGACGGGCTTTTCACATCCCGACTTAGCGAACCAGGTCGTAGTTGTAGTCGGTGGTGCCCATGCCCATGGTTTCCTTGTCGAGCTGTTCCAGAACAGCGTTGACCAGGGTGGTGAGCATGTACATGGCGCCCTCGTAGCCCAGGGTGGTCATCCGGTGCAGGTGGTGCCGGTCGAAGATCGGGAAGCCCATGCGGATCAGGGGAACCTCGAACTCCTTGCCCTTGTGGGCGGTATCCCGCTGGATGAACTTGCCGTAGCTGTTGCCGATGAGGAAATCCGGCTTGTCGGTCATGCACAGGCTGCGCATGTGCCACAGGTCGCAACCCACATAGACCTTGCCATTGACGCCGTAGGGCGACTCAGCCAGGAGCTTCTCCACCGCCTTGCCCCAACGCTTGTTGCCATTATTGGCCAGGATGTGGGTGGGTTCGGCACCCACTTCCAGCAGGAACTTGACCGTGCCCATGACGAAGTCCGGGTCGCCGTAGATGGCGAACTTCTTGCCGTGGAGCCAGGTGTGGCTGTCCTGCATCATGTCCACCAGACGGCCGCGCTCCACGTTGAGGCTCTCCGGCACTTCCTTGCCGGTGATCTCGGAGACCTTCTGCAAGAAGGCATCGGTCCATTCCAGGCCCATGGGGATGTTGAGCTTCGGGACCTCGTGCTTCCAGGTCATTTCAGCGAACTTCTTGGTCTTTTCCAGCTGCCAGGGCTGGAGCAGGATGGTGTTGTAGGCGTTGGGGGCGTCCTTGATTTCCGCCATGGTGGTGCCGCCGGCGTACATGCGGAACTTGCCGTCGGAGGGGGTATCCAGCACCTCGGTGGGATCGGACAGGAGGGTGGCATCCACCCCCATCTCCTTCATCATCCGCTTCATCACCCGGTAGTTGCCCAGGTAGGTCTCGAAGCCCGGCACCAGGTTGAGCTTGCCGTTCTTGCCTGGAGCCTTGTCTTCCATGTAGTTCAAAGTGAAGAAGCGGGCCATCCCTTCGAACATATTGTCCCAGCCGGTGGTATGGCTACCCACGAAGGACGGGGTGTGGGCGAAGGGGGTGGGGAATTCCTGGGGAACGTGCCCGGCCTTCTTGGCGTTATTGATGAAGGCGTTCAGGTCGTCACCGATCACCTCGGCCATGCAGGTGGTGGACACGGCAATGATGTCCGGCTTGTACATGGCCTTGGCGTTTTCCAAGCCATCGAACATGTTCTTCTGGCCGCCGAAAACCGCCGCGTCTTCGGTCATGGAGTCGGACACGCAGGACACGGGCTCTTTGAAATGGCGGTTGAAGTAGGTCCGGAAGTAGGCCACGCAACCCTGAGAGCCATGGACATAGGGCAGGGTCTTCTCAAAGCCCAGGGCGCACAGCACCGCGCCCAGGGGCTGGCAGGCCTTGGCCGGGTTGATGGTCAGGGCTTCGCGCTTGAAGTTGAGCTCCTGGTATTCCTTGGTGGTGCTCCACTCGTAGGCTTTCTGGATCTCGTCTTCCGGGTACTTCTCTTCGAACTGGTCGGCCTTGCGCTTCAGGACGTCCTTGTACTCGTCCGAACGGAACAAGGGATAGCAGGCCTTGATGTCATCGACTTCTTGCATTTTTCGCTCCTTGCCCTGGCCACCCATCTGTGGACGCAGGGCACAAGGTTTGGGGTGGCGGGGGCGCGAACCCCCGCTTCACGCTTGTGCTACGCCAACCAACCCGGTTCAGGCGGCCTTGACTTCGGCTGCGCCGTCGGCCTTCTTCAGCCACGGGGGGGTTTGCTTGTCCCACACCGGGTTGTTGGTGGTCATGTCCATGTCCCGGGCAAAGATGGCGAAGCCGTCATAGCCGTGGTACGGACCGGAGTAGTCCCAGCTGTGCATCTGGCGGAAGGGAATGCCCATCTTCTGGAAGATGTACTTTTCCTTGATGCCGGAGCCGATGAGGTCGGGCTTGATCTTCTTGACGAACTCTTCGAATTCCAGCCCGGTGACGTCGTCGTAAAGCAGGGTGGCGTTGCCCATTTCCTTCATGGTGCGATCGTAGTCGTCGTTGTGGGCAAACTCGTAACCCGTGCCCACCACTTCCATGCCCAGATCTTCATAGGCACCGATCACGTGGCGAGGACGCAGGCCGCCCACGTACAACATGACCTTCTTGCCTTGCAGGCGCGGACGGTACTTGGCGATGACGGCGTCCATCATTGCCTGGTACTTGGCGATGACCTTCTCGGCACCTTCCTTGATGGTGTCGTCGAAGTGGGCGGCGATGGCCCGCAGGGACTCGGCGATCTTGGTGGGACCGAAGAAGTTGTATTCGATCCAGGGGATCCCGTACTTCTCTTCCATGTGCCGGCTGATGTAGTTCATCGACCGATAGCAGTGGAGGAGGTTGAGCTTGGCCTTGGGGGTGTTTTCCATTTCGGCCAGGGTGCCGTCACCGGACCACTGGGCGATCACCCGCAGGCCCATCTCTTCGAGCAGGATGCGGGAGGACCAGGCGTCGCCACCGATGTTGTAGTCACCGATGATGGCCACGTCGTAGGGGGTACCTTCCCAGGCCTTGCCGTCCCGGTTGGAGAGCACCCAGTCGCGCACCGCGTCGTTGGCGATGTGGTGGCCGAGGGACTGGGAAACCCCCCGGAAGCCTTCGCAGCGCACCGGCACCACGGGCTTGGAGATGGCAGCGGCAGCCTTCTTCGAAACAGCCTCGATATCGTCGCCGATGAGGCCGATGGGGCATTCGGACTGGACCGTGATGCCCTTGTTCATGGGGAACAGCATCTCGATCTCTTCGATCAGCTTGGCGAGCTTCTTGTCGCCACCGAAGACGATGTCCTTCTCCTGGAAGTCCGAGGTGAAATTCATGTCGCCGTAAGTATTCACCCCGGTGATGCCCACGTAGTAGTTGCGGCGACCAGCGCGGGAATACTGACCACAGCCCACGGGGCCGTGGGAGATGTGGATCATGTCCTTGACGGGGCCCCACACCACGCCCTTGGAACCAGCGTAGGCACAACCGCGGATGGTCATCACACCGGGCAGGGACTTGCGATTGGAGGTGATGCACTTCTTGGATTGCTCGACGGACTGGTCATTCACCGCCAAGTGCTTGGCCCGGTCCTTCTTGGCCTTTTCGGGGTAAACCTCGAGCACCTCGGCGATGAGGGCTTCGGTTTCTTCACGCGTAAGCGCAGCCATTTCTAACTCCTTTCACGCAGCCACCCATCTGTGGACAACGTGCGGCAGGGTTTCAACGGATTCCGGGTACCGGCCAGCGTCGCAGCCAGCCCCGGGAAAGCTTCATTCAGGCGAGCCGGGGAGCGACCCGCCTTGGGTATTGCGACAATCAGGCAGCGGCTTCGGCGGCCAGTTCGGCAGCGGTCTTGCCGACGATGGTTTCGTCTTCCACTTCCATGATGCCGAATTCCATCAGCAGCTCTTCGAGCTCTTCCATCTCGATGGGAGTCGGGATCTTGAAGTTGCGGTTCTCATCGATCTTGCGGGCCAGGGCGCGGTATTCGTCGGCCTGCTTGGCGGTGGGGTCGTACTCGATGACCGTCATGCGGCGGATCTCGGCGTGCTGCACGGCGTTGTCCCGGGGGATGAAGTGGATCATGGTGGTACCCAGGCGCTCGGCCAGGGCCATGATCAGTTCGTCTTCCCGGTCGGTATTGCGGCTGTTGCAGATCAGGCCGGCCAGACGCACGCCACCGGAGTTGGCGTACTTCACGATGCCCTTGGCGATGTTGTTGGCCGCGTACATGGCCATCATTTCGCCGGAGCAGACGATGTAGATTTCCTGGGCCTTGTTCTCACGGATGGGCATGGCGAAGCCGCCGCACACCACGTCGCCGAGCACGTCGTAGAACACAAAGTCCAGATCCTCGTCGTAGGCGCCTTCTTCTTCCAGGAAGTTGATGGCGGTGATCACGCCCCGACCGGCGCAGCCGACGCCGGGTTCCGGGCCACCGGATTCGACGCACTTGATGCCGCCGTAGCCCACCGACAGGACATCGTCCAGCTCCAGGTCTTCCACGGAGCCGGCTTCGGCAGCCAGGTGCATCACGGTGGATTGGGCCTTGGCGTGGAGGATCAGGCGGGTGGAGTCAGCTTTCGGATCGCAGCCGACGATCATCACTTTCTTGCCAGACTCGGCCAGCGCGGCCACGAGGTTCTGGGTGGTGGTGGACTTGCCGATCCCACCTTTGCCGTAGATGGCGCATTGACGCAGTGCCATGGTGTAATCTCCTTGGGTCGATTCAGTGTTGATCAAGGGAATGTTTCTGGTCCCGCCCTAGAAGTCGCAACCGTCGTGCCACGGCCCAACAAACAACTCAACACACTGATTTAAAAGATGTTTTTTGAACACCCCCATGCCTGAAAGCGGTTCGGCTTGCGACAATGCCCGTACGGTTTGTAGGGCTAACGACAAACCCCCGGCGGCCATGCCAGCGCCGTTCCTTCCGCGCCTCCCCCGCCACGCCAGGCTCCCCATCAACCGCTGCAACCTGCCTGCGGACATCCTGGGCAGCCTGACCTTTCAGGAACACCCCAGCCCCCTGCGGCTAGACGGCGTGGCCGAACTTCACCGGGAGCTGTTCGCCGGCCTGCAAGCCCTCCCCGACGCCCCGGAGCGGGCCCGGCGCTTCGAGGATTACCTGACCATGCACTTCCGCCTGGATCGCCCTGAAGAGATGGGGCTGACCCCCTCGGCCCGGCGGGCCCGGGGCAAGGCCAACTGGCTGAAAGTGCTGCGGGGCTGGCTGTTCAATCCGGATGGCCAGGAGGCCGCGGTCCTGAAGGGCTGGGTGGAATCCCGCTTCGGCCTGCTGCCCCGCCACCACCGGGAGGCCCTGCGCCAGCCCGGCGACGAAGCCTGGCGCCGCTACGAGGAAGATCGCGCCGCCGGCCTGTATGGCACCTCCGCCCTGGAAGCCCAGCTGGACCTGCTCTATGCCTTCACCCAGTTTGAGTTCCTGCACACCGGCGCCCTGGGCCGCCTGACCCTCTACCGGGGCACCAACCACCCCGAAGCCTACGAACGCCTGTCGGACGACCCGGATTCGCCGGTACTGCTTTTCAACAACCTGAGTTCCTTCTCCACCAGCCGGGAGCGGGCCGACGAGTTTGGCGACACGGTCCTGGCGGTTGAGGTCCCCACCGCCAAGGTGCTCTTCCACGGCGGGCTGTTCCCCGGTCGATTCCGGGGCGAGGAGGAATATCTGGTGATCGGCGGGCTCTATGCCGCCCGGGGGCTCTGAGGGCGCCATGCCCAGCGCTGGACGGGGCCGGCGCGAAGCTTCCTTGATCTTCCCCAAAGTCCGGCTCAAGCTTCGGGCGGAGACTGATCCGATCTAGTCCTGCAGGGAGAACAACAATGACTCCATCCTCGGTTCACGACATTCGCAACCTTGCCCTCCTGGGCCATGCCGGTTGCGGCAAGACCTCCCTGCTGGAGGCGCTCCTGGCCGCCTCCGGGACCATCGGCACGCCAGGCAGCGTGGAACGGGGAGACACGATAGGCGGCGGCGATCCCCTGGAAAAGGCCATGGGCCACACCCTGGCCACCACCGTGGCCCACCTGGAATGGGCGGGCCACTGGATCAACCTGCTGGATACCCCGGGCCTGCCGGATTTCCTCGGACGGGCCTTGGCATCCCTGGAGGCGGTGGAAACCGCCGCGGTGGTGGTGAACGCCACCAGCGGGGTGGAGCCCCTGACCCGCCGGCTGATGGAGGCCGCCGCCGACAAATGCCGGATGATCATCGTCAACCGCATCGACAACGCCGGGGTGGACTACCCGGCCTTGATGGGCCAGCTCACCGCCGCCTTCGGGCGGGAGTGCCTGCCCATCAATCTCCCCGGTCCGGACGGTGGCCGGGTCATCGACTGCTTCTTCAGTCCGGACAACCAGGCCGCCACGGCCTTCTCCAACGTATCCGCCGTCCATGACGCCCTGGTGGATCAGGTCGTGGAGGTAGACGAGGCGCTGATGGCCCTCTACCTGGAGCAAGGCCAATCCATCAGCCCGGAACAGCTCCACGACCCCTTCGAGGTGGCCCTGCGGGAAGGCCACCTGATCCCGGTATGCTTCGTCTCGGCCCGCACCGGCGCCGGGCTGCGGGAGCTGCTGGATATCCTGGGCCGCCTGATGCCCGACCCCACCGAGGGCAACCCGCCCCGTTTCCTCAAGGGCGAGGGCCCCGCCGCCCGGCCGGTGGAGATCAGCACCGCCGCCGACGGCCACGTGGTGGCCCATGTCTTCCAGGTGGCCAACGACCCCTACCGGGGCAAGCTGGGAATCTTCCGCATCCACCAGGGCACCGTCACCCCCAACAGCCAACTGTTCATTGGCGAGGCCCGAAAACCCTTCAAGGTGGCCCATTTGCTGCGCCTCCAGGGCAAGAACCAGGTGGAAATTCCCCTGGGAGTGCCGGGAGACATCTGCGCGGTGGCCCGGGTGGAGGAAATCCACCGGGACGCTGTGCTCCACGACTCCCATGACGAAGACCGCTACCACCTGATCCCGCCCACCTTCCCCCAGCCGGTCTTCGGTCTGGCCCTGATCCCCAGGAAGCACGGCGACGAGCAAAAACTGGCGGAAGCCCTTCATCGCCTGCTGGACGAGGATCCCTGCCTGGAAATGAGCTTCGACGAACAGGCCAAGCAGACCGTGGTGCGGGGCCTGGGGGAGGCTCACCTCAAGGTGGTGCTGGAGCAGCTCAAGAGCCGCTGGAACCTCCAGCTCGACACCGCCACCCCGGCGGTGCCCTACAAGGAAACCGTCACCGCCAGCGCCGAATCCCGCTACCGTCACAAGAAACAGAGCGGCGGCGCGGGCCAGTTCGGCGAAGTGGCCCTGCGGGTGGAGCCCCTACCCCGGGGAGCGGGCTTCGAATTCGTGGATGAGGTCAAGGGCGGCACGATCCCGGGCAACTTCATCCCAGCGGTGGAGAAAGGCGTGAGACTAGCCCTCAACGAAGGAATCCTGGCGGGCTTTCCCCTCCAGGACCTGCGGGTGGTGGTGTTCGACGGCAAACACCATCCGGTGGACTCCAACGAAATCTCCTTCATCACCGCCGGCCGCCACGCCCTGCTGGAGGCGGGGGCCGCCGCCCGGCCCCAGCTGCTGGAGCCAATCCTGATCGTCACGGTGCGAACCCCGGACAGCCACTTCGGGGAGATCAGCGCGGAGTTTGCCAGCCGAAGGGGCCGGGTGACCGGCACCGACAGCCCGGAGTCCGGCTGGACCACCCTCACCGCTCTGGTTCCCATGGGAGAGATGGAAGGCTTTGAAATGCGCCTGAAGTCCATCTGCGCCGGCGAGGCCGAATGCAGCCTGACCGCCGCCGGCTTCGAGCCCGTGCCGGCGGATCTGCAGCAGCGCCTGATCCGGCAAGGCAACGGCAACGGTCACGCCCATTGACCCGCGAGCCATGGGCCTGACCCCACGCCAACGCGCCTACTGGCGCTGGAACCTCCGCATCACCTTCACCTTGCTGATGGTGTGGTTCCTGTTGACCTTCGGCGCCGGTTATTACGCCGAGACCTTGAACAACTACAACTTCCTGGGTTTCCCCCTGGGCTTTTATACCTTCGCCCAGGGGATCCTGATCGCCTATCTGGCCCTGATCCTGATCTACGTGCGGCTCATGAACTGGCTGGATCGACACTACGGCGTCGAGGAGAAATCCTGAACGAATGAAAAGCCCCCGTCACCGGGGGCTTGTCCCATCCCAGGGTGGAAACCCTCACATGCGGGCGATCATCGCATCGCCGAAGGCAGAGCAGGACAGCTCAACGGCGCCCTCCATCAGACGGGCGAAGTCATAGGTGACCTGCTTGTCGCAGATGGCCGCCTCCATGGACTTGATCACCAGGTCGGCCGCTTCCTTCCAACCCAGGTGGCGCAGCATCATCTCGGCGGAGAGGATCAGGGAGCCCGGATTCACCTTGTCCAGCCCGGCGTACTTGGGGGCGGTGCCGTGGGTCGCCTCGAAACAGGCGTACTGGTCGGAGATGTTGGCGCCGGGGGCGATGCCGATCCCGCCCACCTGAGCCGCCAGGGCGTCGGAGATGTAATCCCCGTTCAGGTTGGTGGTCACGATGGTGTCGTACTCGGCCGGGCGCAGCAGGATCTGCTGAAGGAAGGCATCGGCGATGGAGTCCTTCACCACGATCTCGCGACCGGTGTTCGGATTCTTGAGCTTGCACCAGGGGCCGCCGTCCAAGGGCTGGGCGCCGAACTCTTCCTGGGCAAGCTTGTAGGCGGTGTCACGGAAGAGACCTTCCGTGAATTTCATGATGTTGCCCTTGTGCACGATGGTCAGCGACTTGCGGTCGTTGGCAATCACGTACTTGAGGGCGGCCCGGACCAGGCGGGTCGTGCCCTCGATGGAGATGGGCTTGATGCCGATGCCGGAGGTTTCCGGGAAGCGGATCTTCTTGACCCCCATTTCGTTCTGCAGGAAGGCGATGACCTTCCTGGCGCCTTCAGATTGGGCGGACCATTCGATGCCGGCGTAGATGTCCTCGGTGTTCTCCCGGAAGATCACCATGTTGGTCAGTTCCGGGTTCTTCAGGGGAGAGGGAACCCCTTTGAAGTACTGGACCGGCCTCACGCACTGGTAGAGATCCAGCTCCTGACGCAGGGCCACGTTGAGAGAACGGATGCCACCACCCACCGGAGTGGTCATGGGGCCCTTGATGGAAACGGAGTATTCCTTGAGGGCGTCAAAGGTCTCTTTCGGCAACCACTCGTCCGGCCCGTAGATCTGGGTAGACTTCTCGCCGGCATAGACCTCCATCCAGTGGATCTTCTTGGCACCACCGTAGGCCTTGGCTACTGCCGCGTCGATTACCTTGATCATCACCGGGGTGATATCCACACCGATGCCGTCACCCTCGATGAACGGGATGATGGGATTGTTGGGAGTCGGCTGGCCGGGGACGATCTTCTGGCCACCTGCGGGAACCGTGATTTTGGATGCGCTCATTCCTGCCCCTCCTTCTTGTCCAATGGATGCGCCGCCCGATCAAGGCCGGACTGGCTGCCGTGGCGCCGTCCTCTGCGGGAACGATCACGCCCACTGCCCTGGGATTATCCACCAAACCCGCAGCAGGTCCAGGCCTGCCGGCTACCGACCCACCCATGGGCGACAACCGGCAGGATTTTTACTCAGGCCGAAGCCAGCAGGGCATTGAAGGTCGGGCTGGGACGCATCACCGCCTTGCACTTTTGGGCATCGGCCAAGTAGTAGCCACCAATGTCCGCCGGCTGCCCCTGCACCAGGCTCAATTCCTCAACGATCCTGGCCTCATTCTCGGTCAGGGCCTTGGCCAGGGGCGCGAAGTGGGCGGCCAGTTCCGCGTCCTCGGTCTGGGTGGCCAGTTCCTGGGCCCAGAACATGGCCAGGTAGAACTGGCTGCCCCGGTTGTCCAGCTGACCGGTCTTCGGGCTGGGGGACTTGTTGTTATCCAGCAACTTGCCGGTGGCAGCATCCAGGGTCTTGGCCAGCAGCTTGGCCCGTGGGTTGTTCTCCTTGATGCCCAGATCCTCCAGGGACACCGCCAGGGCCAGGAACTCACCCAGGGAGTCCCAGCGCAGGTGGTTTTCCTGCACCAGCTGCTGCACGTGCTTGGGCGCCGAACCGCCGGCGCCGGTCTCGTACATGCCGCCACCGTTCATCAGGGGAACGATGGACAGCATCTTGGCGGAAGTGCCCAGTTCCATGATGGGGAAAAGGTCGGTCAGGTAGTCCCGCAGGATGTTGCCGGTCACCGAGATGGTGTCCTTGCCGCGGATGACCCGCTCCAGGGTGTAACGCATGGCCCTGACCTGGGACATGATCTGGATGTCCAGGTCGGAGGTGTCATGATCCTTCAGGTAGGTCTGCACCTTTTTGCGCAGCTCGGCCTCGTGGGGGCGGAACTCATCGAGCCAGAACACAGCCGGCATGCCGGACTGGCGGGCGCGGGTGACGGCCAGCTTGACCCAGTCGCGGATCGGCGCGTCCTTCACCTGGCACATGCGCCAGATGTCGCCGGCTTCCACGTCCTGGGAGAGCAACACTTCGCCGGTTTCCAGGTCCGTGATGTTGGCAACCCCCTCTTCCGGCACCTCGAAAGTCTTATCGTGGGAACCGTACTCTTCCGCCTGCTGGGCCATCAGACCCACGTTGGGCACGGTACCCATGGTCTTCGGATCGAAGTTGCCGTGCCACTTACAGAAGTTGATCATCTCCTGGTAGATGCGGGCAAAGGTGGATTCCGGCATCACCGCCTTGGCATCGTAGGGCTTGCCGTCGGCGCCCCACATCTTGCCACCCTGGCGGATCATCGCCGGCATGGAGGCATCCACGATGATGTCGTTGGGGGAGTGGAAGTTGGTGATGCCCTTGGCGGAATCCACCATGGCCAGCCGAGGACGGTGCTCCTGGCAGGCGTGCAGATCGCGGATGATTTCGTCGCGCTTGGATTCCGGCAGGGTCTTGATATTTTCGTAGAGGGTGGCCATGCCGTTGTTGACGTTGATGCCCAGCTCGTCAAACAGCTTGCCGTGCTTCTCGAAGGCTTCCTTGTAGTAGATCTTCACGCAGTGGCCGAAGACGATGGGGTGGGACACCTTCATCATGGTGGCCTTCACGTGGAGCGAGAACAGGATGCCGGACTCCCGGCAATCCTCCAGCTGCTGCTCATAGAACTCGCACAGGGCTTTCTTGCTCATGAACATGGAGTCGATGATCTCGCCGTCTTTCAGCGCGACCTTCGGCTTGAGCACGATGGCCTTGCCACTCTTGGTGATCAGCTCCATCTTCACCGTGCGGGCCCGGTCCAGGGTCATGGACTTTTCGCCGTGGTAGAAGTCGCCGTGGGTCATATGGGCCACGTGGGTCTGGGACCAGGGCTTCCACTCACCCATGGAGTGGGGATGCTTCCTGGCGTAGTTCTTGACGGCGCCGGGTGCGCGGCGGTCGGAGTTGCCTTCCCGCAGCACCGGGTTCACCGCGGAGCCCAGGCACTTGCCGTAGCGGGTCTTGAGGGCCTTCTCTTCGTCGGTGGAGGGGTTTTCCGGGTAGTCGGGTACCGCATAGCCCTTGGATTGCAGTTCCTTGATGCAGGTCACCAGCTGGGCCACGGAGGCGCTGATGTTGGGCAGCTTGATGATGTTGGCGTCCGGCTCCAGGGTCTTCTTGCCCAGCTCAGCCAGGGTGTTAGGTACTTTCTGGCGGTCGGCGAGATATTCCGGAAACTCTGCCAGCACCCGGGCAGCCACGGAAATGTCAGCCTTCTCGATCTTGATGCCTGCCGGCTTGGTGAAGGCCCGGACAACCGGCAGGAAGGCTGCAGTAGCCAGTAGCGGCGCTTCGTCGGTCAGGGTGTAGATGATGGTCGGTTGCTGCGTAGACATTGCGGAAATCCCCCTCGTGGTCACTTTATTCTGGGCGCGATTTGCGCGAACCGGAATCGGCACGCTGCGGCAGGACCGCGCCGGACACGTTGAAAGAAGTTGGACGCGCAGTCCGCGAGACGAATCGGCACGCCCCTCCTGGCACGCACCCGGCCCTCCGCCAACCACAGCCGCCCCGCGGCAAATTCCTGCCACTTCGGCACCCACGGTTTCCAACCGACTTATCGAACGCAGCATTATAGGCTGCTCACTGATGTTTGCGAAAAGTCATCTCACATCATGAAATTGATATCAGAGGCAAGATCGGGTTGGTCCGCCGGATCACCCTGACTAGCCTCTACGCCACACGGGATGCGACACTTGCACCCGTCGGCGCAGTGCATGAGGGAAGAGCAATGGATCCAGTCTCTGGCGAGCATCCGGTGGCCCAGGCGATCGCCCAGGCCCTGATGGAGGGATTCAACAAGCACTACCGAATCTTCCGGGAGACCTCCCGGCGTGCCAAAGAGAGTTTCGAGGCGGCCGACTGGCGGGAGCAGCTCGAATCCGTGCGGGAACGGGTTCAGTACTATGACAAAAGGGTGGATGAAACCGTTGCGCGCCTCCTCCAGGAGTTCAACGCCGATTCCCTGGACGACGCCACCTGGCAGCAGGTCAAGCTCCAGTACATCGGGATGCTCATCCGCCACAAGCAGCCGGAGCTAGCCGAAACATTCTTCAATTCGGTGTGCTGCAAGATTCTCCACCGCACCTATTTCAACAACGACTACATCTTTGCCAGACCGGCCATCTCCACCGAGTACATCGACTCCTATCCGCCGGTGTATTCCAGCTATTACCCGGAGGATGGGGGGATGCAGGCCACCCTCCGGCGGGTGATCGAGGATTTCGACTGGCAGCGCCCCTTCGAGGATCTGGACCGGGACGTGGCCCTCATCATGCGGGCCATCAAGGCCCACCTGGGGGAATGGCCCGCCCGGGAGGTCAATTGCCAGATCCAGGTGCTGTACTCCGCCTTTTACCGCAACAAGACCGCCTACATCATGGGCAAGGCGGTCAACGGCTACCAGGAGTATCCCTTCGCCATCGCCGTGCGCCATGGCGCCAGCGGCATGCTCCACATCGACACCATCTTGCTGGAGCCTTGGCGGATCTCCCTGCTGTTCTCTCTGTCCCGGGCCTATTTCCTGGTGGAGATGGAAGTACCCTCCGGTTACGTGCAGTTTCTGCGCAGCATCCTCCCCAACAAGCCCCGGAGCGAGCTCTACACCATGCTGGGGCTGGGCAAGCAGGGCAAGAACATGTTCTTCCGGGATCTGGTCTCCCACCTGCGCCATTCCAATGACCAGTTCATCATCGCCCCGGGCATCCGGGGCCTGGTGATGCTGGTATTCACCCTGCCCTCCTACCCCTACGTATTCAAGATCATCAAGGACGTGTTCGGCCGCTCCAAGAACATGGACCGGGCCACGGTGAAGAGAAAGTACCTGATGGTGAAGCACGTGGACCGGGTCGGCCGGATGGCCGATACCCTGGAGTTCTCCAAGGTCGCCCTACCCCTGTCGCGCTTCCATCCCGATCTGCTGGAGGAACTGCGGGAGCTGGCGCCCAACTCCTTCGAGATCGACGGCGACGCGGTGATCATCAAACACGTGTACATCGAGCGGCGCATGACCCCCCTCAACATCTACCTGGACCAGGCCAGCGAGGAGCAGGTGGAGCACGCCGTCAATGAGTACGGCAACGCCATCCGGGAACTGGCCATCGCCAACATCTTCCCCGGCGACATGCTTTGGAAGAACTTCGGTGTGACCCGCTATGGCCGGGTGGTGTTCTACGATTACGACGAAATCGAATACATGACCGACTGCAATTTCCGGGCGATTCCGCCGGCGCCTTACGAAGAGATGGAGATGTACAGCGAACCCTGGTATTCCACGGGCCCCATGGACGTGTTCCCGGAAGAGTTCGCCACCTTCCTGCTCGGCCAGCAACGGATCCGCAAGGCTTTCCTCAAGCATCACCGGGATCTGCTGGACCCCAGGTTCTGGCAACTCACCCAGGAAAAGTTGCGGGCCGGGCACGTGGAGGACTTCTACCCCTATCCTCCGGAACTGCGCTTCATGAACCGTTTCCCGGAGGCCGCCGAGGGCACCTAGGGCAAGGTACTCAGGTAGGCCGCGACCGCCTTGACCTCCAGCTCGGTGAGCCTGGATGCGATGGAATGCATCACCGCGTTATCGTTGGTACGCACCCGCTTGTCGAAGGACTTGAGCTGATTCTCGATGTACAGGGCCCCCTGGCCGGCCAGCCTTGGCAACTGGGGGGTGCCATGGCCCTTGTCGCCATGGCAGCTGGCGCAAGGCGCCACGCCGGAATATTCATTGCCCCGCACGAAGATGAAACGCCCCACCGCCAGGAGTTCGGGATCCCGCCCGAGGGCCGAGCGGGCCGGCTTCTTCTCGAAGAACACCCCCAGGGCCAGCATCTCCGCCTCGGTCAGATCGCCGGCCATGGCGCCCATGGTGTCGCTGGCACGTCGCCCGGCCTTGAAGTCCGCCAACTGCTTGGCAATGTACTGGTAATGCTGGCCCGCCAGCCGGGGGTACAGGACGGAAGAGCTTTCTCCCGCGGCGCCATGGCAGAGGGAGCATTTCTCCGCGACGATGGCTTCGGCGCGAGCCAGGTCCACCTGGGGCAGCTCCGCCCCCTGGGCCAACCCAGCCACCAATCCAGCGGCCAGCATCAGCATTCCCCGTATCCTGGACCCCACCATTCCCGCCTCCCCTTGCCTGGTTTTCTCAGCCAACTCCGGACCATCCCGATTCCATGATCCAGGGGTGCGCCCCCTGGGCCAACCCATCCCGGATGTAGGGCACCGTATTGTGGGGCAAGGCCTCCCGGGGAAACCAGGCCAGATGGTCGCACTTGTGGGGCTCCCGAAGCGTCGGCACCCCATCCCAGGCCCGAGCCGCCAGGAAAAAGTCGATCCGATTGGTGTCGGAAAGGCGATGCACCACGCCCAGGCACTCCAGATCGGCTAAAGCCAGCGTCACCCCGATTTCTTCTTCCGTCTCGCGACGGGCAGCCTGGCGGATCGACTCCCCCGGCTCCACGTGCCCCCCCGGCAGGCTGTACAGCCCATCGAAAAAGCCTGTTCCGGCGCGCCGCATCAGCAGCACGGCCCCTTCCTGTTCGAGCACCACATGCACGCCAACCGGGATGCCCACATGAACCATCAGTGCTTCCCGGTACTGCCAAAACCTCCGGCGCCCCGCTCGCTTTCGGGGAATTCATCCACCACCCTGAAACCCACCTGGAGCACCGGCACGATCACCAGTTGGGCGATACGCTCCATGGGCTGAATGGTGAAACTCTCCCGCCCCCGGTTCCACACCGATACGAAGATCTGCCCCTGGTAGTCCGAATCAATCAAGCCCACCAGGTTGCCCAGCACGATGCCGTGGCGATGCCCCAGGCCCGAACGGGGCAGGATCATGGCCGCCAGACCGGGATCGGCCAAATGGATCGCCAGTCCGCTGGGCACCAGGGCCGTATCCCCCGGATGGAGGGCCAGGGGCATGTCCAGACAGGCCCGCAGATCCAGCCCTGCTGCGCCGGCGGTCGCGTAGGCCGGAGGATGGTCCTTGAGGCGGTCGTCGATAATCTTTACGTCGATCTGGTGCACAGCGGGTCTCCCTGCTTCATTGGGCGGGCAACAGCCCGGCAAGATGGTGGACGATGGCCCGGGCCACCTCCTGTTTGCTTCCCCTGGGCAGGGGATGGCGCCCCCGGTCGTCGAAAAGGACCACCAGGTTGTCGTCCGCCCCCAGGGCGTCCTGGACCAGATTGCCCACCAGCAGGGGCAGCTTCTTGGCCGTCCGCTTGCGGGTGGCATATTCATCCAGATCCCGGCTCTCTGCGGCAAACCCCACGCAGAAAGGCCCATGGGGCAGGGCTGCCACCTCCGCCAGAATATCCGGATTGGGCACCAGAGACAGGGACAGGGCCTCCCCCGATTTCTTGATCTTGTGTTCCGCCGGGGCCGCCGGCCGATAGTCCGCCACCGCCGCCACGCCAATGAAGATGTCCGCGCCGGGAATCCGGTCCATCACCGCCTGGCGCATCTCCAGAGCACTCTGGACGTCCCGGCGGGCCACCCCGAGGGGGGTCGGCAGAGCCACCGGCCCACTCACCAGTTCCACCTGAGCCCCGGCCTGAGCGCAGGCCCGAGCCAGGGCATAGCCCATCTTGCCAGAACTGGTGTTGGTGATGCCCCGCACCGGGTCCAGGGCCTCGAAGGACGGACCTGCAGTCATCACCACCCGCCGCCCCGCCAGCACCTTGGGCGCGAAAAAGGCGATCACGCCCTCCAGCAACTCCTCCGGTTCCAGCATCCGCCCCATGCCGGTTTCGCCACAGGCCTGGTCCCCGCACCCGGGCCCCAGCAGGGTCACGCCATCGGCGCGTAGTTGCGCCGCGTTGCGCAGGGTGGCCGGGTGCTCCCACATCTGGCGGTTCATGGCGGGCGCCACCAGCAGAGGACAATCCCGCGCCAGGCATAGGGTGGTCAGCAGATCGTCGGCCACACCCTGGGCCAGTTTGGCCATGAGGTCAGCGGAGGCAGGCGCCACCAGGACCGCATCGGCATCCCGGGAGAGGTCGATATGGGCCATGTTGTTGCCCATCCGGGGATCCCACAGATCGCTCCACACCGGATTGCCTGACAGGGCCTGGAAGGTTACCGCGGTGACGAAGCGGGCGCCGCCTTCGGTCAACACCACATGCACATCGGCCCCCGCCTTGCCCAACAGGCGTACCAATTCAGCCGCCTTGTAGGCCGCCACCCCGCCGGCCACCCCCAACACCAATTTGCGTCCAGCCAGCTCGTTCATGCCAATGTATTAGAATGTCGGTTCGATAGGAGTCTTGGATTTTACACCCCATGGCAATCACCGACTGGCCCAGCGACGAACGCCCCAGGGAAAAGCTTCTGGCCCGGGGCGCCCCGGCTCTTTCCGACGCGGAACTGCTGGCCTTGTTCCTGCGGGTTGGCATCAAGGGCAAGACCGCCGTGGATCTGGCCCGCGACCTCCTCACCCATTTTGGCGGCCTGACCCGGCTCTGCCATGCCAACCCGGAAGCCTTCAGCAGTTTCCCGGGCATGGGCATGGCCAAATACGCCCAACTCCAAGCCGTGATGGAGCTTGCCCGACGTGCGCTGGCCGAGGAGCTGCGAACGGGCAGTGTATTCGACTCCCCCACCGCCGTCCGGGATTGGCTGCGTCTGCGGCTGGCGCCCCTGCCCCATGAAGTATTCATGATCCTGCTGCTCGACGCACAGCACCGCCTGATCGAGGGCGTCGAGCTATTCCGTGGAACATTGACCCAAACCAGCGTCTATCCCCGGGAAGTTGTCAAGCTGGCGCTGGCCCATAACTCCGCCGCGGTGATCCTGGCCCACAACCATCCCTCCGGAGCCACCGAACCCAGCGCCGCCGATCGAAGCCTGACCGACTCCCTGCAAACCGCCCTGGCCCTGGTGGACGTCAAGGTGCTGGACCACTTTGTGGTCGGCGGGCACCTGCCCCCCACCTCTTTCGCGGAACGGGGCTGGCTGTAAGCCCCGGCGAAAAGCAAACTAGTGCTTGGCCTCCCGACCCCGACTCGTGTATGATCCGCCGTTTTCGAAAACGAAATCCCCTGGAGCAGATCATGGCTCGCGTTTGCCAAGTAACCGGTAAGGCACCAATGGTGGGAAACAATGTTTCCCACGCCAACAACAAGACGAAGCGCCGCTTCCTGCCGAACCTGCAGTACCGCCGGTTCTGGAGCGAAGCTGAGAACCGCTGGATTCGCCTGCGCGTCTCCAATGCTGGTCTTCGCACCATCGACAAGAAAGGCATCGACGTTGTCGTTGCCGAATTGCGGGCACGCGGCGAGCTGTAATCGCACGCAACCCTCTGAACGGAGACTGACATGGCCAAAGGCGCCCGCGAAAAAATCAAGCTCGAGTCCACTGCCGGGACCGGGCATTTCTACACCACTTCCAAAAACAAGCGCACCACCCCGGGAAAACTTGAATTCAACAAGTACGATCCCGTGGCTCGCAAGCATGTTCCCTACAAGGAAGTGAAGCTGAAGTAAGCCCAGCGACAAGCTGACGGCATTCCGACAAAAAGCCCATCTACGGATGGGCTTTTTGTCGTCACCCGCACCCCATTGGTGCGCCCCCCGCTTCCGGACAAAGAAAAACCGCAGCTCACAAGCTGCGGTTCCCGGTTTTGCGTGCCACCCCCCGATCGGGCGGGTGGGCACTCAGAATCCGATCAGGCCCGTTGAATGTTGGAAGCCTGCTTGCCTTTCGGGCCCTGCGTCACCTCGAACGACACCTTCTCGCCCTCCTTGAGGGTCTTGAAGCCACTCATGGTGATCGCGGAGAAGTGAGCGAAAAGATCCTCGCTCCCATCGTCCGGGGTAATAAAGCCAAAACCCTTGGAATCATTGAACCACTTGACGGTGCCAGTTGCCATATTGCAGTTTCCTTCAGATATACATAAAACGAACCGGGATACCCCGACCATGCCCCGGCTGCAGAAAACGCAGAAACAACACTGCCGTTTCGACCAAAACGACAACCAGACCCTGCTTGCTGCTGATTGAGGCACCGAAAAGCTTTTACGCACTTGGCTCTAGGCAGTCAACGGGTTTTCAGCCCTTTTCGCTGCTGCATAACAGCAATTTACCGGCATATCCGGGGGTTGCAGCAACCTCTCTTCCCTTCCCAACCCTTGCGCATCAAGGCGCCGATTTCGACCCGCACTGCAATATTCCCAGCCTGTGCGCAACCATTCGCCCGATGGAATTCTTCCCCCTTCGATGTTGCACTCGGCCCCCACTTCATTAGAATGAAATTCATGGGCATTAAAAAACAGGAACAATTCGTGCTTGAAACAGAGCGGACGCGCACCAAACCGCCACCGCTCTTTAAAGTCCTTTTGCTTAACGATGACTACACTCCCATGGATTTCGTGGTCACCGTGCTGCAAAAGTTTTTTGGCATGGACCGCGAACGTGCCACGCGGGTCATGCTCCAAGTCCACAGAGAAGGCATGGGAGTGTGCGGTATCTTCCCCCGGGATATCGCTTCAACCAAGGTTGATCAGGTTGTCTCCTTTGCTCGTCAGAACCAGCATCCGCTGGCCTGCGTGATGGAGGAAAACTGAATATGATCGCGCAAGAACTTGAAGTCAGTCTGCACATGGCCTTTGTTGAGGCACGGCAGAAACGGCACGAATTCATCACGGTGGAGCATCTGCTCCTGGCACTGCTCGACAACCCGTCAGCGGCTGAAGTGTTGCGGGCCTGCGCAGCCAACGTGGATGAATTGCGTCGCGAACTGACCAACTTCATCAACGAACACACCCCCAGGGTTGAAGGTACCGACGAAATCGATACCCAGCCCACCCTGGGATTCCAGCGGGTAATCCAGCGGGCGATCCTGCACGTCCAGTCTTCCGGCAAGAAGGAAGTGACCGGCGCCAACGTGCTGGTGGCCATCTTCGGCGAAAAGGATTCCCATGCGGTTTATTACCTCCAGCGTCAGAACATCAGTCGACTGGATGTAGTGAACTTCATCTCCCACGGCATCTCCAAGAATCCTCAGGCCGGCACCCCCACCAATGGCCCCCGCCCGGAAGGCGAGCCGCAGGAGTCCGAAGCGGAAGCGCCCCAAGGTGGCGGGGCCCTGGAGAGCTACACCCTGAACCTCAACCAGCAAGCCCTGGTGGGAAAGATCGACCCCCTCATCGGCCGGGACAAGGAAGTGGAGCGGGTCATTCAGACCCTGTGCCGACGCCGCAAGAACAACCCCCTTCTGGTGGGGGAGGCTGGCGTGGGCAAGACCGCCATCGCGGAAGGTTTGGCGCGGCGGGTGGTGGAAGGCCGGGTTCCGGAAGTTTTGGCGGACGCCCAGGTGTACGCCCTGGACATGGGCGCCTTGCTGGCGGGCACCAAGTACCGGGGTGACTTTGAGCAGCGCCTCAAGGCGGTGCTCAAGCAGTTGCTGGAGCAGCCCAACGCGGTCTTGTTCATTGACGAGATCCATACCCTGATTGGCGCGGGCGCCGCCTCCGGCGGGACGCTGGACGCCTCCAACCTGCTCAAGCCGGCCCTTTCCTCCGGCCAGCTGAAATGCATTGGCGCCACCACCTACACCGAGTTCCGCCAAATCTTCGAAAAGGACCACGCCCTTTCCAGGCGCTTCCAGAAGGTGGACGTACTGGAGCCCTCGGTGGTCGAGACCGTGGAGATCCTCAAGGGCTTGAAATCCCGCTTTGAGGAGCATCACGGAATCAAGTATTCCGCCTCCGCCCTCCAGTCAGCGGCGGAGCTTTCCGCCCGCTACATCAACGACCGCCACCTGCCGGACAAGGCTATCGACGTCATTGACGAGGCTGGCGCGGCCCAGCGCATCCTGCCCAAGTCCAAGCAGCGCAAGACCATCGGCAAAACCGAAATCGAGGAGATCGTCGCCAAGATCGCCCGCATCCCACCCCGCACCGTCTCCAACGACGATCGAACCGCCCTGCGGACCCTGGAGCGGGATCTCAGGAACGTCGTGTTTGGCCAGGACGCCGCCATCGAAGCCCTGGCCAAGGCGATCAAGATGTCTCGTTCAGGCCTGGGTAACCCGCAAAAACCCATTGGCTCCTTCCTGTTCAGCGGCCCCACGGGCGTGGGCAAGACCGAGGTGGCGAGGCAACTGGCTTATACGCTGGGAATCGATCTGGAGCGCTTCGACATGTCGGAGTACATGGAGCGCCACGCGGTGAGCCGGTTGATCGGCGCGCCGCCGGGTTACGTGGGTTTCGACCAGGGCGGCCTGCTCACCGAGGCCATCAACAAGAAGCCCCACTGCGTCTTGCTGCTGGATGAAATCGAGAAGGCCCACCCGGACGTCTACAACATCCTCCTCCAGGTGATGGACCACGGCACCCTGACGGACAACAACGGACGCCAATCGGACTTCCGCAACGTCATCATCGTGATGACCACCAACGCCGGCGCGGAAGCCATGCAGAAACCCATCATGGGCTTTTCCGCCAAGCGCGAAGTGGGGGACGAGATGGCCGACCTCAAGCGAATGTTCTCGCCGGAGTTCCGCAACCGTCTGGACGCCATCATTTCCTTCAAGCCCCTGGACCAGGAGGTCATCCTGAGGGTGGTGGACAAGTTCCTGATGCAACTTGAGGCTCAGCTCCACGAAAAGAAAGTTGAAGCTCATTTCAGCGATAGCCTCAAGGCCTGGCTGGCAGAAAAGGGCTTCGACCCCTTGATGGGCGCCCGCCCCATGGCCCGCCTGATTCAGGACACCATCCGGGCAGCCCTGGCCGACGAATTGCTGTTCGGCAAACTGGTCAACGGCGGCCACGTCACCATCGACCTGGATGACGACGACAAGGTCACCCTCCAGTTCGAGCAACCGGAAGCCATTCCTGTCTAGAAAATGATCCCTTCCAGAAAGAGCGGCGCGCAGCCGCTCTTTTTTTTGGCAAAGCCGATTGCACCACCGGCACCGTCCATTGCAGACTCGCAAGCCCTTGGGCCACGGCACCCCAGGTTCGTTCCTACCCACACGAGGTCAAATCATGAGTTTTCAAACCGCTGATCTGTGCGATGCCAACGAAGGCAAGATTCAGGTGGTCGCCCCCATGTTCCGCAGCTTTGGCGGGCGCTCAGCCTTCCACGGCCCCATCGCGACCCTCAAGGTCTTCGAGGACAACTCCCTGGTACGAACCGCCCTCGAAAGCCCAGGCCAGGGCCGCGTGCTGGTGGTAGACGGCGGGGGATCCCAGCGCTGCGCCCTGGTGGGCGACCAACTGGCCCTGCTGGGGGTGAAGAACGGCTGGGCCGGCATCATCGTCTACGGCTGCATTCGGGATTCAAGACCCATTAGCGCCATGGACATCGGCGTTTTCGCCCTGGGCACACACCCCTTGAAGAGCATCAAGAAGGGGGCCGGCGATCAGAACATTCCCGTCACCTTCGGTGGAGTCACCTTCGTGCCAGGCCAGCACGTGTATGCCGACGAGGACGGCGTGATCGCATCTCAGTCGCACTTGCTCTAAAGATCACCGAAAGGGACCGGCGGCGGCGCGGGCCGCCCGCTACCGCAATGCAGCACGAATTCGTTTCATTCCTACAAATACCATTTTGCAAAGCAAAACGAGATTCGCAATTCACTGATTTTAAATATAAAATTTTTTTCTTATATCTTATATAAGACACATTGCTGCTTAGCGGAATCACCCCTATACTGTTTCCACAAGGCAGGATCCCAAATCCCTCTCCGAGGGCGTTCCGGGCGAGAGCGGCGAACCGTTCAAGCAGCCCCTGCCGCTGAACTCCGTATCTCTTCTTCAACCCTCTTTCCCGATAAGGAAGCAACATGTCCCTGACCCGCGAACAGCAAATCGCAGCCCTGGAAAAGGATTGGGCCGAAAGCCCCCGATGGAAGTCCGTCAAGCGTGGCTATGCCGCCGCCGACGTGGTTCGCCTGCGTGGCAGCCTGCAGCCCGAGTACACCCTGGCCCAACGCGGCGCCAAGACCCTGTGGGAAAAGGTAAACGGCGGTGCCAAGAAGGGTTATGTGAATGCCTTCGGCGCCATCACCGCCGGCCAGGCCATGCAGCAAGCCAAGGCGGGTCTGGAAGCCGTGTATCTGTCAGGCTGGCAGGTCGCCGCCGACGGCAACACATCCGAAACCATGTATCCGGATCAGTCCCTGTACGCCTACGACTCCGTCCCCACCATGGTTCGCCGCATCAACAACACCTTCAAGCGGGCTGACGAGATCCAGTGGTCCCGTGGCATCAACCCAGGTGATGAAGGTTTCGTGGACTACTTCCTGCCCATCGTGGCTGACGCGGAAGCCGGTTTCGGCGGCGTGCTCAACGCCTTCGAACTCATGAAGAACATGATCGCCGCTGGCGCCGCCGGCGTGCACTTCGAAGACCAGCTGGCGGCTGTGAAGAAGTGCGGCCACATGGGCGGCAAGGTGCTCGTCCCGACGCAAGAAGCCATCGAAAAGCTGATCGCTGCTCGTTTCGCTGCTGACGTGATGGGTGTTCCCACCTTGATCCTGGCCCGTACCGATGCCGAAGCGGCCAACCTGATCACCTCCGATCACGATGCCAACGACAAGCCCTTCCTGACTGGCGAGCGCACCCAGGAAGGCTTCTACCGGGTCAAGAACGGTCTGGAACAAGCCATCAGCCGTGGCGTTGCCTACGCGCCCTACGCCGACCTGGTGTGGTGTGAGACCGGCACCCCCGACCTGGGCTTTGCCCGCGAGTTCGCGCAAGCCGTGCACGCCGCCTGCCCGGGCAAGCTACTGTCCTACAACTGCTCGCCCTCCTTCAACTGGAAGAAGAACCTGGACGATGCCACCATCGCCAAGTTCCAGGACGAACTGTCCGCGCTGGGCTACAAGTACCAGTTCATCACCCTGGCCGGCATCCACGTCAACTGGTTCAACACCTTCCAGTTCGCTCACGCCTACGCCCGCGGCGAAGGCATGAAGCACTACGTGAACATGGTGCAAGAGCCCGAGTTCGCCGCGCGCGAAAAGGGTTACACCTTCGTTTCCCACCAGCAGGAAGTGGGCGCTGGTTACTTCGACGACGTGACCACCGTCATCCAGGGTGGCTCGTCCAGCGTCAAGGCGCTGACCGGCTCGACCGAAGAAGAACAGTTCCACTGAGATCGGTGACGCCAGGCTGCGATGGCAGCCTGCGGCACTGGCGAACCCCGGCCTCGCCGGGGTTTCCCGGCCGGCTGGCGTGACGCCCTTCGCCCAAAGCCTCGCTAGTCCGGTAGCGGGGCTTTGTTTTGTCGGCGGCCCCTACTCGCGGGGAACCACCACGCTCCACTGCACCCAACGCCCGCAAGCCGTGCGGGAAGTTCGTAGAGATCCGTGCCAAGGCCCTTCGACGCAAGGGCCCCGGGCCTGCTCCGGGTCGAAGGCCACGGTTCCCGGCTCCGGCCCCGGGCTGCGCGCTCCACCCCAGCGCTGGCAACTGGTACACCGACGCTCGTCGACTGACTGGATAACCATCCAGACTCTCCCCCTCGGATCAAACACCGGCCACTGACCCAACGCCAGCTCCGGCACAGGAGCAAGTTTACCTCCTGCGGGCCGCCTATCGCCGCTGCCGGATCTTCGGGGCGAGCCGAACTGCACTCCAGACCATCACTGCAACCCAAAGACGCCATCCTCCGGTCATGGGCTTGTGGCAGACTTCGCCTCTTTCTTCCCCCCTCGGCAGGCCTCCGCACCATGGAATTCCCCCACCACCAAACCGCTTCGCTGATGACCATTACCCAGCGCCCGGAGATCGTTTTCACCCGGGGCGAGGGCTCCTGGCTGACGGACCACACCGGCAAACGCTACCTGGATTTCGTCCAGGGCTGGGCGGTGAACTGCCTGGGCCATTGCCCACCCCAGATCCGCCAGGCCCTGGCCGCCCAGGCCGATGCCCTGATCAACCCCAGCCCGGCCTTCTATAACGCGCCCTCCCTGGAACTGGCGGCGCTCCTCACCAGCCACTCATGCTTTGACCGGGTGTTCTTCGCCAATACCGGGGCGGAGGCCAACGAGGGGGCCATCAAGCTCGCCCGCAAGTATGGCCGAATGCACCGGGGAGGCGCCTACAAGATCATCACCTTCGAACAGGGTTTTCATGGCCGGACCCTGGCCACCATGTCGGCCTCCGGCAAGCCCGGCTGGGACACTCTCTTCGCGCCCCAGGTGCCCGGCTTCCCCAAGGCCCACCTGAACGACCTGGACTCCGTGGCGGCTTTGATGGATGCGGAAACCGTGGCGGTGATGCTGGAGCCTGTCCAGGGAGAAGGGGGCGTGATCCTGGCCGAACCCGACTTCCTGCGGGCCCTGCGGACCCTCACTCAGACGCACGGCCTGCTCCTGATCGTGGATGAGGTGCAGACCGGCATGGGCCGCACCGGACGGCTGTTTGCCCATGAGCACGCCGGCATCGAGCCGGACATCATGACCCTGGGCAAGGGCATCGGTGGCGGCGTCCCCCTTTCCGCCCTGCTGGCGAAGGAAGAGGTCTGCTGCTTCGAACCCGGCGACCAGGGGGGCACCTACAACGGCAACCCCCTCATGGCGGCGGTGGGCGTCGCGGTACTGGAAACCTTGCTGGCTCCGGGCTTCCTCCAGCAGGTGGAAGCCACCGGCGCCTACCTGGCCGAAGGACTCCGGACCCTCAGCACCCGTCACGGACTCCAGGGCGAGCGGGGCAGCGGCCTGCTGCGCGCCCTGATCCTGGCGGACGACCGGGGCCCCGCTCTGGTGGAAGCGGCCCGCCAACTGGCGCCAACGGGCCTCCTTCTCAATGCCCCCCGCCCCAACCTGCTGCGCTTCATGCCGGCCCTGACGGTAAGCCGGGAGGAAATCGATTTGATGCTCAGCCAGCTCGACGCCCTGCTCGCCCGGTAAGGTGCCGGCTTGTCTCGGCGCGGGCTTGACCTTGGGCCTGGGGCGCCAGCGCATCTTGCCGGGGTGCGGGCTGGCGGGATGAATCCGGCCCTACGGGGCTGGACCGGAATTCAGCGTAGGGCCGGTTTCAACCGGCCAGGGTGCTGGCGCGGGAGCCCACGTAGGGCCGGTTTCAACCGGCCGGGGTGCTGGCACTGACACCCTCGTAGCCAAGGGCTGGCCCAACCACAAGGTACTTACAGGGCAGCGATGATGCGCTGGGCCAGGAGCTCCAGGTGGTCCATGTCGGCCTTATCCCGGGCATGGCCCTTGACCTGCACCCCCTCCCAGCGGGGAATGATGTGGAAATGCACGTGGGGCACGGTCTGGCCCGAGGCGGCCCCGTTGAACTGGCCGATGAACACACCTTCCGCCCCCACCGCAGCCTGCACCGCCCGGGCCAGGTGCTGGGTAGTGCGAATGGCGGCGCTGGCCGCTTCGGGCGAGAGTTCCAGCAAGGTCTCCGCCGGTTCCTTGGGCAGGACCAGGGTGTGCCCTTCCGCCTGGGGCATGATGTCCATGAAAGCCAGGGTGGCCTCGTCCTCGTACAAGCGCACACAAGGCAGTTCGCCCCGCAGGATGCGGGCAAAGATATTGTTATTGTCGTAGGCCATGATCCCTCCGTCCCTTCAGAACACCCATCAAAGATGCAAGGATACCCGGGACGGCCCCGCCCTGGCTTGAGGCTGGCGCCGGGCAATGCCAAACTTCCGCCACGCCCATGAGTCGAAGGGCTCACTGTGGCCAGCCCGCTGGGCACCCTCCAACTCCCTTTTGCCCCAACCTGTGTTTGCATGAAAAGCACCATCCTCCGATTCGCCCTGGCCCTCGCCCTTTCCAGTGCGCCGGGGCTTACCCCAAGCCTGGCCGCCGGCGTCGAGGTAGGCACCCCCTCGGCTTTGCGTAACCTGGTGCCGGCCGAGGAGCTGGAGCGCCAAGCTGCCACCCAGTACGGCCAGCTCAAGGCACAAGCCTCCGCCAAGGGGGCCCTGGCGCCGGATAACCACCCCCAGGTGCAGCGCCTGCGGGCGATGGCCCAGCGCATGATCCCCTTCGTGCCCCGCTACAATCCGGCCGCCCGAAACTGGCAATGGGAGGTGAATTTGCTGGGTTCCAAACAGGCCAACGCCTTCTGCATGCCCGGCGGCAAGATCGCCTTCTATACCGGGCTGCTGGAAGGCCTCCAGCTCACCGACGACGAGGCCGCCATGGTGATGGGCCACGAAATCGCCCACGCCCTGCGGGAACACGCCCGGGAGCGGATCGCCAAGACCGAAATCACCCACGGCCTGGCGAGCCTGGCTTCCGAGCTGCTGGCCGGGAGCAAATACGGCGGCCTGGCCGAGCTGGGCCTCAAGGGCGGCGCCAGTCTCCTGACCCTGAAATTCTCCCGGGACGACGAAACCGAGGCCGATGTGGTGGGGCTGGATCTGGCTGCCCGGGCGGGCTTCGACCCCCGCGCCGCAGTGACCCTGTGGCGCAAGATGGGGGCCGCCAGCAAGGGCGCCCCGCCCCAATGGCTGTCCACCCATCCGGCGGGCAGGAACCGCATCGCCGAGATCGAACGCCAGCTTCCCCAGGTACTGCCCGTCTTTGAAGAGGCGCGGCGCGGGTGATCGGCGCCCTGGCCCTGCTCCTGGCCTACCAGCTGGCCGGCGAGGTGATCCGTGTCGCCTTCGCTTTGCCGGTGCCTGGCCCGGTGATTGGCATGCTGCTGCTCTTCGTGAGCCTGGCCCTGCGGGGCGGGCCGGCCCCTGGCAAACTGCGAAAGGCCTCCCAGGGCCTGCTCCGGCATCTTTCCCTGCTCTTCGTACCGGCGGGAACGGGCGTGATGCTTCACCTGGACCGCCTCCAGGATGAGGGCCTGCCCATCCTGGCGGCCCTGGTGGTGAGCACCCTGCTGGCCCTGGTGGCTACCGCCGGCACCCTTCACCTGCTGACCAAAAAGAGCCAGAAAGGGCCCGCCCCATGATCGTTCCTGCCAGCGAGATCTGGGTCTATCTTTCCGCCTCGCCCCTGCTGTGGCTGGCACTCACCCTCGTCGCCTACCTGGCCGCCCAACATCTCCAGCACCGGCTGGGGGACCATCCGGCGGCCAATCCCGTTCTGCTGGCGGTCATGGCCCTGGTGATGGTGCTGGCCGCCACCGGCACCCCCTATTCCCGCTACTTCGACGGCGCCCAGTTCGTCCACTTCCTCCTGGGGCCTGCCACGGTGGCCCTGGCCATTCCGCTTTATGGCCAGATCGAGCGCCTGCGGGCCCTGGGCTGGCCCCTCCTGGGCGCCCTGGTGGCGGGCTCCCTGACGGCGGCCTTGTCCGCCTGGGCCCTGGCGGGACTGCTGGGGGCATCCCCCCCCACCATGCTGTCCCTGGCCCCCAAGTCCGTCACCACCCCCATCGCCATGGGCATTGCCGAACGCATCGGCGGCCTGCCCTCCCTCACCGCCGTGCTGGTGATCCTCACCGGCATTCTCGGGGCCATCTGCGCCAGCAACCTGCTCGGTCGCCTGGGCCTGAAGGACGACAGCAGCGTGGGGCTGGCCCTGGGGGTGGCTTCCCACGGCCTCGGCACCGCCCGGGCCTTTCAGATCTCCGAACAATGCGGCGCCTTCGCTGCCCTGGCCATGGGCCTCAACGGCCTGCTCACCGCCCTCTTCCTGCCGGCCCTGCTCCCCTGGATCAGCCGGCTTCTCGCCCACCCCTGACCGACGGGATCATGCTCAAACGCCTCAGCCATTGGTTCGACCGCAACATCCTGGAGCTTGGCCGCGAGATGCGCCTCTCCTACCTGCCGCCCCTAATGGTCTATTGTGCCGCCGGGGTTTCCGGCCTCACCGGCATCGTGGGCACCTTCTTCGTCAAGGAATACCTGGGGCTTTCCGCCGCCTTCCTGGCCGCCCTGGGGTTCTGGGCCGGCATTCCGTGGGCCCTGAAGATGCCCATCGGCCACCTGGTGGATCTTCTCTGGCGCCACAAGGCTGGCCTGGTCTATCTGGGGGCCAGCCTGATCGCCGCCAGCCTGTTGATCATGACCGGCCTCATCGCCGACCCGGCCGCCATGGGCCGGATCATGAGGGTAGAGGCCTGGTTCGTGCTTTCCGCCCTGCTCTCCCCGGTGGGCTATGTGATGCAGGACGCGGTAGCCGACGCCATGACGGTGGAAGCCGTACCGCGCCTGGACGACCAAGGCCAGCCCATCCCGGCGGAAACCCGGCGCCTCATGAACACCACCATGCAGACCCTCGGCCGGGTGGCCATCATCGGCGGCGGCGTGGCGGTGTCCCTGGCCAACGTGGTGATGTTCGCCGGCACCGAAACCCTGCCCCAGGCCGACAAGGTGGCCATCTACCTGCGGGTCTACCAGTGGGCCCTGGTGATTCCGGCCCTCTCCGTCACCGGGGTGATCTGGGCCGGCATCCTGCGCCGGCGGGAACGCCGGCAGCTCCAGGCCCGGGGGGCTGACGGTGCCACCCTGGCCGCCTTCGATCGCCCCGGCGAAGCAGCGCCCCGCCCCAACTGGGCCATCCTCGGGGGCAGCGCGGCCTTCGTCGCCCTCACCCTGACGGTGGGGCTTTCCGACCTGCCCTACGGCCAGGAGATCATCTTTCTGGGCAGCCTGGGGGTGATCAGTTTCCTGATGCTGCGCCTGCTCCGGGAACTGGAGCCCGACGCCCGGCGCACCCTGCTGGGCACCGCCATCGTGATCTTCGCCTTCCGCGCCACCCCTGGCCCCGGCGCCGGCTCCACCTGGTGGATGATCGACCAGCTCGGTTTCGACCAGAGCTTCCTGGCCCGCCTGTCCCTCATCGGTAGCATTCTCACCCTGGCGGGGCTGTTCCTGTTCCGGCGGATGATGGCCGAGCGCTCCATTGCCTGGATCACCCTATTCCTCACCCTCACCGGCACCTTGCTGGCCCTGCCCATCGTCGGCATGTACTACGGCCTCCACGAATGGACGGCCCGGCTCACCGGCGGCCTGATGGACGCCCGCTTCATCGCCCTGATCGACACCGCCCTGGAATCCCCCCTGGGTCAGATCGCCATGGTCCCCATGCTGGCCTGGATCGCCAACACCGCCCCCGCCCACCTCAAGGCCACCTTCTTCGCAGTGATGGCCTCCTTCACCAACCTGGCCCTGTCCGCCTCCCAGCTGGGCACCAAATACCTCAACCAGTCTTTCGAGGTCACCCGCGCCGTCACCGACCGGGCCAGCGGCGCCCTCCTGACCCCGGCGGACTACAGCCAACTAGGGGATCTGCTCATCGCCTCTACGGCTCTGGGCCTGGCTCTGCCCCTGGGAGCGATCCTGATTACCCGGCTGGCGGGGCTAAAGAGCGCTTAAACCCTAACGATCGCTGCAATCTTGTCGGAGCTTATGTCTGCAAGGGGTATCTGGGATGTGTTGGCGGGATGAATCCCGCCCTACAGGATTTTTCGATTCCCGTAGGGCCGGATTCATCCGGCCAGCATGAATTGAGCACATTGGCAGCCTCTCCCGGGCAGGGCAACGCTACTCCGCCAACTCGCCGGTCTCAGGCTCTACGCTCCTGGCTGCACGCAACACAGCAATGGAGTCTGCTGACCTTGAATGCGGGGAACCCCCTAATCCAAGGTCAGCAGACCCCAGGTGGCCACCACGGCAAAGTGCGAGAAACCAAAATAACCCCTGGAATCCCGGCCACAGCCTCCCCATGGGCAATCGAAATCCCGGCCTCGTCCAACCTTTCGCAAGCGCTTGCGAAGCGTGCAATAAATTCAGCAAGACGGCAGCCCCGCGCCGGAATCCCCACTATCTCGACAAGTCCGCACCCGCCCCAGGGTTGAAACGATGACCTTGTAACGGGCGCCGCTGTCGTTCTGGAACACCACAGTCCCCACCGAGCCCACAGCCGTGCCCCGCATCGGCTCGAAGCGGACGCATTCCGTCGCCCCACAGAAAGTCCCGGCAAAGCTCGCCGACGGGACACTCACATTCTTGAAATCCGTCGACTGAACCACCTTGATGACGCTATCCGGATTTCCGCAGACGCCGATGCAGCCACAAGCTGGATCCGTACTCACGGCGTAGCACCATTGCGTGCCACGGGAGAAAAGCAAATAAACATGCACTCGCCGGCTGATGGCTTCGCTCCTGGCAAATTGCAGATCCCCCCGCAACAGATCCGCGGCACCCCGCCCCCGGGAGTGCCCCACCAGATCCAGCATGGAGGGCATCGCGGTTATCGCCAGCACCGCCAGGACGGCAACCACCATCATTGACTCAGAGAGACTAAAACCACCGTCCTGCCGCACCATGCTCCGAGAAAGCCGTGCTCCCGAATCCATGCCACCCCCAGCCATGCAAAAAGCATGGCCTGATTTTAACCAAATGGCATCTTTCGATCCAGACCCCGTGCTGCTCAAGTCCGGGCGGAATCAATCGGATCCATTGCGGAACATCTTGACCACATGTGCCTGGCGGCGAGACACCATGGGCCGCTCTGGGACCCCTTTCAAGACCGCGTGCCAGCGACCGCTAGCGGAGTCCAATTCAAAGCCCGCGAGAAATTCGCGGTTGACCAGGCAGGCCCGGTGGATCCGTAGCAATTGACCGGCGAACTCCTGCTCCAGACTCTGCAGGGATTCGTCCAGCCAGTAGGTCTGGCTTGACGTGACCACGGCCACATACTTGTCTTCCGCCTTCAGACGGACCACATCCGCCAACGGCACCAGGATGATCTGCCCCCGGTCGTTCGCCACCAGGTGTCCGCTCCACCCCCCAGCCTCCGCGCCCGTTGCAGCGCCAGCTTCAACCGCTCCACCCGCACGGGCTTGAGCAGGTAGTCCCGCCCCCAGGTCAAAGGCAGCCAAGGCGTGCTCATCGTGGGCGGTGAGGAATACCACGGCGGGGGCCTCGGGCAAGCGCATCAAATGCCGAGCGGCGGTCAGCCCATCCATGGCGGGCATCTGGATATCCCGGAGCGCCACGTCCACCTTGCTGACCAACGCCGCGCGGACCGCCTCCTCGCCGTTGGCAACTTCCGCCACCACCCGGATCTTCAGCGCCTCCGCCAGATCCGCCAGCAAGGTCCGGATGCGAGCCCGGGCATGAGCCTCGTCGTCAGCAATAAGAATGTCCATGGCGCAACCTACCTGGTCAGCCCCGTGGACGGGCTGGGTAAGGGGATTTCCAGCCTCACCACGAATCCCCCGTCACCCGCCTTCGTCGTCAACCGGGCTTCCGCGTCGTAATGCAGGGCCAGCGCCAACCCGTGGCCCGGAGCCGCCTCGCCCTCCACCGCCACCCGATTGCGCACCTCCAGCCGCACGAAGCGCCCCACTCGCTGGGTGCTGACCCACACATCGCCACCGCCGGCAGCCGGTTCCACACCGTAGCGAATGGCATTTTCCAGCAGGGGTTGCAGCACCCGCATGGGCGCGGGCAAGGACAGGATCCCCGCATCCACGTCCCAATGCAGCCTCAATCGATCTCCCAACCGGAGGGATTCAATCTCCCCATAGGCCCGGGCAAGATCCAGTTCCTGCCCCAGGGGCACCAGCCCCCGCCCCTCCGCCAGGACGGCCCGGAACAAGTCCGATAGATCCAACAGGATTTTCTCCGCCGTCGCAGGATCCTTCCGCACCACGGCGATAGCTGTATTGAGACTATTGAAGAGAAAGTGCGGGCGGATCCGCGCCTGCAAAGCCGCCACCCGGGCCTGCCCGTCGGAGACAAGCCCCCGCCGGCGCCAGTCGAAATATCCCAATAGCAAGGCGGCTATGGTCATCGCCACAACCCCGTTCTTGGCGAAACCCGAGTCAGCGGAAAGAACCAGCCAATGGCTCACAATCGCGTCCAGGCCCATTGCCACCACCGCCGAAACGGCCAAAACCCAGGCCACCCCTAGTCGATAGGGCAATCGCTGAAGCCGCCCTGAACTGATCGCCAAAACCAGCAGGACAAGCACCACCACCAGTTCATAAGTCGGTGCCCAGTCCGCAAAGGCCCGGAGCACCGCCCCCAAGGATGGCGCCTGGCCCAGCAGCGCCGCCCAATTCACGATTTCAGCCCCGATCAGCGCCCTGGCGCAAACCCAAAAATTCCGGAAATCCGGCAACACGGGTAGATAGGATCCCGTGCCCGGCGTTTAAGCGCTGTGATTTGTCATGGAGATACCGGTCATCGGAGGAGGTATGCCCCTCGTCGGCTAAACATTGAGATCGACCGGTCGTTACCGGATCGTATAACGCAACGGAGGATGAATAATGTTAGCTCGCCCGCATGCGGCCAGGGGCTTTACCCTGATCGAACTGATGATCGTGATCGTGGTGATCGGCCTACTGGCCGCCGTTGCCTTTCCCTCCTATCAAGACTACATCCGCAAAAGCCGCCGCGGCGATGGCCGGGTGCTCCTTCAGGCTGCGCAACTCGCTCAAGAAAAATACCGTCTCAACCACACCACCTATTACCCCGGTGGAGCGGCCTCCGGCACGGGGCTCAGCGTGGCCGAGTTCAACGGCGTGTGCATCGCCAGCGGAACCAACTGTGTCAGCCAAAGCGGCTACTACCGGCTGACCGCCACCACCACCACAGTGGGCGAGGCCACCAGTTACACCCTCACGGCAATTCCCGTCACCGGTTCCCCCCAGAACGCCGACACCGCTTGCAACGGCAGCGCGGCCGGCAGCACCATGACCATCACCCAAAGCGCGGGCACCGTGACCTACAGCCCGGATGTCTGCTGGGGCAAGTAAGGCCATGACCCATCCAAACGATCGACAAGAGCGCTTCTCCCTCATCGAGCTGATGATCGTCGTCGCCGTGCTGGGCATCTTCGCCATGCTGGCGGGCCCCTGCATGGTGGAATTCATCGACAAGCGCCGCCTGGCAAGCCAGGCCAAAACCATTTCGGAACTCTTGCAGCAAGCCCGCTCCGAAGCCATCAAACACTCCTCCGACGCCACCCCCAAGACCGTCACCGCCACGGTGAGCCCCACCGGTTCCTGGTTCGTGGGGCTCTCCAATACCGGCACCACCGCCTGCGACAATGGCGCCACGCCCTGCACCATCAATCAAGCGGGCGTTGATGTCACCCGGCTGGTGACCGCCACCGAATGCCCCGGTTGCACCATCACCTCGCCTACGGCGGTGGCCACCATCATCTATGACCTGCGGGGCGTAGTGACGGATGGCGCCGGCGGAGAAGGTGCCGCCCGGACCATCACGCCCCTTTCCACCCGCGGGAAGCAACTCCAGATATCCGTGAGCACGATCGGGCGCATTACCCTCTGGACCCCCAGCGCATCGGTACCGGGTTACCCGTCATGCTGACCAACCATCGCAAATCCCAACGCGGCATCAACCTGGTCGAACTCATGATCGGTCTGGTGGTGGGGCTGATCGTCCTGGCCGCCATGTCGGCGGTGTATCTCAACACCTCCCGAGGCAGCCGCGACACCCTCAACGCCAACCGCCTCAACCAGGATCTAAGGGCCATCATGGACATCATGGTGGCGGACATCCGCAGGGCAGGGTATTGGGGGACAGCGGATACCGGCAACAACCCCTTTACCGGCGGCACCACCAACCTTGCCGTCACCTCAAGCTGCATCCTGTATAGCTACGACGCCACCTACAACGGGGGGACGGCTGGCGCCCAGGACCCAGGCGTTGACTTCTTCGGATTTCACTACGGCAGCAACGCTGTCCAGATGATCAAGCCTTCCGTGAACCTGAGTTCGACCAACACGTCGGCTTGCAACACCACTTCGAACTGGGAAAACGTTTCCGACCCCAACGTCATCACGGTCACGGCCCTCAGCTTCGAAACGGGCGGCTCCCAGTGCATGAATACCACGGCGTCCCCCAGCGTGACCTGGACCACCGCCGCCGGCAGCACGTCCGCCGCCTGCGCCGACACCACGGCAAGCGGCTACGTGGCGCCCACATCCGGCGATGTTTTGGTGGAAACGCGCCAGGTCACCATCACCCTCACCGCCCAGCACGCCCAGGACACGACCCTCACCCGCAGCCTTACGGAAACCGTGCTGGTGCGCAACAACCGCATCCTCACGGCTCACTGATCAACCCATCCGGACCAGGCCAAGAAGCCATGAACGCACCGCAAACCAGACGCAATGGGCACGCCCAGCAGGGCGTGGCAACGCTTTTCGTTGTCCTCATGCTGCTGCTCGCCGCAGGCTTGGTGATGCTCTACACCAGCCGGGGCGCGGTGATGGAGCAACGCCTGTCCGCCAACGAGATCCGGGCCAAGCGAGCCATCGCAGCCGCCAACGCGGGGCTGGACCGGGCACTGGCCCTGGTGAACGACCCCACCAACGGCGTTGGCCTGGTCAAGTTCTTCAGCTCGGCAACCCCGCCGGTGTTTGTCGCGCCGACATCCGACCTTGCCCCAACTTCACCCTTTGATGGTGCGGGCGAACCCACCTATCTGGTCAAGTATTGCAACGTCACCACCAATGCCGACACCCTGACCTGCGGCACCACCCGGGGCACCTCCACCAATTGCGCGGCGCCGGATTCCAGCAACCTGATCGATGCGGTGATGTTCTCCTGTGGCTGGAGCGACGACGACTCGGCGGTCCACAAGATGACCCAGAAGCTGCGCATCCACCCGGGCCTGGCCGGCACCGTGTCCACGCCCCTCATCACCAAGGGGGTGGCCAACCTGCTGGTGGGGGGCGCCTCCGTCCTCAACTACTTCAACGACCTGACTGTCTGGTCCGGCGGCAGCATGCTGGGGCAAAGCATGACCGGCAAGACCTTTACCCGGGACGTGGCCAACTATCCCACCGCCGACAGCGCCCTGGACTCGGATAACGACGGCACCAAGGATTACCGCGACACCGGTAACAGCCCCGCCTGCAACAACCCCCCCACGGGCTATACCTGCTCCACCCAGGGCTCCACCCTGGGCCACGACACGGTCTCCGGCGACACCCGATTGTCATCCCTCAGCGCGGACGGGTTCTTCCAGTACTTCTTCGGAGACAACATCGCCGACTATCGGGCCAGCGAAGCTTCCTGGGTGGTGGACCTCACCGGCACCCTGAGCAACGCGAATTCCACCAACATCAACACCGTCGGCACCCACGACGGCAACATCATCTGGGTGGAAGGGGATGCCACCTCCCTGCCCAACACCATTGGCACGCCGGACAAGCCTGTCACCCTCATCATCAATGGCGACCTGGCTCTCGGCAGCAACACGGTGATCAACGGCATCGTCTACGTGCATGGCGACGTCACCGGCAACGGCAGCCCCACCGTTTACGGTTCGTTGATTGTCCAGGGCTCCGCCAACACCACTGGCAACCCCAAGGTCATCTACGACCCCAACGTCATTCAGCGGGCCGAATCCCAAGGCGTTGGAGGAAAACTCCAAGGTAGCTGGAAAGACTGGTAAGCCACCATGGCTTCAAACATCCAAATGGTGATGAACATGTTCCTATCCACCCGCACCCCCAAGATCAGGCTGGCAGGCTTCGTGCTCATCGAAGCCTTGATCGCATTGCTGATCGTTTCCCTGGGCATCCTGGCCCTGAGCAAGCTGGAGACGTTGACCTTGTCGGCGGCCGGCGAATCCCGCTCCCGCTCGGAGGCAGTCACCCTGGCCCAGCGCAAGCTGGAGCAGCTCCGGCAAACCGCCTTCACCGCGCCCTTGACCACGGGCAGCCAGACTTGCAACGGTGCGGTCACCCTGGGCAACGGTAGTTACACCCTGTGCTGGACCATCACCGATGCCGGGTCGGAACGGCGCCTTATCCAGCTCAGCGTCCAATGGACCGACCGGTTTGGTACCTCCCAGACTCTGACCATGAACAGCGCCGTTGCCTGGGACGACCCGGAAATCCAGGTCGCCAACTCCCAGGGTGGCGCGGGGGGCTCCCTCATTTCCCCCACGGGCGACGCCCTGCGGGGGGATTACAGCGTGCACACGGATGGCAACGGCAACCCCCTGGGCACTGCCACCAATGACGGACAGGGGACTCACATCTACACCGACGGTACCCGGACCTTGTTGCTGGACAGTTCCGGCCGGGAAATCCTTTACCTGGAAAACAACAAGCAATTCACCCGGATCGCCGGGCGGGTCTATTTCGACCAGAACGCCGGCAATAACGCCATCCCCGATTCTGATGACGTGGTCGTCCGCCTTTCCAGCGAAGGCCAGTGCTTTTTTGACAATGTCCCCCAGAACCTGATCGCGGCAAGCGGCGGCAGCAATTCCTACAAATACTTCGAATACGTCTGCTACGTGGGCCCGGGCTGGTACGGCAACGTGGGCATCACCATTACTGACGACGTGAATGGCCAGGCCGCCACCCCCACCATCTGCGTGGGTGACCCCGGCTTCAACAACGGGGTCAGCAACAGCACCCTGACCAGTGCCCACCCCCTGGAGAGCGGCTACCGCAGTTATCGGGGCTTCTACAACAGCAGCGGCACCTACCTTTCCAACGGCATGGCGGGCAACCGCACCTATCCCAACGACGGCACCATCGTCCCCGGCACCTACGCCAACGATGCCAACGGCCAGTACAACCAGCACTTCCTCATCACCCACCTCTCCGGCAACAACAGCAGTTGCAATTCGAAAATGACCGGCGGCATCTTTACCAGCAACGCCGGCAAGTACTACTGCATCAGCCCAGATAACGACACCGCCCACAGTGACGTGTGCCCCAACGTGTGGCCCGGCTTCGAATCGGAAGTGGGCAATGGCGGCTCCATCAACTACACCCTGACCCTCACCAAGTCCGGCAGCACGGCCGGGGGCTCGGTGGTCAGTAATCCCACGGGCATCAGCTGCGATACCAGTTGTGCGACCACCTCTGGCAGCTTTGCCAGCGGCACGGCAGTGACCCTCACCCCCACACCGGCCCCGGGGTATACCTTCGACGGCTGGGGAGGCGCATGCACCGGCACGGGTAGCTGTGCAGTGACCATGTCGGCCAACACCGCCGTCACCGCCACCTTCACCACCGGCACCACCACCCATGCCCTGACGGCCAGCGTGACTGGCAGCGGCACGGTTACCAGCACCGACACTTACATCAGCTGCCCGGGCACCTGCGCCTACAGTTACCTGAGCGGCGCGAATGTCACCCTGACCGCTGCGGCATCCCCCGGTTACACCTTCACGGGTTGGGGCGGCGCCTGCTCCGGCACGGGCAATTGCACGGTAACAATGGACGCCGCCAAGAACGTCACGGCCACCTTCGCCCTCAATCCGACCCTCTATACCCTGTCGGTGGGCAAGTCTTCCCAGGCTGGGGGAACGGTCACCAGCTCGCCCACGGGCATCAGTTGCGGCACCGGTTGCGCCTCCGCGTCCTCCAGCTACACCGCCGGCACCGTGGTCACCCTGACCGCAACACCAGCCAGCGGGTATAGCTTCGCGGGGTGGAGCGGTGCCTGCTCGGGTACGGGATCCTGCGTCGTCACCATGAGCGCGGCCAAGTCGGTAACCGCGAACTTCGGGGCCCTCTGCAACACGCCCATCAGCGGTACGGCCCATGACAAGCACGGCACGGTGAGCGTTTCGCCCAGTTCGGCAGGCACTTGCTCCATGGCCAACGGCAGCGCCAACTATAGCTGCGCGCTCTCTACAGTTTCGGGAACCGCGGTCACCCTCACCAACAGCAAGACCAACGGCAACCCAACCTACAGCTACACTTTGGGCGTTACCGCCAACTGCGTGGCTCAAACCAACGTGAATTTCCCGTAAAAGCAGCGACGGCAGAAATGCCCGCAACCCAACAGGCCCGGCCACTTCCGCCGGGCCTGGTTTTTTGTTGCCCCGGAGGTCGAGGCTGACCAGACTATAATTCGGGCCAGTTCTCTTTCTGGCGCTTCTCGAACCCCATGACCTCAGAATCCCCCTCCCCCACCAAGGCCTGGTCCGGCCGCTTCTCCGAGCCCGTCTCCGACCTCGTCAAGCGCTACACCGCTTCCGTTTTCTTCGACAACCGCATGGCCCTCCAGGACATTCGCGGCTCCCTCGCCCACGCCCGGATGCTGGCCCGCCAGGGCATCATCGCTGCCGGCGATCTGGCCGATATCGAGCGGGGCATGGCCCAGATCCAGGGGGAGATCGAGCGGGGCGAGTTCGCCTGGAGCCTGGATGACGAGGACGTGCACCTCAACATCGAAAAGCGCCTCACGGCCCTGGTGGGGGACGCCGGCAAGCGCCTGCACACCGGCCGCAGCCGCAACGACCAGGTGGCCACCGACATCCGCCTGTGGCTGCGGGACGCCATCGACCAGATCCTGGCCCTGATCGGGGACTTCCAGCACAACCTGCTGAACGTGGCCGAGGCGCACGCCGCCACCGCCATGCCCGGTTTCACCCACCTCCAGGTGGCCCAGCCGGTGACCTTTGGCCACCACCTGATGGCCTATTTCGAAATGACCCGGCGGGATGCGGAGCGCTTTGCCGATGCCCGCAGGCGGGTCAACCGCCTGCCCCTGGGTTCCGCCGCCCTGGCGGGCACCAGCTACCCCATCGACCGGTACTTCGTGGCCGAGCAACTGGGCTTCGAGGAAATCTGCGAAAACTCCCTGGATGCCGTGAGCGACCGGGATTTCGCCATCGAATTCTGCGCCGCCAGCGCCCTGCTGATGACCCACCTCTCCCGGCTTTCGGAAGAGCTGATCCTGTGGATGAGCCCCCGGGTGGGCTTCATCGATCTGGCGGACCGCTTCTGCACCGGCAGTTCCATCATGCCCCAGAAGAAAAACCCGGACGTGCCGGAACTGGTGCGGGGCAAGACCGGCCGGGTCAATGGCAGCCTGGTGAGCCTGCTCACCCTCATGAAGGGCCAGCCCCTGGCCTACAACAAGGACAACCAGGAGGACAAGGAGCCCCTCTTCGACACCGCCGACACGGTGATCGACACCCTGCGCATCTATGCCGACATGATCCCCGGCATCCGGGTCAAGGCCGAGGCCATGGCCGGCGCCCTGACCCAGGGCTACGCCACCGCCACCGACCTGGCGGACTACCTGGTGAAGAAGGGCCTGCCCTTCCGGGATGCCCACGAAGCCGTGGCCCTGGCGGTGCGGGCGGCGGAAACCCGGGGCTGCGATCTGCCGGCCTTTACCCTGGGAGAACTGCAGGCTGCCATGGCCCACGTGCCGGGCGCGGCGGAGCGCCTGGGGGAAGACGTGTTCGCGGTGCTCACGGTGGCGGGGTCGCTAGCCAGCCGCAACCACGTGGGCGGCACGGCGCCGGAACAGGTGCGGGCAGCCATTGCCCGGGCCAGATCCCGGGTAGCCCGGGCCGGTTAAGGGCGCCCCCGCCACCGGGCCCGCCATGGAGCGCATCGGCAAGTACGAAGTTCGGCGGCAGATCGGCCGGGGCGCCACGGCCGCCGTTTACCTGGCCTATGACCCCTTCGCCCAGCGGGAAGTGGCGGTCAAGCGTTTCCATCCCGAGGTGTTGCGGGACCCGCAGCGGGGCCGGCTGTACCGCCACCTGCTGATCAACGAAGCCTCCCTCGCCGGCAAGCTCAATCACCCCCACATCGTCCAGATCCTGGATGCGGTGGTGGATGACCAGGACGGCTACGTGGTGATGGAGTACGTCCCGGGGGGCACCCTGGAGGCCTGGTGCCAACCGGATCGGCTGCTGCCCTTCGACCGGCTGATCGAAATCACCTTCAAGTGCACCCGGGCCCTGGACTACGCCTACCACCAGGGCATCACCCACCGGGACATCAAGCCCGCCAACATCTTGCTGAACGACCAGGATGGCCAGGACATCCGCCTGACGGACTTTGGCACGGCCCTGTTTACCGCCAGCGACACCACCCAGCTGTCCGGGGTGGGCTCACCCGCCTACATGTCGCCCCAGCAGGTACGGGAAATTCCCCTCAACCATCAGACCGACATTTACTCCCTGGGGGTGGTGATGTACCAGCTGCTGTGCGGCCGGCTTCCCTTTGAAGCCAGCAACCCCTACAGCCTGCTCTACCGCATCGCCCACGAAGACGCCCCGCCCCCCTCCACCTACCGGGTGGGCATCCCCCCGGCCCTTGAAGCCATCGTGCGCCGCGCCATGGTGCGGGATCTGGAGCGGCGCTACCGCTCCTGGAGCGAGTTCTCCCAGGATCTGGCCCAGGCCTTCCGCAACCGTAGCTTCTCCCCCGGCCAGGACACCCTGCCGGACGCCCAAAAATTCCAAGCCCTGCGGGGCATCCGGTTTTTCCGGGAGTTTTCCGATGTGGAAATCTGGGAAGTGGTCAATTTCAGCGACTGGTCGGATGCCCTGGCCGGCACCACCCTCCTGAAGGAAGGCGAATCGGGCCAGCATTTCTGCTTCCTGGTGGAAGGAGAAGCCCGGGTCAAGAAGCACGATCAACTGCTGCAGACCCTTGGTCCCGGCGACTGTTTCGGTGAAATGGCCCTCTTCGACCCCACCGGCGGCATTCGCTCGGCCTCGGTGGAAACCACGACCCCCTCGCGCATTGCCACCATCCGCGCCAGCGCCCTGCAACGCGCCTCCGATACCTGCCGGATGCATTTCTACAAGGCGTTTCTGGAAGTGATGGCGGAACGGCTGGCGTTGGCCAACCAAAGGATGGTTTCCCTATAGATCAATTCATCACCCATTCCCGCTGGACCGGCTACCATGAGGCGATTGGTGGGCACCTGAAATGGAGGAGCCACGGGAGGGTGGGCTTCAACCCACCCTAAGGGAAGGCCGTCATTTTGCAAGCGCCACCCTGAACCTTGGCCAATCCCGCTAGGATGCAAGGCCCCGCCAGGCGTCGGAATATTTGACACAGATCTGCCGCAGCGGTGATGACGATCGGCAATCTGCTTATAAATCAAACCGATAAAACCATCACGAATGCGGCACGCTATCTGCTTCTACTACAATGAATTGCGCCTAAACTTAGGTGGCATCCCAAGATCCAGAAGCGTCCTTACTCGGCACAAGATCATGAAAATCGATTCCACCCCGCACCACGCTGATTCGGCCACCCCCATGCCCGATGCAGCCGCCAAGAAGGTCGTCACTCGTCGGCGTTTCATGGCGGGCGCCTCCGGCGCTACCGGCGTTCTGCTCGCGGTCCAGGCCAAGACAGCGCTTGGGAAGGCGGTGTGCCAAAGCCCTTCCGCTATGGTGTCGGGCAATCAGAGCCCCAGGCCTGACGAAGGGCCCGGCTCCTGCGGGGGGGGCTATTCTCCAGGCTACTGGAAACAGCCCCAGAAATTTGGCAGCTGGGTCAATGCGGTACCGCCGACATTCGTTGGCCAAACCAGTAACTATTGCCCAAATATCACGGGACAGGGGAATCTGCCGCCCATCCAGGCCCCCGGGACCCTTGCTTCGGTCATCCTTGCGGGTGCACCCAACGTGAGCATGTGGCTGATCCTGGCAGACCCCAACGGCCACAACCCGGACGGCCAGTTGAAGCGGCACCTTCTGGCGGCCTGGCTCAATTTTGGGTATTTGGGCAGCGCCTATCCCATTAGCGGAAGCGATATCCAGCAAATGTGGTTAGGAACCCGGAACGGGGGCTCATCCTATTACCCGAACGGGGCAACGGTCGGATGGACAGCCCAAGACGTGATTGCCTACATTTCCGGCATGTACGACCTGTTCATGGAAAGCATGGATGGGCCGGATATCTGCGCGGCCGAATCGACCTCCCCCGGCAAGAGCAAGAAGGGCGGCAAATAACCCGGGGAGAAGCCGAGCATCGGCTCTCCATCATGAAAGCGAGCATTCACCCCGGGAGACGACTGATGTTTTCCCCCAGGTGGGATGAAGAAGGGGTATCGGTTGTCTTCGACAGCGGATCGGGAGATTACTGGGTGCTTGCGGATGATGCGCGGACGCTCCTGGAAGATCTGAACAACCGACCGCAACAGACAGCTCAGTTCGAATGGCTGGAGAAATCGCGCTCGTTCCCTACAGAATCGTTGCAGGCCGTCATGGGCTCGCTGGTCCAGTTCGGCCTCATCCAAACCATTGATGCCCCCTAGTCAGTTCGGTGGTTTCGGGGAACTGGATGTAGTCCTGCGCATTCCCCCGGTCACGCTCCGCATCAGGTCCCCCTTTCCCAGCGTACGACGCCATTTGGCGCACCATTACCCTACCTATCAAGGGGCTGGGCCGGATAACTTCGTCGACTTTGACATCGAGATCAGAAACGCCGCCGGGCTGCGGAGGCTCTTCAGCCCCCAGGCCCGCTTCATCGTGGACGGGGAAGAACCCTTCCTGCCCTTGCCTGGCGACCAGGCCGCCCCCCTTTTTGAATGGGGTTTGAACTGGTGCCTGGCCTCCCGCCCCCTGGGGCTCCTCACGATCCACGCGGCGGTACTCGCCAGGAATGACCAGGCGATCCTGCTGCCGGGATTTCCCGGCGCGGGGAAAAGCACCCTGTGCGCGGCCCTGACCTTCCTGGGTGGCTGGCGCTTGCTATCGGACGAGCTGGCCCTCATCGAGCCCGACTCCAACACCCTGCTACCCAACCCTCGCCCCATCAGCCTGAAGAACCAATCCATCGAGATCGTCAGGGGCTTTTCCGGGGCTGTCCTGGGGGAGGCCTACCTGGATACCCGCAAAGGCACCGTGTGCCACGCAGCGGCCCCTCTGGCCTCCGTGGCGCAAGGAGAAACCCCGGCCCGGTGCCGCTGGGTGGTATTCCCCAGATTCCAGGCCGATGGCGAGTCCTCCGTGACCGAGATTTCCCGCTCCGAGGCGTTCTCCCTGATTGCCCAGCAATCCTTCAACAAGGAACGCATGGGTGACCGGGGCTTCGTCGGCCTGTGCAATTTGCTGGCTGGCGCCCGCTGCTTCCAGATTGGCTACCGCTCGACCTCCGAAAGCCTGGAGTTGATCGATGCCGTCACCCATCTGCCATGATTCCCCAGGATCTGCGGACCGTTCTGGACACCATTACCAGCGGCGAACTCGCGGGTGAACACTCACCCCGCCAGTGGGGCGCGCTGATCCGTACCGCCCGGCGCGCCAACCTCCTGGCTTCCTTGGCCCATTCCACGGCCAACAGTACCACCTCAATGCCGGATGCTGCCCGCCGCCATCTGGACGGCGCCCACTACCTCAGCCAGCGCCAGGCCGAGTCGGTACGCTGGGAGGCCCACTGCCTCAACCAGATTCTGGCCCCCCTCGGCGTATCGGCGGTGTTGCTCAAGGGCGCGGCTTACGTCCTGGCCGAAACACCCAACCACCGAGGCCGCCTCTTTGGGGACATCGATATTCTGGTGCCCCAGGCCACCTTGGGCGCCGTGGAAAAAGCCTTCATGATCAACGGCTGGACCCACTCGATCACCGACACCTACGATCAAAGGTATTACCGGGAGTGGATGCACGAGCTGCCGCCGATGATCAACGTCCGGCGGGGAACCGTGGTGGACATTCACCACAACATCCTGCCCTCCACCGCCCGCTACAGCCCCACCGGGCAAGCTGTCATCGACGCATCCAGTCCCCTACCGGGCCTGCCGGCAATCCGGATTCCCTCCCCTGAAGATCTGCTGATCCACAGCATCACCCACCTTTTTCACGAGGGCGAACTGCACAACGGTTTGCGGGATCTGGTGGATATCGACGCCCTCCTCCGGCATTACTGCCAGACCCCGGATTTCTGGGAAAAATTGCTCGCACGCGCCCGGCAGCAGACCCTGGAGCGCCCCTTGTACTACGGCCTCCATTTCACCCGGCAACTCCTGGGCACACCGATTCCGGAGGCGACCTTCGATAGCCTGAAGGCAGCAGCGCCCCCTGGATGGATCCTCGCCATCATGGAAATCCTCTACCAAAGGGGATTCCCCGCCGCCGTGGGGCTCGGCCACGGAGCCGGACGCTGGGTGCTGCCGCTGGTCTATATCCGGGCCCACTGGCTCCGCATGCCCCCCCACCTCCTGGCCCGCCACCTGGCGAAGAAGGCCTGGAGGCAGCTCGTCAAAAAAGAAAAACCGTAGCGCTCCCAGAGGAGCGCTACGGTTTTCGGGGGACTGCGGCGCGGGGGAGCGGCTCAAGCGCCGGCCAGCAGCTCCTTCAGCTCGCCGCTTTCAAACATCTCCCGCATGATGTCCGAGCCGCCGATGAATTCGCCCTTCACATACAGCTGGGGAATGGTGGGCCAGTTGGAAAACTCCTTGATGCCCTGGCGGATGGCTTCGTCGGCCAGCACATTCACGGCAAACACTTCCGTCACCCCGCAGGCCTTGAGGATCTGCACGGCGGTGGAGGAGAAACCGCACTGGGGCATCTGGGGGGTGCCCTTCATGTAAAGGACCACTGGATGGGTGGTGACTTGTTCTTGGATGACTTGCTGGATGTCCATGGCACGGCCTAATAGTTGAGTCGATTGGTCGGAAAAGTCTAGGAGCCGAAGAAAGGTGCGTCAAGCCTCGCCGGCAGGAATATGGCGCCGGCCGCCGGAAACCCGTTCGATTCCGGCCAGATCCTTCCAGCTTTCCACATCCGTGAACCCGGCGTCCAGCAGGCGGGCCCGTACCGCCGCGCTTTGGTCATAGCCATGTTCCAGCAGCAACCAGCCGCCGGAATCCAGGAAACGGGGCGCATCGGCGATGATCCGGTCCAGGTCATCGAGCCCCTCGGGGCCCGCCGCCAAGGCGCCCCGGGGCTCGAAGCGCACGTCGCCCTGCCCCAGGTGCGGGTCTGCCGCGGCCACGTAAGGCGGATTGGCCACGATGAGGTCAAACGGTTCCCGCCCCAGCAGGGCGAACCAGTCACTCTCCACGAAAGACACGCTGGCCCCCAGGTTGGCGGCATTGGCCATGGCCACCCACAGGGCCTCCCGGGAGCGATCCACGCCGCAGACGCTGGCGTCAGCCAACTCCATCGCCAGGGTGATGGCGATGGCCCCGGAGCCCGTGCCCAGATCCAGAATGCGGGGCTGGCGGCGCTCGCTGCACACCGCAATCGCCAGCTCCACCAGCAACTCGGTTTCCGGGCGGGGAATCAGCACCGCCGGGGTTACCCTGAAGCTGCGCCCGTAAAACTCCCGCTCCCCCACCAAGTAAGCGACCGGCTCCCCGGCCTCCCGCCGGTCCACCAGGGTCTGGTACCGGCCCAGGGCCTCTTCGTCCAGGGCCAGATCCGCCGCCGTGATGAGCCGGGTGGCCGGGCAGGCAAGCACGTGACGCAGCAGCACCCGGGCATCCACGCTGCCGATGCGCACCCGTGCCGCCGCCAGGGCTTCCCCGATGGTGGGCACCTCAGGGCCTCCGGCCGGCTGGCCCTGGCGGCGGGCTTGCGGAATAGCAGAACCTTTGTAGGGCGGGCTTCAGCCCGCCATGGCGGACCGAAGTCCGCCCTACGGGAGCGTCGTCATCTAGCACGCACCACACCAGGATCTGTTGCCCCTGGGGCCCAAGACACGGTTTCATCCTAGGCCTCCGCCAGCTGGGCCAGCTGATCCGCCTGATGCTCGGCGGTGAGGGCACCGATGAGCTCGTCCAAGTCCCCATCCATCACCCCGTCCAGCTTGTAGAGGGTGAGGTTGATGCGGTGGTCGGTGACCCGCCCCTGGGGAAAGTTGTAGGTGCGGATGCGCTCGGAGCGATCGCCGCTGCCGATCAGGCTCTTGCGCTCGGCGGCGGCGCGGGCCTGCTGCTCCCGCGTCTGGATGTCCCGGATGCGGGCGGCCAACACGCTCAGGGCCTGGGCCTTGTTGCGGTGCTGGGAGCGGTCGTCCTGGCATTCCACCACGATGCCGGTGGGCAGGTGGGTGATCCGGACCGCCGAATCGGTCTTGTTGATGTGCTGGCCGCCGGCCCCGCTGGCCCGGAAGGTATCGATGCGGATCTCGGCAGGGTTGATGATCACGTCGGCAAGCTCGTCCGCCTCGGGCATCACCGCCACGGTGCACGCCGAGGTGTGGATGCGCCCCTGGGTTTCGGTGACGGGTACCCGCTGGACCCGGTGGCCGCCGGATTCGAACTTGAGCCTGGAATAGGCCCCCGCCCCGCTGATGCGGGCGATCACTTCTTTGTAGCCCCCCAGGTCGGACTCGCTGGCCGACACGATCTCCACCCGCCAGCGTTGGCGCTCGGCGTAGCGGCTGTACATCCGCAACAAGTCCCCGGCGAACAGCGCCGCTTCATCGCCGCCGGTGCCGGCCCGCACTTCCAGGAAGATGTTGCGCTCGTCGTTGGGATCTCGGGGCAGCAGGGCCTTTTGCAGGTCCAGTTCCAGGTTTTCCTGGCGGACCTGGCAATCCGCCAGTTCCTCTTCGGCAAAGGCCGCCATGTCCGGGTCCGCCAGCAGATCCCGGGCGGTACGAGCATCCGCCTCGGCTTGCAGATAGGCACGATAGAGGACCACCACCGGCTCCACTTCGGCCCGCTCCTGGGAGATGCGCCGGAAGGCATCCATGTTTCGGGCCGCGTCCTCGGACGACAGGGTCCGGTCCAGCTCCTCCAGCCGACTGGAGAGTTGTTCCAGCTTTTCGCGAATGCTTGGTTTCATTTGAGGCAGGCGCCAGGGCCGGCGCCTGAAAGACTAATCGTTGTCAGGAAGGTCATACACCTGGCGCAGAAGCCGGCTGATCTCCGCCAGATGGCTACCGTCGGCCTGATTGAGGTAACGGGTGGGACCATGCATCAGTTTGTTGGCGAGGCCATGGCTCAGCATCTCCACCACCTTGGCCGGGTTCTCGCCCTTGGCCAGCATGCGCAAGGCCCGGTCCACTTCCACCAGGCGCAGATCCTCGGCATGGGTGCGCAGAGCACGAATGGTGGGAACCACCTCCCGGGCATCCAGCCAATGCAGGAAGCCCGATACCCGCTGGTCGATGATGGCCTCGGCCTCCACCACCGCCGCCTGGCGGGACTCCAGCCCGGATTCCACCACCTGGGCCAGATCATCCACGGTATACAGGAAAACGTCGTCCAGCTTGCCCACTTCGGGCTCGATGTCCCGGGGCACCGCCAGATCCACCATCACCACCGGACGGTGGCGGCGCTTGCGGATCGCCCGCTCCACCATCCCCAGCCCCAGGATCGGCAAGGGGCTGGCGGTGCACGACACCACCACGTCGTAGGACGGCAGGACTTCGGCCAATTGATCCAGGACCTGCACGTCCGCGCCGAAGCGGGCCGCCAGAGCCTCGGCCCGGGCCGGGGTGCGATTGACGATGGACATCCGGCGCGGCCCGGCACCGGCGAAGTGGGCCGCGCACAACTCGATCATTTCCCCCGCGCCGATGAACAACACGCTCTGATCCGCCACCCGCTCGAAGATGCGGCCGGAAAGCCGCACCGCTGCCGCCGCCATGGAAACGCTATTGGCCCCGATGGCGGTGGAGGAACGCACCTCCTTGGCCACCGCAAAGGTGTTCTGGAACAGCTTGTGAAGGGTGCTGCCCAGGGTGCCGGCCTCCTCCGCCCGGCGGGCGGCCTCCTTCACCTGGCCCAGGATCTGGGGCTCCCCCAGCACCATGGAATCCAGCCCGCTGGCCACCCGAAAAACGTGGCGCACCGCATCCCGCTGGGGCAGCGTGTACAGAAACGGCGAAATCTCGGCCAGGGGCAAGGCATGGAAACCGGCCAGCCAGTCGGCTGCGTCCTCCGCCTTGCCGGCGGCAAAATACAGTTCCGTGCGATTGCAGGTGGACAGGATCGCCGCCTCGGGGATGCGCCCGGTGCGGGTGAGATCCTGCAGGGCCCCCCCCAGCACTTCAGGCTGAAACGACACGCGCTCGCGGATCGCAACCGGAGCAGTGTGATGGTTCAGGCCAAGGGCAAAGAGGGGCATTGCAGAGTCCGGAAGCGCGGGCCGGGGATTATAACACCCCGGAATTCCGCCAAAGCTTGAGGAAAATCAGCAGGTTCTGCCCGCCCCCCGGAGGCTCTCGGCCCCTCCGGCCCACCCAGGCACCCGGCCAAATTCCAGCGCTAACTGATTCATTGACCTTACCCATGGTGGAGAATTCGACCTCACCGGCGCCAACCGGACAAGGCGTCCCTGACCCACGGGGTAGCATGGGCCATGGCAAAGCCCCTATCGGGCAACCCGAACGATTGCCCTCCCGCAGCAAGTTACGGCCCCCTGAAAATTGCGGTGCCGTTGTAGGGCGGACTTCAGTCCGCCAACGCGGGCCAATGCCCGCCCCCCGGGAAAGCCACAATTGAGCAAGCCTCCCCTGCACGCCCTCGCCAAACGCTTCGCTGCCAAGAGCAATTGCGGTTAAATTCGGAGCCCATTCCCCCCCTACCTGGCAGCCATGCACGACCCCTTTTCCGACATCAACAAGCACGGCGTCATCGCCATTCCCGCCCTGTTGTGGGCCATCATCCTGTTTGAAGCCCGCGGGTGGATCCTGGCCTTCTTCGGGTTCGTGTCAGCCGTCATCGGCTCCCGGGAGGCCTCGGGGCTCATTTCCGGGGATAGCTGGCAACCCATCCTGATCGCCGAATTGCTGGCGCTCCTGGTGCTATGGGCCGCCTTGCGCCGAACCCCCGACGGCGGTGAGCTTCCACGCTGGCTCTGGCGCCACGGCCAAGCCTTCATCTGCCTGGCCGCCGCCAGCCACGTCGCCTGGGCCCTCCTGCGCCACGCTCAAGCGGCCGCATGGATGGCGTGGCACGATGACCAGCGGCTCCTCCTGTCCATCGCCGACGCCCTCATCGCCCTCGGGATCTGGCTATCCGCCCACGCCCGGGCCGTGTTCCAGGAGTTCCCTCCACCCCCACCCGCCAAGGCACCGTAAGCAGACTGGCCGCCATCAAAAATTGTCCACTTTTGACAATTGAGCCAAATCAAGCGTCAGGCCATGACAAACATAGGGCACATCGGCCCCCTGAGCATCCGCCGAATCCACCGGAATTCGCCAGAAAGCGTGAAAAACTTCCTGGCACGCCATCTGCTAAACAAACCACGGCAACTATCCGCCGTACCAACCAAGGAGTCATCCCATGAAAACCGTACAAAAGGGTTTCACCCTGATCGAACTGATGATTGTCGTCGCGATCATCGGCATCCTGGCCGCCGTGGCCCTGCCGGCCTATCAGGACTACACGAAGAAGGCCAAAGTGTCGGAAGTCGTGCTCGCAGCCAGTTCGGCCCGGACTTGCGTTTCTGAAATCAGCCAATCCAGCAGCGCAACGAATTTCAGCACCTGCAGCAGCAGCACTACCACCAAATACGCGGGGTCAGTGGCCGTCGCCAATACCACCGGGATCATTACCGTTAGTGGTGCAAGCGATATTGCTGACGTATCTGTTACTTTGACGCCGGACATGCCTAACCCCCTGCCTGGCGTCATCAGCTCCTGGGCATGCACCGGCACCCCGCTGAGCTTGATGCCTGGCTCCTGCCGCGGCTGAACCCCCTGGCGCAATTCAGCAAGGCCACTTCCGGGTGGCCTTTTTATTTTGGGATCTTCCATTCATGGGCTTTTGGACCAAGACCTGGCGGCGCTTAGCCGGTAGGGCCGGAGATGCTGCATCAAAACCCGAGGACGAATCCCCATCGGCGGAACTCCTCGCTCTCATGGCTGAAGGCAAGGCGTCGACACTCAGGGAAGGGCTCCGCGCCCATCTGAGCCACGGCAATGCCACCCACAAACAGGAAACCATCTGCCGCCTGGCGGCCGAGCAAGGCTGGGGCGCCGCGGAACAGGAAAAACTCCGGGCGTATTGCGAATTCTTCACCGGAGCAAGCGCCCAAGGCTACTACCGGGTGGTCGGGCGGGGCTTGGCTCGCGACGATTACCCCCTCTTCATGACTGCCTGCGTGTACTGCTACAACCACGACCGCTACCGAGAAGCCAGAGCACTGCTGGAACAATTCAACCCTAATCAAGCCCCGGAACTGGACAAACTGGAATACCACGCATTCGCTGGCTACCTCACCCTGGCTGGCGGCGGGCCCATCCGAGAAGCCACACGTCATTTCGACGAAGCCCTGGATGCCGGCCTGCAGAGCCCCCTGTTAGCGGTTAATGCCTACCCCATTTACTTCGAAGCCGGCGACCATGAACGCGCCCAGCGGCTCAGACAGATCATCCACGAGCATTACCACGAGGATCCGGAAGCCACCTACGCCGTAGCCTGCGTCGAACTGGCGCGAGGGTATTACCCGGAAGGGTTCCGGCTTGCCGAAGCTCGCTATCGCATGCCCGAAGCCTATCGCTCCATCAACGCCGCCCTTCTGAGCCGCCCGCGTTGGCAAGGGGAAAACATCGAGGGAAAAACTGTGCTTGTGCACGGCGAGCAAGGCTATGGCGATCTGATCATGATGCTCCGCTACATCCCTGAAATCCGCCGGCACGGCTGCCGCATCGTCCTGGACTGCCGGGAAGCGGCCATCTCTCTGGTAGAACATAACTTCCCGGACTGCAAAGCCATTCCTGGCGACCTCAGCAGGCCCATTTCCGAGCCTTTCGATCTGTGGACCGGGATCATGAGCCTACCCTATCTATTCAACAGCACGGCTCAAACCATTCCCGCCACATCAGGCTACCTGACTGCGCCAGAAGAGCAGACGGCCTATTGGCGCGACCGACTGCCAAACACCACATCTTCTTTCGGCCTGCAGAGGCCTCGGATCGGCCTGGCGTGGTCCGGCAATCCCAGCCACCGAGCGGACCTCCGCCGCTCCCTCGAATTGGAGCAACTGCTTCCCCATTTGGCCCGACACCCGGAAATCACATTTTTCTCCCTACAAACATCTGCCCCCCCCAGCCTCCCTCCCAATTTGATCGATCTATCTGAAGAGCTGGTGACACTTGCCGATACCGCCGCACTCATCGACCAGATGGACCTGGTCATCACGGTAGACACCTCCGCGGTACATCTGGCCGGCTCCCTGGGCAAAACCACATGGCTGCTACTGCCCCACCGTTATGAATGGCGCTGGGGCCTAGAAGGAGAAGGCAATCCCTGGTACCAATCGGTTCAGGTGCTCCGGCAGTCACAGCATGGCAATTGGCAAACCTTGCTGTCTGATATCTTTGGCGAACGCCTGACCGCCTGGCTGGCACATTTCAACCTTCAAGAACGCCCCGCAAATGCTCCGCAAGCTCTTTAAGCGTAAGGGTTCCACCACCGGCCCCGAACTCCCCCCGGAGGTGCGGGGGATGATCGAAACAAAGAGCCCCTTGCCCCTGGTGGAATGGCTTCAGTCGCTACGCAACAACCCTTCCGGCCCCGCCACCCTGGATCTGGTCCTGGCCACGGCCTTTGAAATGGGCTGGAGCCAGGCAGACAGGGAAAAGCTCTCCATCTTCGGGCGGTACTACACCGGCAACGTCCGGGCAGCCGCTACAGACGCATTAAAGTACACCACAGGCGAGCAATTCGACCCCGATCTGAGCGTCATAGCTCTATTTGCCCTTTACCACCTGGGAGATTTCGAAGGTGCCTATCAGTGCTTGCGCACCCTGGCGGACAAGAAAGACCAATTTGGGGGGCGGTCTGACTACCAGCTTAGCGGGGCACTCATTTGCCAGGCCGCCAATCGAATGAACGAAGTCAAACCCTTCATCGATACGGCGCGCCATCTGGCCCCCACCGATTCGGTGGTCGCCCTGAATGCCTATGCAATGTATTTTGAGTTGGGTGACCTGGAGGCATTCACCGCCCTGAACGATGAATTTGATCGGGGGACTTTCCCCCTGGACCAAACCGGCTTTGCCGTAGCCACGGTCGCCCTTGCCCAGGGTGACTATCCCCGAGGCTTCCAATTTCTAGAACACCGCTACAGCATGGCCGAGGCCCACCGCTACCTCAACAAAGGGCTATTCCCCAACCCCCGCTGGCGGGGAGAACCCCTGAATGGTAAGACCTTGCTGATCAGCGCCGAGCAAGGACTGGGAGACACCATTCAGTTGGCCCGATATCTGCCCGAGCTTGGCGAGCTCGGCGCTAAGAACATCCTGGTGGAGGTCCAGGCCGAGGCCCTGCCTTTGCTGGAAAGCAATTTTCCCTCGCTCCGTTTTCTTGAGCGCAAATACGCCGAGGCCCCCTCCGCCCAATTCGATCTTTGGACGGGCACCATGAGCCTCCCACACCTCCTGGGTACCACGGTAGCCAATGTTCCAAGGCGGGATGGCTATCTGCGGGTTCCCCACGACAACCGAGCCTATTGGGCCGACCGGGTCGCGTCACTGGCCCGCCCAGGCAAACCACGAATCGGCCTGGCCTGGTCTGGGCAGCCGTCCCATCGAGCTGACCGACGCCGCTCCATTCCACCCTGGAAGATGTTCGAGCGAATCCGTGCCATCAACGCCAACTTTTTCGCGGTCCAAACCGAGGTACCGGATATCTACCCCGGCAATCTGATCAGCATCACGGACGAACTGATTACACTATCCGACACGGCTGCACTCATCGAGCAAATGGATTTGGTCATAACCGTGGATACCTCGGTCGTACACATCGCCGGCGCCATCGGCAAGGAAACCTGGCTCTTGCTTCCCTACCGTTACGAATGGCGCTGGGGTTTGAAAGGCGAAGCAAATCCGTGGTACGAATCCGTAAAAGTGATAAGACAGACTGCTACCGGCGACTGGAATTCCGTTCTCGCCGATGTGTTTGACAGGCGGCTACCTGCGCGATTTCTGCTTTAGGCAGACCGGATTCGGCTCAGCCAAATTTCAATCAACCACTACAAACCGTTGAGGAGGTTTTGTGAGCTTCATTTCTGACATCATTTCAAAGCGCCCAACCGAATTCGCTGAAACCATGGTGGAAAAAATCGCACGCCAGTTCCCCCCAGCCAGCGAAGCCCAATTGGCAAAAAAGGGCGCCCAGCGCCGCCTGGAATCCATCCTCGAACACATCATGAAGGATCTGGATGCCTTCCAGAACGAAACCCGGCTCGGCTGGATCGGGAAAGCCCGGCTAGGCAACGAGTTCCGTTGGAAGCTTACCGATCGCGGCTATTCCAAACAATTCGCCGAAGCGCTGACAGAAGGGATCATCAAACGCATTGCGGCAACCTGATACACCCTCGCTCATGGCACCCACCGTATCCCTCATCATCCCCGCCTACAACTGTGCGGAAACTTTGGAACGTGCCGTTTTGTCCGGGCTAAAGCAAAGCGCCTTGGAAGCAATCATCATCGTGGATGATTGCTCCAGCGATGGATCTTGCACCATTGCAAATAAATTAGCCGCCAGCGACAAACGTATCCTCGCAACGCAAACCCAACACAATTCCGGACCCGGCGCAGCGCGAAACCTTGGAGTTACACTGGCTCGAAGTGATTACCTTTCGTTCCTGGATGCAGACGACGAATTCATTGATGACTATTTTCCAGAAGCAATCTCGCTAATTAAAGCGAACCCAGGCATGCACTCTGTCAAGCCAGCCGAAGAGTTCATTGACCCGACCAAAGGTTATGTCCTGCCAGTTCTCGATCCACGCTACTCTTCCGCTGTTTTGAGTTCGGTTCACGGCTTGATCATTGAGCGTACAGTTTTCGATGCTATTGGAGGATTTCCGGAAGACTCGGCCTTCAGGGGCCCGTTCGGCGGAGAGGATGTAGCCTTCATGCAGGCTTTAATGGAACATTTTCAGCCCATCGGAAAAATCGATAGACCGGTTTATCGAGTCTGGAGCAAGGCGGGAACCCACGTCGACAAATTTCTTAGCAACACACGTCTGACCAAAAATAGTTTTGAATTTGTTCAGCTTCACCCAGACCAGCAATTAGGTTCAATATTGAGCGCTGCCCTCGGATCATATCAAGAGTCAATATCACAATTATTGAACAAGCGCGACTCACAAGGAGCCTCTGAGCAAAGTATTACATCCCCCTTTGATCCGGATCGTCATAACAATTAGGCTTCCCATCCTTTGACAGTGGCCTCGGCACGCGCCATATCCTGTGGGGTGTCGACCTCCTCGACTTCAATCGAGGCGGCTTGTAGCGGAAGATTTTCTGCTAACTTCTCGAAAACAAAGCTTCCGGCACCATCCATCACATCATTCGGACCAACAAATAGGTTGGCCCATTCGTATGGCGTAGGATTCTCGCGAGAGAAACCTTTAATGGTTAAATACTCTAGATCATCACCATGGCAGTCTGCATAAACCGGTTGATCAGTTTTTGCGCGTGACACGCCTAGCATAAGCTCAGAACTTTGCCCGAGTTTAAAAAATCGATCTAGAGACTTTCTCTCCAGCAAAAGATCGCCATCCAAAAAAATTGTTTTGCCAGAAACAAAGCGCCCGCCAATGGAAAGGCTTTGTGCAGTATTGGTTGTCGCGAAGTCGGGGTTTCTAGCTATCACAACATCTCTAAAATGAATCTGACAGTATTCAAGCACAAGTTCTTCCCGGTACCCTGTAACCACCACCACAGTATCAACATACCCCTCCAACATTCGGATCATTCTTGCAAGAATTGGTATTTTGTTGATCGGGATCATGCATTTTGGCATCCCCAAACCGAGACGAGAGCCAAGTCCCGCAGCCGCAATCACAGCGTTTTTAACAGGCGACATAAAGTGCTCGATTCATAGACAATCGCATCCGCAGCCGTTATGGCAGACAAAGCAGGCGCGTGAACTCCCCCAAAAGCAATACCCACACAAGCCGCGCTAAGCATACCTGCATCGTTGGCACCGTCACCAACAGCAACGATGCGACGATAACCACGAAATCTTAGCCGATCAATCGCATCAGATTTATTGAATACGTGTGTCACTCGCAGGAGGCCGTCTTGATACACTCCTTTCGAAGAAAAGACCGAACATCCAAGCTTTTCAACCAAAGAAGAAATCCATATATCCAAATTTCCGGTTACGATATAACAATCTTGCGCTCTTTCTCTTATAAACGAAAAAATGCCGGCATCCAAAGGAACGTCGGCAACCAATTGACGAACCTTTTCAGTAGCAATCTGCCCAAGAAGCAAGCAACGCAAGCGAAACGAGCTTTCAAATGGAATATGCCCATCCATAGTCGAGCGTGTCAGCACCGCCATTTCCTCCGCTATTCCGAGCTCGGATGCAATACAAGGAAGAATTTCGGTTGTAGTAACCGTTCCGTCCAGATCGAAGCAAAAGGCCGTATCTCCCATCATTTCTCCAGCAAAAACCACATTTGCTTAGTATCTAAACGGTTGTTCAGGGCTGCCTCATACACATCGCCAGATTCCTTCAACCGGAATCCTATTGGAAAAAGCTCTTCTAGCACCACCTTCATCAGCTCATCCTCTGTCCGATAGATTGCATTATATACTTGGCCAAGTTCATCCGAGAAATGATCCTTAATAGTCAATCGAGAAGCAATACCAACTGGCTCCCGGATAAGAATTCGACAAGATTCATCTGCGACCGATCCATACCCCCGAATTGCCCGCACCAATTCATCATCATTTAAATAGATAAACAAGCCTAGCGAAAGAATAACTTGAAATGTCTCTCCAATTGTAGCAGGTGATATTTCTTCTGCTGCAATACGCACAAAACTTACGTTGGACGACGCACCAAATCTCCGACTTGATATATCAACAAATTCCTGACTAAAGTCCGCTCCCTTGTAGCTACCACAACGCGGCACTATCACATCAGCCCAACGCCCGGTGCCGCATCCCACATCCAATACGCTCTCGATACCACGCAAATTCAGAAGAGGAAGAAGCTTTGCTTTCTCCGCCACATCCCGCTGGCGCGCAAGATCTGGATTTTTGTCCTGATAGATCACCGCCTGCACGTGACCTATCTGATCGACTTTTTTTGCACGCCCCTTAAAGAAGCCAGCTACGCTTTCTCGATCTATTATTGGCACAGATGCATCTTCAGGCTTACTGCTTATCCTGGCCATCAAGCTTTCCTTTTAAAAGCTAAAGTAAAACATCCGTAGAGCAGAGACCTTTAAGCAGCCTCCAATCGCCGCTTTCGGACAGATAGAAAGGTGGCAGACATCGAGGCTAAACGTGCAATCAGGTTACAGCCGCCCCCAACTACTGCATATAATCTTCATATATACTATCGACAACAGCGCCCGCTTCATTTTTATCTTGAGCGAGAACCGTAAGTTCAAGCTTCTTTAAATTCTCTAAGGGCAGCAGATTTTCTCCATTTGAAAAGTTTATTGCTGCCTCTATCGCACCTGAGGCGGAATACACTATGTGACAACAGCTTTCCGCCAGTTTTCCAAGCTCATTGAAAGGAGCATGCCCATCCCGCTTAATAAAGATCGCGGGCTTTCCGAAAAGTGGATATTCCAACAAAAATGAAACGCCGTCAGTAATCAGCAGGTCAGAAGCAGCAAACAATCCTCCGTACTCTGGATCACCCTCATCAATGTATGTGTTTGGAAGTTCTCGCCACGCTTTATGCCAATCCTCATACTCGTTACCAAGCGTATTAAGTCGAGGACTCAGATCTGGATGCATTCTAAGTACGATTTCAACCTTACAATTAGACTGAGCCCACGCCAGCATTTCCTTATACACCAGCAGGAAGGTTCCAAAATTCAGCCAATCATTCCCAATTGAGTGGTGCGGCGCCCAGACAACCCTTAATCCGCGCTCTGATCGGTTTATAGGCCAAACAGGACAGCTCTGCAAAAGCCTTCTTAACTTTGGAGATCCGGTAACTACATATTTTTCAGGCATCCCATGCTTGTTTGCCAAATAATAGCTCCGGGCAATTTCCGACTCACAAAATATCAGATGCGCGAACCTATGCCAAACTTGGTCATAGCCGAGCTGAAAATCACCATCTTCTCCGGACGCATGATATCTTTCAAGCATGACTGCGCCATAAGACAAATAACAAGTCTTTGCAAATGTCAGTTCCCAAGACGAAAATGCTCTCTGATAGTTTGAATCCCACTGCTGCTGCCGAAAGATATAATCTGGCGAAATTATCTTAAGAATTTCCAAAGAGGAATACGAATCCTCATCATCAAGTAGCAGGTGCTGCAGATTCCGGGATGAAAAGTATTCGCTAACCCTTTTTGCTCCGTAGAAATCGTTTTCTCCATACCTCCTATTTACGCACGCCAAAACAACCTCAAACCTATTATCGACAAGCATTCGTTCAAATACGTCCGCAAGCGCGCTCCAATACTCGACTGCATGCACCAGAAACACAACCCTACATTTTTTTAATTTTACGTTTGTGTTTTTTCTTGCAATCAACCCTGCCGTTTGCTTGATTACGTTCAAATGATGATGAACTGCCAGCAAGGATCTTTCCATACTTTCCAGTCTTACATTCAGCCGTGACAACTGATCGTTCTTTGCGCCTCTTTCTCGATTCGTCACCATGTCTCTGTAGATGGATTTAACAACAGAAAAAAGCATGGCCACTCCCTAAACTTTAGCTACTTGACGATTGTACGATTTATTCATAACGTCCTCCAAAACCACTCCAGTGAGATTGAATGTGAAACCCCGTAAAATTCATATGAGCCAAAGGAAACTCTGGCTGCCACTTAGCGCCATCCTATGAAACTCAGAATCGTCAATTTCTTCCACGACAACTCCTGAGCAGAAATTCACTGAGTCAATACATTTAATTAAAGAATTGTTCACAATGGAGAACTCCAAGGGCTGTATGCAACGGAGTGAGATTCTTTAATCAAGGCCCCATTTATCCAACCGATATCGCAATTGCCTTAGAGTCATTCCCAAGCGGCGAGCGGCCTCCGAACGATTCCATCGTGTTTCGTCCAGGGTGGACAGGATTAATTGACGCTCTTTATCAGCGGTGCATCCGCTTGAATCAGCACTTGCAATGCATGTTTCAAGCTCGGTCTCATCCAATTTGCAGTGAGGCAGATTGAAGTCTTCAAGGCCGATCTGATCGCCTTCGCATAGCGCGCAAGCCCGTTCCAACAGATTTTCCAATTCGCGCACATTGCCAGGAAGAGGCTGGCTGACCAGAAGACTTACTGCCGATGCGGAAAGCTCACGCCTCCCGCCCCCTTCCCGTTCCGCCAGCCGAGCCAGAATATGGGCCGCCAGATCCGGTATGTCTTCCCGGCGCTCCCGCAGCGGCGGCACGCTCAAGGTGATGACGTTGATGCGGAAGAACAGATCCTGGCGGAAGCGCCCTTCCGCCACCAGCGCGCCCAGATCCCGATGGGAGGCGGAGAGGATGCGCACATCCACCGGCTCCTCGCCTGCGGCACCCACCGGCCGCACGGCCTTTTCCTGGATCGCCCGCAGGAGCTTGACCTGCATGGGCAGGGGCAATTCGGCCACTTCGTCGAGGAACAGGGTTCCCCCCTGGGCGGCCTGGAACAGGCCCGGTTTATCCACGGTTGCGCCGGTGAAGCTGCCCTTGCGATGCCCGAAGAATTCGCTTTCCATGAGATCCGGCGAAATAGCCCCACAGTTCACCGGTACGAAGGGGGCTGCGCCCCGGGGGCCTCGGGCGTGGATCAGGCGGGCAATGACTTCCTTGCCGGTGCCGGACTCTCCATGGATGAACACCGGAGCCTGGCTGCGGGCGAGTTTGTCGATCTGGGATCGTAGCTGGGCCATGACCGGTGAACGGCCAATCAGCTCCCGCCCGGCAGGAACGGGCGCCGGCTCGGCCTTGCCTGCCTTGAGGGCGTTGAGCACCAAATCCCGCAGGGCTTTGAGTTCCACCGGCTTGGTGAGGAAATCAAAGGCGCCGCTCTTGAGCGCCCGGATGGCGGTTTCGATGCTGCCGTGGGCGGTGATCACCGCCACCGCCAGATCCTTGTGCTGCTCACCGATGTGGCGCACCAGATCCAGGCCGTCGCCATCGGGCAGGCGCATGTCCGTCAGGCACAGCCGGAAGGTTTTCTCGGTCAGTAGGCGCCGGGCCTCGGCCAGATCGGCGGCGGTTTCCACCCCAAGGCCCATGCGCAACAGGGAAAGCTCCAGCAGCTCCCGGATGTCGTCTTCATCATCCACCACCAACACATCGGACTGGGGCAAGGGGGCTCGGCGTTCCTCGGCGGTCATGGCTGGCTGCGTCCGGTCAGGCAAAAGTGGGCAGGGCCCTCATTTTCCCGTAATTCCAAGGTTGCACCATTGGCCTCCGCCAATTCCCGGGCGATATAGAGTCCCAGGCCAATGCCCTTGGAGTGGGTGGTGAAGAAAGGTTCGAACACGCTCTGGCGATGCTCCGGGGCGATACCCGGGCCGTCATCCTGGACGTGCAAGGCGACCCGGCCATCGGCCAGGGCCTCGGCCCAGACCGAAACGGAAGCGGCCATGCCGCTACAGTAGCGGCGGGCATTGGCCAGCAGGTTACCGAGGATCTGATGGAGATGGGCCCGATCGGCGGCAAAGCTCAGGCCGGCCGACACATCCACCCGGAACACCGGTGTCCCTTCGTCCCGGAGGGCGAACTCTTCCACCAGGTGTTCCACAAAGGGCGCCAGGTGAATGGACTCCTGCATGGCGGTGTCCCGCCGCCCCAGGGCCAGGACGTCCTTGACCAGGCCTTCGATGCGTCGGGCATTGTCGTTGATGATGCGGATCAACCGGCCCTGCATGTCGGAGCGCCGCTCGTCCTTGAAGAGTTCCGCTGCGTGGATGACGGCGGAAAGGGGGTTGCGGATCTCATGGGCCATGCTGGCGGTGAGCCGGCCCAGGGCCGCCAGCTTGACCTGCTGGGTCTGGCGCTGGATTTCCTCGAAGTCCTCAAGATACACCA
>JAVEWG010000061.1:0-14744 GCA_034004685.1 Rhodocyclaceae bacterium | reverse complement strand
CCGGCGGCCTGGAAGGTGAGCAACACCACCAGGGCGTTTTTGAACAAGTTGTCGTTGAAGGCCCCGAGGAACTGGGTGACAAAAAGGGGCAGAAAACGCCGGGTTCCCAGCAGGCGTCCAGGATGACTCATCGTCCAGCCCTTTTGGGGGTGGCGCGACCCGGCCTATCGGGGGCGGGTGAAGGGGGTGTTCGGCCGGGTATAAGCATGCACTGGAGTGTCTCCACAGGGGCTCCTTGCGTCAATCCGGCCTTGGCGCGGCGAAGGGCGATCAGTGTGTAAGATGTGTTTTATAAGACCACCTTAAAAGCCCATAGATTCAGGTAATGCCGCAGCGCGGAAGCGTTTGACTTTACAGACTTTAACTCCTAGTATGGCGCGACTTTTAAGTACGGCAGTCGGCGTACTTTGCTCCGGACGCGCCCCAGGTTGAAACACCATGTTCAAGGCAGTTTCCCTTCAGGTTGGCGCAACACTTCTGGCAGTGGTATTGGCTGCCTGGTTTTCCGGAGCGCGTGGCGCGGTATCGGCGGCGTTGGGAGGCGCGGCCTGCTTTCTTCCCAATCTGTTGTTTGCCCTGCGGCTGCATCTGGTGTCCAAGAGACCCGGTGCGTCGTACGCGACTGCCTTTTTCGCGGGCGAGCTGATCAAGCTCGCCGCGACCGTGGGATTCTTGGCGGCGGTTCTGCTCCTGCTTGAGGACGTCCATTTGTTGGCGTTGTTCGCGGGGCTGATCCTGGCGTTGAAAGCGAATTTTTTTGCGTTTTTGGTGAAGACCTAACCATGGCTACTGGGCACGAAGCTCCAACCTCGGGCGAATACATCGTCCACCATCTGACTCATTTCAACTCCACCGGTCATGCCCAAAAGGACATCATTGACTGGAGCGTCTGGAACGTCGATACCCTCTTCTTCTCCATCGGGCTAGGCATCGTGACCTTGTTCCTGCTGATCAGGGCTGCCCGCAAGGCCACTCCCGGCGTGCCGGGGCGCTTTCAGGCGGCGGTGGAGATCCTGGTGGAAATGGTGGGTGATCAGGCGAAGGGAATCATTCATAGCGCCGAGTCCCGCAAGTTCGTGGCGCCCCTTGCCCTGACGGTGTTCATGTGGATCTTCCTCATGAATTCCATGGATTTCCTGCCTGTGGATCTGTTGCCCCGCGTCTGGGGGATGATCTCTGGCAACGAGCATGCCTACCTGCGGGTAGTGCCCACTGCCGACCTGAACGGCACACTGGGTATGTCCATCGGCGTGCTGTTGGTCTGCCTCTACTACAACATCAAGATCAAGGGTTTCGGTGGCTGGGTGCACGAGCTCTTCACCGCGCCCTTCGGCAGCCACCCGCTGCTGTACCCGGTCAACTTCGTGATGCAGCTGATCGAGTTCCTGGCCAAGACCGTTTCCCACGGCATGCGGCTGTTCGGCAACATGTATGCCGGTGAGCTGGTGTTCATGCTGATCGCCCTGCTGGGCGGTACCGCGACGGTTTTCGGCTTCGTCGGCCACGTCCTGGCGGGTTCGGTGTGGGCGGTGTTCCACATCCTGATCGTTGCCCTGCAAGCCTTCATCTTCATGATGCTGACCTTGGTGTACGTGGGGCAAGCTCACGAAGGTCACTGATTTTCAACGTTGTTTCGATTTTTTTACTTCAACCACTTCAAGGAGTCGTCATGGAACAAGTTCTGGGTTTTGTCGCGCTGGCCGCTGGTCTGATCATCGGTCTGGGTGCCATCGGTGCCTGTATCGGGATCGGCATCATGGGTAGCAAGTACCTGGAGGCCTCCGCCCGTCAGCCCGAGCTGATGAATGCGCTTCAGACCAAGATGTTCCTGTTGGCCGGTCTGATCGATGCCGCCTTCCTGATCGGTGTCGGTATCGCGATGATGTTTGCCTTCGCCAACCCGTTCAAGCTCTGATTTCCGTTCGCGGTCCAACCTGACAAGAAGGATTTACCGTGAATCTGAACGCAACGCTGTTCGCTCAGCTCGTTGTGTTCTTCATCCTGGCGTGGGTCACCATGAAGTTCGTGTGGCCCCCCATCGTGAAGGCACTGGACGAGCGCGCGACAAAGATCGCAGACGGTCTGGCGGCTGCGGACAAGGCCAAGGCCGACCTGGCTCTCGCTGAGAAAAAGGTGGTTGAAGAGCTGCGCAAGGCCCGGGAGTCCGCCACGGACGTCCGTGCCTCTGCTGAAAAGCAGGCTGCCCAGTTCGTCGACGAAGCCCGTGCCGAAGCTGCCCGCATCATTGCCCTGGCCCGCGAGGCCGCCGAGGGTGAAGCCGGTGCCGCCCTGCAGCGCGCCAAGGAAGCGCTCCGTGACCAGGTCGCCAATCTGGCGGTGGCTGGTGCCGAGAAGATCCTGCGCCGCGAAATCAACGCCCAGGCCCACGCCGATCTGCTGGCCAACCTGAAACAGGAACTGCAATAAGTCATGGCCGAAAACGTCACCATCGCGCGCCCCTACGCCGACGCTGCCTTCAAGCTGGCGACCGGGGCAGGTGCGCTGGGGCCTTGGTCCGAAGCCTTGGAGCGGCTGGCGCTCGTCGTCACCGACCCGAGTATGCGGGAATGCATCAATGATCCCAAGCTCCCCGCCGATCAGCTTTATACGCTGGTTGCCGGGGTGGCCGGAGACGCCCTTTCCGCCGATCTGCAGAACTTCGTTCGTGTCCTCGTGGATAACGAGCGTCTGCAGGTGCTTCCTGAGATCCGTGACCTGTTCGTTGTACTCAAGAACGAACATGAAGGTGTCCGTGAGGCACAAATTGCCTCCGCCTTCCCGCTGGACGACGCCACGCTGAAGAGCCTCGTTGCCGACCTTGAAGCCAAATTCAAGGTTCGCATCGACCCCTCCGTCAGCATCGACCCCGAGCTTATCGGCGGGGTCCGGGTTGCCGTCGGCGATGAAGTGATCGACGCCTCGGTCCGCGGCAAGCTCGCGAACATGGCCGCTGCGCTTAAGAACTAGGAGTTATCACATGCAACTCAACCCCTCTGAAATCAGCGATCTGATTAAGAGCCGGATCCAGAATCTGCAGCTCGCCGCCACGTCTCGCAACGAGGGCACGGTGGTCTCCGTGACGGACGGTATCTGCCGTGTGCACGGTCTGACCGACGTGATGCAAGGCGAAATGCTGGAATTCCCCGGCAATACCTTCGGCCTGGCCCTGAACCTGGAGCGCGACTCCGTGGGCGCGGTGGTTCTCGGCGAGTACGAGCACATAACCGAAGGCGACACCGTCAAGGCTACTGGCCGCATCCTGGAAGTGCCCGTCGGCCCCGAGCTGATCGGCCGCGTGGTGAACGCCCTGGGTCAGCCCATCGACGGCAAGGGCCCTATCAACGCCAAGCTGACTGACAAGATCGAAAAGGTCGCTCCCGGCGTGATCGCCCGTAAGTCCGTGTCCCAGCCGGTGCAAACCGGTCTGAAGGCGGTGGACTCCATGGTTCCCATCGGTCGTGGCCAGCGCGAGCTGATCATCGGCGACCGTCAAACCGGAAAGACGGCCGTTGCGGTTGATGCCATCATCAACCAAAAGGGCCAGGACATGGTTTGCATCTATGTGGCGATCGGCCAGAAGGCCTCCACCATCGCCAACGTGGTTCGCAAGCTGGAAGAGCACGGCGCGATGGAATACACCATCGTGGTCGCCGCCACCGCGTCCGAATCCCCGGCCATGCAGTACCTGTCGGCCTACGCGGGCTGCACCATGGGCGAATACTTCCGCGATCGCGGCCAGGACGCCCTCATCGTTTATGACGATCTGACCAAGCAGGCCTGGGCCTATCGCCAGATCTCCCTGCTGCTGCGCCGTCCGCCGGGCCGTGAAGCCTACCCTGGCGACGTGTTCTATCTGCACTCCCGCCTGCTCGAGCGCGCAGCCCGGGTGAACGAGGAGTACGTGGAGAAGTTCAGCAACGGTGAAGTGAAGGGCAAGACCGGTTCCCTGACCGCCCTGCCGGTGATCGAAACCCAGGCGGGTGACGTGTCTGCCTTCGTTCCGACCAACGTGATTTCCATTACCGACGGCCAGATCTTCCTGGAAACCGACCTCTTCAACGCCGGTATCCGCCCCGCCATCAACGCCGGTATCTCGGTGTCCCGGGTGGGTGGCGCTGCCCAGACTAAGGTCATCAAGAAGCTTGGCGGCGGTGTCCGTCTGGCCCTGGCCCAGTACCGGGAACTGGCGGCCTTCGCCCAGTTCGCCTCTGACCTGGACGAAGCGACCCGCAAGCAGCTGGAGCGCGGCCGTCTGGTGACCGAGCTGATGAAGCAGCCCCAGTACGCTCCGCTCAACATCGCCGAAATGGCGATCACCCTTTACGCTGCCGAAAACGGACATTTCGACGACGTGGAAGTGAGCCGCGCCCTGGCCTGCGAGCACGCCATGCAGCAGTACGTGAAGACCAAGCATGCCGCCCTGGTCACCAAGATCCTGACGACCAAGGAACTGGACAAGGATGGGGAGGCGGAACTCGCCGGCGCCATCGTCGAGTTCAAGAAGAGCTGGTCCTAAGAACGGAGACCGAACATGGCAGGCGGAAAGGAAATCCGTACCAAGATCAAGAGTGTGCAGAACACTCGGAAGATCACCAAGGCCATGGAAATGGTGGCCGCATCCAAAATGCGCAAGGCGCAGGAGCGGATGCGGGCTGCCCGTCCCTATGCCGAAAAGATCCGCCGGCTCGCCGCGAACCTGTCGCAGGCCTCCATCTCCGACTACAAGCACCCGTTCCTTGCCAAGACCGGCGAGGTCAAGCGGGTTGGTCTGATTCTCGTCACCACAGACAAAGGTCTGTGCGGCGGCCTCAACACCAACGTGCTTCGGGTGGCCTTGGGTGCGATGAAGGAATGGGAGGGTCAAGGTGTTACCGAGATCCGCTCCACCTGCATCGGCAACAAGGGTTACGGTTTCGTTCAGCGCGTCGGAGGCAAGGTCGTCTCCCATGCCGTCCAGCTCGGCGACACGCCGCACCTGGAAAAGCTGATCGGGCCGGTCAAGGTGATGCTGGACGCGTTCCAGAACCATGAGCTGGACGCGGTCTATGTGGCCTATACGCGATTCATCAACACCATGAAGCAAGAGCCGGTGCTGGAACAGCTCCTGCCCCTCACCGGGGACAAGCTGGGCACGCCGGAAGGCAGCTGGGACTATCTCTACGAGCCAGATCCCCAGGTGGTGATCGACGAGTTGCTGGTGCGCTACGTCGAAGCCCTGGTCTATCAGGCGGTGGCCGAGAACATGGCCTCCGAGCAGAGCGCCCGCATGGTGGCGATGAAGGCCGCTTCCGACAATGCCAAGAACGTGATTGGTGAGCTCCAGCTGGTCTACAACAAGACCCGCCAGGCCGCCATCACCAAAGAGCTGTCGGAAATCGTGGCTGGCGCCGCTGCGGTATAACGGATTATTGATTTGAGGAAATGACGATGAGTCAAGGAACGATCGTTCAGTGCATCGGCGCCGTGGTGGATATCCAATTCCCCCGGGATGCCATGCCCAAGGTGTATGACGCCCTGGTGCTGGAAGACGTGGCGGGTTCGTTTGCTGAAGAAAACCTGACCTTCGAGGTCCAGCAGCAGATCGGCGACGGGGTGGTGCGCACCATTGCCATGGGTTCTTCCGACGGCCTGCGCCGCGGCATGAAGGTGGCCGCCACCGGAGCCGGGATTTCGGTGCCCGTGGGTCACGCGACCCTGGGCCGGATCATGGACGTGCTGGGGCGTCCCATCGACGAAGCCGGCCCCATCGGGACCGACGAGCGTCGCGCCATCCACCAGAAGGCCCCCAAGTTCGACGAGCTGTCCCCCTCCGTGGAACTGCTCGAAACCGGCATCAAGGTGATCGATCTGATCTGTCCCTTCGCCAAGGGCGGTAAGGTGGGTCTGTTCGGTGGCGCCGGCGTGGGCAAGACCGTGAACATGATGGAGTTGATCAACAACATCGCCAAACAGCACTCCGGCTTGTCCGTGTTTGCTGGCGTGGGTGAGCGGACCCGGGAAGGGAACGACTTCTACCACGAGATGAAGGACTCCAACGTTCTCGACAAGGTGGCGATGGTGTTCGGTCAGATGAACGAACCCCCGGGCAACCGTCTGCGTGTTGCACTGACCGGCTTGACCATGGCCGAGCGCTTCCGTGACGAAGGCCGGGACATCCTGTTCTTCGTGGATAACATCTACCGTTACACCCTGGCCGGTACCGAAGTGTCCGCCCTGCTGGGCCGGATGCCGTCCGCCGTGGGTTATCAGCCGACCCTGGCGGAAGAAATGGGCCGCCTGCAGGAGCGGATCACCTCCACCAAGGTGGGCTCCATCACCTCCATCCAGGCCGTGTATGTGCCCGCGGATGACTTGACCGACCCGTCCCCCGCCACCACCTTCCTGCACCTGGATTCCACCGTGGTGCTGTCCCGGGACATCGCCGCACTGGGGATCTATCCCGCCGTGGATCCCCTGGATTCCACCTCCCGCCAGCTCGATCCGCTGGTGGTGGGTGAAGAGCACTACAACACCGCTCGCGCCGTGCAGCAGACCCTTCAGAAGTACAAGGAACTGCGGGACATCATCGCGATTCTTGGTATGGACGAACTGTCCCCAGAGGACAAGCTGGCGGTGGCCCGGGCCCGGAAGATCCAGCGCTTCCTGTCCCAGCCGTTCCACGTGGCGGAAGTGTTTACCGGCTCCCCCGGCAAGTACGTCACCCTCAAGGACACGATCAAGGGCTTCAAGATGATCGTGAGCGGCGAGTGTGATCAGCTGCCCGAGCAGGCCTTCTACATGGTCGGTGGTATCGAGGAAGCAATCGAGAAAGCCAAGACCCTCCAGTAAGCGGGAGTCGCCCCGCCGGCCTGGCCGGCGGGGTCCATCAGGAGGTAACGCAATATGGCAATGACTGTTCATGTAGACATCGTGAGCGCGGAAGAGCAAGTCTTTTCCGGTCTCGCGGAGTTCGTCGTCCTGCCGGGCGAATCCGGTGAGTTGGGCATCCTGCCTGGCCACATGCCGCTGATGACCCGGATCAAGCCGGGTGCGGTGCGGGTCAAGCTCCAGAACCAGGCCGAGGAAGAACTGATTTTCGTGGCCGGCGGTCTGCTGGAAGTGCAGCCGGGCTTGGTCACCGTACTGGCGGATACCGCCATTCGGGGCCATGACCTGGACGAAGCCAAGGCCCTGGAAGCCAAACGGCTTGCCGAGGAAGCCCTCAAGAATCAAGACGCCAAACTCGACTACGCCCGGGCTCAGGCCGAACTCTCGGAGGCTATCGCCCAACTGGCGGCGATTCAGAAGCTTCGCAAGCGGGGCCATTGATTCCGATCTGTCGGTGCACCAGGAGGCAGCCCACCCGGGCTGCCTTTTTTCTTTCCGGATGGGACCAAAGCCCTTCCCGCGGATCGCCTGGCCTGGCCCAGGTTTGATTTCGGTGATGGTCCTGGCCAACACCTTGTGGTTGAATCCGACCCATGCTTGAAATCCAAGAACTCGCCTGCCTGAGGGGGGATCGCCTGCTGTTTCGGGGCCTGAGCGCGACCCTGCGAGGGGGCGAACTGGTCCGGGTGCTGGGGCCCAATGGGGTTGGCAAGACCAGCCTGCTGAGAATCGCCTGTGGTCTGTTGGCGCCGGAGGCGGGGGAAGTGCGTTGGTTGGGCAAGCCGGTCCAGCGTGACCGGGAGCATCACCACCGTGATCTGCTTTACATTGGCCACGCGGCGGCCCTCAACGATCTTCTTTCTCCCCTGGAAAACTTGCGCTTTGCCACCGCGGCTGGGGGCGACCCCGTCAGCACGGAAGCTTGTGTTGCCGCCCTGGAGCGGATCGGGTTGGGAAGACAGTTGGATCTGCCTTGCCGGGTTTTGTCCCAGGGCCAAAGGCGTCGGGTGGGGCTGGCCCGCCTGTTCCTGGCGGGTGGTCGGCGTCTGTGGGTGCTGGACGAGCCTTTCAACGCTCTGGACGTAGGAGCCGTGACCGACCTTGCCGCCACCCTGGATGCCCATGCTCGAGGGGGCGGAATCGTGCTGCTCACCACCCACCAGGATGTGGCTTTCGCCACGTCGCTGCGGATTCTCGACCTCAAGGACGTCGCATGCTGAGCCCTTTTCTCGCGGTACTGCGGCGGGATCTGCTGCTCGCCTGGCGCGGTCGGGCCGATGTGCTGGTGACCCTCGGGTTTTTCGTTATCGTGGCTTGTCTGTTTCCCTTCGGGGTGGGCGCCGAGCCTAACCAGCTGCGGGCGATTGCCCCGGGCGTGCTGTGGGTGGCAGCGCTCCTGGCCACCCTGCTTTCACTCCACCGCCTCTTCGGCCAGGATCACGCCGACGGCAGCCTGGAGCAACTTCTTCTCTCTCCGGAGCCAACGGTGCTGTGGGTGCTGGCCAAAATTCTGGCCTACTGGCTCACGACCTGCCTGCCCTTGGTGTTGGCGGCACCGGGGCTGGGGCTGCTGTTTGACATGGAACAAAGTGCCTTGGGGGTGCTGTGCCTATCGTTGGCCCTCGGCACGCCTATGCTGTCCCTGTTGGGGGCGGTGGGGGCAGCTCTGACCCTTGGCCTGCGGGGTGGCGGCATGTTGCTGGCGCTGCTGGTGCTGCCCCTTTTTGTGCCGGTGCTGATCTTCGGTGCGGGTGCAGTGGAGGCGCACCTCTCCGGTACTGGGGCGGCGGCCCATCTGCTGCTGCTTGGGGGGGGCGCCCTGGGGGCCCTGGTGCTGGCGCCCTGGGCCTGCAGCGCCGCTTTGCGGGTAGCAGTGGAATGAGGAAGCGAGCACAATCCGGCGCTTGCCGGGCATTGGACCGGTGGTCCGACCATACCATGAGAGATTCCTGAGACCGATGAGTGACAAACCCCGCGGCCTGAACTGGTTCTACTACGCCGCTCCGAGTACTTTCTATCCCCTGGCTGGCCGGTTGGCCCCCCGGTTTGCCGCCGCTGCCTTGGCCTTGTGTCTGTTAGGGCTGTGGCTGAGTTTCTTCGTGGCGCCCACTGACGCGACTCAGGGAGAGGTCTATCGGGTGATTTTCATCCACGTCCCCGCCGCTTGGATGAGCATGTTCATTTATCTGGTGATGGCTTTCTGGTCTGCCGTGGGCCTGGTCTTCAATACCCGGTTGTCGGCCCTGCTGGCTCGGGCCCTGGCCCCCACCGGCGCCATGTTCTGTTTCGTGGCGCTATGGACTGGCGCCCTGTGGGGCAAGCCGACCTGGGGCGCCTACTGGGTGTGGGATGCGCGATTGACCTCCCAGTTGCTGCTGCTGTTCCTGTACTTCGGCTACATTGCCCTGACCGAGGCCATTGACGATCCGCGCCGGGGAGACAAGGCCGGTGCCATCCTGGCTTTGGTGGGTGTGGTGAACGTCCCGATCATTTATTTTTCCGTGAAGTGGTGGAATACCCTCCACCAAGGGGCGTCGGTTAGTCTGACCAAAGCCCCCAGCATGGCCACCACCATGCTTCTGGGAATGCTTGTCATGGCCCTGGCCGCATGGGCCTATAGCGTTGCCGTGGCGCTGTGGCGGGTGCGCAGCCTGATCCTGGAGCGGGAGCGTCACGCCGATTGGGTGGTGGCGGAGTTGGCCAGCCTGGAGGGCGGCGCATGAACTGGGAATCCTGGGCGAACTTCTGGGCCATGGGGGGCGCCGGCTTCTACGTGTGGGGCTCCTATGGCGTGACCGTGCTGATGGTGGCGCTGGAACTCTTTCAGGTCGTTCGTCGTCGGAAGCTCACTCTGTTCCGGCTTCAGCGCCTGCGCCGCGCCGCCATGCCCCGCGATCTCCGCCCAACCTTCGAGAGCCCCGAGAATTCATGAAACCCCGTCAGAAACGCCTCATCCTGATCATCGCCGGCATTGCCTTGTTGGGTGGCGCGGCAGCTTTGGTGCTCTCCGCCTTTCAACAGAACCTGGTGTTCTTCCATACCCCCACCGAGGTGGCCGAGGGCAAGGCGCCCACCGGCCGAACCTTCCGCATCGGCGGACTGGTGGAGGGCGGCTCCATTGAGCGCCTAGCCGACGGCATCACTGTCCGCTTCGTGGTTACCGATACCGCCAAGCGCATCCCGGTTACCTACAAGGGCCCCTTGCCTGACCTTTTCAAGGAGGGCAAAGGGGCGGTGGTGCAGGGCAAGCTGGCGGCCGACGGCTCCTTCGAGGCTTCTGAAGTATTGGCCAAGCACGACGAAAACTACATGCCGCCGGAAGCTCAGCACGCGGTGGACAAGGCCCATGAAGCAGCCCGGACGGTGAAGCAATGATTCCAGAACTCGGTCATTTCGCCCTCATCCTGGCGTTTTTCATGGCGCTCATCCAGGCTTTATTGCCCCTCGTCGGTGCCAGCCGTAACCGCCCGGCCCTGATGGCGGTGGCTCGGCCAGCAGCCCAGGGCCAGTTCGTGTTCATCGCCTTGGCCTTCGGGGCGTTGACCTGGGCCTTTCTGGCCAACGATTTTTCGGTGGAATACGTGGCGAGCCACTCCAATACCGCCACGCCGGCCTATTACAAGATCACTGCGGTGTGGGGCAGCCACGAGGGCTCGCTCCTGCTGTGGGCCTTGATCCTGGCAGGGTGGACGGTGGCGGTAACGGTCTTTTCGCGCCATCTGCCGGAGGTTTTCGCAGCCCGGGTGCTGGGGGTGCTGGGCTGCGTCAGTGTTGGTTTCCTGGCTTTTCTGTTGATTACCTCCAATCCCTTCGAGCGATTGATCCCGGGTGCGGAACAGGGCCGCGACCTGAACCCTCTGCTGCAGGATCCGGGCATGATCATCCACCCGCCGCTCCTATACATGGGTTACGTGGGCTTCTCGGTGGCCTTTGCCTTCGCCATCGCAGCCTTGCTGGCGGGTCGGCTGGATGCGGCCTGGGCCCGTTGGTCGAGACCGTGGACCACGGTGGCATGGATCTTCCTGACCCTGGGGATCGCCGTGGGAGCTGGTTGGGCCTACTACGAGCTGGGCTGGGGCGGCTGGTGGTTCTGGGACCCGGTGGAGAACGCATCCTTCATGCCATGGTTGGTGGGCACCGCCCTGATCCACTCCCTGGCGGTGACGGAAAAGCGGGGGGCGTTCAAGAACTGGACCGTTTTATTGGCCATCGCGGCGTTCTCCCTATCGTTGCTTGGCACCTTCCTGGTCCGCTCCGGGGTTCTGACCTCGGTGCATGCCTTTGCCACTGATCCCCGGCGGGGCTTGTTCATCCTGGCGCTCTTGGTGCTGGTGATCGGGGTGTCTCTCCTGCTGTTTGCCTGGCGAGCCCCGTCTTTGGCAGGAGGCGGTAGCTTTGCCGGGGTATCCCGGGAAACTGCGCTGCTGGTGAATAACGTACTGCTTTGCGTGGTGGCTGCCTCGGTTCTGCTGGGTACCCTCTATCCATTGTTCCTGGATGCCCTGGGGCTGGGCAAGATTTCAGTTGGGCCGCCTTACTTTGAGGCGGTGTTCCTACCCTTGATGGTGCCGGTGGTGGTCCTCATGGCGATTGGTCCCTTTATCCGCTGGAAGGGCCATGACTTGCCAGCCCTGGCGCGTCAGGTGGCGCCGGGCCTGGGGTCCAGCGTGGCCATCGGAGTGTTGCTGGCCTGGATCATCGGGGTGATGAGTTGGCGGGTCGTGCTGGGTTTGGCCATGGCTGCCTGGGTCGTGATTGCCAGCGGTCAGCTTTTGCGCCAACGGCTGGCAGAGCGCCCCGGCGTGGCGACTGCCAACCGCTTGCGGGGGATTCCCCTCGCCTGGTGGGGGATGTGGCTGGCCCACTTGGGAATTGGCGTCTTCATCATCGGTGTCACCCTGGTAAAGGGCCTGGAATCCAATGTGGACGTGAAAATGCGTCCCGGCGACGTGGCCCAGCTGGCAGGCTACAGCTTCACCCTGAAATCCATCGCCGACGCGCCCGGCCCTAATTATTCCGCCGCCCGGGCCGACTTGCTGGTCAGCCGGGACGGCCGAGCGGTGGCCACCCTTCATCCGGAAAAACGCATCTACCGTGCCCAGGGTATGCCCATGACCGAGGCTTCCCTGGACGTGGGCCCCCTGCGGGACATCTATGCCTCCATGGGGGAGCCCATCGACGAACAGACCTGGATCGTACGTCTCTACCATAAGCCCTTCATCAGCTGGATCTGGTTCGGTTGTCTGATGATGGCGGCGGGGGGCGTACTGGCTGCCGCTGATCGCCGGTATCGGCGGCTGGCAGAACGCAAGAGCACGGTGGCGTCAGCCTCCGTCGCCGCCTGAGTTTTTTTGAGTTCCGCCGCCATGAAAGCCAAGTTCCTCATTCCCCTCGTCTTGTTTCTCCTGCTGGTGGGCTTTCTGGCCTTTGGCCTGAAGCTCAATCCCCGGGAGGTGCCCTCGCCCCTCATCGATAAACCCGCTCCCGCCTTTTCCCTGCCCCAGCTTACCGATCCTCAGCGCAAACTGGCTCTGGCGGACATGCGAGGGCAGGTATGGCTTCTCAACGTTTGGGCTTCCTGGTGCGTGGCTTGTCGTCAGGAGCATCCGGTGCTGGTGGCCTTGGCCCGCCAGAACCTGGTTCCCGTGGTGGGTCTTAATTACAAGGAAGTACGGGGTGATGGCGCCATCGATAGCCGTAAGCTGGATGCTAGTCAGGAGCTGGCCCTGGCCTTGGAGCGGGCCCGAGCGTGGCTTGGTAGCCACGGGGATCCCTATTTCACCTCGGTGCTGGACCTGGACGGCAGAGTGGGGATTGATTTCGGTGTATACGGGGTGCCGGAGACCTTCCTGATCGACAAGAAGGGAGTCATCCGTCTCAAGCATATCGGACCGGTTACCTCCGAAGTGCTGCGGGATGTGATCCTGCCCAAGGTGGCAGCCCTTCAGGGCGAGGTCTGAGATGCTCAAGCGAAGTCTGTTGATTCTGTGCCTAGGGTTGGCCCCGCTGGCCCAGGGAGGCCAGGCCTCCCCGGCAGTCGCTGATCCGGCCTTGGAAGCCAGGGTACTCAAGCTTTCCGAGGTTCTGCGCTGTTTGGTATGCCAGAACCAGTCCATCGCTGAATCCAATGCCGAGCTGGCTCAAGACTTGCGCGCCCAGGTGCGGGAGCAGCTGGCTAGTGGCAAGAGCGAGGGTGAGGTCGTAGATTACATGGTGGCCCGTTATGGGGATTTCGTTCTCTACCAACCCCCGGTCAAGGGCATCACTGTGCTGCTTTGGGGTGGTCCGGCAGCTCTGCTGGCAGCCGGTCTGATTGGGCTCGGTCTGCGTTTGAGGACCCGGCGCCGCGAGTCTGCCGCCGCTCTCAGTCTAGAAGAACATGCTCGCGCCCAAGCCCTGCTTCAGGGTGAAACGCCCACTGCCCTCGAATCGGAGAAGCATCCATGACCCCTTTTATTGTGCTGGCCACCTTGTTGGTGGCCGGAGCGCTGCTGCTCGTCCTGCCTCCGCTATTTGGATGGGGGCGCCAAGTAAGTGCCGATCGGGCAGATCAAGTCGCGACGGCGCTGTCGGTATTGCGGGAGCAGCTGGCGGAGTTGGATTCGGAGCTGGCCGCCGGTCGCTTGAGCGAGGCCACCCATGCCAGCTCCCGGGACGAGCTTGAGCGTCGCGCCCTGGAGGAAGGCCTGCGGGACAACAGTGATGAGGCCGTCCGCCCGGTGTCGGATCGAGCCCGCAATTGGGCCCTGGCGGTGCTCGTTGGCCTGCCGGCGGCTGCAGCTGCCTTTTATTTGTTGGTGGGCAATCCAGAGGGCCTGGATCCATCCAAGGTGGCCGGTGCCCACGAAGAGGTCTCTCCCGAGCAAATCAATCAAATGGTGGCGACCCTGGCTGCCCGCATGGAAAAGGATCCAAACAACCCAGAGGGGTGGGCCATGCTCGCTCGCTCCTACACCATGCTTGGTCGCGCCGATGAAGCGGTGGCTGCCTACCGCCATCTGGCTGAACTCATGCCCGATGATGCCCAGGTCCAGGCGGATTGGGCAGATGCCATGGGTGCGGCGAACGGCAATACCTTGATCGGTGCGCCCGAAAAACCCATCGCCCGAGCCCTGGAGTTGGACCCCCGTAATATCAAAGCCTTGGCTTTGGCGGGATCCCTGGCTTTCGAGAAGGCAGACTATGTTGCTGCAGCCCGTCATTGGGAGGCGATCCTGGTTCAGGTTCCGCCCGAGGAGGAGAAGTTTGCCAGCGCCATCCGCGGGAGCATTGCGGAGGCCCGTAAGAAAGGTGGGATGCCCCCCATGACCGAAGTGGCGTCCGCCCCATTCGTGTCGTCAACCGCCAGCCACGTCTTGGCGATCACGGGAGAGGTTCGTCTCGCTCCAGCCCTTGCCGACAAGGCCAAGCCCGAGGATGTGGTTTTCGTATTCGCCCGCCCCCCTGCAGGCGGTCGTCCTCTGGCGGCATTGCGCTACACCGTGGCCCAACTGCCCGTGAGGTTTGATTTCAGCGGTGCCACCTCAATGGCGGAAGGGGGCCAGATCCCGGACCGGATAGTTCTGGGTGCTCGGATATCCAACAGCGGAAACCCCATGCCCGCCCCTGGTGATCTGGAAGGGCTGTCCGATCCGCTAGCGCTAAATGCCTCGAATGTTGTTTTGACCATAGACGGGATTCGCCCGTAACGTCCGGTTGTTGGTTGGTTGGTTGGTTGGTTGGTTGGGTTGGGGCCTTGATTCAAATTTTGTTGACAGGATTTCTGTAGTGGTTAGAATTCGCCTCCCTGCTGCTGAGGCGCTGATTTGAGCGGAGTGGTTGGGGGTTGGGCAGAGGGGGGGTTTTGAAGAAAGTTTCCCGGATTGCTTGACGAGAGG
>JAVEWG010000083.1:0-3189 GCA_034004685.1 Rhodocyclaceae bacterium | reverse complement strand
TACATCTTCCCGCCAAAGGGCTGGATCCGGTGGTGGTGGGTCATGGCGGAGCCCGCCGGGCCGTTCATGGCCAGCGCCCGGTTGAGGCGCTTGTTGAAGAGCATCAGCAATGCCAGGTCGTGGGCGCCCTGGTCCTGGAGCACGAAGGCCTCCAGGGCGGCGTCCCCATCCTGCCAGGTGGCGGGGCGCTGGCCGGTGAGTTGGCCAATGTCGTCCAGGTTGGCTTCCACGATCTGCCGGCCGATTTCGTCCATCCGGGCCAGGTGGCGGGCCAGGCGGAACAGGGTGCGGACCTTGTACTTCATGTAGTCGCTGTCGGCCTCCCCCTCCAGGGTGCGCAAGGTGCGGACCAGGTGGGCGAAGGGGATGGCCGATGGGGTGACTTCGGCGGCGGGGAGATCCACCGGGGGCAGCGCCACCTGGAACACCTCGGCCAGGGCTTCCAGGGCGAAAAGGTTGGTTTCGTTGATCCACTGGGTATTGGTCATGTAGTCCGATTCCGGGGCGGGCTCGGCCAGGGCCATGTGGAAGGACAGGGCGTTGGTGAGGGTGAAGAAGATGTGGTGGAACTGGATGGCGGCCATGTCCACCGGCTCGCCGGCGGCTTCTTCGTACCACTTGTAGAGGGTGTCGCAGTCCCCCAGGTTGAGCACGGTGTTACGCATCCGGAAAGCGGCCAGGTCCATCATGGGGTCGCCGATGTGGCCCAGCTCCACGTCGATGATGGCCCGGAATTCCCCGTCCCGATGGTGGAGCTGGCCCGAATCCCACACCACCAGGGAACGCCGGTTGTGGGCGTGGGGGGGATTGCGGGCGAGCCAGCCCAGCATGAATTCCATGAAGGGATCGGGGCGCTTCTTCTGCACTCGATATACGTGCTCGAAGGCGGCGATACCCACGGTGGTGGCCTCGGCGGGGGTCTTGCCGCCGGTAATGCCGGCGGCCTCGGCCAGGGCGGGGTCGATCTTGTGGAGGCGGGCTAGTTCCTGCATGTAGCGGCGCATGATGGGGTCCCGCTGCTCGGCGGGCATGCCCATGAAGGTGGGGGAGCCGGGGACGATCTCCATGACGTAGGCCCCCACGTCGTCGATCCAGCCATACACCTTGGGAACGGCGATGCCCTGCTCATGCATGAACTTTTGCACCCGCATTTCATGCTCCAGGGGAAACACCAATAGGGAATCCACCCGGCTGCCCCGCACGCACAGGCCCACCTCCTGGCCGTCCTCCCGCCGGGCCTGAACGAACCACATGGGCCGCCAGCGGGGCTGGGTGTCGATGGCGATGACCTTGCCGATGTGGCGCTCCACCCATTCCACCACCTTGGGGGTCAGGGCGTTGCGATTGTCCGTTGCGCTTTCCATCCGTAGTCTCCTTTGGCAGTTCCGTTATGTCTTTAGTAGATGCCCCCCGCTTCGTGGCGCGAAGTGGGTTGCGGGGGCTCTGGGCGGTTTGCACCACCCCCCGTTCATCCCGGGCAGACCCCTGGATCGAAGGACTTCGCCACCCGCGCAAGCAGCACCTCAGCCGACATGCTACACTTTTTGCAGTTTGTCGTAACAGCCAAGGACAGGATTGATGAGGCAGCGACCCCGGGCAAAACGCTGGCACGGCCAGATCCCCGCCACCCCGGCAGACGCCCGGGTGCGCCTGCTGGAGGCGGCCATGGCCTGCTTTGCGCGCATCGGCGTGGCGCGGACCACGGTGGAGGACATCGCGGTGGCGGCCGGGGTGCACCGGACCACGGTGTATGAGTACTTTGCCAATCGGGATGCGGTGCTGGCAGCGGTGTTTCTCCACGAAGCCAAGGGCATCATGGCCGAGGTGGCCCATCACCTGCGGGAAACGCCGTTTCTCCAGGGGCTGGTCACGGCCATCAGCGCCGGCGTGGCGCTGACCCGGCGCTCGCCGAACGTGGAATTCCTGTTGGGGATCGAATCTCAGGGGCAGGCGGTTCGAACGGCCATTACCTCCATGGCCGGCTGGTCCCAGGTGGTGGGCGCCCGGCTGGCCGAACCCATATCGGCGGCCATCAAGCGGGGCGAGGTAAGGGATGACGTGCCCCTCCAGGATCTGCTGGCCTGGGTGCTGCGGGTGGCGGTGTCGGTGACTGCTGAGCCCACGGAAAACGTGGAGCAAACCCTGAGCTGGTTCCTGATTCCGGCCCTCAGCCCCCCCACCGCTCCAGCCCGCAAGGCAGGGCCCGAGCCGCTGGCGCGCTGAATCAAAACGCGGGAGCCGCCCCGGGCCGCCGTCGGCACTCGGGAAGGGCGGCCCCTCAGGCCTCGGGCCTGGGGGTGATGAAGATCCCTTCGCAGGTGGCGGTGCGCACCTCCCCCGCCCACAGCGCCCCCACCATGAACTTTTTCCTGCCCTCCACCCGCACCATGTCCGCCTCCAGGCGCAAGGGTTGGTTGAGGGGCGTGGGGTGGTGATAGCGGATCGTCAGGGTGCCGGTGGGGCCGCCGGTGCCGGAGATGCGCTGACCAATGCCCAGCAACTGGTCGAACAACAAGGCAATCACCCCGCCGTGGAGATGGCCGAAGGGCCCTTCGTAGCTCCAGTCGGCGGTCACCCGGCCATGAATGCGGCCACCGGCCTCCCACATGTGCATGGGGGGCGCGACGGCGTTGCTCAGCCCCAGGGCGGGGCTGATCTCGAAGGCCAGATCCGGATACCGGCCCTGCTCGGCGTCGATGCGCTCAGCCTGGGCCTGGTGGCCCACCAGTCTTTTGTCGGCCTCGAGGCGTGCCGCTTCGTTGTTGACCAGGGCCGCGAGGGCGCGGAAGCGTGCGCTGGCCACGTCCGCCCCCAGGGCCGCGCTGTTCAGGCGCCGCAAGGCGGCGGCCAGCTCGCGCCGGGCCTGCCAGTTTTCGTTCAAGGGCGGGAGTGCTTCGGGGGAGGTGCCGATCCACTCCAGCGAGTCGTATTTGTAGGTATGGAATGGGGATTTGTGCATCTTGGCGCGGTGTCTTTGCGGGGGTTGGTGGAGTTTTTCTTGGCCGATTTTACCCGACCCGGGGGAATGGCTCCGGCCTTGGCCGGCGGGCACGTGGCGCCTCCATGGCCCCGAAAACCCCCAGGACGAACCATAATCACGGATGCCCAAGCCCACCCCGGACACCCTCGACGCGCCCCGCCACCTGTCGGCCCTCAAGGGCCTGTGGCCCTTTCTGCGGCCCTACCGGG
>JAVEWG010000019.1:0-64641 GCA_034004685.1 Rhodocyclaceae bacterium | reverse complement strand
ACCCGGACGGTGGCACGGTCACGGTGGCCAGCTACGGCCAGCCGGCCCACGGCACGGTCACCCTCAACGCCGACGGCAGCTTCAGCTACACCCCGACGGCCGGCTACGTGGGCGCCGACAGCTTCAGCTACCAGATCAGCGACGGCCAGGGCGGCTCGGATACGGCCACGGTGAACATCACCGTCAACGCCGTGAATCACCTGCCCAGCGCGACAGACGACAGCTACAGCGTGGCCGAAGACGGCACCCTGACCATCGCCGCTGCCGGCGTGCTGGGCAACGACAGCCTGGGAGGCGACGGTGGCACCCTGGTGGTGAGCAGCTACACCAGCCCGAGCCACGGCAGCCTGACCCTGAACCCGGACGGCAGCTTCAGCTACACCCCGACGGCGGACTACAACGGCCCGGACAGCTTCACCTATACCATCACTGACGCCAACGGCGACCTCAGCACCGCCACCGTGTCCCTGACGGTGACCCCGGCCAATGACACACCCACCCTGGAATCGTCCGCCGTTCGGGTGTCCGAGGAAGGCCTGGCGGGGGGGAATCAGGATGGCTCGGGTACGGAAGACCACACCAACCTCAGCACTCAAAGCGGCACCTTGGCCTTGGGCGATCTGGACGGCGATGCCCTGACGGTCACCTTGTCGGCCCCCTCCACGGATGTGTATTCCGCTGGCCAAAAGCTGAGCTGGGCGCTGGATTCCAGCGGCCATACCCTGGTGGGCTCAGTGGGGGCCAAAGGTAGCGAAACCCCTGTCGTCACCGTGACCATCGACAATGACGGTCGCTACACGGTGACCTTGAATGGTCCGGTGGATCACACGGGAGCTGGGGAAGGCCAGCTCAGTCTGAATGTCGGGGTGCAAGTTTCCGACGGTGTCGCGACAGCTTCCAGCACTCTTACGGTGGTGGCTGAGGATGACAGTCCGGTTCTGGGGACGCCTGCTTCGACGGTGATTCGCGACAATGCCGGGGCGCAGGCCCAGGGGGATCTGAATCTGTCCATTGGCGGTGATGCGGACGGCTCCAGGGTGACGTTCGGCGGTTTGCTGGTGGACGGCAGCGGGTTCATCCGGGCCAATCAATACAACGCTAGTGGCACCCAGGTGGGTACGGGGTACCTCACCTTCAACGGTAGCAAGCTGCACTACGTGACCGGTGGCGACGGAAGCCTGACCGCAGTGGATGCCGGTGGCACCGCTGTATTTTCCGTCACGGGGGACACGCAGGGCAGCAGCTATTCGGTAACCATGCTCCAGTCCCTGGATGCCGCCCTGATCAGCACGGGGGCCCTGATCGACATTACGGCGGGCAATGTGGCGACGCGGACCCTGTCGGACCCCAACGGCTACTTCGTCATTACCGCCACGGCGACCGGTGGCGCCACCACCCCCTCGGTGAACACCAACCAGGGCTGGATCGGGGTCAACGACCAGTGGGTTGAATCCGGGGAAAACCTGCGTCTGGCCTTTACGTCGGGGGGCTCCGGCGCAGCCACCACCATGACCGGGCTGACCTTCAAAACGGATGCCCTGGGCGATGGTGAAACCCTCACCTGGACCACCTATGGCTTGAACGGCCAGGTGCTGGATTCCGGCAGCGTGGCCGGCGCGGGCAAGGGCAATATTCCCGAACAGACCGTTACCCTGGGGGCTGCCGAACTCACCCATGGGGCGTTTGCCTCGATTGTGTTCAGCGCAGGCACCGACAGTACCGGTTACCGGATGAGCGTGACCGGACTCACCGGCCATACTGATGCCCTGGATCAGCGTACCAGTTTGAGTGCCCAGGCCGTCGATGGCGATGGAGATGTCAGTGGATTCTCGACCCTCAACCTGAGCTTCGACGCCTACGGTAGCGTGGTGGGTACGTCGGGTGCCGATGCCCTGGGGGGCGACGACCAGGCCAATACCCTGATCGGTGGCGCCGGCGACGATTACCTGCTGGGGGGGCTGGGGTCCGACACCTTCAAGTGGTCCCTGGCGGATGCGGGCAGCACCAGTGCGCCAGCGGTGGATCATATTGGAGACTTCAGCAAGACGGCCGCGGCCAGTGGCGGTGACGTGCTGGATCTCAAGGATCTGCTCCAGGGCGAATCCCATACTGCCGCCAGTCTCTCCAACTTCCTGCACTTCGAGACCAGTGGCAGCGATACCGTGATCCACGTGAGCCCAACCAGCGGGGGGGGCGAGACCCAGACCATCGTGCTGGAAGGGGTGCAGCTCCTGACGGCTTCCTTGAATACCGACCAGTTGGTGATCCAGGATCTCCTCAGCAAGGGCAAACTGATCACCGACTAAGGGCGGCGATCGCCAGAAAGGACGTGGATGCGTTATGTGCAGCGGGACGGGGCGGGGCGGGTGGTGGCGGTGAGCCTCGCCCAGGACGCCCAACACCCGGAGGCCCTGGAGGCGGATTCCCCCGAGCTGGTGGCTTTCGGCCAGGAGCTGGCCGGCCAGGGACCCCTGGCGGATTCGGATCTGCGGCTGGTGCGGGTGCTGGAGGACTTGATCGATCTCCTGATCGACAAGGAGGTGATTCGTTTCACCGATCTGCCGGCGCCCGCCCAGGACAAGCTCATGACCCGGCGCAGCCTGCGTCATTCCCTGCGGGGCCTCAAGCTCCTCGACGACAGCGATGTGCTATGAGCGGCGCCTGCCGGTGCCCGGTGGCTGGACACCGTCCCGCTGCGGGGCGTTCGTGAGGGATACCGTGACATTTTTGGATGCGGCCCGCGCTCCGGAGTGCTAATTTCTCACCCAATACCCATAAACTCAATGAATGAGACAAGTGCCATGACCAAGAAAATCGCCCTGAAACTCCTCGCGGCGGCCACCTGCGTCCTGGGTGTGGCCACCCAGGCCAACGCCGCCAACATCACGGTTTATGCCAACGACCTCACCGGCTGGAGCGCCGCAGCAGGGGCCTTGGGCACCCTTGAGACCTTTGACGACGGAACCCTGGTTCCAGGTCTGTCCATCACCTTCGGCTCCAGCCTCGGTGGGAACATCTCCGGCGGCTGGTATAACGATCGGGCGGACGACACCCAGGCCACGGTTCCCCAGTTCGCCTTCACCGCCCCCGTTGCGGCCTTTGGCGCAGACTGGGATCTGGCCGGACCTGGCGGCTCGGGCACTGGCATCAAGCTCCACCTGGTGTTCTCCGACTTGACCGAAATGGACCTTGCCACTGAAGTTCCCGCCACCTTGGCTGGCGGTTTCTGGGGTTTCGTGTCGGATGCCCCGATCGCGTCCTTCTCTTTTCACGAGGGCGGTCAATCTCCCGGGTTCGAGACCTTCCGCCTGGACAATGCCCGCTTCTCGCCGGCCTCCTCGGTTCCCGAGCCCGCCTCCCTTGCCCTGGTGAGCCTCGGCCTGGCCGGCCTGGCTTTCCGGAGGAAAGACCAGACCCGCTGAAACGATTGCTGGGCGTCACCCGCGTCGGGAGCCGGTGGAGGCAGTCCCCGGTCCCCAGCCCGTGGCGGTGCCAGCGTTCCAGCCCGCCAGTCCTGCCCTGGACAAACACCTCAGCCAACGGCTGGGATGTTTGGCCAGGGCAGTGTTTCGTTCCGGATGGCCTCGGGCGTGCCCCGGCGTGACGGGTTGCAGAGGCTGCGGGGTGTTCCCGCGCCCTGCAGGGGCTGGATCAGCCGATGGCCGGGCCGGTCATCCCGTCCACCCCCAGCTCGGGGAGCATGGCCTTCTCGCCCTCGCTCACCACGCCCTCGGCGATGGCCATCAGGCCGATGCTGTGGGCCACCATGCACAAGCCCCGCAGGAAGGCCTGGTTGCCCGGGTTGTGCTGGATGTCGCGGATGATGGACGCATCGATCTTCAGGTAATCGAGCCCCACGTCGTGGAGCTCGCCAATGCGGGAGAAGCTGGGCCCCACGTGCTCCAGGCCCAGGTGGCAGCCCAGGGGCTTCAAGGCCATGCAGAAGGCGCGGAATTCCCCCAGATGGCGGAATGCGCCGTATTCCGGTACTTCCAGCCACAGCAGGGAGGCCAGGGCGGGTTGGCGCTTGAGGCGCAGCACCAGGCTCTGGAGGAAGGTGGCATCCCGTACCGATTCCGGAGACAGGTTGACCCCCACCGGGACGTGATCCCGGGCGACCCGGGCCAGGGCGGTGTCCACCACCAGGGAATCCAGGGCGGGCAACAGGCCCAGCCGGCCCGCCCAGGCCACGAAGCGTCCGGCGGGCAGCCAGGCGCCTGCCAGGCGCAAGCGGGCCGGTGCCTCCCGATGGATCAGGGCGCCGTCGGCCCCCTGTACCGGGTAGCTGCCCAGGTCCATGTCTTCCGGCCGCAGGGCTTTTTCCAGGGCCGACCGCCAGCCGGCCATGTCCTGGGGTTCCGTGCCCTGGCCCTCCGCCGTCGGGCGCACCGCCACGTCCCCGTTCGCTTCGGCGGTTGCCAGGGCCCCGTCGGCCCGGGCCAGTAGTTGAGGTACGCTTTCCCCGGCCCGATAGGGGGTGGCCCCCACGGGCAGGCGCAATTCCCGGGATGGGTCGGCCACCATGTGGATCTCGGCCGCCAGGCGCCGGGCCAGGGTCTCTGCATCTTCGGCGCCAGGGGCCAGGATGGCGAAGTCCGCGCCGTTGAGGCGGCCGGCGGCCCAGCCGGGGCGGGATTCCTGGAGGCTTTGGAGGCGTTCGCCGATGCGCCGCAGGAGCTGGTCTGTGACTTCCCGTCCGAGGTTGCGGTTCAGGCTGGCCAGGTCGGCGATGCGGGCGATGGCCAGGCAGCCGGCGCCCCGGGTGTCCTCGCTGGTGAGGGCGGCTTCCAGGGTGCGGCCGAAGCTTTCCCGGCCGAGCAGGCCGGTGAGGGGGTCGGTCTGGGCCTGGCGGCGCAGTTCGTCCACCCGCCGGGATTCCTCAGTCACCATGGCTCGCACCCGCTCGGACAGGGCGTTCATGGCCCGCACCACGCTGCGGAATTCGGAGGTACGGGGCTCCCGGGTGGTGATGAAGCGCCGCCCGCCGATGGCCTCGGCCTGATCCACCACCTCCCGCAGGGGGCGCAGCACCAGGCGCAGGAGCGCCGTGCCGATGAGCCCGCTGGCCGCAGCCGTCGCCAGGAACAGGCTGAGCATGCGCAGGGTGCCCTGCCACAGCTCGGCATAGGCGAAGCGGGTGTGGCTCTCCAGGGTGAGGGTGGCGAATTGCTTCCAGCCGTCCTGCACCTGGGCGACGCCGGGTTTGACGGTGAGGGGGATGAGGCGGATGAACCAGCCTGGCACATCCTCCACCGGAGTCTCGTTGCTGCGCTCCACCAGTGTCTCCCCGGCCGGGTCGGTCAGACGGATGCTGCGGTAGTGGCCGGCGTCGAACTGGGCGGAGAGCTGGAGCTCCACCGTCACCGGATCCTTCTCCAGCTGGGACATGGACAGGGCCAGGGCGGTGGCGTTGTCCACGTTCTTCATGTAGAGCTGTTCTTCCAGGTAGCGCTTGGCCGCCAGGGTACTGACGACGAAGGCGCCGCCAAAGACGATGGTCATGACGGTGGCGATGGCCAGCCACAGCTGCTTGGTCAGGGACACGGCCGGACTCCTTGGGTCTGTTGACAGTGGATTCGGGGGATCGCGTTGAGCCCGAACGCTTCCGATGCAAGGAGTGCAACGCGGCAGCGGGGGCGTTCGAGCCCACCCTTCCCCGTAGGGCGGACTTCAGTCCGCCTGGGCGGGCCAAAGCCCGCCCTACATCTCGCAATTCTGGGCTCAACCCGAAGGGCTCGTACCCCTTGGCCCCCATTGCCGCGTTGGTTGCCCAATGAGGGCTTCTCCCTTGGGAGCCACCCAAAGAGCGGCGCCGCGCCTTGCGCTGGACGCCAAGAGACGCGAGCGCGCCCCCCGAATCCAAGGTCAACAGACCCTTGGGAAACAGGGCGGGGGACGGGGATGAGAGTGGGGGTCATTCGAAGCCTTCCTCGGTCATGCGGGCCAGCAGATCCCGCCAGCGTGACAGCCGGGTGGTGGGGTCGGCCACCGAGCTGGTGCCGCCGATCCACAGGCCTTCGCCGTTGAAGCTGAAGACCGGGGCCAGATCGGGCCGGCGCGAGGCGGGGCGGATTTCATTGAGCAGGCTGTCCAGCACCAGGGGTTCCTCCGTAGGGGAGGGATAGTAGCCCAGCACCATATGGGCCTGCAGGATGCCGCTGGCCGGGCCGCCGATCTGGGCGCGAACGTAGATCAGGCGCAGTTTGTGGTCCGGCACCCCCAGGGCCTTGAGGGTGACGTACTTGGCGATGGTGAAGTCCTCGCAGTCCCCGGCGCCCCGGCCCAGGGTTTCCAGGGGGGTCGCCCAGTAGTCGGACTTGCCCCAGATGGCCTGGTCGCTGTCGTAATGGATGCGTTGGTTGAAAAAGCCGTTGACCCGGGTCAGCTTGTCCGTCTCCGCCAGGGGGGCGCTGTCCGCCAGCAGATGCCGCCAGGCCGCCACCGCCTCGCCGCCGGCCTTGCCGTAGCGCTGGGTGGCCAGGTTGAGCAGCTTGTCGATGCCAGGCTCCGCCAGGGCCAGACCCAGCACCATGATCCAGGCCAGCAGGGCACGGCCGAGCCCGCGCTGGGCGCGGGCGAGCCTGTCCGGGGCGGGGGCGGGGCTGCGGGGCATGGGGCCGAAACGTTACCGGAGCGCGATCCGCAAGTGTGACGAAATGCTCGGCAGACCGTGATTTCGTGGCAATGAGTGACAGATATGTCTCAAGGGGAGGTACCCGGAATCGTTAATAATTCAGCCCGTCGGACTGTGCTCGATTGTCCCGGCCCATTCAAGAAGAACAACGGAAAGACCCAGGGAAACTGAATAGCCATGAATCGTCTGCGTATCGCCCTCCTCGCTGCCCTTGCCTCTGTTGCCGCGGGCTCCTCGACCAGCGCGCTGGCCCAGCCGGCGGCTTCCACCGCGCCGGCCGCCACCGTGCGGGAGGCGGCCCAGAAGGCGGTGCTCACCAATCCCGAGGTTCAGGCCCGCTGGCATTTGTTCCTCTCCGCCGCGCAGGAGCAGGAGGTGGCCCGGGGTGGCTACCTGCCCAGGGTGGATCTGTCCGCCGGCGTGGGCCGCGAGCACCAGCACGATCCTGGCCTGGGGGATCGGGACTATACCCGGCGCGGCGCCACCCTCAGCCTCAGCCAGATGGTTTATGACGGTTTTGCCACCGCCTCCGAGGTTTCCCGCCTGGGGCACGCCAAGCTGACCCGCTATTACGAGCTGATGGACGCCTCCGAGGGGGCCGCCCTGGAGGCCGCCCGGGCCTACGGGGACGTGCTGCGCTACCGGGAGCTGGTGAAGCTGGCCCAGGACAACTACGTGCAGCACAAGCAGGTCTTCGATCAGATCGCCGAGCGGGTCAAGGCGGGCGTCGGTCGCCGGGTGGACCTGGAACAGGCCAGCGGCCGCCTGGCCCTGGCGGAATCCAACCTCCTGACCGAGGCCAGCAATCTTCACGATGTTTCCGCCCGCTACCAGCGCATCGTCGGCGAGGTGCCCGCCGCCGCCCTGCCACCCCTGGAGCTGGGCCGGGAGGGCATTCCCCCGGCGGTGGCCGAGGCCCTGCGCCAGGCCTACACCGGCAGCCCGGCCTACGCCGCCGCCGCCGAGAATGTGCGGGCCGCCCAGGCCGAGCTGGAAGGCCGCCGCTCCCGCTTCCAGCCCCGGGTGGATCTCCGCGCCCGTCAGGACGTGGGCCAGAACATCGACGGGGTGGATGGCCACAGCAACACCCGGGTGGTGGAGCTGGTGCTGAACTACAACCTGTTCAACGGCAACGCCGACAAGGCCGCCCTGGGTCAATACGCCGAGCGCCTCAACGCCGCCCGGGATCAGCGGGACAAATCCTGCCGGGACATCCGCCAGACCCTGTCTATCGCCCATAACGATGTGCAGCGCCTGGAGGAGCAGTTGCGCTACCTGGACCAGCACCAACTGGCCATCGCCAAGGCCCGGGATGCCTACCGCAAGCAGTTTGACATCGGCCAGCGGACCCTGCTGGATCTGCTGGATACCGAGAACGAATACTTCCAGGCCCGCAGGGCCTACATCAGCGCCGTCTTTGATCAGACCATCGCCAAGGTCCGCACCCTGGCCGGCATGGGCCGCCTGCTGCCCACCCTCAAGGTCAGCCGGGGCGACCTGCCCAGCCTGGCAAGCCTGGGCCAGGCGCCGGAGGAAGTGGATGCCGCCACCGCCTGCCCCGCCGAAGCGCCTGGCATGATCCAGATCGACAAGGAAGCGATCCTGGCCGAGGCCCTCAAGAACGCCCCGCCCCGCCAGTAAGGCCGCTTCATTTCCGGTCTGCCAAGGGCCCCTTCCCGGGGCCTTTTGTTTATCAGCAGCATTTTCAGGGGTACCCGTGAATCGGTGCTTGCCCCTTGAACGTCCCGAGAGGCCGGGCGGCGGGGAGTCGGCGCGGGGATCGGCCTTCCGGGCTGGTCAGGGTCGCCCTCCGGGTGGCTTCCTGACCATGAGCAAAAAGGCCCGCGCCCCAATCGGGTTTGTTACAGTAACCCGATTGTCAAATTCCGCGGCTAAGCTCCCATGGTTCTTCAACCCGCCGGTCTTCATCCTCGCCCCATGCCTGTTTCCTCCCCGGTTTGCCGCGCCCGCCCCCAGAGGGGCTTCACCCTGCTGGAACTCCTGGTGGTGATGGTCATCATCGGGCTCTTGGCGGGCTACGTGGGGCCCAAGTTCTTTGGCCAGATCGGCAAATCGGAGATCAAGACCGCCCGGGCCCAGATCGATGCCCTGGAGAAAGCCCTGGATCAATACCGGATCGATCTTCGGCACTACCCCACCACCGAACAGGGCCTCGAGGCCCTCCAGACTTCTCCCGGGGAGGCCAGCTGGGCCGGTCCCTACCTCAAGAAGGCGGTGCCCCTCGACCCCTGGGGCAAGCCCTATCAGTACCGCCAGCCCGGCGAGCACGGCGAGTTCGACCTCTACTCCTTCGGCCCGGACGGTCAGCCCGGCGGCGAGGGGGAGGCGGCGGACATCACCAACTGGTAGGCGCACGACCTTTCATGCGCTATCGGGTGCGGGCCGTTGGTGGCGACGGGTCGATTGTCGAGACGGAACTGGAGGCGGTCAGCGAGGCCGAGGCCCGGGGCCTGGCCCTGGCCCGGGGGCTGGCGGTGCTCTCCCTGCGGGCCGGTGGGCGCGGGGGTGGCAAGTCCCGCTTCCCGCTGCTCCTTTTCAACCAGGAACTCCTGGCCCTGCTGCGGGCCGGCATCCCTCTGGCGGAGGCGGTGGCGGCCCTGGCGGAAAAGGAAAGCCGGACCGGGGTGCGAGCGGTGCTCGCTGGCATCCTGACCGCCCTGCGGGAGGGGCGGAACCTCTCCAGCGCCCTGGAAGCGGCCCCCGACAGCTTTCCTGACCTGTACGTGGCCATGATCCGCGCCGCCGAGCACACCTCGGATCTGGACCAGGCGGTGGCCCGCTTCATCGCCTACCAGCAGCAGGTGGAAAGCCTGCGGGGCAAGCTGGTCTCCGCCGCCATCTACCCGGCCCTGCTGCTGGGGGTGGGCGGGCTGGTGGTGCTGTTCCTGCTGGGTTACGTGGTGCCCCGTTTCTCCCATATCTACGAAGACGTGCGGGGGGAGCTGCCCTGGCTGTCCCGCCTGCTCCTGGAGTGGGGCAAGTTCGTGGAGGGCCATGCCCTGGGGATGGGGCTGGCCTTGCTGGCGACGGTGGCCGTGGTGGCCGGCCTGGCCCGCAGCCCGGCCCTGGGGGCGGCGGTGGGCCGGCAGTTGTGGCACGCCCCCTTCATCGGCGAGCGCCTGCGGGTGTTCCAGCTGGCCCGGTTCTACCGCACCCTGGGAATGCTTTTGTCCGGCGGCATTCCGGCGGTCACCGCCCTGGGGATGGTGGCGGGCTTGCTTTCCCCGGTGTTGCAGGCAAGCCTCACTGCCGCCATCGACCGTATCCGGGAAGGCCGGGGCTTCGCCGCAACCCTGGCTGAGCGGGGCCTCACCACCCCGGTGGCCCTGCGCATGCTGGAAGTGGGGGAGCGGGCCGGCAACCTGGGGGAAATGCTCACCCGCTCGGCGGAATTCCATGAGGAAGAGACCGCCCGTCAGGTGGAGTGGCTCACCCGCCTGTTCGGGCCGCTCCTGATGCTGTTCATCGGTTGCGCCATCGGTGGCATTGTGGTGCTCATGTATCTGCCCATCTTCCAGCTGGCGGAGAGCATTCAATGAGTCAGCCGGCCTTCACCCCCGCCGAACTGGCCGAGGCCCGCGCTGGCGGCCGCTTCCTGGAGGGCCTGGCCCGCCTGGAGCCGGATGCCGGCCAGCGCCTGGCCCGCCTGGCCGCCACCTGCGGGCTGCCCAGTCAGGGTCATGCCCGGCTGATGGCCCTGGCGCCGGATTTCGTCGCCATCCCTTTCGAGACCGCCCTGGCCCGGGAGTGCGTGGCCCTGCGGGACGAAGCCGGGGCCCTCCTGGTGGTGCTGGCCAACCCCTTCGACGGGGATCTGCTGGATGGCCTCGGCCCGCGCCTGGCGGAACCCTTCGGCCTGGGCCTGGCGGACCGGGACGACCTCTCCGCCCTGCTGGCCCGCCATGAAGACCAGGTGCGACGGGCCGCCGGTCTCTCCGAGCAGGGCGGCGCCGGCGGGATCGCCGAAGGGGTGGAGGATCTTTCCCTCAAGCGCATCAGCGCCGACGCCAGCCCAGTGGTGAAGCTGGTGAACTCCACCCTCTACGATGCCCTCAAGCAGGGTGCCAGCGACATCCACCTGGAATGCGTGCCGGGTGGCCTGGCCATCAAGTACCGGGTGGACGGGGTCCTCACCCGGGTGGGCGGGGTCCAGGGCGCGGAACTGGCGGAACAGGCCATCTCCCGCATCAAGGTGATGGCGGAACTGGATATCGCCGAGCGGCGGGTGCCCCAGGATGGCCGTTTCAAGGCCGCCGCCGGGGGCCGGGAGATCGACTTCCGGGTGTCCATCATGCCCAGCATCCACGGCGAGGACGCGGTCCTGCGGATCCTGGACAAGGAACACCTGTCCCGGGAAATGAGCGGGCTCACCCTGGAAACCCTGGGCTTCGACGGACCGGTGCGCCAGACCCTGCGCCTGCTGGCCGCCGAGCCCTACGGCATGCTCCTGGTCACGGGCCCCACCGGTTCAGGCAAGACCACCACCCTCTACGCCACCCTGGCGGAGAGCAACAAGGGCGTCGACAAGATCGTCACCATCGAAGACCCGGTGGAATATCAGCTCCAGGGCGTGTTGCAGATCCCGGTCAATGAAAAGAAGGGCCTCACCTTCGCCCGGGGGCTGCGCTCCATCCTGCGCCACGATCCGGACAAGATTATGGTGGGGGAGATCCGGGACCCGGAAACCGCCGAGATCGCCGTGCAGGCAGCCCTCACCGGCCACCTGGTGTTCACCACGGTGCACGCCAACAACGTGTTCGACGTGATCGGCCGCTTCATGCACATGGGTATCGACCCCTACAACCTGGTGGCGGCCTTGAACGGCGTGGTGGCCCAGCGCCTGGTGCGCATCAACTGCCCCCAGTGCAGCCAACCGGTGATCCCCGACCCGGAAGTGCTGGCCCTTTCCGCCCTGGGGGATACCGGCGCCTACGCCTTCCGGGCCGGCCATGGCTGTGGTCACTGCCGGGGCTCGGGTTACCGGGGCCGCAAGGCGGTGGCCGAGGTGCTGCTGCTGGACGATGAACTGCGGGAACTCATCGTCGCCCGCGCCCCCATCCGCGCAGTCAAGGACGCCGCTCGCGGCAAGGGCTTCACCAGCCTGCGCCAGGCCGCCGCCGCCCTGGTGGCGGCGGGCCACACCACCCTGGAGGAGTTGAACCGTGTCACCCTTCTGGGCTGAAACCGCCATCCTCCAGCTGGCCCCCGGATGCCTGAGGGTGGGCGGCCGCAGCTTGCCCCTGGCGGGGGATCTCTCCGCCGCCCTGACGGCCCTGCCCGCCGATCTGCTGCCCAGGGGCCAGCGCTGCCGGCTGGTGGTGGATGACGGCCTGCTGCGCTACGCCCTGATCCGCTGGCCCGCCGGCCTGGGCCGGGGCGCCGAGCGGGCAGCCTTCGTGGCCCACCGGCTCGGGGAGGTCCACGGCATCGCCGCCCCCGAATGGTGCTGGCGGGTCGATCCGGAGCCACCCCCCCGCCCGGCCCTGGCCTGCGCCATGCCCACCGCCCTGGCGGCGGCGGTGCATGCCCTGGTCCGCGCCCGGGGCTGGCGGCTGGCGGAATTCACCGGCGCTTTTACCCACCGCTACAACCAGGTTCGTCGCCGCCTCAAGGCGCCCCTTGGCGCCCTGCTGGTGGAAGGGGCGGGCCGCCAGACCCTGGGCCTGTGGCGCCAGGGTCAGTGGCAGGCCATCCGCAATCAGTCTGCTGGCGATCCGGGGGCGGCCCTCAACTTGCTGGTGGGGGCCTGCGGCCTGGGGGGCGAGGCGGGGGTGCTCTACGGGGCGGGTCTCGCCGGCCCCCTGCCAGCGGGCTGGCAGGCTGTGCCCCTGGATGGTGGGGCATGAAGAAGTTCGCCGTCCCCCCGGCCCTGGCCCTGGATTTCTCCGGCCGCCGCCGCCCACCGGGAATCCTGGGCTGGCTGCTGCTGGCCCTGGGGCTGCTTGCCACCGGGTGGGAACTGGCCGACTGGCGCGCTGGCCAGACCGATCTGGCGGAGCGGGAGGCCATCGTCGCCCGCCTGCGCCACCAGGCCCAGCGGACCCAGCCCGTGGCCGAGCCGGCCAGCGAACGGCCGGTGGCGGAGCAGGACGCCCGCCCGGCTCTGCGGGTGGCCGGCCAGCTGGGCGCCGACTGGGGCGGCCTGTGGCGGGATCTGGCGGTGGCGGAAGACCCGGGCATGGCCCTGTTGAGCCTGGAGGTGGATGGCCCCCGGGGCGAGCTGCGCATTTCCGGCCAGGCCAGGTCCCTGGCGGCGGTGTTCGATTACCTGGCCCGTCTGGAAGCCACCCCGGGGGTGGCGGCGGCGCGCCTGGTCAATTACGAGGCGGTGACTGTGGGGGCGGCGGAATTGTTCCGCTTCAACGCCACCGCCCGCTGGGTGGGGCAGCCATGAACGGCAGGGAAGTACTCCGGGACCAGGTCGCCCGTCTGGTGCGGGCTCTCCAGGCCAGTGCCTGGGCCGGCGCCGCCGGGGTGGCCCTGCTGGCCTTCGCGTTCGCTTTCGGCCATGCTGCCCGGACCGAGCAGGAGGCCGCCCGGGCCGCCCTGGCCCGGGAGCGGGCCAGTCTGCTGCACCAGGCGACGCAGCCTGGCGCGGCGCGGCGCTCCGACCGGGAAAACCTCCTGGCCTTCTACCGGCGCTTTCCCCCGGCGGGGGAGCTGCCGGCCCGCCTGGCGCTGCTCCATCGTCTGGCGGCGGACCAGGGGGTGGCCCTGGCCCGGGCGGACTACCGGATCAGCCCGGAGCCGGGCACGCCCCTCCAGCGGGTGGCCCTCGGGCTACCGGTGCGGGGGGCGTTCGCCCCGGTCCATGGCTGGCTGGCGGAGGTTTTCCGGGAGATGCCCGAGGTGGCCCTGGAATCCCTCAGCCTGAAGCGGGAGGCCACCGAGGCGGCGGAGCTGGCGCTGGAACTGCGTATTAATCTGTATGTGAGGGCCGAGCCTTGAATCCGCGCCGTCGCCGTTTTGCGCTGGCTGCCGCCCTGCTGGGAACCCTGGCCGCCACTTGGTGGGCGTCCACCCTGGAGGAGGCGGGGGGCGAAGCCGCCGCCCCCAGGCCCAGGCTTGCAGGCAGGCCCAAGGATCCTACGGCCCCGCCGGTAACCCTGGCGGATCTGGCCCGCCCCCGTCCGGCCCTGACCGGGCTGGCGGAGGGCTTCCTGGCACCCCGCAGTTTCCAGCCGCCCCCGCCGGCCCCCGCCCAACCCCCCAAGCCCAGCGCGCCGCCCCTGCCCTTCCGCTACGTGGGGGGCCTTGAGGAGGGCGCCGAGCGCTCGGCCTTCCTGCTGGAGGGGGCCCAGGTCCGGGTGGTCAAGGCCGGGGATGAGCTGGGGGGCGTCTATCGGGTGGAGCGGGTCACTTCCGCCGCCATTGAATTCACCTATCTGCCCTTGCAAGAGCGGCAGGTCCTGCCCACGGCACGCCCATGAACAATCCCGCCATGAAACTCCGCCCCTTTTGCCTGGCCCTGCTACTGGCTGCCTGCGCCGCCAATCCGCCCCTGGAGAAAAGCCGGGAGGATTTCACCGCCGGGGATCCCTTGGTGGCCCTGGCCCGGCTGGAGAAATCCGTCCGGGAACATCCGGGGAACGTGGAGCTGCGCAGCTATTACATCCGCCAGCGGGATCTGCTGGTGAGCGAGGGTTTGGCCGCCGCCGAGCGGGCCCGCCTGGCCGGCCGCTGGGAAGAGGCGGCACAACGCTATGCCGACGCCGGCCGGATCGATCCCCAGAATCCCCGAGTGCGGGCCGGCCTGGAGGACGTGGCCGGGGAGCGCCGGCGGGAGGCCCGGCTGGCCGAGGCCCGGGCGGCCCTGCAACGGGGCGACAGCGCCCAGGCCGAGCGCCTGGCCCGGGCGGTGGTGGCGGAAGCCCCCGCCCACCCGGGGGCCCGGGCCATCCTGCGGGAGCTGGACGAGGGGGCGGCCAAGGCCGGCGCGGCGGCGGCCAGTGGCCTCCAAGGCCCCCTGGCCAAGCCGGTGACCCTGGAATTCAGGGAGGCCCCCCTGCGGGTGGTGTTCGAGGCTTTGTCCCGGGCCGCTGGCCTCAACTTCGTGTTCGATCGGGATGTGAGGGCCGAATCCAGGGTGACCCTGTTTGTGCGCAACAGCACGGTGGATGAGGTTCTCAAGCTCCTTACCGCCACCCAGCAGATCGAACGCAAGGTGCTCAACGCCAACTCGGTGCTGATCTACCCGGCCACGGCGGCCAAGCACCGGGAGTACACCGAACTGGTGACCCGCAGCTTCTACCTGGCCAATGCCGATGCCAAGCAGGCCATGGCCCTGGTGAAATCGGTGGTCAAGAGCAAGGACGTGTTCATCGACGAGAAGCTCAACCTGCTGATCGTCAAGGATACCCCCGACGCGGTGCGCCTGGCCGAGCGGGTGATCGCCGCCCTGGACGTGGCCGAGCCGGAGGTGATGCTGGAGGTGGAAGTGCTGGAGGTATCCCGCAACAAGCTCCTCAACCTGGGCCTGGAGTTCCCTGACCAGGTGGGCTACGGTTTGCTCCAGGATCCCCTCACCACGGCGGTGACCACCGCCACCAGCACCACCACCGCCACCACCCCGGGGGGCACCCTGGCCGCCGGGGTGGTGAATCTACGCAATACCGGGGCCCTGGTGCCCTATGTCTCCAATCCGGCCCTGGTGCTGCGGCTGCGGGCCGAGGATGGGGATTCCAGCCTGCTGGCCAATCCCCGCATCCGGGTCAAAAACCGGGAGAAGGCCAAGATCCATATCGGCGACAAGCTACCGGTATTCACCACCACCGCCACCGCCAACGTGGGGGTTTCCGCCTCGGTGAACTACCTGGACGTGGGTCTCAAGCTTGACGTGGAGCCCTCCGTGACCCTGGACGATGAGGTGGCCATCAAGGTGGCCCTGGAGGTTTCCAGCATCGTCAAGGAAGTCACCGGTCCCTCCAATTCCCTGGCCTACCAAGTGGGTACCCGCAACGCCTCCACCGTGTTGCGCCTCCGGAACGGGGAGACCCAGGTGCTGGCCGGGCTGATCAACGACGAGGACCGCAGCAGCGCCTCCCGCCTGCCTGGCCTGGGCCATCTGCCCCTGGTTGGGCGCCTGTTCACGGCCCAGAAGGACAGCTCCGCCAAGACCGAGATCGTCCTGCTGATCACCCCCCGTATCGTGCGCAACGTGGTGGCGCCGGCCCTGGCCCGGGCCGAGCAACCCGCCGGTACCGAGGCCAGCGTGGGCGCCCAGCCCCTGCTGCTGCGCCCCACCGCCCCCAATAGTTTGGGCCTGCGGGGCGATGGCCGGCCGGCCGGAGGCGCCTTGCCCGCGCCCCTGGCCGTGGTCGAGCCGGCGGTGGAGGCCCCGGTGCCAGTGGCCACCCTGAGCGCGCCGCCGGGGGTGCGGCGGGGCGAGACCTTTACCGCGGTGATCCAGCTGGAGGGGTTGGGGGTCAGTGACGCGGGGGAGCTGACGGTGGATTACGACCCGGCCCGCTTCGAACCCGTATCCGGCGAGGCGGCCCAGCCCGGCCAGCTGGTGCTGCCCCTGGCGGTGGGCGGCGGCACGGTGAGCGCCCAGCTCAACCTCAAGGTCAAGGGGGACGCAAGCGGCAGCGGCGGGCTCGCGGTGAGTGGCCTGGTGTTGCGCCAGGCCGGCCAGGAGCGCCGCCTGCCGGTGGTGGCTGCCGCCACCATCCAGATCCTTGCCGAGTAGCCGGCGAACCATGGCGCGCCGGCGGGGCTTCACCCTGATCGAGCTGGTGGTGACGGTGGCCATCCTGGGCATCCTCGCCGCCGGGGCCTTGCCCCTCATGCAGATGGCCGCCCAGCGGAGCAAGGAGAGCGAGCTGCGGGTGGCCCTGCGTCAGATCCGGGGCGCCATCGATGCCTACAAGGCCGCTTCCGACGCCCAAAAGGTGGAGCGCCCGGAAGGCGCCAGCGGCTATCCCCCCAGGCTGGAGGTCCTGGTGGACGGGGTGCCCGACGCCACCGATCCCAAGGGCCGGCCCATTTACTTTCTGCGTCGCCTACCCCGGGACCCCTTCCATCCGGATCCGGACGCCCCCGCCGCCCGCACCTGGGGTCTGCGCAGCTATGCCAGCCCGCCGGACGACCCCCAGGCCGGCGACGACGTGTTCGACGTGTATTCCCAGGCCCCCGGCAAGGGCCTCAACGGCATTCCCTACCGGGAATGGTGAAGGAGCGGACGGTGACTGTGCCTGCGCCCCGGCGGCCCCGGGGCTTCACCCTGATCGAGCTGCTGGTGGTGATGGCCATCATCGCCACCCTGTTATCGATTGCCGCGCCCCGCTACTTCGAGCATCTGGACCGCACCCGGGAGGCCAGCCTGCGCCAGTCCCTGGTGGTGATGCGGGACGCCATCGACAAGTACAAGGCCGACACCGGCCAGTGGCCCGCCGACCTGGAAACCCTGGTGAGCAAGCGCTACCTGCGGGCCTTGCCCCGGGATCCCGTGACCGACAGCGCCGAAACCTGGCGGGCCGTGGCGCCCCCCGCCGGGGAAGGGGAGGGGCTGTATGACGTGAGAAGCGGCGCCGAAGGCACCGCTCGGGACGGGAGCGCCTACGGGGATTGGTGAAATGCGGGGGGCGGGTTTGCGTTTCCCCGTCGTGCCCGCCATGGCCCCCAATCCATTGCAGCCTGCCCAGTGAAATCCAGCTCCCGGAGGGCCGATTCCAGGTGCCCCCTTGAATTGCGCCCGCGCCAGGGGGCCGGAGTTTATGGTTGCTGATTGCAAGAACGCAGCCTTTTTTTGCCCACGGTGGCAAACTCCCGGAGCCGGCACGCCATCCAGGCCGGATTCCATTCAACATGAGGTGAGAGCATGCACAAGCTGGCTGTTCTGGTCCTGGCCGCCGGGAGTGTCCTGACCGGTTGCGCCACCTACTACGACGAGCCCTATTCCAACCGGGATTATGAGTACCGCCGTTATCCCCAGACCCAAACCTATCCTTCCTATCCCTACGAACCGGCGTACCGGGTCTATCGGGACGGAGATCGGGATCGGGATGGCATTCGGGATTCCAAGGACAAGGATCGGGATGGGGACGGTGTCCGCAACAAATACGACAGCCGCCCGGATGACCCCCGTCGGACCCGTGCCGACCGGGATCAGGATCGGGACGGCATCCCCGACCGCATGGACAAGGACATGGATGGAGATGGGGTTCGCAACAAGAAGGATCTTCATCCCAGGGATCCTCGCCGGGATGCCAACGAGCACGATCTGGACGGGGACGGTATCCGCAACAAGTACGATCGCTACCCCCAGGATCCCTCCCGCCACTAGGGCGTCGCAAGGGGCCCGGCCATCGGCAGGGCCGGGGTGCAGCCACTCGACGGTCGTGATGGGTATCCTTGTCGCGCCGCCAGCAAGAAGCCCGGCTACCCACAAGGGTGGCCGGGCTTCTTTGTTGGTGGGCCCTGCGGGACTCGAACCCGCAACCAAAGAATTATGAGGGGTTGTGAGAGGGGGGCGAGCCTCTATGTGTTCGTCCCATAGCGACTTTCATGCTGAAAACGGACCGTCTTTTTGTTCAACATAGACAAGTCCCTACGTCTGATGCCGGAGCTTCGAGGAGCTACCCGATGCAACCACGGCGTGATGACAAAACGCCCCCGTTCGCCCCGAAAAGCCGCCAAAAATCCCGGCCCGCCCGGCCTTTTTTGGGTCAGGGGGCTGTCGCCGAGAGCCTCGTCTCGCTTGGGCATGTCGCTGACTGCATTCCTGAAATCATCGAATGTGCGTCGCGCAAGCAAGCGTTTAAAGCTGGGCAGTTCTTTCTGCTCGATACCCTGGACCGCTCAAAGTACGGCTGGCTTCCTTTCGAGCCGGATTGGGAGGCGCTCAGCAAAGCCCGTGAAGTCGGGCTTGCCGAACTGCCGAGATCGAGCTGTTCAAGCGAACTTCTTTCCGCGCTGAATCTGAATCTGCCATCAAACTGCGGAAGCATTTCGCCAAAGCCGAGGTGTCAATGGCCCAAGCATCCTCGGGCTCAGAAGTCGACCGCAAGCTGATTCAAGTGGAATTCGGCCCGGCCCTGCCGCCCAAAAAAATGGGTTGGCTTGCCAAGCTGACCGGCTGACATCTGGGCTACACGGCGACTTTGGCGACAGCAACTCTCCGGTTGTGTCGCCAAAGTCGCCGTGACGGTCCGATGCTTGGTTGCCTGATCCTGCCTCCGACTACACACAAAAGGACCGGACAGCACACAAGCTGTTCGGGTTTTGACTTTAGATGCGCCCCTCTTTTTATGAGAACGATTCTCATTTATAGTGAGGCGCACCAGCCACTTTGCAGGAGGTTCGCATGGAGCACTTGCCCACTTCACCCAACTGCCAGCACGCCATGCTGGCCCGTAGCCCTGTCGGGCAGGTGTCGGTCTGCCCCGATTGCGGGGTGGTGCATTTGTCTATGGACTGTGTGTCGGTTCGACTGGAAGTCAACGCATTCCTGGCCTTGGCCGAGATGGTTTCGCAAGCCCAAAAGCGCTTGCACAGCATGCAGCCGCACGAAGGCCATGCCTGTCGCGAATCCGCTCATGTGGTTCATTGAACAGCAAGACAGCACAACCAGGAGGTCGTATGTGTGATCAATACGCCAGCCCTCTTCCGGCCAACACCGGGTCTCGCCGCAGGCGACTTTGGGACCTGCCACACCAGTGCCATTGCCCCGTGGTCGGGGTGTGCGTTCCGTTGGCAGCGCTGCGCAAGTTGGTGAACAAGGCATTGGGCGGCAAAGCCATTGCGGATGATTACGAGGTCCATGTCGGCGCGGTCGCCGAATGCACCCAGCGCAATCGGCTGTCTGAACTGCTGCAAAAGGACCTGGAAGCACGGTACGCCAAAAGCATTCAGGCGTTCAAGATGGCCAAGGACACCAAGGCGGTGGCCGACCTTTGGGCTGACACTGTGCGCAGAGGCGATGTCTCAGGGGCTTTCTGGGCCACGTTGACCCACCCCCGCTGTGACGAGGTTTTGCAGGAGGTCGTCCTGAGAGACATGCACATGTTGCAGCACCAGGCCGGGGCTGCTGTCCGCATTGACGTGACCAAGTTCAACGAGTTGATCAAGGAAAACGGGGTCTTGGGGCGGGAGTTGGGTCGAGCGCAAGAACGATGCACCCGGGTGATCGCTGAGAAGGCCACTGAAATCGAACATCTGCACGCACAACTGGTGCAGCAGCGTGCCATCGCGATTGGCAAGGACTCGCGGATCGCGTTCCTCCTGCAGGATATGGAGCAGCTGAAGGCGTCGCTGCCGGACTTTGAAAACACCTCCCGGCTGCGAAAGAAGGTCGATCAGCTCACGGCTCGACAGGCAGAGCTGGAAAGGCACAATGCACAACTGCGTCAGCAGCTCAGCGAAGCACAACGCTCGCTGAGCCTGCGTGAATCGGAGGCCCTGCCTGTTCCAGCAGCGGAGCGGCACCACGACATGCCCAAGGACGGCCCGATCACCTTCCTCCTCAAGGAAAAGATGATCCTGTGTGTCGGGGGCCGCAACGGAAACGTGGCGAACTACCGTGACGTGATCGAGAAAGCGGGCGGCAACTTTGCCCATCACGATGGAGGTCTGGAGGACAACCAAGGTGCGCTCGACTCGGTTCTGGCCGCAGCCGATTTGGTGATTTGCCAAACCGGCTGCATCAGCCACAATGCCTACTGGCGGGTCAAGGATTTCTGCAAACGCACCGGCAAGCAATGTGTCTTTGTCGAGAATCCCAGCACCTCGTCATTGACGCGCACCTTGCAGCAGATCACCATCAACGACACCCTCGGCGAACTGGCAGAAAATACATCTGGGAAGTAAGAGGCAACACATCGCCGTCAAGAAAGGAATCCGCCATGGACGAATCCAAAACCCAAGCCGCCATTGATGCATTGAACCGCATCATGGAACTCGAACTTGCGGGAGTGGTGAAGTACACCCACTACTCGCTCATGGTATATGGCTACAACCGTATCCCCATCGTGTCCTGGATGAAGGGGAACGCCGATGAGAGCCTGGCCCATGCCCACAAGGCCGGGGAATTGGTCACGCTGCTGGGCGGGCACCCTTCGCTGAAGATCGGCCCGCTGTTGGAAACCGAGCAACATGACATTGGTGACATCCTGCGCGAGAGCCTGACGCACGAGAAAACCGCCCTGGCCGCTTACTACGATTTGCTCAAGATTGTGGAAGGCCACTCGGTATTGCTGGAAGAGTATGCCCGCGAGATGATCGTGAACGAAGAGTTGCACCAGGACGAGGTCAACAAGATGCTGCGCCGTCCGGGCGACACCGCAGCGTTCGAGGGCTGATCCAGCCTGTGACACGGCGACGTAGGCGACGCCACTGTCCAGCTGTGTCGCCAAAGTCGCCAGGACTGCCCAACGCTCGGTTGCCTGATCCTGCCACCGACTGCAAAAAAAAAGACCGAACAGCACACTGGCTGTTCGGTCTTTTTGCTTTTACAGCACGGCGGGAGAGCCCCGCCAATCACGACGTCATGCCAGATCGAAACGATCGGCGTTCATCACCTTGGTCCAAGCAGCAACAAAGTCGTTGACGAGCTTCTCTTTGTTGTCGTCCTGGGCATAGACCTCGGCATAGGCACGCAGCACCGAGTTGGAGCCGAAGACGAGATCGACGCGGGTGGCCGTCCACTTCGTTGCCCCGGTTTTGCGGTCCACGATAGCGTAGCTGTTGCGCCCGGTGGGCTTCCAGCTGTAGGCCATGTCGGTGAGGTTGACGAAGAAGTCATTGGTCAACGCGCCGACGCGGTCGGTGAAAACGCCGTGCTGGCTGCCTCCATGGTTGGTGCCCAAAACGCGCATGCCACCGACCAAGGCGGTCATTTCGCAAGCCGTCAAGCGCAGTAACTGGGCGCGGTCGAGCAGCAGCTCTTCCGCGCTGACCACGTAGTCCTTCTTCAACCAATTGCGGAAACCATCGGCCAGTGGCTCCAGCACATCGAACGATTCGGCATCGGTCTGCGCTTGGGTCGCATCGCCACGGCCCGGTGCGAAAGGCACGGTCATGACAACGCCAGCGGCTTTGGCGGCTTGCTCAATCCCGACATTACCCGTCAGAACGATCACATCGGCCACGCTCGCCCCCGTGTCGGCTGCGATTTTCTCCAGAACAGCCAGCACCTTCGTCAGACGGGCAGGTTCGTTGCCCTCCCAGTCTTTTTGTGGCGCGAGGCGGATGCGGGCACCATTGGCACCCCCACGCTTGTCCGAACCCCGGAAGGTACGTGCGCTGTCCCAGGCGGTGCTGACCATCTCGGCGATGGTCAGGCCGCTAGCAGCAATCTTGGCCTTCACCGCAGCCACATCGTAGTCTGCGCGACCAGCGGGCACCGGGTCTTGCCAGATCAGGTCTTCGGCAGGAACGTCCGGACCGATGTAGCGGCTCTTGGGTCCCATGTCGCGGTGGGTCAACTTGAACCAGGCACGGGCAAAGACTTTCTCGAAGTAGGCCGGATCGTCGCGGAAACGCTCAGAGATCTTGCGGTAAGCCGGATCAAACTTCATCGCCATGTCGGCGTCGGTCATGATCGGCTTGCGGCGGATCGACGGATCTTCCACATCTACCGGCATGTCTTCTTCGGCAATGTTGACAGGCTCCCACTGGTGTGCACCGGCTGGAGATTTTTGCAGCCACCAGTCGTAGCGCAGCAGCAGATCGAAGTAACCACCCTTGCCGGTATTCCATTTCATCGGATGCGTCGTCCAGGAGCCCTCAATGCCGCTCGTGACGGTATCCCGACCGATCCCTCGTGTAGTGTGGTTTTGCCAGCCCAGACCCTGCTCTTCAAGCTCCGCGCCCTCCGGGGCCGGACCAAGATTGGCCGCGTTGCCGTTGCCGTGACACTTGCCGACGGTGTGACCACCAGCGGTCAGCGCCACGGTTTCCTCGTCATCCATCGCCATGCGGGCGAAAGTCACGCGCACGTCGTGAGCCGTCTTCAACGGATCGGGCTTGCCGTCCACACCTTCGGGGTTCACGTAGATCAGGCCCATCATCACGGCGGCGAGCGGGTTTTCCAGATCGCGTTCGCCGGAGTAACGGCTGCCCGCGCTGCCACTGGGGGCCAGCCATTCCTTCTCAGAACCCCAGTAGGTGTCTTTTTCGGGATGCCAGATGTCTTCACGGCCGAACCCGAAGCCAAAGGTCTTCAGACCCATCGACTCGTAGGCCATGTTGCCCGCCAGGATGATGAGATCGGCCCAGCTCAGTTTATTGCCGTACTTCTTCTTGATCGGCCACAGCAGACGGCGGGCTTTATCGAGGTTGGTGTTGTCGGGCCAGGAGTTGAGCGGGGCAAAACGCTGGTTGCCCGTGCCGCCACCGCCACGGCCATCGGCAATGCGGTAGGTACCTGCCGCGTGCCAAGCCATGCGGATCATCAGACCGCCGTAGTGGCCCCAGTCGGCCGGCCACCAGTCCTGGCTGTCGGTCATCAAGGCTTTGAGGTCGTTCTTCAGGGCGTTAACGTCGAGTTTTTTAACCTCTTCGCGGTAGTTGAAGTCAGCGCCCAGCGGGTTGGTTTTGCGGTCGTGCTGGTGCAGGATGTCCAAGTTCAGGGCCTTGGGCCACCAATCCATGTTCGTCATGCCCGCGGAAGTCGCGCCGCCGTGCATGACAGGACACTTGCCAGCCGAACTTGCTTCCTTGTTTTCCATCTCTCGCTCCTTTGCTGCGTGGTTAACCGAAAACGTTATGTGCCTCGCCTAACAAGGCCCTTGCAGTTACGTGTTGTCAATCAGTTTCAGCTACTATAGCCCCAATGCACCATTTTGAGGCGACCGGAGGATTCCCTCTGTTCGATGTTTTTCAATCTCCAAAATAGGAAACCATCATGAAGGCAAAGAAAGTCAAACCGATGGCAATGGATATTGGTATCTCCGATGCCGATCGCCAGAAAATCGCCGAAGGTCTGTCCGCATTACTTGCCGACAGCTACACGCTGTACCTGATGACCCACAACTTTCACTGGAACGTCACGGGGCCACAGTTCAACAGCCTGCACAACATGTTCATGGCGCAGTACACCGAACAGTGGAATGCGCTGGACATCATCGCCGAGCGCATCCGCGCCTTGGGTTTCCCCGCGCCGGGCACCTACAAGGAATTCGTCAAGCTGGCCTCCATCAAGGAAGTCGAGGGCGTGCCCAAGGCCACCGACATGATCCGCCATCTGGTGGCCGCCCAGGAATCGACCGCCCGCACCGCTCGCAGGCTCTTCCCTGTCGTGGACGAAGCCAACGATCAGCCGACGGCTGACGTGCTGACCCAACGCATCGACATCCACGAGAAGACGGCCTGGATGCTGCGCAGCTTGTTAGAAGAGTAAGCCCTGACGACATCGGCGACATAAAAAAAGACCGAACGGCACACTGGCTGTTCGGTCTTTCAATGCTTCAGGCTTCGGCAGCTTCCTGCCGGTTGGCCTTGAGGGCGTCCGAAATCACGGCAGACATCTGCAGGGGGGCTTCCCGCAGGTTGTCTCCGGGCAGATGGGCGTAGCCCTGGGTCGTGACCATGTCGAGGTGGTTCAGCAACTGCTTGATCAGGTGCAGGGAGGCACCTGAACATGCTTGGCTGGGTCCCTGCCGGGGAAAACCCGTGGACTGCCTTCCACCTTCGGCAAGTGAGCAAAACCAGCCCCTGACCCGAAAGCCGCAGCCTCCACCCGGAGACGTGCGGCTTTTTTTTCGTTCACGCTTTCGAGAGGATTCCATCATGGATCACACCCTTACCGCCGCCTCTGTTTCCGAGCCGGTCTCCGACGGTCGGTTTCTCCGAGTCTGGAGTGCCGTCGATGCTGCTGACGATTACGCGCAGGGCGTGAACGACCGCAGGCTGACTGACGTCCTTTCTGTGCTGCGCGAGGCCACTCGGGACCTGTTCTCTGCGCTTTCTGGCCCTTTGCTAGACGCTGAGGCCCCATTTGTGCCTGCCTCGCCGAATACACCGCAGTTCGCCGCCTGCTGTGATTGCGGAGGCTAGCCGTGGCGACACCAGCGAAAAAGCCAACCCCAAGAGGTTGGCTTTTTCAATTTTGGTGGGCCCCCCGAGAGTCGAACTCGGCACCAACGGATTATGAGTCCGCTGCTCTAACCAGGCATGAGCTAGAGGCCCTTAAAACTGACTGCTTACACTAGCGATTACTCGGCTTTGCGTGGTGCCGCGTAAGCGATTTTTGCTGAATAAAACTCGCTTCGAGCCGCCTGTGGTGAGTCCTCTGTTCCAACCGATTGCGCTAAAGGCCCCTGACCGGAGCAAGGGCCCCGGTCGGAAAGGGGTCAGGAGTCGCTGTCCAGGAAGCTGCGGAGTTTTTCCGAGCGGCTGGGGTGGCGAAGTTTGCGCAGGGCCTTGGCTTCGATCTGGCGGATGCGTTCCCGGGTGACATCGAATTGCTTGCCCACTTCTTCCAGGGTGTGGTCGGTGTTCATCTCGATCCCGAAGCGCATCCGCAGCACCTTGGCTTCCCGGGCGGTGAGGGAGTCCAGCACCTCGCCGGTGGCGTCCCGCAGGCTGGAATACATGGCGGCGTCCGCCGGGGCCAGGGTGGCCTGGTCTTCGATGAAATCCCCCAGGTGGGAGTCGTCGTCGTCGCCGATGGGGGTTTCCATGGAGATGGGTTCCTTGGAGATCTTGAGGATCTTGCGGATCTTCTCCTCGGGCATTTCCATCTTCTTGGCCAGGGTGGCGGGATCGGGCTCGGCGCCGGTTTCCTGGAGGATCTGGCGGCTGATGCGATTCATCTTGTTGATGGTTTCGATCATGTGCACCGGAATCCGGATGGTGCGGGCCTGGTCGGCGATGGAGCGGGTGATGGCCTGGCGGATCCACCAGGTGGCGTAGGTGGAGAACTTGTAGCCACGGCGGTATTCGAATTTATCCACCGCCTTCATCAGGCCGATGTTGCCTTCCTGGATCAGGTCGAGGAACTGAAGGCCCCGGTTAGTGTACTTCTTGGCGATGGAGATCACCAGGCGCAGGTTGGCCTCGGTCATTTCCCGCTTGGCGCGGCGGGCCTTGGCTTCGCCGGTAGACATCTGCTTGTTGATGTCCTTGAGTTCCTTGAGGGGAATGCCGATGCGGGTCTGCAGGTCGATGAGCTTCTGCTGCTCTTCCAGCACGGCGGGATGGATGCGCATCAGGCCTTCGGCGTAGGCCTTGCCGGCGCCGATTTCGTCCTTCAGCCAGTCCAGGTTGGTTTCCTTGCCGGGGAAGACCTTGATGAAGTGGGGGCGGGGCATGCCGGCCCGGTCCACACACAGCTGAAGGATGTGCCGTTCATGGGCGCGCACCTGTTCCACCATGTGGCGCACGGAGTCGCACAGGCGTTCGATGGTCTTGGCGGTGAAGCGCAGGCGCAGGAGCTCTTCGGAGATCTGTTGCTGGATCGCCAGGTAGGCCTTGTCCTGGGAGCCTTTTTTGGCCAGCAGGGCCATTTTTTTGTCGTAGAGGCCGCGAATGGTCTGGAAATAGGCCAGGGCGGCATTCTTGAGCTGGAGCAGGGAGGCGGCGGTGGCGGCGGATTCGCCGCCGTCGCCGTCTTCGTCTTCTTCCTCCCCGGCTTCGGCCACGGCTTCGGCGTCTTCTTCTTCGCCGCTGGCGGACATGGCGGCTTCGTCGGCGCCGGTTTCGTCCACCAGGCCGTCCACCAGTTCGTCGATGCGCATCTCGTCCTTGGCCACCAGATCGGCCAGGTTGAGCATTTCGGCAATGGTGGTGGGACAGGCGGAAATGGCCTGGACCATGTGCTTGAGGCCGTCTTCGATACGCTTGGCGATCTCGATTTCGCCTTCGCGGGTGAGCAGTTCGACGGTGCCCATCTCCCGCATGTACATCCGTACCGGGTCGGTGGTGCGGCCGAATTCGGAATCCACCGAGGACAGGGCCTGCTCGGCCTCTTCCTGGGCTTCCGCTTCGTCCACCGTGGTGATGGTGCTGTCGGACATCAGCAGGTCTTCCGGCGCCGGCGCCTGGTCGAAGACCTGAATTCCCATGTTGTTGAAGGTGGCGATGATGGATTCGATCTGTTCCGCGTCCACCACGTCATCGGGCAGGTGGTCGTTGATTTCGGAATAGGTCAGATAGCCCCGCTCCTTGCCCAGGGCGATCAGGCTCTTCAACTGAGTGCGGCGAACTTCCGCGTCCAGTTCGGTCAGGGGCGCATTGTCCACCAGGCCGATGAGCTTGTCCTTGGCCTTTGCGGCGCGCCCCTTGGGGCTGTCCTTACGTGAATCCTTGGCTTTTTCCTTGGCCATCATCATCCTCGAATTCGGGGCGAACGCCGTCGCAAAACCCGAAATTATATGGTTAATTTGAGACTTTGGGTTGGCTGACCGGTTCCTTGGCGGCAAGCAAAAGTTCCTGGAGGCGGCGCATTTCCTCAGGGCTGAGGCGCGTGCCGCGGGCTTTTTCATTGAGGGCTTCGAACTCCCGGCGAGCGGCGGTCTGGCGCAGTCGGGCCAGGGTGTCCTGGAGCAGGGGTTCGATGGCCGAGTCTTCGAATTCGGTTTCCAGCCCTTCCCGGCCGTGCTGGGCAATCAGGGGGGCATGGGGCGTGTCCCGGAAGTGTTCGAGCAGGAGTCCGAGGCCGGCGTTGCCGGGAATGTCGCCCACGTCCACCGCGTCGAGAATGGCCACCAGGGCGCGGCCTTCCGGGTCTTCCTGGGGGATCAGGGCCAGGGGCAGGCGGGCGGCATGGGTGGGGTGCTGGATCACTAGGCGGAGCAGGGTTTCCACGGGACTCAGGGGTCGGCGGCGCGGCTGGGGCCGGCCGGACGGACGTTCGCCCTGGCGGTCGAAAGCGGGGCGGCTGGGTTTGAGGCCGTAGGCGGCTTCCACTTCAGCTTGAGTCAGATCGCTGGTTTTTGCGATGGCCTTGACGAGCTGCAGGCGTAGCAAGGGGGCCGCCAGCTTGAGGACCAGGGGTTTGGCCTCATGCACCAGGCGGGCGCGGCCTTCGGCCGTTGCGGCGTCGCAGTCTTCCCGCAGGTGGCGCAGGAGGAAGTCCACCAGGGGCAGGGCGCTGGTGGCGGCCTGGCGGAAGGCTTCCGCCCCCTCCGCCCGCACGAAGGAGTCCGGGTCGTGTTCCGGGGGCAGGAACAGGAAGGCCGCCTGCTTGTCGTCGGCCAGGGCTTCCAGGCTGGATTCCAGCGCCCGCCAGGCGGCCTTGCGGCCGGCGGCGTCGCCGTCGAAGCAGAACACGACCCGGTCGGTCTGGCGGAACAGCTTCTGGATGTGGGTGGGGGTGGTGGCGGTGCCCAGGGTGGCCACCGCGTTGCTCACCCCGAACTGGGCCAGGGCCACCACGTCCATGTAGCCTTCCACCACGATGGCGCAGCCCGCGTCCCGGATGCCTTGGCGGGCCTGGACGATGCCGTAGAGCTCCCGGCCTTTCTCGAAGAGCGGGGTTTCCGGGGAATTCAGATATTTGGGTTCACCGCTGCCCAGAACCCGGCCGCCAAAGCCGATGACGTTGCCCCGGCTGTCCTGGATGGGGAACATGATGCGGTCGCGGAAACGATCGTAGCGCCGGCCCTGATCATTTTCGATCACCAGGCCGGCTTCCAGCAGGGCCGCCGCGTTGTAGTCGGGAAACGCGCCCTGGAGGGCATTCCAGCCATCCGGGGCGTAGCCGATGCCGAAGCGGGCGGCGATCTCGCCGGTGAGGCCCCGGGTTTTGAGGTAGTCGATGGCCTGGGGGGCGAGCTTCAACTGCTCCCGGTAGAAGCGGGCGGCGGCGGCCATCAGTTCGGTCAGAGGGACGTTGGCCGCCTGGCGGCGGGCGGCCGGGGAGTCTCGTTCTTCCGGCACCGCCATGCCCAACTGGCCAGCGAGCTCCCGGATGGCGTCCACGTAGGTGAGCCCCTGGTATTCCATCAGGAAGCCGATCGCGCTGCCGTGGGCGCCGCAGCCAAAGCAGTGGTAAAACTGCTTGCTGGGGCTGACCGAGAAGGAGGGGCTCTTTTCGCCATGGAAGGGGCAGCAGGCGAAATAATTGACGCCCCCTTTTTTGAGGGGGAGATGGCGCTCGATGACATCGACGATGTCGACCCGGGCGAGGAGTTCCTGGATGAAGGACTGGGGAATCATGCTGATCCGGTGGCAGCCGCTGGGGTGCTGGCCGCCGTTTACCAGACTAGCCCGACTGGGTCAGTTTGCCAGCCGCGCCCGCACCTTCGCGGAAACCTGGCCCATGTCGGCCTTGCCCGCCAGGGCCGGCTTCAGGATGGCCATCGCCTTACCCATGTCGGCGGGCGAGGCGGCGCCCGACTCCGCCAGGGCGGCGGTGATGGCGGCATCCACTTCCGCGTCGGACAGGCCGGCAGGCATGTAGGCAGAGAGCACCTCGATCTCGAAGCGCTCGCCGGCGGCCAGATCGGCCCGGCCGGCGTTGTCGTACTGGCTGGCGGAGTCCTTGCGCTGTTTGAGGAGCTTGTCCACCACTGCGATGACTGCGCCATCGTCCAGTTCGATCCGCTCATCCACTTCCCTTTGCTTGATGGCTGCCATCAGCAGGCGGATGGCGGACAGCCGGGGAGTATCCTTGGCGCGCAGGGCGGCCTTCATATCCTCGTTGATGCGAAGCTTCAGGGACATGGCTCGGTTGCTCGAAGAAGATGGGAAAGCACAAAAGCCACGGAGGGCACCGGACGATTCCGGCACCCTCCGTGGCGGCATTCTTGCGCCGCTTTAGCGGGATCAGTACATCTTGGGCGGCAGGGTCTGGCTGCGGATGCGCTTGTGATGGCGCTTCACGGCGGCGGCCAGCTTGCGCTTGCGCTCGGCAGTGGGCTTCTCGTAGAACTCGCGGGACCGCAGCTCGGTGAGAAGGCCGGCTTTTTCAATGGTGCGCTTGAAGCGGCGGATAGCGACTTCAAACGGCTCGTTTTCCTTGACGCGAATACCCGGCATTGCGTGATTCCTTGATTGTTCGGGGGCCGAAAAGTCGCGCAGTATAACCTGCTTTCTTGTCAAGGAGAAGTCGGTTTCTGTATCGGCCTGGCGGGTCGGCTAGAATGAGCCCTTTTGCGCGACAGGACTGGCCATGCGTGTGCTGGGCATCGAAACCTCCTGTGACGAGACTGGCGTGGCGGTGTACGACACTGGGGCGGGGCTGCTCGCTCACCGCCTCCATTCCCAGATCGACCTCCACGCGGCCTATGGTGGGGTCGTGCCGGAGCTGGCCTCCCGGGACCACGTCCGGCTGCTGCCCGCCCTGATCCGCCAGACCCTGGCCGACGCCGCCCTGGCGCCGGAGGATCTGGACGCCTTGGCCTACACCGCCGGCCCGGGGCTTGCCGGGGCGCTATTGGTGGGGGCCAGCGTGGGCCGGTCGATGGCCTGCGCACTGGGGATTCCCGCCTTGCCGGTGCATCACCTGGAAGGCCATTTGTTGTCGCCGCTGCTGGCGGCCGACCCCCCCGGGTTTCCCTTTGTGGCCTTGCTGGTTTCGGGGGGGCATACCCAGCTGATGGCGGTGGAGGGGGTTGGCCGTTACCGGCTGTTGGGGGAAACGGTGGATGACGCAGCGGGCGAAGCCTTCGACAAGACCGCCAAGCTCATGGGCCTGCCCTACCCCGGCGGGCCGGCCTTGGCCGCCCTGGCGGCCGACGGGGTGCCGGGGCGCTTTGTCCTGCCCCGACCGATGCTCCACTCGGGGGATTTGAACTTCAGCTTCAGCGGATTGAAGACCGCTGTGCTGACGGCCCTGCGCCAGCCTGATTACGACCCGGCCCAGGCGGCGGATCTGGCGGCCGAATTCCAGGAGGCGGCGGTGGCTGTGCTGGTGGCCAAGGCCCTCGCGGCCCTGGCTCGGACAGGCCTGAAGCGCCTGGTGGTGGCGGGGGGGGTGGGCGCCAATCGCCGCTTGCGGGATGCGCTGGATCAAGCCGCCCGGCGGCGGCGGTGCCAGGTGTATTACCCGGAGCCGGCCCTGTGTACCGACAACGGGGCCATGATTGCCTTCGCCGGCGCCCTGCGCCTGGCCCAGGGTGAAGCGGGGGCGAGCACCGGAGCCATCCAGGTTCGGCCCCGCTGGGATCTCCATGCCCTGACCGCGCCCGGCCAGGCCTGACTGCCGCGATTCAGCCCTTCTTGGCGCCGCCCAGGCGGCTTTCGGTGCCCGCCAGGAGGCGCTGGATATTGGCTGCGTGGCGCCAGAACAGCAGCAGCGCCATGACCACCGTGGCGCCGGTCAGGGGTGGGGGGGCACCCAGCCAGTGGGCCAGGGCCGGGGCAGCCAGGGCGGCGCACAGGGCGGCGGCCGAGGAGTAGCGGGTGGCTGCGGCCACCCCAATCCACAGGCCGGCACAGCCCAGGGCGATCCAGCCGCCGAACCCGGCCAGCACCCCCAGGGCGGTGGCGACACCCTTGCCCCCCTTGAAACCCAGGGTGACTGGATACAGGTGGCCCAGGAAGGCGGCCAGTCCGGCCAGCGCCACGTGCCACTCGGACAGTCCGAAATCCGCGCCATGGCGGCTGATCAGCCACACCGGCAGCCAGCCCTTGAGGGCGTCGCCGATCAGGGTGGCGAGGGCCGCCAGCTTGTTGCCGCTGCGCAGCACGTTGGTGGCGCCCGGATTGCCGGAGCCGTAATTGCGGGGGTCGGCCAAGCCAAACAGCCGGCTGGTGACCACTGCGAAAGGAATGGAGCCCAGCAGATAGGCGCCGAGGGCGACGAGCAGAGTATTCATGTTTTCCCCTAGAATGGGGCGAATTCTAATCCGGGATTGGTCATGGATTTCATCTTCATTGAAGAACTGCGCGTGGATGCCTGGGTGGGAATATATCCACGGGAAAAGGTCGCGCCCCAGGTGGTGGAGCTCAATATGACCTTCGGCGTCCCCGACGCGGCCGCCGAGCGGGATGATATCGCCGACACGATCGATTACGCCCAGGTAATTGCCCGGATCAGGGATGAATTGGGAAGCCGGCATTTCAATCTGATCGAAACCCTGGGGGAGCACGTGGTGACGCTGCTTTTCGATGAATTCAACGCCCCCTGGGTGAAGCTGCGGATCGCCAAGATCGGGGTGATGAAGGATGTGCGGCGGGTCGGGGTTTTCATTCAGCGGGGCCGGGATGGCCTGGGTTTGCCGGATTCTGAGGTCTAAATGAAAACGGTCGGCAACCCCTTTTCGAGGGTGCCGACCGTCTTGCCGGGGGGCGTGAAAACCGTTATCTCACGCGCCGCGCCGATTACTTGCTGATGGTCAGTTGGTCCAGGGGCGTGCCCTGGGCCAGACATTCTTCAACCCATTTGGGTTTACGGCCACGCCCGGTCCAGGTCAGGGACGGGTTTTCCGGGTGGCGATATTTGGCGGGTACCTTGCTGCCGGCGGCCGGGGATTTTGCCTTGGCGGGTTTTCCGCGCTTTTTGGGGGCGGCTTCCCGGGCCGGCTTGGCTTCACCTGCGAGCAGATCTCCGAGGGAGACACCGGCTTCAGCGGCCAGCTTCTGAACCTGCTTGAACAGGTCGCGCTTGGCAGTGCTGGCGCGGCGGGTGATCTCGGTTGCCACCTTGTTCTGCAAACGACGCAGTTCGGTCAAGTTCATGCTGGATAAATCCATGGATAGGCTCCAGATATTTTCCGAGGCCCCGGCAGTGGAAATCACGGCCTGAGTCGAGGGCTGCTTGGAATTTGGTGGGATTCTGCCACCAATGCCTGAATGTATTCAATAAGCGCGGTTCAGTTTTTTTCTGTAAGTTTTACTGTCACCAGGCTGGGTTGCATTATTCGCAGGATGTCATGGGGGTGAATCCCAACCAGAAAGCCCCGCCGGCCCCCGTTGATATACACCAAGGGCAGATCGAGGATGGTTTTCTCCATGAATAGGGGCATGGCTTTGCGGGTGCCGAAGGGTGATGTGCCCCCCACCATATAACCGGTGTGGCGCTGGGCTGTTTCGGGGCGGCATGTGTCGATTTTTTTGACACCGGCCTGGCGGGCCAATTCCTTGGTGGAAACCTTGCAGTCCCCATGCATCAATACGATCAGCGGTTCGGCCCGCTCGTTTTCCATGATCAGGGTCTTGACCACTGCATGTTCAGGGACATTTAGCTCCCGGGCGGAAACGCGGGTGCCGCCCTGCTCCTCGTAGGTATATAAATGGGCGGAAAAAGGAATGCCGTGGTGGCGCAGGAATCGGGTGGCGGGGGTTTCCGGCGGGTTTTTGTCGAGGGTGCTCATGGCGATTCTCGGTGGCGGTTCGAATAAAGCAAGGATATCCCTTTGATTGGATCGTGGCAGGGGGATTAAATCCTGGTTGGCTGAAATCAGCCCCGGGGATGGTGCTGGGCGTGGAGATTCTTAAGTCGCTCCCGGGCCACGTGGGTGTAAATCTGGGTGGTGGAAATATCTGCGTGGCCGAGGAGGAGTTGAACCACCCGCAAATCGGCGCCGTGGTTGAGTAAATGGGTGGCGAAGGCGTGGCGCAGGGTATGGGGGGAAATCCGTGCGGGATCGATGCCGGCTCGCTGTCCATATTGTTTGATCAGGCGCCAGAACATCTGGCGGCTCATGGCGCTGCCCATGCGGGTGACGAACAGGGCGTCGCTTTGCCGGACGCCGAGGATGTCCGGGCGGGCTTCCGCCAGATAGCGACGCAGCCAGTCGGCGGCTACTTCCCCCAGGGGAATCAGGCGCTCCCGGGCACCCTTGCCCATGACCTTGAGCACTCCTTCGGACAGGCTGAGGGCAAAAACCTTGAGTTCCACCAGTTCCGAAACCCGCAGGCCGCAGGCGTAGAGCAACTCCAGCATGGCCCGGTCCCGCAGGCCCTGGGACGTTTCCAGGTCGGGGCCCTGGAGCAGGGCCTCCACCTGGGCTTCGCTGAGGGTGCGGGGGAAGCGCTCGACCCGCAGGGGCGGGTCAATGGCCACCGTGGGGTCTTCCTGAATCCGCCCCTCCATCGCCAAGTGGCGGAAATAGCGGCGCAGGGACGAGAGTAGGCGGCGTTGGCTGGCGGGCTTGGCCCCCGGGGCGAAATCGGCCAGATAGGCGTGGAGGTCGGCGGCGCTGGCCTGGGGCAGGGCCACCCCCCGGGGACGCAGCCAGAGGGCATAGCGGGACAGGTCGCTGCGGTAGGCCGCCAGGGTGTGGCGGGACAGGCCATGCTCCAGCCACAGGCTGTCGCAGAAGCGGTCCAGTTCCTGCTGGTCGGCGGCCGTCAGGGCGTCGGCCGAGGTCACAACACGCCTTCGTGGTGGAGCAGCCAGCGCTTGCTGGCCAGGAGGTAACCCCCGGTTGCGCCGGCGAATCCCCCCAGGCCAGTGGCGGACACGACCCGGTGGCAGGGGATCGCCAGGGGGTAGGGATTGGCGCCGCAGGCCTGGCCCACTGCCCGGGGGGCGCTGCCCAGGGTCCGGGCCAGCGCCCCGTAGCTGCGGACCTCGCCCCGGGGAATGGCGGCGATGGCCTGCCAGACCCGGCGCTGGAAGGGGGTGCCGGTGGGGGGCGGCAGGGCGAAGGCTGCGTCCGGGTCGGCTAGGTAGCGGGCCAGGTCGGCGGCGAAGGCCTGCCCGGCGGGGGATGCGGGTGCCTGGAGCGGCGTGCCCGGGGGCAGGAAGACGATTTCGTGGAGGAGGCCGTCAGCCTCCCGCAGGCCCATGGCCCCGAAGGGCGTGGCCAGCACGGCGCTGATGGGGAGATCAAGCTTGGGCATGGGCGGATTCTGCGCTGGGGGCGGGTTGGCGGAAAGCCGGACTTATCCCTGGCAGGCCGCGGTCACGGCAATCTCCACCCGCCAGCCGGGCTTGGCCAGGCGGGCGACCTGCACGCAGGCCCGGCAGGGGGCCGCGCCGGGGGGCAGCCAGGCCTCCCAGGCCTGGTTGAGGGCGTCGTAGTCGGCCATGTCCACGAGATAAATCGTGGCCATCAAGAGTTGGCCCTTGCTGGAGCCGCCCCGGGTGAGCAGGCCTTCCAGGCTGGTGAGGAGTTCGTTGATCTGGGTGTGGATGTCGCCGTTTTCGGAAGTAGGGACTTCCACGGTGTACAGGGTGCCGTTGTGGGTGACGATGTCGGCATATCGGGCGGTGACGCCAAGGCGTTGGAGGGGCATGGGGTTCTTAGGAAATTCTTAAGGTTTGCTGAGGCAAGAATTAGGAGCGGCCAGGGTGGGCGATCCCTAGTCTGACGGTGTGGGCGAAACGCCCCGCAAGTCAAACGAAAGGATTGCCATGAAAACACAACTTTTGCTCCTGGTGGCTGGTCTGGCTGCGGCCTTCCACGGCCCGGCCCACGCCGAGGACCCCCAGGTGGCCCGCGGCCGCTATCTGACCCAGGTGGCAGGCTGCAATGACTGCCATACCCCCGGCTACGCTGAACAGGGCGGCCAGGTACCGGAATCCCGGTGGCTCACTGGTAGCGACGTGGGCTTCTCCGGTCCCTGGGGGGTGAGCTACCCCGCCAATTTGCGCCTGGTGGCGCAAAAGCTGTCCCTTGAGGAATGGCGGGTCCAGGCCAGGGCGCCGCGCCTGCCCCCCATGCCCTGGTTCGCCCTGCGGGACATGAGCGACGGGGACGTGGATGCCCTCTATCGCTACCTGCGTGGCCTGGGGCCGGCCGGCGTGGCAGCCCCCGCCCCGGTGCCTCCCGGCCAGCCGGTGGCCACCGCCCATATCGTGTTTGTACCCCAGGCCCCCGCCCGGGCCCACTGAAGGGAGATTTCCATGCATCTTGCCGACACCGCCGGGGCTACCGCCCCCCGTTTCGACATCTATCTGCCCATCCACAAGGGCTTGCGTGCTTTCATGTGCCACTTACTGCCCCGGGTGGGGTGCCTGGATACCGATGACGAGACCGCCGTGGCCCAGGTTCTGGAGAGCCTGGGGGTGCTGTTGCGGCTGTGCGCCAGCCATCTTCGCAAGGAAGACAGCCTGGTTCATCCGGCCTTGGAAGCCCGTATGCCGGGCGCTACCGCCCAGGTCGCGGACGACCATCGCTCCCACGGGGTAAGCCTGGATATCCTCGAAGCCCAGGCGGCCCTGATGGCCCGTAGTCGGGGCCATGCCCGGGCTGCGTCGGCCCTGCGTCTGTATCGTCTGCTGGCGGTGATGGTGGGGGAAAGTCTGGTCCACATGCACCAGGAGGAAACGGAACTCAACGCGGCCCTGTGGCGAACCCATGGGGACGACGAGCTGCGGGCCCTGGAGGCCCGGATCGTGTCCACCCTGGGCCCGGAGGAGGCGGTGGTGGGGATGCGCTGGATCCTCCAGGCCCTGAGCCCGGCGGAGCGCCTGGCGTTTCTCCAGCCGATCCGGGATCAGGCGCCCCCCGAGGTGCTGGCGGACATCCTGGAGGGGGTGCGCCCCCATCTGAGCGTTGCCGACTGGGGCAAGCTGGAACAGGGATTGCGGAAAGCGGCTTGAAGGGGCTCAGCGCTCTGCCTCTTCCACCAGCTCCACCGGCTGGGCCAGGCGCAGGCCGAAACGGCCCCGGCCGGTCTTCTCGATGGACAGGGGGGCGGCCCGATCGGCCAGGCGGCGCTGGAGCAGGAGCAGGCGGGCCTCCAGGTTGTCATCGATTTCCGGCAGGTTCAGGCGCGGGTCCAGGCGCAGGGCCCGGTTGGAGAATTCGCTGCGGTGTTCCCGGGTGGCGTCCTGCAGGAGTACCCACAGGATCGCCCCCGCCACCCCCTTGATGAGGTAGTCATCCCCCAGAAAAATGCTGTGGTTGCGGGAGAAATGGCGCACCTTGAGGGGCGGGCCCGGGGGTGGGCAGGTGCCTGCCCCGGGGGCTGGCGTGGCGTCTTCCTCCGCTTCCTGGTGGGCGCGATGGGTCTGGAGGGCCAGACCGAATTGGGCGCACAGGGCCACCAGGGCGTCTTCCAGGTCGTAGCCAAAATGGCACTCCCGCTCGCTCTCCACATACAGCACGGCCTGTAGTCCCTGGCAGCCCAGCACGGGAATGGCAAGCTGGCTGGCCGGGTTGCCCAGACCCGGAGGCGGGATGGCGGTTTCCAGGTGTTCGGTGATGCCCTGGGCCAGGGCGTGTTCCCGGATTGCCCGGCCATAGCCGTAGTCGGCGGCGGGGAACATGATCCGGATCGGCACCCGCTCCCGGGCGGCGATGCCGATCACGCCCACCCCGCAGGGGATCTCTGCCCCCACCCCGGAGGTGGCGTATCCCCGGCTGCCCATCAGGTAGAGCTTGCCGGCGGTTTCGTCGGCCATGAAAAGCATCTGATGGGCCAGATCGAAGTGGCGCTCCAGGCTGGAGGCCAGGGTGTCCAGGAGGCTTTCCAGGCTGCGGCAGGCGGATAGGGCATCGGTGGCACGCCGCAGGGCCGGCAGCAGGGCCGGTCCCTCCTGGGCAGGGGGCAGCTGGCGGCCCGGCACCGGCTCGATGTCCCGCACCCGATAGACGTCCGCCCCCTGCAGCTTGAAGACTCCGGTCATGCCTTCGTGGGCGGCGATGCCCGCCAGCTTGGCCTTCATCCGTTCGAACAGGGGGCCGCTGGTTTCGGTGCGCAGGTAGCGCAGGCGCAGGCGGAAACGCTCCACCGTGAGGTGATCCACCACCAGGGCGGTGGCGTGGGGGTTGGCCAGGATGTTTTCCCGGGTCTTGTTGAAGAACTGGAAGGACAGGGCCACGTGGTCCGGGTCCACGTACATCAACTGGGAAACGTAGGTGACGTTGGGCATCCCGTCGGGCCCGCAGGTGGACAGGCTGGCCGGCACGATGCCTTCCAGGCAGTTGCGGATGGCATCCACCGAGAACAGCCGGCTCATGGCTGGGCGCTCCCCCGGGGCAGGCGTTCCCCGGCTCCGGGTCCGGGGGTCTGGCCATAGGCTTCGCAGGGGGTGAAGCTCACCGCCACCAGGTCTCCCGGGGCGCAGCTCACCAGGGCCCGGGAGAAGGGTTCGGCCACGTCGTAGGCCCGCAGATGGCCGGCCATGGCGGCGGCGTAGTGGGCCAGCTCGGTTTCGTCCGCCGGGGTGGCGGCTTCCAGGCGGGCATCCCGGCCCTTGAGCTGGACGGTGCGATGGGTCACCGGCTGGCTGAATACCACCGCGATCCGGCCGTTGGCCTGGATCATCCGCAGCACCAGCTCGGCCTGGGAGCGGGCCAGCAGGATGGTCACCCGCCGCCGGTCGTCGGCCACCCGGGCCCCCAGGCCGCGCACCAGGCTGGTTCCCCCCGTCCCGTCGCAGGCCGCCACCTGCACCGAGATGCGGCTGGTGATGAAAGCGGCAAGGGTTTGGTCGAGGGGAGCGATGTCGTGCATGGCCGGCGCAAGGACAGGGGCGTCGTCAATCTACTGCAAAGCCGGCCCAAAGTGGGGGGCGTCAGTGCGTCAGGACCATCAAAGCGGCATCCAGGGCCACTTGGCGGTGCCCTCAGTTCGGTGTGGTGGTGCCGGGCAGGACGCAGTGCTTGAGGAAGTCGGCGGCCTCGTTGGCGGTCCAGTCACCCGTAGGCTTTTCCTTCATCGCCGCGCACCACTCGGGGGTGCCCACCTTGGGGGCGCAGGCGCTGGTGGCCAGGGCGAGGAGGGTGGCGATGATGAGGGCGGAAGGGCGGATCATGGGAGGGCTCCGGAGGCGATGGTCATGGCCCCCATTGTGCATCAGAAGGGCGCCTCTCCCTGTCCGCGAAGAGGGTTGCGCCCCCCTGGCGGCCGGGCCAGAATGCCATGACATTGACCCAGATTCGCCCGATGCGCCCCGCCCCGCCTGCCGTTTCCTGCTCCCCGCGCCTGCCTCCCACGCTGCTGGCCTGCCACGAGTGCGACCTGCTCCAGCATGAGCCCCACCTCGCCCCCGGGCAGAGCGCCCGCTGCGGGCGTTGCGGGGCGTTGCTGGCGCGCAATCCGGTGGATAGCCTGGACCGCAGCCTGGCTCTGCTGCTCACCGCCGCGGTGCTCTACCTGTTGGCCAACACCTTTCCCTTGGTGGGCCTGGAGCTCCAGGGGCGGCGGGTGGAGGTGACCCAGTTCGCCGCCGTGCTGGCCCTGTGGGAGGGGGGCATGGAGCTGGTGGCCGCCCTGGTGTTCCTGACCACCATGGTGTTTCCGGTGCTGGAGGTGATGATGATCGGGGTGGTGCTCCTGCCCCTGCGCCTGGGCCGCCAGGTGCCCGGACTGGCGGGCTTCTACCGGTTGGTGCGGTCGGTCCAGCCCTGGGGGATGATCGAGGTGTTCCTATTGGGCATGCTGGTGTCCTTGGTCAAGCTTTCCCACTTGGCCAGCGTGGTGCTGGGGGTGGCCTTCTGGGCCACCGCTGCCTTGATCCTGGTGCTGACCCTGGCAGGCCGGGCTTTCGATCCGCGCCTGTTGTGGGTCGCGCAGAAGGGGGTGGCATGACCCCGGCCAAGCCTCCCCTCACTGCCCGGACCGCCGGCCTGCTGAGCTGCCATGCCTGCGGCCAGCTCAGCCGGGGCACCGGGGACCATCACCCGCGCTGCCCCCGGTGCCGGGCGCCGCTGCACCCCCGCAAGCCCGCCAGCATCGCCACCACCTGGGCCCTGACCCTGGCGGCCCTGATCCTCTTCGTGCCGGCCAATACCCTGCCCATGATGACCACCGTCTCCCTGGCCGGCAGCCAGACCGACACCATCCTGAGTGGCGTGGTGTTCCTGTGGCAGTCCGGTTCCTGGCCCCTGGCCCTGGTGGTGTTCTTCGCCAGCATCCTGGTGCCCCTTATGAAGATCCTGGCCTTGCTCTACCTGGCCCTGTCGGTGCAACGGGGTTCCCGCCACGCGCCCCGGGCCCGCACCCAGCTGTACCGGGCGGTGGAGTTGATCGGCCGCTGGTCCATGCTGGATATCTACGTGGTCACCCTGCTGGTGGCCCTGGTGCGATTCCAGGGCCTGGCCACGGTGGATGCGGGCCCGGCGGCGGTGGCCTTCGGGGCAGTGGTGGTGCTCACCATGTTCGCCGCCATGAGTTTTGACCCGCGTTTGATCTGGGACCCCTTGAGCGACCCGGACACCCCCCGCTGGAGACCCCATGACTGATCCTTCCGCCGGGCTCCAGCTCCCCAGCGCGGTGACCGAAACGCCGCGCCGCTTCAGCATTCCCCTAGTGTGGATCATCCCCCTGGTGGCGGCCCTGATCGGGGCCTTCCTGGCGGTGCGGGCCTACACCCAGCAGGGGCCCACCATCCGCATCGCCTTCGAGAGCGGCCAGGGGCTGGAGCCGGGCAAGACCCGCATCAAGTACAAGGACGTAGATGTGGGCCAGATCACCGGCCTGGTTCTGGCCCGGGACGGCTCCGGGGTGATCGCCACCGCCCAGATGGCCCGGGAAGCCACCCATCTCCTGGTGGAGGACACCCGTTTCTGGGTGGTGCGGGCCCAGGTTTCCGGGCGCAACGTGACGGGCCTGGATACCCTCCTGTCCGGCGCCCATGTGGGCATGGACGCGGGCAAGTCCGACGCGGCCCGGCGGGAGTTCGCCGCCCTGGCCGAGGCCCCGGCGGTGACCTTCGACGTGCCCGGCACGGCTTACGTGCTTCACGCCGATACCCTGGGTTCCCTGGGGGTGGGGGCGCCCATCTTCTTCCGCCGCATCGAGGCCGGCCAGATCACCGGCTTCAGGCTGGACGAGGCGGGAACGGGGCTGGATCTGCAGGTCTTCATCAAGGCCCCCTACGACCGTTTCGTCACCGAAGACACCCGCTTTTGGCACGCCAGCGGGGTGGATGTGAAGTTCAGCGCCGAGGGCCTGCAGTTGCGCACCGAATCCCTGGCCTCGGTGCTGGGGGGCGGGTTGGCCTTCCAGTCCCGGGAGGAGGGGGCCGAGCGGGCCCCCAAGGGTCGGGAATTCCACCTCTTCCGCAGCCGGGAGGAGGCCATGAAGCAGGCCCACCACGGGGTCGAAACCTATGTGCTGCGTTTCGAGGAATCGGTCCGGGGGCTGTCGGTGGGGGCGCCGGTGGATTTCCGTGGCGTGGCCCTGGGGGAGGTCACCGCCATCGACGTGGATTTCGATGACAGCGCGGCGGAGCTGGGTATGCGGGTTACCGTGGAGCTCTATCCGGAGCGCTTGCGGTCCCGTCGGGCCGTCCCAGGCCTGGGCGCCGGCAAGACCAGCCGGCAGGTGATCGACCGCATGGTGGCACGGGGCCTGCGGGCCCAGCTACGCAGCGGCAATCTGGTGAGCGGCCAGCTCTACGTGGCCCTGGATTTCTTCCCCTCGGCCAAGCCGGTCAAGGTGGAGTGGGGCCAGACACCGGTGGGGTTGCCCACCACCAAGGCCAGCCTGGAGGAATTGCAGGCCACCCTCACTCGCATCCTGGCCAAGCTGGACAAGCTGCCCCTGGAGGAAATCGGCCAGGACACCCGGCAGGCCATGGCCAGCCTGACCCGTGCCGTGGCCCAGGCCGAAACCCTGATCCGGCGGATGGACGGGCTGGTGGACGGTGAACTGCGGACCACCCTGGAGGAAGCCCGCGGCGCCCTGTCCGAAGGCCGCAAGCTCATGGCGGCCGACGCGCCCCTGCAGCAGGATGCCCGGGCCACCCTGCAGGAACTGACCCGCGCCGCCGCCGCCTTGCGCCAGCTGGCCGATACCCTGGAGCGCCACCCCGAAGCCCTGCTGCGGGGCAAGCCTGAGGAGAAACCGTGATGCCCGCCCGCCCTTCCGTTCCCACGCCGGCGCCGGCTTTCGTTCGGCGTCCGGCCTCCCGGTGCGCCGCCGGCCTGTGGGCGCTGGTCCTGTCCGGCCTGCTGGCCGCCTGCGGCGGCACGCCGCCCATCCGCCACTACACCCTGGGGGGCCGGGATGTCCCGGCCTCCGCTGTTTCTGCCGGACCAAGCCTGGTGGTGGGGCCGGTGAACGTGCCGGAGCGTATCGACCGCCCGCAGATGGTGCGACTCATGGACGGCAGCCGGCTGGAAATGACCGACGGCCACCGTTGGGCCGGTCCCCTCAAGGGCGAGCTGGCGGCACGGGTAGCCGCCACCCTGGGCCGGGAACGGGGCTGGAGCCGGGTGGTGGCTGCCCCCCAGACCAGCCTGGCCAATCCGGACCTGAGCCTGCCCATCGACGTGCAGCGCTTCGAGGCCCAGGGCTTCGAGCGGGTGAGCCTCGAGGCGGTCTGGAGCCTGCGCCGCGCCGGGCAGGAGCTGGCCAGCGGGCGCTTCGCGGCCAGCGAGCCGGTGAGCGGGGGCGATTACGCAGCCCTGGCCGAGGCCCACGGGCGGCTGGCCGACGCCCTGGCCCGGGATCTCGCCGCCCGCCTGCCAGCCAACTGAGGCCCCGCTGCCGCCGGTCCCTGCCTTGCCCCTGGCGTCGGGCGCCTGCTACCCTTTGCCGCTTCCCCTTACGGCAAGGCCCCTGGCATGAGCACCAAGCATCCGGACGATTACCTCGAGCGCATCCTCAACGCCCAGGTCTATGAAGCGGCGGTGGAGACGCCCCTGGAACTGGCTGGCAATCTGTCCGCGCGCATCCACAACCGCATCTATTTCAAGCGGGAAGACATGCAGCCGGTGTTCAGCTTCAAGATCCGGGGGGCCTACAACAAAATGGCCAAGCTCTCCCCGGCGGCCCTCAAGCGGGGGGTGATCTGCGCCTCCGCCGGCAATCACGCCCAGGGGGTGGCCATGTCCGCCCAGAAGATGGGGGTGCGGGCGGTGATCGTGATGCCCACCACCACTCCGGCCATCAAGATCGACGCGGTGAAAAGCCGGGGGGGCGAGGTGGTGCTGGCCGGGGAGTCCTACTCCGATGCCTACGCCCACGCCATCGAGCTGGAAAAGAAGGAAAAACTCACCTTCGTCCATCCCTACGACGACCCGGACGTGATCGCCGGCCAGGGCACCATCGCCATGGAGATCCTGCGCCAGCACAGCCAGCCCATCCACGCCATCTTCTGCTGCGTGGGCGGCGGCGGCCTGATCGCCGGGGTGGCGGCCTACGTGAAGCGCCTGCGCCCGGAGATCAAGGTGATCGGGGTGGAAGCCGAGGGGGCCGACGCCATGATCCAGTCCCTGGCCGCCGGCAAGGTGGTGAGCCTGGACCAGGTGGGCCTGTTCGCCGACGGAGCGGCGGTCAAGACCGTGGGCACCGAAACATTCCGCCTGACCCAGCAGTACGTAGACGAGATGATCCTGGTGGATAACGACGCCATCTGCGCGGCCATCAAGGATGTCTTCGAGGACACCCGCTCGATCCTGGAGCCCGCCGGTGCCCTGGCCATCGCCGGCGCCAAGGAATATGCCCGGCGCCACAAGTGGAAGGACAAGACCCTGGTGGCGGTGGCCTCGGGGGCCAACATGAACTTCGACCGCCTGCGCTTCGTGGCCGAGCGGGCCGAGGTGGGGGAGCAGCGGGAAGCGGTACTGGCGGTGACCATCCCGGAAAAGCCCGGCAGCTTCAAGAAGTTCTGCCATCTGCTGGGTAGCCGCAACATCACCGAATTCAATTACCGCTACAGTGATCCGGGCCGCGCCCATATCTTCGTGGGGGTCACCCTCCACAACCGGGGCGAAGCCACCCGGCTCACCGAGATGCTCCTGCGCCACGAACTGCCGGCCCTGGATCTGACCGATGACGAGATGGCCAAGAGCCACGTGCGCTACATGGTGGGCGGCCACGCCCCCCAGGCGGAAAACGAACTGCTTTACCGCTTTGTCTTCCCCGAGCGCCCGGGGGCCCTGATGAATTTCCTGGACCATCTGCGCTCGGACTGGAACATCAGCCTGTTCCATTATCGCAATCACGGCGCTGATTTCGGCCGGGTCCTGGTGGGCATGCAGGTGCCCCCGGCCGACCGGCCCCAGTTCCAGGCCTTCCTGGACCGGCTGGGCTACGAGTACGTGGACGAAACCGCCAATCCGGCCTACCGGCTGTTCCTGGGCTGAAGCCCCTGGCCCAGGCGCGGTTGCCCAAACGTAGGGCGGGCTTCAGCCCGCCAAGGGCGTAAGCCGCGTCGTAAGGCGGCATCGGGTTCGTCGGCAGACATTGGCGGGCCGAAGCCCGCCCTACGTCCGCCCAGGGGGACGTTCCCCCGAGGCGGGCCGGAACACCCCCGCCTCGGTCACGATCCAGTCCATGGGGTGGTCGTGGGCCTGGGGCAGGGTGGAATCCACCCGGGCCACTTCGAAAGCCACCCCCACCTTCACCGGCGGAGGGTGCAGGATTTCCAGGGTACGGTCGAAATAACCGCCGCCATAGCCCAGCCGATAGCCCTTATCATCGAAGGCATTGAGGGGGATCACCACCACCTCCGGGGTCAGGGCCGGGGTGTCCGCCGGAATCGGGATGCCGTGACGGTCCGCGCCCATGGGTGCGCCCGGCCACCACTGGCGGAACGCCATAGGCGTTGCTTTTTCCACCACCACCGGTATGGTGGCGCACCGCGCCGGGTTGCCGGCCAGCCAGGTGGCCACCAGCGCCCGCAGGTCGGGCTCGGCCCGGTAGGGCCAGCAGAAGGCCAGGATCCGGGGGTCGAGGCGGGCCAGGAGGCCGGCCAGGTGCTCCACGATGCGTTCGTTGAAGACCTGGCGCTGGTTTTCCGGAAGGGCTTCCCGGGCGGCCAGGCGGGCGTCCCGCAGGTGCTTGCGGTGATGGATAGGATTGATTTGCGGGGGCACGGCCAGGCAGGGCTCCTCTTTTGAGCAGGGATGGTAAGGGATGATGCGCAAGCTGTGGGCAGCGGCCTTGGCCGCCAGCCTGGTGGTGGGGATGAGTCCGGTCCGGGGGCAGAGCGGGGATGAGCGCATTCTGGCGGCCCGGGAGGCCCTGCGGACCGGGGAGCGGTCCCGGCTGGAGGCCCTGGCGGCCTTCGCCGAGGATCATCCCCTGGAGCCCTATGTCCAGTATTGGTTGCTGACCAACAAGCTGGCCCGCCCCGAGCGCCCGCCGGAGGTGGAAATCCTGGCTTTCCTGAATGCCCAGGCCGGCAGCCTGCTGGCCGAGCGCCTGCGGGGGGAATGGCTCAAGCGCCTGGCCCGGGACGGGGACTGGGCCACCTACAGCAACATATTCCCGGGCCTGATCGACCCGGACCGGGAGCTCACCTGCCTGGCCTGGAATGCCCGCCTGCGGGCCGGGGACGGCCAGTTGCCGGAGGAGGTGGTGGCGGTCCTGCGGGACCAGCCCGAGTCCCCCGAAGCCTGCGACCCGGTGCTCCAGGCCCTGGCCGCCGATGGCCGGCTGGACACCGAGGATTTGTGGTGGCGCTTCCGCCACCAGATGGAAGGCCGCCGCCCCGCCGCCGCCAAGGGCACCCTGGCCCTGCTGCCCGCCGGCCAGGCGCCAGACCTGGCGGAGCTGGAGCGGATGCTGAAGAGTCCCGCCCTCTACCTGGACCGCCTGCCCGCCAACTTTTCCGTCAGCCGCTCCGGCCGGGAGCTGGCCATCGCCGCCCTGGTGCGGGTGGCCCGGGAAGACGTGAGGGCTGCCGCCGCCCGCTTTGCCCGCCTGGACGAACGCTTCTCCGGGGAGGAAAAGGGCTATGTCTACGCGGTGCTGGGCTGGGCCGGGGCGCGGGACCACCTGCCCGAGGCCCTGGGCTGGTTCCGGGCCGCCGGGGACCAGCGGCTGGCCGCCGAGCCCCGGGCCTGGCGGGTGCGGGCGGCCCTGCGGGCGGGGGACTGGAAACAGGTCCGCCGGGCCGTGGAAGCCCTGCCGCCGCCCGAGCGGGAGCTGCCGGAATGGAGCTACTGGCTGGCCCGGGCCGAGGCCGCTCTGGGCAACAAGGAGGCGGCCCGCAAAGACTTCGAGCGGATCGCCGGCCAGCCCAGTTTCTACGGCATCCTGGCTACCGAGGAGCTGGGCCGCAGCTTCGCCCTACCCCCCGCCGCCAGCGCCAGCAGCCAGGAGGAACTGGCCCGGGTCCACAACGATCCTGCGGTGCAACGGGTCTTCGCCTTGCTGCGCCTGGACATGCGCACCGAGGCGGTGCGGGAATGGAACTGGATGCTGCGGGGCCGGGATGATCGCTTCCTGCTGGCCGCCGCCCGCCTGGCGGAGGGCCAGGGCATTCACGACCGGGCCATCAGCGCTGCCGACCGCACCCGCCAGGAACACGACTACAGTCTGCGCTACCTGGCGCCCTACCGGGAGCGGATCGAGCCCAACGCCCGGACCCGGGGTCTGGACCTGGGCTGGGTCTATGGCCTGATGCGCCAGGAAAGCCGCTTCGTGCCCGCCGCCAGATCCGGCGTCGGTGCCCAGGGCCTGATGCAGATCATGCCCGCCACCGGCAAATGGATCGCCGGCAAGCTGGGGATGAAGGGCTACAACGTGGGCTGGCTGCAGGATCCGGACACCAACGTGATGTTCGGCACCACCTACATGCGGATGGTCCTGGAAGGCCTGGACGACCACCCGGTGCTGGCCTCCGCTGCCTACAACGCCGGCCCCGGCCGGGCCAAGCGCTGGAAGGACGAGCGTCCCCTGGAAGGGGCCATCTACGCCGAAACCATCCCCTTCTCTGAAACCCGGGACTACGTGAAGAAGGTGATGGCCAACGCCGTGATCTACGGCGCCCTGTTCGAGGGACGAGCGCCCTCCCTCAAGGGCCGGTTAGGCACCATCGCTGCCCGCAACGGGGATCTGGGCAGCGGCGGCGCGGCGCCGGGGGAGGGGTTGGAGTAGGGGCCCCCGCCGGCGGGCCACCGGAACCCGCCGCCACGGCCGGCATCCAACAGGCATTCCAAGGAGAGCGTCATCATGAACGAACGCAAAGCCCTACTTGTTGGTGGTTCCGGTTTCCTTGGCAGCGCGGTGGCGGCCCATCTGGCGGCCCAGGGGTGGGAACTGACCATTCCCACCCGGCGGCGGGAGCGGGTGCGGCATCTGCTGGTACTGCCCACCGTGGACGTGGTGGAGGCCGATGTCCATGATCCGGCGGTTCTGGCGGAGCTGGTGGCCGGGCAGGATGCGGTGGTGAACCTGGTGGGGGTGCTCCATTCCCGGGAGGGGCGGCCCTGGGGGTCCCAGTTCGAGGCGGCCCACGTGGCCCTGCCGAAGAAAATCGTGGCCGCCTGCAAGGCCCGGGGGGTGGGGCGGCTGGTGCACGTCAGCGCCCTGGGGGCAGACCCGGCGGGGCCTTCCGGCTATCAGCGCTCCAAGGCCGCCGGGGAGGCGGCGGTGCGGGCCGGGGCGCCGGAGGTGGGGGGGACCCTCCTGCGGCCTTCGGTGGTGTTTGGGCCAGGGGATCGTTTCGTCAATCTTTTCGCCAGCCTGCTGGGGGTCTTTCCCCTGTTGCCCCTGGCGGGGGCGGCTACCCGCTTCCAGCCGGTGTACGTGGAGGACGTGGCCCGGGTGGTGGCCCGTTGCCTGGTGGATCCCGCCACGGTCGGCCAGACTTTCGAGCTGGCCGGCCCCCAGGTTTATACCTTGGCTGAACTGGTGGCTTACGTGGGCCGTTTGACCGGCCATCCCCGCCCGGTGATCGGCCTGCCCCCGGCCTTGGGAATGCTCCAGGCGGCCCTGATGGAATGGCTGCCCAACCCGCCCATGAGCCGGGACAACGTGCGCTCCCTCTCGGTGGATAACGTGGCCAGCGGCCCGCCCCTGCCCCTGGGGCTGGTACCCACGCCCCTGGAGACGGTGGCGCCGGGCTGGTTGGCGGGGGCCGGCCTGCGGGGGCGTTACGGCGAATTCCGGCGGATCGCCGCCCGGGGGTACTGAGGGCCCTCCCCGTCGGCGCCGTTCGCTGGTAACTTGGTCGCTTCGGGCGACAGCCGGGCGAGTGAAAACATGCAGATCTTCGAAGTGGGTGGCGCGGTGCGGGACGAGCTCCTGGGCCTGCCGGTGCAGGACCGGGACTACGTGGTGGTGGGGGGCACCCCCGAGGAGATGGTGGCCCGGGGCTATCGGCCGGTGGGCAAGGATTTTCCGGTCTTCCTCCACCCGGTCACCCACGCCGAATACGCCCTGGCCCGCACCGAGCGCAAGACCGGCCCGGGCTACAAGGGTTTTGCCTTCCACGCCGACCCGGCCGTGCGCCTGGAAGAAGACCTGCTGCGGCGGGATCTCACCATCAATGCCATGGCCCGGGGCGCTGACGGCAAGATTGTCGACCCCTTTGGCGGCCAGGCCGATCTCCAGCAGCGGGTGTTGCGCCACGTGAGTCCGGCCTTCGCCGAGGATCCGGTGCGCATCCTGCGGGTGGCCCGCTTCACCGCCCGCTTCACCGACTTCATGGTGGCGCCCGAAACCCTCCAGCTGATGGCCCTGATGGTGGCCAACGGGGAGGTGGACCACCTGGTGCCCGAGCGGGTCTGGCAGGAGCTTGCCCGGGGGCTGATGGAAAGCCAGCCTGCCCGGATGATCCGGCTGCTGCGGGCCTGCGGCGCCCTGGCCCGGCTGCTGCCGGAACTGGATGCCCTCTTCGGCGTGCCCCAGCCGGCGGCCTGGCACGGGGGCCTGGATGCCGGCGAACACACCCTGGCGGTGGTGGATTGTGCCGCCATCCAGGGGGCGCCCCTGGCGGTGCGCTGGGCTTGTCTGCTCCACGACCTGGGCAAGGGCGTTTCCGACCCGGCCAACCATCCCCATCACTACGGCCACGAGGCCACTGGCGCGGAGCTGGCCCGGGCGCTGAGCGATCGCTGCAAGGCCCCGGTGGATTGCCGGGATCTGGCGGTGCTGGTGGCCCGGGAGCACGGGGTGATCCACCGGGCGGCGGAACTTCGCCCGGCCACCGTGGTGGATCTGCTGGAGCGCTGCGACGCCCTGCGCCGGCCGGAACGCTTCGAACTTCTGCTGGAGGCCTGCGCCTGGGATTGGCTGCCCCGCCCCGGCCGGGCAGGGCAGGCCTATGCCCCCGGCGAGATCCTGGCCCGCGCCCGGGCTGCCGCCGCTGGCGTGGATGCCGGGGCCGTCGCCCGGGGCTGTGCCGACAAGGCCCGGATTGCCGAGGCGGTGCGCCTGGCCCGGATCGATGCGGTGCGGGGGATCCTGGCCTGATTCGATTCTTGCGCGGGATCCGCCCCTGGCTGGGGGCTGGGCTGCTCGCCCTGGGCCTGACCGCCCAGGCGGCCCAGACCCTCCCCAGTTTCGAGCAGGTGCGGGACGAGCACGGCGCCAGCGAGGCCCGCCTGGTGGATCGCCACGGGGAGCCCCTGGCGGAAATCCGCCTCGACCCCACTCGCCGGCGCCTGGAATGGATGCCCCTGGCCGCCCTCTCCCCAGCCATGAAGGAAGCCCTGCTGGCGGCGGAAGACCGGCGTTTCTACCAGCATGCCGGGGTGGATTGGCGGGCCTTCGCGGCGGCGGTGTGGCAAAACCTGTGGTACGACCGGGCCCGGGGCGCCTCCACCCTCTCCATGCAGCTGGCTGGCCTGCTGGACCCGGCCCTGCGCCCCATCGCCGGCCATGGCGGGCGTCGCACCCTGGGCCAGAAGTGGGACCAGGCCCTGGCCGCCACTGAGCTGGAGCGCTTGTGGAGCAAGGCCCAGATCCTGGAGGCCTACCTCAACCTGGCCCCCTTCCGGGGGGAACTGGAAGGCCTGCCGGCCGCCGCCTGGGGGCTCTTCCGGCGCGGCCCCGGGGAGCTCTCCCGGCCCGAGGCGGCGATCCTGGCGGTGTTGTTGCGGGGTCCCAACGCGGCCCCGGGCCTGGTGGGACGGCGCGCCTGTGCCTTGGTGCGGCGCCTGGGGGAGGCGGGGGCCTGCCCGTTGGCCGAAGGGCTGGCCCGGAGCCTGGCCCAGGCTCGCTTCGAGCCCCGCTGGGCCCTGGCACCCCACCTGGCCCGGGCCCTTCTGTCGCGGCCCGGGGAGGTCTTGCCCACCACCCTGGATCGCGCCACCCAGGCCCTGGCCCGGGCCCGGCTTGCCGAGGCGGGAGGCCGGGGCGGGCTGGTGGTGGTGGATAACGCCAGCGGCCAGGTGCTGGCCCATCTGGGCTCCGCCGACGGCAGCGGGCCGGACGAGACCCGGGCGCGGCGCCCCCTCGGGGGCCTGATTCAGCCCTTGGTCCATGGCCTGGCCCTGGAGCAGCGCCTGGTCACCCCGGCCAGCCTGCTGGAGGCCGATCCGGCGGCCGACTCGCCCCGCTGGCTGAGTGTGCGCACGGCCCTGCTCCTGGCGCTGCCGGGGCCCGCCAGCCAGCTGGCGGCGCGGCTGGCCCCCGGGGTGCTGGAAGAGCGTCTGCGGCTCATCGGCCTGGGGGTGGAATCCTTGCCTGCCGGAACGCCGGTCGAAGCCCGGGCCATGGGGGATCTGCCCGGCCTGGCGGGGCTGTTCCGGGGGCTGGCGGCGGGCGGGCAATGGCAATCGCCCCAATGGCAGATGGACCAAGCGCCGGCTGCAGCGCGCCTGCTGCGGCCCGAGACGGCCTTCCTGGTCACCCAGATGCTGGCGGGAGCGGGGGAGGCCGGCCCGGAGGTGGCGGTGTACGGTGGTGGCCCCAGCGCCAGCGGCGGGGGGCTGGCGGTGGCCTTCGATTCCGGCGCCAGCGTGGCCGTATGGCTGGACAGCGGCGCGGAGCCGGCCCAGAGCCTGGCGCGGCGGCTGCTAGCGGAGCTGCCCAGGGCAATGCCGGCCCCGGGCTGGCGCCCGCCATCCGGCGTGGTGGCCTACCAGGTGGCCTTCGACCCCCCCGTGGAGCCCCCCCGCCGGGAGTGGTTTCTGCGGGGGACTGAACTGAGCCTGGCGGTGGCCCCCGGGCGCCGGCCCCTCATCCGCTGGCCCACCCCGGGGCTTCTGGTGGATGCCCGGGCGGCCCTGGCAGACCCGGCCTACCAGCTGCGCTTCGAGGCCCGCCCGGCCTTGCCGGGGCTGGCCTGGCGGCTCAACGGCCGCCCCCTGGGCAGCGGGCCCCAGGCGGGCTGGCGGCCGGAAGCCGGCCTGGTCAGCCTGGAACTCCTGGGGCCCGACGGGGCGGTGGTGGATCGGGTGGAATTCGCCGTGCGGGGGCCCTGACCGGGCGCCCTCACAGCCAGCGCAGGAACAGCCAGGCCAGGGCGGAGAGGACCAGGGTGGTGGCGAAGGGAAAGTGGTAGCTGCGCCCCCCCAGCCGGAAGGCCACATCCCCCGGCAGACGCCCCAGCCGCAGGCGGCGGGCCAGGGCGGGTTCGGCCAGGCCCACCACCAGGACGACTACCAGCAACACCAGAAACCACTTGAGCACGGCCGACTCCAGACATTAGGGATGTTCACGCTAGGCGGCCATCCGGGATTGGGATAGGTTCACTGTATCGAACTTCCCTGGCGTATAGGCTGGACCGCCTACAGCAAAGGACTCTGCATGACTACCAGCCGTTTCGGCGAATTGGAAGTGTTGGCCCATGGCCCCCAGGGGCGGCCGGCGGCTTCTCCTCCCCTGTTGTTCGTCCATGGCGCCTATGTGGCGGCTTGGTGCTGGGAGGAACACTTCCTGCCCTGGTTCGCCGCCCGGGGCTATGCCGCTTACGCCCTGTCCCTGTCCGGGCACGGCGCCTCCCGGCGCAGGGAGCACCTGGACAGCTATTCCATCGACGACTACGTGAGGGACGTGGCGGAGGTGGCGGCGGCCTTGCCGGAACCGCCAGTGCTGATCGGCCATTCCATGGGGGGCCTGGTGATCCAGAAGTATCTGGAGGAGCATGCCGCGCCGGCGGCGGTGCTGCTGGCCTCGGTGCCGCCCCAGGGCTTGTGGAGTTCCGCCTTCGGCCTGATGTTCCGCAAGCCCTCGGTGCTCCAGGACCTCAACCGGATGATGGAAGGCGGCCATCCCCCAGTGGAGGGCCTGCGGGACGCCTTGTTCCACCAGCCGGTGGACCAGGGGGCCCTGCTCTCCTATTACCGGCGTTCCCAGCCCGAGTCCCACCGGGCGATCTGGGACATGACCCTGTTCAATCTGCCCCGCCCCCATCTGCTGAAGGGGATCCCCATGCTGGTGCTGGGGGCCAGCCACGACCACCTGATTCCGCCCTCCCAGGTGGAGCTGACCGCTCACACCTACGGGGTGGAGGCGGAAATCTTTCCCGAGATGGGCCACGGCATGATGCTGGAGCGGGACTGGGAGGCGGTGGCCAGCCGGATCGCCGGGTGGCTCCGGGAGACCGGGGTTTAGTCCGTGATCTTGTTCCTGGCCAGGCGCGCCTGGCCAGCCACAATGAAAATGTGAGGTGGCAGGCCCTCAAGCCCGCCAGGTTTCACGCCGTTAGGGTTGTTGTGGGGCGCGACGGGCGCCCCCGGCCCCAAGGAGAAGGTCATGGTGATCTATATGGACATGACGTCGGGAAAGAAAATCGAAGAGCCCGTGGCGCCCTACGATGAGGAAGTGCTCAATGCCAGCTGGCTGCCCCAGCCAGCGCTTCAGCCTGGCTTGCAGATGGCGGAAACGGCGCGGCAGGAGCCGGCCCTCGCCCCCACCGACGTGGAGGGTTTTCTCGCTGCGGTCTATCGCTTCCAGGAATAGCCGGGAGGTTCTGCTGCTCCAGGGGTCGAGGCCGACGTTGCCTTAGGCGGGGATGGCCCCTCGGGCGGGCGGCTGGTTTGGCCCGCGATTGCTCAGGGGCCGGGGCTTCTGACGGCCAGGAGCAGCTGAGCCGCTTCCCCCATGGCCTCGACGATGCGGTCGCTGGTGCTGGCCACATGGGCGCTGTCCTGGGGCAAGGGGCGGCCTCCCTGGGTGGCCCGGGCCATGGCCTGTTCAAAGAATATCCATTGGGTGTCCGCCAGATCCAGGCGCCCCTTCAGGCCCGCCACGCCGGGGGCCGCCTCCCGCAGGCTCTGGCTGGCGGCTAGGTATTCCCGCCGGGTCTGTTCCCAATCCACCCCCACGCCCCCCGCCGCGCCGCCGGATCGCCCCAGGAGGTAGAGGCGCGCCATGCGCTGGGCGAGCATGCCCTGGCGGAGCGCCAGATCGGCCAGTTGGGCACGGGGGTCGAGCCCCCGCTGTTGGGTCATTTCCATGGCCAGCTTGCCCGAAGCCAGGCTGGCCTGTTCGGCCAGCAGGCCAGGGGCGTCCACATTGCCCGGGCTGCCGCTGGACCCCAAGGCCAGCAGGTTATCCCAGTGACGGCGAGTGCGTTCCAGGGTGGCGGGGCGGGCCCGGGCGAAGGCCGGCGTGGCGAACTGCTCCAGGGCCTGGCGGACGCTTTCCATCTGCTGCTTGAGCTTGTTGTCCACCCGGCCGGGTTCGCCATCCAGGGGGGCCTGGAGGATCAGCTTGGCGATGCGCTGGGCCGCCGTGCGCAACTGGCCAGCGGTCAGCAATGGATCATCGGCGGCGTGGCTGGCAAGGGGCAGGGCGGCCCCCAGGAGAAGGGTGGCGAATCGAAGACGCATGGTGGAACGGACAACAAGGGAAGGCGGGATTAAACCCGCTGATTATTACCGTGCTGTGATGGGCCCCGGGCGGCCCTTTCCGTTACAGGGCGTGGAGCCGGTCGCCCCGCAGGAAGCCCCGCAGGGGGCCCGGCACGCCCCGCCCCAGGGCCAGCACCTTGAAGAGTTCTCCCATCTCCTGGGGGGCGGTGAGGCGGTGGGCGGCCCGGGCGGCCCGGATGTAGTCCGGACTGGTTTGCGGCCCGCGCCGGGCCAAGTGCTCCAACAGGCCGCAGTTGAACAGGAACTGGGCCTGGGTGGTGTAGCCCAGCACTTCCAGGCCGGCGTCGAAGCCGGCCTCGGCCATGGCGGTGAAATCCACGAAGGCAGTGATGTCGTTCAAGCCCGGCCAGCGGAAGGCGTCGCCGTGGGCGTGGTGGCGGTAGTAGCACAACAGGGTGCCGCCGGAGCGGTGGGGCAGGTAATACTCGGCCCGGGGGTAGCCGTAGTCGATCAACAGCAGGGCGCCCCGCTCCAGGGCCGCCGACCAGCCACGGATCCAGGCCGGGCCCGCCAGATTGAGCTCGGTGAGGTATTCGCCGCTGGCCGGGCGGGGCAGATCCAGGGCCTCGGCCGCCGCCAGGGGCGCGCCCGCGAGGGGCGTGTCGGCCCAGGCGAAGCTGCCGTCGGGGGCCAGGGCCACCCCCCGCTCGGCAAGGCTGGCTTCAGTGGCCACCACCAGGTGCACCGGCATCACGTCCAGCACCTCGTTGGCCACCACCGCGCCGGCAAAACGCTCCGGCATGGTGTCGAGCCAGCGCACCCGGCTGGCCAGGTGGGGCACCTTTTCGGCCAGGGTGTCGAACTGGCGGGCCCGCAGTTCGCCTGAGAGTTCCAGGATGGAATAGGTTTCGGGCAACTGGCCGGTGGCCTCCAGGGCGGCCAGCAGATCCGCCGCCAGCAGCCCGGTGCCGGCCCCCACCTCGATGAGATGGGGGGCGCTGGCCTGGAGGATGTCCCCCACCTGGGCGGCCAGGGCCTGACCAAAAAGGGGCGTGAACTCGGGGGCGGTGATGAAGTCGCCCCCCGGTCCGAACTTTCGTGCGCCGCCACTGTAATATCCTAGGCCAGGGGCGTAGAGGGCCAGTTCCATGTAGCGGGTGAAGGGAATCCAGCCCCCCTGGGCCTCGATCTCCTCCCGGATGCGCTTCACCAGGCGCTGGCTGTGGTGGAGGGCGTCGGCGGACGGCTGAGGCAGATTCATGGAAGCACAACCCGAAAAATTCCATTTTAACCCGCCGGCTCGCCGGAGCCGGCGGCCGAGGGGCAAGGAGCGGCGGTGAGCGAGGGTAGTCCGGTAATGCTGGTGACGGGGGCGGCGCGGCGGGTTGGGGCGGAGATCGCCCGGACCCTCCATGACGCCGGAGCCACGGTGGTGCTCCATTACCGGGGTTCGGCCCGGGAGGCGGAGGCCCTGGCGACGGCGTTGAACGGCACGCGGCCCGGTTCCGCGTCCACGGTGCAGGGCGACCTGCTGGACCTGGCGGTGCCGGCGGCTCTGGTGGCGGCGGTGCTGGAGCGCCATGGCCGTCTGGACGGGCTGGTGAACAATGCCTCGAGCTTTTTCCCGACCCCGGTGGGCAGCGTGGATCTGGCCGCCTGGGACGACCTGATGGGCTCCAACCTGCGGGCCCCGTTCTTCCTGATGCAGGCCGCCGCCCCGGCCCTGGGGGCGGCCGGCGGGGCCATCGTGAATATCGTGGACATCCACGCCGAACGGCCGATGCCGGGCTATCCGGTGTATTCCGCGGCCAAGGCCGGTCTGCTGGGCCTGACCCGGGCCATGGCCCTGGAGCTGGCTCCCCGGGTGCGGGTCAACGGGGTGGCCCCGGGGGCCATCCAGTGGCCGGAGGACGGTCAGTTTCCCCCTGAGGAGCGGGAGGCCATCCGCCGCCATGCCCCCCTGCAGCGGATCGGTTCGCCGGCGGACATCGCCGGGGCGGTGCGCTTCCTGTTGCTGGAGGCCCCTTATGTCACCGGCCAGATCCTGGCGGTGGACGGGGGGCGCAGCGTCAAGCTGTAGAGACCGGCGTCAGCCCGCCAACCTACCCCGCCCCTCGGCCGGTTGAAACCGGCCCTACGCTATCCCCCCGGCCTAACAAGGGGGGGCTTCAGCCCGCCAGCGGGGGCGTCTGGAGCCGGCCATGGGGGAGGCTTCGCCGGCGGGCTAACAAATGCGCGGCAGGGGCTCGCCTGACAGCCAATCCACCATCCGCAGCCCCCCCAGGCGGGTGCGGATCTGGACAAAATGGCGGGCGTCCTCGGTGACCGCGCCGATCCGTGCCGCCCGACTTCCCAGGGGATGCCCCTGCAGGGCCGCCAGGGCAGCCTCCCCTTCGTCGGCAGGCACCACCGCCACCAGCTTGCCCTCGTTGGCCAGATACAAGGGGTCCAGGCCCAGCAGCTCGCAGGCGGCCACCACCTGGGGGTCGAGGGGAATGGCCTGCTCTTCCAGCACCATGCCCACCCCCGACTGGCGGGCGATTTCATTCAGGGTGGTGGCCAGCCCCCCCCGGGTTGGATCCCGCAGCACCCGGGTGCCCGGCGCGGCGGCCAGCAGCTCGGCAATCAGGCCATGGAGGGCAGCGGTGTCGGAGGTGATTGCCGACTCGAATGCCAGCCCCTCCCGCTGGGCCAGGACGGCCATGCCGTGGTCTCCCAGGGTGCCGGACACCAGCACCAGGTCCCCCGGTCGGGCCAGGGCGCCCCCCAGCTCCCGGCCGGCAGGCAGCGCCCCGATTCCAGTTGTGGCGATGAACACCCCGTCCCCCTTGCCCTGCTCCACCACCTTGGTGTCCCCCGCCACCACCGGCACCCCCGCCGCCCGGCTGGCCTCGGCCATGGAGGCCACGATGCGCGCCAGATCCACCAGGGGAAAGCCTTCCTCCAGGATGAAGCTGGCGGTCAGATAAAGGGGCCGGGCGCCCATCACCGCCACGTCGTTGATGGTGCCGTGCACCGCCAGGCAGCCCATGTCCCCGCCGGGGAAGAACAGGGGCGACACCACATGGCCATCGCAGGCCACCACCAGGCGCTCGCCGGGGGCGAGGGCGGGCAGCACCGCCCCGTCGTTGCCCTGGGCCAGGTAGGGGTTGGCCAGGTGTTTGGCGAAGAGTTCGTCGATAAGCTGGGCCGTGGCCCGGCCGCCGGCGCCGTGGTTGAGATCCACCACCCCTTTCTTGAGGTCCATGGGGCGGGTGTAGGTGGGCTTGGTCATCGCGGGATGTTTTTCCTGGAAGGGATTCCTACGGGCTCGGCGAGTATGGCGCTTTGGGTGGCAGGGCCTGGCCGCCGCCTTGCCCGGGAAAACCAAACCCTAACAGGGTGACGCAAAAACGCCGTATGGCAGACCAAGCAAGGGGTTCGGATTGATTTTCATGGTGACTTTCACTGCCCATCCCAGCCAGAAAACAGGAATGAGGCAAGTTCGCCGCGCCGGATCGGCTGTTCGTTCAGTCGCTCGACTAAATCATCAACATCGAGCAATTCGACGTGGTTAAGCCGGGCCTGCTCGCGAGCTGTTCCGTTGAAGCGACGATTGGTTGCCGCAACCAGTGAGAACCGGACGCCTGGATGCCTCGCCGCATAGGCTGCGGAACCAGCCACGACATCCTTGACAGCCTCCCACCCAAGTTCGCGACCATTTAGCGACGAACTCTTGCATTGGATGAGAACTCCAGTCTTTCCGCTGATCGCGACCACATCCACTCCGCCATCGCCCACGCGAGGAGTCCTACGAGTATTCTTGTAGCCGAGTTTGCTCCAAAGAATTGCGCAAAAAGCCTCGAACGCATCGGGATCGAGATCGCCAAGCTCATGAGGTTCAATCAGGTCGCTCCCGAAGGCGTTGCCCCCTCCGGGCGCATCCAAATCTCCGAAGTCAGACGGTCGCAGGTCCCCAGTTCCGTTGAGCATGTCAGTTGATAGGCCGCGCTTCCACTCAAGCAAAACATCGAGCTTCTGATCGAACGTGGTGAAATCATCCGCAACCACTACAGGGTAGTAGACGAAAACCTCCTTGGTTTGTCCGATGCGATAGGCTCGATCCGTAGCCTGATCCTCTTTGGCTGGATTCCAGGTTCGAGTGAAATGGACAACATGGTTGGCCGCTTGGATGTTTACTCCGAACCCGACCGCCAGAGGGGACAGGATGATCGCTCCGAATCCCGGAGCCTCTTGGAATTTTTTGATGCGCTTCTGTCTGTTGTTTGCATTGGCCGCCGCAGCCGACGTATCGCCGTTGATGACATCGGGAAGGAAGCTATATCGCTCATGTATGGCGCGCTGCAGAGTCCTTTGCAAATCGCGGAACTCGCAGAAAACGATGACCTTCTCGCCAGCGCCGCGAATCTCGGCGAGTTTATTCAACAGCCAAGCCATTTTCGGGGAGTGCCGGACAATATCCCCAACTGGCTCCGAACCACCTGACACACTTCCCGGAGGGCGAGGATCGGAACAAAGCCGACGCAAGTATTGAAGAAGGCCAAGATGGCTCTGCAAGCCGGATGGTGCTCCACCATCGGAGCCCCGGCGGAAAAGCCCGACAGCATCTGCATAGTGCGCCCGCTGACGTTCAGAGATCGGAAGATTTCTGCACGCCTGAACTTCGATCTTTTTGGGAAGATCTTTGGCAACTTCCGCCTTGGTTCGGCGCAGCTTCTGCGGCTCGATTAGTTCGCGCAGCTCTGCGACGCGTGCCTTTTCCTCTTCCGTTTCGGCTTCGATCGGCTTCCGGTAGCGTTCCCCGAAATCCTTGAGCGCCCCAAGCAGCCCAGGCTGGATAAAGTCGAACAGGCACCATATGTCCGTGAGCGTGTTCTCGACAGGCGTGCCTGTGCAGGCAATCTTGAATCGAGCGTTCTGCTTCTTCGCGGCGCGTGTCACCAAGGCGTTTGGGTTCTTGATTTTCTGGGCTTCGTCACAGACCATCATCGACCACTGTTGGAGCGCCAGCGAAAACTCCAAGTCTCGCAGGGTTTCGTAGGTTGTAAGGACAACCTTCGCAGCCCCGAGCCAGTCACGTCGAAGCAGCTTTGTGACGCCAGCTCCTGCGAGCTCCTCGTCCAAGTTGTCGCGCGGTAAACGCTTGCGGGCGAGGTCCGGGCCGTAAAGCGTCAGAACGGGAAGAGCTCCAGGTTCGAAGAACTTTTCAATCTCTTCCCTCCAGTTATCCAGCAACGAGACCGGAGCGACCACAAGAAACGGGGCGATGTCTGGATGTTCATCAAGGACCGATGCCATGAAAGCCAGCAACTGAATGGTTTTACCCAAGCCCATGTCGTCAGCAAGCAAGGCGCCGCGGCAGTCGTCAGGTGACTTGCCCCAAAGGTGCTGAAGCCAAGCAATGCCGATCTTCTGGTGTTCCTTGAGTTGGATTTCACGCTTGATGCTAGACGGCAGTTTTGGGGCCAAGCCCTCTGGAAGGGCCAGCCGGCCGCGCATCTCCTCGTAATCGAGGGTATCGACATTCGGCTTGACCACCAGCCCCCTGCGCTCGACCGGAATCCGCCCCCCCTTTCCAGCCTTGCCAGGATCGAAGGCTCCCCTGACCACCGCATCGCCAGCAGATCCGATCTCTGCAAGTGCCTGCTGCGCCCAGGCGACATCGATTGGCTTTGGGCATCCCGGGAATCTAAATGATGCTCTACCCTCTTCCTGTGCTTTGCCCAACTCCTCACGAAACGAACCGAGCGTTTCCTCGGAAAGCGTTACAGCTACAGTCTCTCCGCCTCCTTCCGGCGTATAACAAAGACCGAATTCGACGTTGTCCGGGAACCAGCCAGATTCCTCATTTTTCTTTGCTATGAACGGAGAGTAGTAGGGTTTTTCGACACCGAAACCTTCGACTCGATCAGAGTAGCGAGTGATGTCGAATATCTCGGATGCCTTGAATCCGCAAGCGTCGCGCAGATCGGCGAGAACAGATCGCAGCACCTTCGCTTGATCGGGAGTGTCGCCGAGGATTTCAAGGTCGTATCCCTGCCAATGACAACACTGCGAACCCCGCGCCATCCTCTCTTCAAGCTTTTCGAGAAACCGCCCCAGCTCCGCCTCACCCTCGAACACCACCAATTCCGCTGTCACATGCCCAGCTATGGTTTCCTCGACAAGTATCCCGGTTTCGAACGGCCGGCCCGACGCGTCGCGCTTCACCGAGGCGGTGAAGCGGGTGAATGAAATTCCCGCATCATCCCGGGCTGACTCGAACTGCTCCGGATCGACCACTTTATCGGCGTCAGGACCGAGAGCCGCGAATGGGTTGCGAACGAAGGCCTCTGCGCGTTCTCCTGCGACCCTGCGACCGGGCATCCTCTTAATTTCCCTAAGCACCGTGCGAGCCTCGGGAGAGACGATGACGTGTGCGAGTCCCTCACCATCGGGAATGTCGTAGCGATCTCCGACTTGGCCGAGTCTGTCGAATATCTCAAGCCAACGGGGCGGTTCGCCGTCGAAACCCGGAATGACCTCAACGACGCCACCATTACCTTTACGCATCCGGATATGAATTTTCTCCGGTGTCAGGACAACGGTCTTTTTGAGGAAGTCGGACAACTCGCAGCCGGCAAGAACGGCACGGGTTCGAATGGCTGACCACGCCCTCCGATTTGAATCGGGACCACGGTCGCTCTTTGGACGAGCGTGAAAGTCGGCGACAGCCCGAAGGGTCTCCCATGTTTCATGTGGTAAAAGGACCCGTGTCCCTCCTGCTTGCAGCACCGCTCCTGCAAGTGCAGGATCGCCTCGAACCGGGATGCCGTCTTGATCAATCCAGCCGGATATAGCCACGGAAAAGTCCAGGTCCGTCAGGGAACCGCGACTGACGAGAATCGGTCGCCAGCGCTGGACTGGCGGAAGTCCGAGAAGCGGAATGCTGGCAGAATGGGCGGGGGAGGACATCAGGAGGTAAAGGCGCCCCCACTCGACGAGCGCATCATCCCCATTCCTTTCCGCGTATCCCTCGTCCTCAAGCTGCGTGAGCAGCGATACGAAATCGGTCAAAGGACCGGCAAACGCTCCCGGGAACAAAACCCCCTCGGCCAAGAATTTCGGAGCCGGACTTTCCGAGCCCGAAGCGACGATCTGGCTCCTCTTGCCTGCGCCGAAAACTGACCACCCCATGGACTACTCCTTCCACCAGCCCTTGCCGGTTTTGTAGTTGAATCCCCATCTTCGCAACGCGTAGGCGACCGCAGTGATCCTGTCATCGGATCTAACCCATAGGGCTCCCCCCTTGGAACGCAAGTCCTCGATCCTAATACCCCAATTCACAGCAAACTTTGCCAGATCGGCCATGCTGACCGACGAGGACAATCCGTCAGCCCCCGAGGCAGACGCGACCACACGCTTTGGCACGGCCTTAGTCACCTTCGCCTTCGTGGCTTGCCCGAGACGACGGGCCGGCTCATTCGGCCGCCGGCCGATAAGGGGACAGATGACGCCATCGAATTTCTGTTCCCATGTCAAACCCGCGCTTTCGCTGTCCCTGTGGATGAGCCGGTCAATGTGGTTGCGATTTTTCAGCCCATGGACGGAAACACTCGATCGCTCCTTTCCGGACAAGAGTTTCTGCGACAGGGTTGAAGGAATCGTCTCCCACCGAAACAGGTAAAACGCGTTGCCCTTTGCCCCGAACTCGACCGCCAAATACTCGCCGATTCTCATCACGAACGCGTTATTGTCCGCAGTCGTCTGGTCAAGATCGAGTAGGTGTCCCCTGGCTCTGTGCCGGAAATCGTCGAACTCTTCTCCCTTGCGGCTTTGCGCGTCAGGCCCTAAAGCGAACCACATCTCCTCTACGAAAGGCTCGAAACGGAGCCAGTAGTCGAGCCTGCGCGTATCACCGGCACCGTCGGCGCTCAACAGTTCGAAGAAGTCTCCAATCAGGCGCCGTTTCAACCATCCGTTGATCATTTCCCGCGCGCCGTCATCGGGACGGCCTTTCGAGTCAACAACTGCCGCGTCCCAAGACGCGCGGCGCAGCCACGGATTGCCGATGACGGCAACCGCGGCGTCGCGCAGCGCCATCTGCTCGGTCGTCGCAGAGCAGCGCGAGTAGCGCGCCACCAGCAGAGCCACGCACTTTATTTGAAGGGACTTTGGAACAAATACGCCGACCTTGCCAGTGGCGATAGACAGAAGCTTATCGAGAACCGACTTGAAGTCCTCGTCCCGAAGCTTCGTGGCCGATGTTATCTGCGAATAGACCGCCTCCTGCATTACCCACGAGTCACTCGGGATCGCAAGTAACTCGACTGCCGAACGCAGTAAAGATGCATCGCCCCGCAGCAGAGACGGTCCGTATCGTTCGCAGGGTTCTGATCCCAGCAGGTTCGAGTGCTCACCCAGCGAGGCCATCCAGCTTGGTTTTCGACCGGCCAATTTTCCCAGCGAACGGCGCTTGCGTTCGAGCCAAACTCCTAATTCTCTGAACCCTGCGATAGCAGCCTCGTCGGTCTGGTCGGCGTGCAACGGGAAGTTCCAATATCCGCGCAGTAAGGCTTGGAGGCATTTGATTTGCCTTCGGGGATCGCCTTCGGCATCTGCGACCACGAATAGTCTTTCCCGAAGTCGCTCGTCGGAAATGATGGCGCGTCCCCGCTCGTCCGGACTGCCCGCGCCAAGGCAAACATATTTGAGGTCACGGAAGCTCGCCACCGATCCTGTCCGTCGAAACGCCGCAACGGAGGCGGAGATCGCCCGAGGATCGGACACTGGAGCAGGCGTATCAAACGCCGCGCGAACTTGGCCGATCATGCGCTTGGTTGCCTGCTCGTCTGTCCACGCCTCAAGATGGGCCGATGGGATCGGCACGAATCCCGCATGGAGTCGAGAACGCAATGCCTTGATCGGTTCGATCATCTGCTCGTCACCGGACACTTCGAGTCTTCGTCCCACGGAATATCGGGCAAAGCATCAGGTTGACAGTCGGGGGCGTCTGGCGGGCATTCCTTCCGCAGATCCTTGAACTCGAGCCTCAACTCGACGCGTCTACTCTCCTCGGGGCTCTTCTTGACCGAATTGAAGGATGATCCGCCGACAAGGAAGAGTGTGCGGATCAATTTTCTGTCTTCCTTGCTCGGCGCATCTGAAGCGCTCGCATCGAGAAGCACGCATAGAGTGCGCTGGGATCTTTCCAAACTTAGGTTCAGGTTGTAGAGGTAGGAGCCCTCTTGGCTTGCAAACCCTTCGACGACAACCCGCTTGAGCCATTTCTGGCAGCTTTCGTGTCTGGCAACCTCCAATACTTGCGGAACGAATCGGCGAAGGAACTCGCGCCTTTCCGGTGAAAGGTCGTTGCCGTTCTTTGAAAACTCGGCGAGTGAGCCGAACTCGATCGCGTGGCCGCGAATACGCACGCCTTTGAATTCCGGCTTTTGCGTAATCTGCTCGATGTCAGACACGCAGGCCTTGATTGTTTCCTCCCGGTCTTTTTTTTCCTGCTCGATTTTTCGAAGGCCCTGTGTAACCGCCATGAGAGCCACGGCCATCGCCACAAGGAAGAGGACCATCAGGGCTGTCATCAGGTCGGAGAACGAAATCCAGAAAGGTTTCTCCGCTTCGTCTCGGGGCTGTCTTCGATTGGGGGTTTTGATGCCGAGCATGGAGGATTACCTCTTTGTCGGCAAGTCGTCGAGGGTGTCCCCCAAATCCTTGATCGCCCCCGAGAGCAATCCGACGGCGTCACCTAGTTCCTTTTGGAATTGGCGGTTGCCCTCGCGCAGCGTGCGTGTGACGTTATCTGCGAACGATTCGTGGGCTTTGCCAAGAACCTCGCTGACCGCACGCAGATATTCTTCGGACTGCCTTTCTGCTGCGGAGAGTTGCGCGGTCGCCTCGTTGAGGGTTTTCACAATCTCGGAGGTCATCGATGCCTCCTTTCTGGCGTTCTCAACGATCGACTTCATTTCGGTCACAATCAGGGCAAACGTGTCCTTGGTTCTGGCGTAGTCGGCAAGTATCTCGCGGGCCGCGTTGGTTGCCGATGAAAGAGTTCCAGACGACTCTCTGATGGTTTCCACTGCGGAGGCCGAAGCGCGCATCGTCTCGGACACTCCCTGACCGGCCTTGGCGAAATCGGATGCGGCGACATAGAGGGTTTCCGCGCCTTGGTTCATGCCGGAAATCGCCTCGGTTGTCGCAGATGAAAGCCAGGAGATGGTCTCCTGCAACGCGCGGTTCGTTTCGACGGATTGAGCAAGCAGGGCCTCGGTCTGCTGGGAAAGCGATCCAATCGCCTTGCCGGTGCTCTCCTCGAAAACCTGTTGCCGGCGGCCCTGTGAATCCGATGCTTCCTCCGCTTGGCGCCGCAGTTCTCCGACGGCAGCAGCCACCTGCTCGCCCATCGACGACAAAGCCTCCTGCATTTTTCGACCTGTCTCCGATTGAGATTCAGCAGCCATCGAGCGCAACTGCTCCACAAACTCGCCCATCTGCTTGTTCATGATCTGCTGACGGGCCTCCATTGACGTGATGGCATGGTTGAGCCGGTCGGCCATCGCCTCAATCGCATTTTTCCCTGCGGAGTCCATTCCATCGGCAAGCTTGGCGAATTGCGATGCTGTGTCACGCATCGCGTCGCTGGTTTGGCGCAAAAGGTCGCTCATCCCCTGCATTTGTCCGCCAAACATATCCCTCATTTGCGCCGAGAAGCTTGAAAGGACGTCTGTCAGCATTTTATTGAGCGCATCCCCTTGGCTCGCGCTGACGCCCTTGACCGCTTCGGCAATTTGGCCGATTGGCTCGCCCAGATGCTCGGCGATCGCTTTGCCGACATCAACGGACATTTGTCCGGTTGCGCGGGCGTGCTCCTCAACTTGGCGTGCGGTGAGCTCCGTGAGGATTTCTCGCAAGTCGGCCACCAACGCATCCTTGATATGCGCCGCCTGGGTCGCCTGCGTTTCCGAAGCAGCTACAATGCGCTCGAGATATTCCTCCCCGGCCCCAGCGTCGAACAAGCTGTCAATCAAATGGCAAAGGGCTTCGACTTGGCGATACCGTGCGGTGACAAGCGACTTTTCTATCCAGGTGAAAAGCATCGCCAAGGCAATCGCGGCGGCTGAAACGAAAAACGCGTGGCCGACCGCCTTCACGAGGTTGCTCAACTCCGCTTGCGCTTTGGTGGGGTCGATTGAGACGTCGAAATGGATAAGCCCCATGATGAGGCCAGAGAATGTCCCAATGATTCCCAAGCCGGTGAGAATTCCAGGAATGTGTTTGTAGAACTCTGTCTTAAGGGGGGAGTCGACGAGCGCGTGCTCGGAGAAGAATGTTTCTGCCAGCGCGGTGGCCCTCCAGCGCTGTATCCGCATGTTGCCTGCGCCATCGTCACCACGTTGAGGATGGAGAGTCTCCGCGTATTCGCTCCAAAGGTGCGAAAGGCGCGGCTCCGACATCGCTTTCCTCGCAATTTCTTCGATGTCTATGACAGCTCCGGAGGCTTTCTCCTTGAGTGACGACAGCAAATCAATGGTGGAGGCAAACATTCGGCCAAGGCGGCGAGCCGGAAAGACAAACCGAAACAGGAACCCGAAAGAAACTAAGGTAATAATCGCCCCGACGGTCCACGCATGCCAATTATTTAAAAAATTATCCAAAAGCTCTTTGGTCGTCATTTTCGTATTTTTCTATTGTTAACCTTGAGGTGCCCTACGTTTTCCGTCTTCCAACCGGCCGTCCTCATGCTGCCATTTCTTGCGGATCCTGCGCTTCGGCCCAGTTCTGCAGGAACGTGGTCGGCGACAGATATCCCAAGGTGGAGTGGCG